>DAOUFK010000019.1:0-228374 GCA_034430095.1 Candidatus Mesolinea sp.
GAGGACCGGAGTGGACAGACCTCTGGTGTGCCAGCTGTCGTGCCAACGGCATTGCTGGGTAGCTACGTCTGGCAGAGATAACCGCTGAAAGCATCTAAGCGGGAAACTTGCCTCAAGATTAGATCTCTATAATCCCGTAAAGGGAGTAAGATCGCAGGTAGACTACCTGCTTGATAGGCAGTATGTGTAAGCGCAGTAATGCGTTGAGCTAAACTGTACTAATGATCGAGAGCTTCCAACGTGATGTGGAGAACTCGATGCTTTTTTAAGGCTTTGCTTACAAATGTTATTCAACTTCTTTTAGAAAATCGTCTCTTGGTGATTGGAGCGGCGAAGGTACACCCGGTAACATCCCGAACCCGGAAGTTAAGGTCGCCAGCGCTGATGGTACTTGGGGGGCAGCCCCCTGGGAGAGTAGGTCATTGCCAAGAGACTTTTCATTTAATCATAAAACCGCTGATAATTCAGCGGTTTTTTTTAATGTTCGCACTCATCAATCTGTGCTTATTCCGCTTTATGGCTGTTACTCGAAAGATGGCAAGTATCATTGAGGCTGAGCAACGAGTAACGCCCATTAACCTCAGCGCGGATTAGGTTGAGTGCACAGGTATCCTGCCCAATGTACCAGAAATAGTCATCGGCGATGTCTACGGTTTCCATGATGAGAACGCGATTAATGACAGTATGCCCAACCAGGATCACCGTTTGTCCGGAATGACGAACCGAGAGCTCCCGCAAAGCCTGCCGGGCACGCACGTGCATCTCTGCCAAGCTTTCTCCGCCTGGTATGTGTGTCTCGCCTGGGTGGGCGATCCAGTTATCTAATTCCTCAGGCCAGCGCTGCTTTACCTCATCGAATGAGAGCCCAGTCCATTGCCCGAAGTCGATATCGATAATGTCTTGGTAAGGGATAGGAGTGAGCTGGCAGCTCTCGCCGATGATCTGCGCAGTCTGCATGGCGCGTTTGATTGGGCTGGCATACAGTGCGGCTGGATGCCATCCTTGGGTTATGCGCGCAGCAACAGCCTGGGCTTGCGCCAAACCAGTTTCATTAAGCGGCACATCCATACGTCCGCGAAAAGTGTTATGCACATTCGACGCTGTTTCCCCGTGGCGAACCAGGATAAAAGTGCAGGGGGCTTGTAAGGAAGGTGTTTGTTCAGTTTCAGACATATATTTTCTCCCTATTTCTAAAACATTTCGGATAATCTTACCACAGCGGCGGGTCTGTCAAAATTCGTTCTGGTAAAATTAACCAAAAGGGGAACAAAATTGAGCAAGCGGTAAATCACTTCTTTTGCTCAGTAAACGAATTGCAGGTAAAGACGAGGAGGTCGTTATGTACATGGTCATGTTTGTCTTAGATGATCCAGAAAAATTGGTTGAGGTGCTCAATGCATGGGAAAAGGCTGGAATCACCGGTGTAACTATCATAGAGAGCACCGGGATGCACCGCATACAGCGGCGCTTCCTGCCCATGCGTTATACTACTGCAATTTTCAATCAGGAGGAGAACCACCTCACCTTATTTGCTCTCGTGGCGAAAAAAGAGCTGGTGGATGCCAGCCTACAAGCAGCGGAAAGTGTAGTAGGGAGCCTGGAGGACGGCAATACTGGTATTTTTACAGCCTGGCCTGTAGAGATGGTCAAAGGGCTGGAGAAACGAGCTAACTGAGATGGTGTGGATCGAGTTTATCCTCAGCGCAGCGGTTATCACATTTGCGGCGATGCAGCTGGCAAAATATGGAGATGTGATTGGGCTGCGAACTGGATTAGGTGGCATGTTTGTCGGCACATTATTGCTCGCAGCAGCAACTTCATTACCTGAATTGATTACGACAATCAGTGCAATTCAAAGTGGTGTGCCGAACCTGGCAGCCGGAAATTTGTTTGGCAGCAATATGTTTAACATGTTTCTCATTGCAGTGTTGGATATGGTCCATACCAGCCGGCGTATGAGCAGCAAAGAGGCATATAAGCACGCGCTTACTGGCAGCTTAGCCGTATTGATGAGCGTGTTGGCGGTGTTTTTTATTGTGGCAGAACTGCCCCTGCATATAAATGTCGGAAATTTCGAGGTTGGTTTCGATGGCTTGACCATGATCATTGCTTATTTCTTTGCCATCGCGCTGCTGCGCCGCCAAAGCCGTATGCAAAGTTTGGGGCATGTGGATACGGTGATTCCCGAGGGTTTGCCATCGCTCACAACTGCCATCCTATGGTTTGCTGGTGCTGCGGGGGTTTTGATTTTCGCTACCCCTTGGATGGTGAATGTAAGCACGCGCATTGCAGACATCACGGGGTTAGGCACAACTTTTATTGGGTCCACACTCGTAGCGGTTGTAACCTCATTGCCAGAAACTGTAGCGACGATTGAGGCGGGGCGCATCGGCGCTGATGATATGGCGATTAGTAATTTGTATGGCAGCAATATGTTCAACATGTTTGCAATTGGCATCGCGGATTTCTTTTATATCCAGGGACGATTTTTTAGTGTCATCGATCGTTCATTTCTATTAATTGGCATGTTAGGTTTACTGATGACAGTCGTCGCACTGATCAGTGATTTGGCTCGGCTGGAGCGCAAGATACTCTTCCTGGAAATCGATTCAGCCTTGCTGATCCTGCTTTATTTTGGCGGGCTGGCACTGCTCTACACACGCGGGATTGCCCCCTGAGTGTGTGTTTCTATGGATGCAGAATTGGAGAGTAACCTACGCTTTAGCTTCAGACCGGTTGGCTGATAATTGCCTCAATGACCCGGTCCTGCTCTTCATCGGTGAGGTTATAGAAGAATGGCAGGCGCACCAGTTGATCGCTGATGCGCTCAGTTACCGGGCAATCACCCAGCTTTCCGCCAAAGCGCATGCCCATATCCGAAAGGTGCAGGGGCAGGTAATGGAACACGGATAAGATCTCCTGGTATTTCAGGCGGGCGATGAATGCCTGGCGCTGGATAAGCCCCGGAAGGAGCAGGTAGTACATATGGTAGCTTTGCGTGCGGTCGGATGGAATAAAAGGCTGACGGACATCGTTGCGGGCAGCCCAGTCTCGCAGAGCAGCGTCGTACTTCTCCCAGATTTGCTGGCGGCGCGTCTGAATGGTCTGCCACTGCTCTAACTGGGCGCACAGGTATGCCGCGAGCATATCCGAAGGTAGGTAGCTGGAGCCGATATCCACCCACGTGTATTTATCTACCATCCCGCGGAAAAAGCGGCTGCGGTTGGTGCCTTTCTCGCGAATGATTTCGGCGCGCTCAATGTATTGCGGGTCATTGATGACCAGCGCACCGCCTTCCCCGCAGGAAAAATTCTTGGTCTCATGAAAGCTTTGGGTGGCAAGGCAGCCAAAGCTGCCTAAAGGTTTGCCCTTGTAGGCTCCGGTCAGCCCGTGTGCGTTGTCTTCCACCACGGCTAAGTTGTGTTCATTTGCAAATGCAAGGATGGTATCCATCTCACAGCCCACTCCGGCATAGTGCACGGGCACTACGGCGCGGGTCTTTGCACTGACCAAGCGCTCTAGCTGGCTTTCATCCAGGTTGAGCGTATCTGGATGGATATCGGCAAAAACCGGTACCGCACCGCGCAGCACAAAGGCGTTCACGGTGGAAACAAAGGTGAATGATGGAAAAATGACCTCGTCGCCGGGTTGTATATCCAGCAGGAGGGCAGCCATTTCCAATGCATGCGTGCAGGATGTGGTCAGGAGCACCTTGCAGGCGCCAATGAGTTGTTCGAGCATTGTATTGCAACGCTTGGTAAACGCACCGTCTCCGGAAATATGCCCGCTGGCGATGGCTTCGCGCATGTAATCAAATTCATTTCCGAGAAAAGGGGGTTTGTTGAAGGGGATTTTACTCATGGCTCGCTCTGATAAGAAGTTGATTTTCAGGTTAGTTTACCGCGCCATTATCGCTCTGTGGGAGAATGCCGCAGCAGCTTAGGGGAACCACTTGTGGAAAGTGTACCAGGAATATGCCGGCTCGAAGCCTGCGTGAAGACATGCTCGTTGAACCGCCACGTTTGCCACATGTGTGGAATTAAGGACTTCTTCCAAGCCTTGCTCGCGGCACCACTTTAAACCCTCGATGATAAAGGCATGGTAAATACCCCGCCGTTGGAACTCAGGGTTCACCCCTGCCAGAATAAACTCCCCTTGAACGGGCGAATTGACCCGCAGCGCACGGAAGCCCACCAGCTTGCCTTCTGCTTCGGCTACTAAAACCAGGTTGGCAGCAGCTGGATCAGTGCAGCAACGCTCTGCCCAGTCAATGTACACCTCTGTGCTCTTCCGCGGGTCCAGCTTTGGGTCGGCATGATAATGCCCATAGTAGTTTGTGAACGCCGCACGGGCAAGCGCGCCAACCTGGCTCACCTCGTTAGGATGCACCGGGCGGATGAGCACTTCGCTTTGGTTTTTCGGGATGGGATGAGTTTTCAGGTCGAAGCGCAAATAGAGCAAGGTGTCCATCAGGTGGAAGCCAGCCGCTTCCATGGCATGCACAGCGGCGATATCTGTGGTGGGGCAGCGAGCAACCAGGAATTCCACCTGATTAGCGGCGCAAAACGCCAAGACAGCAGGCAAGTTCTCGGCGGTTACTACGCGAGCGCGCGCTGACCTGACTCCAAATCGGGCTTCATCCAGCGGGGAGAGTTCCGCGGCTTGGTCAGGAGTTCTCTCATCGTTCACGCGTGGGGATCTCCTGTGCCTCGGGGAGCGGTGCGCTCCTAATCACTTCTCGGATGGTGTAAACGGGTTTGTTCAAGGTGCGGCTGAACATCCTACCCAAGTATTCACCAAAGATACCCAAAGCAAAAAGCTGCACTCCCGAAAAAATGGATATGATAGAAGCCAGGAATGGAAACCCGGGCAAGCTGCCGCCGCGAACGATGTAACTGATGAGCACATAAAGCAGGACGCCAATCCCGAAAATGGTGAAGATAAAACCGGTGATACTGGCAATCCGCAAAGGAGCATTGCTGAAACCGGTAACGAGCGTCAGGGCATGGTTCATCAACTTCCTAAAGCTGTAATTGGACTTTCCATATTCTCGTTCCTGGTGGTTTACGGTCACGGAAGCAAAACGCGTCGTCCCCCAGCTGAGCAACACGTCGATGGAAACAAAAGAGCCTTGATAATCGGAAAATGCCTGTGCCAACTCAGCGCGGAAAAGCCGGAACGCGGATACCGTCGCGGCACTGTTGATGCCCATGAGCTTATGCAGCACGCGCTTAATCAGACGGGAGGATAAATCTCGCCAAAAGCCATGTTTTTCGGCTGCAGGCGCGCCGTAGACCACATCATACCCTTCCGCGAGTTTTGCAAAAAGCTTGTGCGCCTCCTCGGGAGGGTGCTGCAGATCGTCATCCATGGTGAGGATTAGTTCGTAACGTCCCTGCCGGATGCCGCACAGTAAGGCGTTGTGCTGCCCAAAGTTACGCATCAGGTTGATGCCGATGACGCGCGGGCTGGAAGCACACAGCTCTGTAATCACGCGCCAGCTTTCATCGCGGCTGTCATCATTGACGAGTAAGATTTCATAATCGGAACATAAGGCGGGCAAAGTGGTATGCAGCCTTTGCACCAACGTTGGCAAACTTTGTTGGCTGTTATAGACTGGGATTACTACAGAACAGGTTGGTTTGGCGTCGTTGTTTTCCATTACCCAAGACCTAATTTATGTATCTTTCTAGTGCTGGCGTAGGCGGTCTAATCTTGAAAATAATAGCACCGATGGCGGTGATTTTCAAGATTACGTGTCTTTTCCAACAGAAGGCTAATTGTGTTTCGTAATTTTGGATAAGGGGATAAAAAATCAAGGCGGCATAACAAAAGCCGCCTTGATGGTCGTAAGATCTCGATTCTAACGTGATATGACCGGCAGATAGAGCGTGTAGGCTTGTGTGGTAAATGACCACACCTGGGGTACTTGCTGCGCATCGCCGCCGACATCTACCTTACCACTAACTACAGCGGTGTATTCATGCATTCCAGCCAGAGGTAATTCTGGCGTGAAGGTGTGGGTGAAGGTTTCTGGTTCGTATTCACAAATGCCACTGATGGTTTCACCATTCTCATCTTGAAGGAGCGGGCAAGCATCATCTGGCATAGCCTGGCTCCAAGTGATCAAAATCGAAGTGTCAGTCGGCACATCGAACGCACCATCCGCCGGCTGGAACGCTGTGACAATCGGATCGCGCCAGTTGAGTACGGTATATGTGAAGATTTGGGTGCCATCCTCGCCATAATCTACGAGCAGCGAAAGATTACTTAGCTCTTCGTTGCCATCGGCGCCTTTCATTACCGTCTCCCAATTGCCGCGGGCAAATTTGAATTCGATAAGCGTTCCATCGAGAATATCGAATGTTCCGCTCCAGTTTGTATCGCTCACTTGGGTGAGGGCTGTGCCTGCTGGATTCCAATCACCGATGCTGCCATCGGCGTTGATCACCCTCGTCAAATAGACAGTACCAGGTGTAAAGCTGGGAACCGTAATATCAAAGGTAACCGATACCATCTTAGGCTCTGCCACATGGCTGACTGTGTTAGAGGGCAAGCTGGGGTTGAAGCTGGTATCGATGGCAACTACGTAATAATAGTAGAGTAGTCCGCGCTCCACAGTTTCATCACGATAGGTGAGACCTGGTGCCAATTCTCGGTGGATCTTGGTGAAGTTTTCCCCATCGGTTGAGCGGTAAAGGTCATATGCATAGATCTCGACATTATCTTCTGCCGCTGTCCACTCCAAGTCAATCGACGAAGCACTCCAGTCTGTCAGGCTGAGGATGGGAGCAGAAGGCGCAATCTCATCCCCAGAAGAGATGACAGTCAAGCTGCCAGCCTGATCTGGTGAATAGCCATTGCTAGTTCCATCCAGATCAGCATAAAGCCAGGTTTCACCACCATTTGTTGAATAGCGATAAGCGTAATCAAAAGTACCCGTTGTTTCAGGCAGCAGATTCCCTTTGAACTCATCGTTATTTCCGGACTGGGCATTGAAAACGGCATCTACCCAAATCCACGCTGCATTTCCAGCCGGTTCAGAGCCATCGGGGCCAAAGCCCACCTGAGCCCACAATCCTGGGGTTGCACCCGGCTCGCTGGTCACGGATTCGATATATACCTGTCCATAGATATTTTCGGTTGGCATGATGCCAATTGTGTGATTAATTGAAGCTGGCCATTGCAGGTTAGCCCAGTCGATCAGATAGGCAGGAAGAGCACTCACCTCGTTCGAAAGTCCGCTTATCAAGCCTGTAGTATTATCTTTGGCAATCACAATGTAATAAACACGTTGTCCAGGGGTAAGGCTGGTATCTGTAAAAGTGGTTATAGAGGTTTGACCAACCAGTTCATAGCCACCGCCCGTAAGGTAACTACGGTAAACAATATAGGTATCCGCCTCTCCGCTCCAAGCAAGGTCAACAGTTGTGGCTGTGGTAGCACTCACGCTCAAATCAGTAATTGCAGCTGGCGGAGCAGCTAGGGTCTCATCGGCTAACACAAGCACGGTGCTAGAATTGGCGGCTATGAACACATCCATAAGCTCACCTTCTGCCGAAACGGTATAAACTTCCTCGGTAAAGACGTCGCTGAAATTGGCGCCAATCGGCAGGTAGCCCGCAACATCTAAGCCGATCTCTTGGTCATTTGTACTGCGGTTGATCACGACAATACCGGCATCTTCGCCAGGCAGGCGGCGCCCATAAGCATAGAGTGATAGGTCGTCATCGGCTAGCAGTGTTCGGTAGTCACCAGTCCGCAGCGCCGGGTGTGCATTGCGCGCAGCCGCCAAGGTGGTGTAATAATCCCGCAGCACCGCTTGTCCATCCTCTGATTGGAGATGCGTGTAGTAAGGCGTCCCGCTTTCATCCAGCCAAGGGTACGGCTGCCGGTTGTAGGGGTCATCCTCCCATTTGCCATTAGCATAAGCCACCGGACCGACCAGGCCAACTTCATCCCCATAGTAAATAGTGGGCGCGCCAGGCATGGTCATTTGCACCGCCACTGCGCCCTTGAGACGCTCGATTGCAAAGCTCCAATCGTACATTGGGTTCTGATAGAGTGCAGGATCATTCTGGTTGGTATTGGGATCAAGCATGAAGAGGGCACGGTTGGTGTCGTGGCTATCGAACAGGTTCAGCATGGCTTGCAAGCTCTCGGGGTTATAGCGCTCCATCAAGTTTTGGATGCGCTCGTCGAATTGCGTGGGGGTGAGAGGCGTGAGTTCACCAGCCGAGGTGCCAGGGGCATGGTCATTATCAGTGAAAGGCGTATCGCGCCAGAGGGAAAGCACTGCGGTGCTAAACTGATAATTCATCACTGCGTCCCACTCGCCGCCTAGCAGCCAGGAGCTGGCGTTGCCCCACTCCTCGCCGGCAATATAGCCCTCGGGATTGACAGTCTTGACAGTTTCGCGGAAGCCTTCCCAATAGTCGTTGTTGGGGTCATTAATCGTGCCAGGGTCAATATCCCCGCCAACATCCAAGCGCCAGCCATCCGCCGTGAGCATGTAATGGCCTGCCACGGTGTCTTCTGGTGCAGAGTTGTTCTCCCAGATGAAAGCCCGCACATCGGGGTTAGTAGAGTTGAGCACAGGCAGCGTATCGTAGCCCCACCAAGATTGATAGGTGGCGCTATTTGGTGTGCCATCACTGCCCACGCAAGGACCGCTGCCAGCGGGCACATCGGTGAAGAAGTACCAGTCGCGGTAAATCGAATCCACGCTCTCGCAGGCACCCAGGCTCTCATAACGGCCGTAACGATCAAAGTAGATGCTGTCGGATGAGGTGTGGTTGAAAACGCCATCCAAAATCAGGTGCATGCCGCGGGTATTGAGCTCAGTCACCAGCTGCTGGAATTCTTCCGGGGTGCCAAACATGGCGTTGATGGTCAGGTAATCGGTGGTATCGTAACCGTGGTTGGAGGGTGATTCGAAAATCGGGTTAAGGTAAATGGTGTTGATCCCCAGGTCTTGCAGGTAGTCCAATTTATCGATCAGGCCGGCCAGGTCGCCGCCATAGAAGTTTTTACTATACGTGCCGGCACAAGCTCCTTCCTCGCGCGGGTCACAGATCGGTTCGTTCCAGTTTTCCTGCAAGGAGCGGTAAACGGTGCCGCCTTCTTCGCCATAGAAGAAAGTGCCGGCAGGTTTGTCGTTATTGGTGTCCCCATCACGGAAGCGATCCGGGAAGACCTGATAGACGACCGCGTTCTTGATCCAATCCGGCGTTTGGAAAGAAGGATCATAGACGGTTAACTGATAAGAGTAATCGTTTGTATCCTCAAATGGCTGCCCCCAGCCGCCAGTGCGGGCATCGTCATCTTCGTAGTAATCCGTATCCGTGCCGTCGATGGCTAGGAAGCGGTACCAGTAAACGGTGGGGTCAGCGCTGGCGGGCAGGGTAACTTGCCACCACTCGTAGGTGCCATCATCATAAGCAATGCTCATAGGGAGCAAGGTCTCAACGTTGGTGCGGTCATTATAGAGGCGAACTTTAGCAGCGGTGAGGTCGCCGCTGGCCGCCCGCAAGCGCAGTGTGACGGCTGTGCCGGTTGTAACCGGGCCGCCAGGTGTGCGGTAGAGCGTGTCGCGGCTGTTGTGGCCTAATTGATCCCACCACACGTCATTGTCATGCGAGGCGTGCGGCGGTTCCGTTGGCTGCGGGAATTGGGCCGAAACTTTTAAGATAGCTGTGGTCTGCCAATCGGTGGCATTCCAATCGTCAGCAGGGTCGTTAATCGTATCCTGGGCGTTATCTCCACCGCCTCCGCCGGTATCCCAAACCTCCAGCCAGAGAGTTTGTGGATTATCCAGGCGGTTCTTTTCTACCGCCCATTCGATATAGGAAGGGATTCCGGCTGTCAAGGCTGCCTCATTTACGCCACCCGATTGAGACCAAGCAGAACCATTCCAGCCCCAAAACTGGGTGTCTTCTGGGCCGTAGGGCGCCGCATCCAGATATGTGTAAAAGGCAAATTCGGGCTTGTGGGGGTCGTCCACAAGCACATTTCGCCCCCAGGCATCATTCGGGGCGCCGTTCGCATCATTGGTGGTATCCACGTAAATAGCGTATTTTCCCCAGTTCGTGGCATTGATGTCTGCCTTGATGCTATAGGCAAAATAATATTGGCTGGCATCTTCCGTCATCCAGAAGCCTAATAGGTCCATATTGGGGTTGCCATTGCCATCGCCTGACGGATCTGCAGCTATCGGGTAGCCATAAGCTGCATCCAAGCTCCCATCCACCGTGATGAAGGGCGTCGAGACGGCTAAGGTTGCCAGGCTGCCCCAATCTGTGGCTTGCCAGTCGTTGGAAGGGAAGTTGATGGTGTCTTGGGCATTATCCGTGCCGCCACCGCCCGTGCTCCATACCTCTACCCACAGCTGGCTGGGGTTGCCTAAGCTGCTCTTGGGGATAGACCACTCGACAATCGAGGTTGTGCCAGCGCCAGTGGCGGCTGCACCCACAGTGCCGCTGTTGCTCCAACTGGAGCCATCCCAGGAATAGAGCTGGGTATCCTCAGTCCCGTAAGGAAGGTTATCTACCCAAGTGTAAGCGGCAAACTCGGGCTTATGGGGGTCGTCGACGACGACACTGCGGCCCCAAGCGTCGCTGGTGGCGCCGTTTGTGTCGTTGGTCGCGTCAATATAAAGTGCATATTTGCCCCAATTATTGGCAGCGAAGTCAGTGTTGACTTCAAAAGCAACATAGTAGTTAACCGTGTCCTGCGTCATCCAGAGGTTGACCAGGTCCACGGGGTTTCCACCCAGAGAGTCTCCAGCGGGGTCAGTCGCGATCACAGGGCCGTAAGATTCATCCACCACACCATCAATTGTCGGGGGATAGGTGTTGACTGCTTGAGCTTGTGATTGCGTTGGGGCAGGCCCCAGGGAGAGCAATAAGGTGAGACAAAGAAAGACAAGGGAAAAAGATTTGATAGTTTTCATAGGCTCCTTTCTACTTGATTGACACATCAATTATATTATGTAATGGGTAAGAAAAATTACGACATGTGGAATCAAACGTTGTATATCAAGTGATTTTGGGTCTTTGGCAACAAGACTGACTGTACCTTTTCCATGACGGGGTTAGGGTTTTCACTTCTTTCTACAAACAATAGGTCTGATTAACGGCGGTGGTAAAATAACAATTGTAAACATATTGGGGAGCCTGTATTGCAGGCTGAGAGGGAAGCAGTGAGCTTCCGACCCACATAACCTGATCCGGATAATGCCGGCGGAGGGAGAAAAAAGCACATTTCACACCCTCCACAGGCAGGAGGGTGTTTTTTATGAGTAAAACTGAGCGTGCCGTGCTTTTTGCTAATGGCGAGGCGCCTAATCTAACTGCCCTCGAGCTGCAAACGCAGGATTTCCTCGTGGCGGTGGATGGCGGATTGCATCATCTGCAGCATTTGAGGCTCAACCCACAACTTCTCATTGGCGATATGGATTCGCTCACCACGCAAGAAGTAGAAGCCTGCCAGCAAGCTGGTATTGAAATTCTGCGCTACCCGCCAGCCAAAAACAAAACCGATTTGGAATTGGCTTTGGATGAGGTGCTGCAGCGCGGCTATCGAAATATTCTCATTGCTTTTGCGCTAGGTGGTCGGCTGGATCAAACCCTGGGTAACTTGGCTCTGCTCTCGAGACCAGACCTAAACGATTGCGCAGTGCGCATAGATGACGGAGTGACGGAGGTTACCCTGCTGCGCCACACGATTACGCTTGCCTGCCAACCAGGGGATGTGGTTTCCTTGCTGCCATGGGGCGGAGCAGTTGGAGGGGTAGTCACACACGGGCTGGAATATGCGCTCGAGGGTGAGACATTGCTTCCTTGGCAGACACGCGGAATTAGCAACCGTTGCACGGGCGAGCGCTTCAGCGTGAGCTTGGAACAAGGTGCACTCCTGCTTATCCATTCCCGCCAAAATAAGATAATGGAGGTAAAGTATGATTAAAAGAAGCCTCATTTTTAGTGTTCTTGTGGCATTTTTGCTTGGCGGCTGTGTAGGTCAAACGCCAGCCGCTTCACCTTCGCCTATCCAAGAGCCGCAAGTGCTGACAGTGATGACGCACGATTCTTTTGCGGTTAGTGCTGAGCTTGTGCAGCAGTTTGAGACCGAAAATAACGTAAAAGTCAATTTCATAAAAGGCGGTGATGCCGGCACCACGCTCAACCGGCTGATCCTGACAAGCTTAGGCGGCACGCCCGAAGCCGATGTTTTTTACGGGTTGGATAATACCTTTCTCTCGCGTGCGCTCGAACAAGATTTACTCGAGGCTTATGATGCCCCTGCCCTAGCCCAGATTCCGGCTGAATTCCAGCTGGACCCGAGCCATAGGGCGCTGCCAGTGGACTACGGCGATGTATGCATCAATTACGACAAAGCTTGGTTCCAGGAGCACCAGCTGCCCGTACCGCAATCCTTGGAGGACCTGACCAAGCCGGAATATGCCGGCTTACTCGTGGTCGAGAACCCAGCTACGTCGTCTCCAGGGCTCTCGTTTCTACTCGCTACCATCGCCACCTTTGGCGAGGATGGCTGGCAGAGTTACTGGCAAGCCCTTAAAGATAATGGGGTAGTCGTTGTGTCGGATTGGGAGACGGCTTATTACACCAACTTTTCCGGCTCATCGGGGCATGGCGCCCAACCGATGGTGGTGTCTTATGCCTCCAGTCCAGCAGCTGAGCTGATTTACGCTGAGACGCCGCTCACGGAAGCGCCGACGGGGAGCATTGTTGCTGATGGCGCCTGCTGGCGTCAAGTGGAGTTTGCCGGCATCCTCAAAGGGACACCCAACCGAAGTTTAGCCGAAAAGTTCATCGACTTTATGCTCAGCCAGCCTTTCCAGGAGGATATGCCCTTGCAAATGTTCGTCTACCCCGTGCTGCCATCGGCTAAGCTGCCAGAAGCTTTCGTGCAAGCGAGCGAAGTGCCGCAAAAGCCGGCTACTCTGGACCCAGAGCTCATCGCCCAGAAGCGCGAAGCTTGGGTGCAAGCTTGGACAGAACTGATGCTGAAGTAAGAGAGAGAATGAAGCCCTCCGGGAACAAACGCGTGTTGCGGGCAGGTTTGTTGTGGTTGCTGCCAGCAGCCTTCCTACTGGTTTTCTTTTACCAACCGCTGTTCGCGATTTTGCGCTTGGCGTTTTCGCCGGCTTTTGAGGGGGGCTGGCAAGGTATAAGCACGGTTCAAGTGCTCAAGCCGCTGGGTTTTACCCTCTGGCAGGCTGCGCTTTCCACGCTGCTGACGCTTTTGGTGGGTTTGCCAGCCGCCTATCTCTTTTCGCATTTTGACTTTAAGGGACGCGAAGCGCTGCGCTTGCTTAGCTTGCTGCCCTTTATCCTCCCCACTGTGGTGGTAGCGGCTTGCTTCAATACGCTCCTGGGTCCTCGTGGCTGGCTAAATTTGGGGCTAATGGCGCTCTTGAATCTTCCCGAGCCGCCGATTCACATGCTACAGAGCTTGCCGGCAATCTTACTCGCGCATGTGTTTTACAACACCGCCATCATCATCCGTCTGGTCAGTTCGGCGTGGAGCCGGCTGGACAAAAAGTTAGTGCACGCTGCGCAGATGCTGGGTGCTAGCCCCTGGCGAGCGTTCCGTGAGGTGACGCTGCCGCTGCTTTTGCCCTCTATTACCGGTGCCAGCTTGCTCGTGTTTCTATTTGATTTCACCAGCTTTGGCGTGGTGTTGATGTTGGGCGGACCGCAATTTGCCACTCTTGAGGTGGAAATCTACACTCAGGCATTGTATATGCTCAACCTGAGGTTAGCAGCGGTGCTTTCGCTCGTGCAGTTAGCTTGCACCTTGCTTGTAGCTTGGCTGCAAAGCCGCCTGAGCCAGCTGCGCTACGGTAAAGCTGCCCTGAGCACTGAGCGTGCTAACCTGCGCCAGCCGCGCAGCACCGCGGAGAAAGCCTTCATAGGGGTGATGGTAGTCCTCTTGGTGCTGCTCATCCTCACGCCGCTGCTCAGCCTGATCACGCGCAGCTTTGTGACCCTGGAAGCAGCTCGGGGCGAGCGCGGGCATATCCAAACTGGATTCACCCTGCGCTATTACCAGGAGCTTTTCCAAAACCGCACTGGATCGCTTTTTTACGTGCCGCCCATCATGGCAGTACGCAATTCGCTCACCTATGCCACGCTCACAGTCCTGATTGCCACAATTTTAGGCTTGCTCGGTGCATATGCGCTCAACCAGCCTTGGAAAGCCAACCGTATCCTCGAGCCGTTTTTCATGCTGCCTTTAGGCGCCAGTGCGGTGACGCTTGGCTTAGGCTTTTTGGTTGCCTTCAGGCAGCCGGCTTGGAGCGGCATGCCCTTCCCCTTGCTCATCCCGATTGCGCATGCGCTGGTGGCATTGCCCATGGTGGTACGCACGCTACTGCCGGCATTGCGCAGCATTCCCAGATCCTTGCGCCAAGCTGCCAGTACGCTCGGCGCGGATGAGCAGCGGGTGTTTCGTGAAGTCGACTTGCCTCTGCTCTTACGCCCGTTGCTAGTGAGCATGGTTTTCGCATTCACGATATCATTAGGCGAATTCGGTGCTTCCAGTTTTTTGAGCAGCGCGCAAACACCCACTATCCCTGTGGCAATTTACCGTTACATTTCGCAGCCGGGGGCGCTTAATTACGGGCAAGCCCTGGCTATGTCTAGCTTGCTATTGATCGTATGCGGTGCCGGCATCTTTTTGATTGAAAAAATCCGCTTACCTGGAGAGGAACTTTATTAATGCTGGAAGTGCGCGATATTCATAAAACTTATGAAGGGCAGACACTCTTGGCTGGGGTTTCTTTTGATGTGCGCAGCGGTGAGATTGTCTGTCTGCTGGGCGAATCGGGCAGCGGCAAGAGCACCCTGCTGCGCATCATTGCCGGATTGGAGCCCTGCGAAGCTGGCAAGGTTTACTGGCATGGAACAGACATGAGCGCGATCCCGCCACACAAACGTGGTTTTGGGCTGATGTTCCAGGATTATGCGCTATTCCCACACCGCACCGTAGCGGAAAACGTCGCTTTTGGGCTGCGCATGCAAAACCTGCCTAAGGAAGATATAGAAGCTAAGACGCTCGAAGCCCTGCGCGCCATCCGCATGGAAGCTTTTGCTGACCGACCGGTCACGGAGCTCTCAGGCGGGGAGCAGCAACGCGTGGCGCTGGCAAGGGCGCTAGCACCAAACCCACGCTTACTGATGTTAGATGAGCCCTTGGGGGCGTTGGATCATAGCCTGCGGCTGCAGCTGATGGAGGAGCTGCGCGAAGTGCTGCACGCCAGCCACAAGCCTGCGATTTACGTCACGCATGATCGTGAGGAAGCCTTTGCCGTGGCAGACCGCCTACTGATCCTGCATCAGGGGGTGATTGCGCAGGAAGGCACAGCCAAGGAACTTTACGAGCAGCCCGCCAATGCTTGGATCGCTGGATTTCTGGGGTTAGGCAATCTCGTGCCTGGCGTGGTCAACGCGCTCGCGCCATTCACGGTGCAAACCGCGCTGGGCAACCTGCAAGCTAACGCGCACGGACAGTGCTTTACTATCGGGGAGCCCTGCAGCCTGTTGCTGCGCCCGCAGGATGCCGAAATCAATACCGAGCAAGGCAGCCCGAATGCTTTCGAAGGTATTGTGCAGGATTGTGTCTTTATGGGAGATTATTACAAATTGGAAGTTGAGGCAGGCGGGCAGAAATTAAGCATGTACAGCGGTGAGCCTTTTCCATTGGGCTTAGGCTTGGGTTTTCACTTCCTGCCAGAGAAAGTGCTCTGCCTGAAAATTGCGTAAATGAAGCAAAATAAATCAGCTATGGATGTTCACAATTCCTAACCTGGTTATTTCCATCTCCTCCCCAGCAGGAATCATCCCCATCGTCTCCATCCAATTGATCATTGCCTAAACCTCCCCATAAGGCATCATTTCCGTTGCCTCCCTCAAGGTGGTCATTTCCGGCTCCGCCCAGTAAAACGTCATTCCCATCACCGCCAAAAATGTGTTCATTTCCATCCCCCCCAACAATACAGTCGTTTCCACCATTTCCATAAATTTTATTATTGCCAGAATCAGCGAAAATAAGGTCGTTTGATTCACTACCCTGAACATCACCATTTCCTCGAATGACATTAGAAAATGTCATTCCTGAGCATTCCGATGGCGCAAATTGTTGATAGTCAATAGGAATAGAGGTGTCCTCTACTGCGGTAATGGGAACATCATTCGAGGCTGCTACTGCCACGCTAATAATCACTAATAGTACTATCAGTGAAATTAGCATTAAAGTCCGTAATTTTTTCATCTGATTAGTTTAGGCTTCATTAGGTTTACTTATATAATGGTATACTGTCCGCCCGTTTACCACATAATAAGTAGCATCTTGATCTGTCAGCTTAAATAATACTTTTTCACCTAAAAGATCAGCCAAAGTAACAAGGTCAGACAAATTTTCCACTTGGATTAAATGCGAGGACGGATCAATAGAAATGTCGTCAATCCTCACTAATCTCTCGCCAAACAATTGTTTGGCTTTTTTCATCTCATCACTTTGTTGAGTACCTTTTAGGATGAGTTCGGGGAGGACCAAGGCAATCAAACACACAATTAGGGTTCCCAAAGCAACCCAGCGGGCTAAAGGAACTGGAATGTTTAATGAAAGAATGCTGAGGTTATTTACAAAAACAGTCCATCGTACTAATTCACCACTCTGGGTAGGATGGAGTGGATCGTCCTGACTTTCTTCTTTGCTTAGGTAAATTTGGTTTGGTTCTACAATAAACACCAGAGACGCAGGAAAATCTCCTTCGAATGATTCACCCCCAACGTTTCCAGACACTTTAATATTAGGAGAAACCGTGAGTGTGTATTGATAATTATCAACCCCTGTAAGCTCTTCGACTGTCTGAATACGTTCGTTTACCTTACAAACATCTAAAATGACCTTTGAACTTGAGGTGCTTTCATTGAAGCTTAGAACAGGTTCAGAAAGTACCGATTGTTTCCAACCATTGGCTGAAGATAACTCTGCTGTCCATTGAGAAGTGCCCTCAAGAGAGGTAGGTTCTAAAGTGCTGAAAGCATAATAAAAAGAAACATCCACTTGGCAGGTGATCGCTGGAAAGATAACTTCTCCACTTTCGAGTTTACCATCCGTATAGATTTCTGAGGGAGCATTCGCTGAGTAAGAAAAAATGCCGACATGCTGATAGGCGATATTATCTGGCAGGCTGATATTGATTGGCTGTAACAGACTGAATATCCCCAGGGCTAGTGCTAAACCACCCAGCACAAAAAATACCAAGCGGTAACCTTCTAAATTAGCAGAAAAAAAGGCACGTAATTTTTCTAAAATAGACTTCAATTTAATCTCTGACCCTTCTGCGCACAGATTTATCCGCTTTTACATAATCTATGCCAACCAAATAAGCGCCTATACCAATCAATAAAGCAAAAAATACGGGCTCTTTGAGCTTTAGGATAATTTTACCAGCACCTGGAATGTGAATCCAAAGCTTTCCGTAGATTTCATCAACCGTAGGTGAGTAACCATCAATCCAAGTATTGTTATCGCCTTTAAGCACGAATTTATTCCCTTGAATTTCTATAATACGGTGGATGACTGTTCCTAGCCCTGGGTAACTGTAGGCAACCACATCGCCAACCTCATAATAAGGTGTTTGACGAACGACGACGAGATCACCGTTAACAAAATTTGGTAACATGCTGGTTCCATCGATAATGACGTATTTTACCTTTCCCCCTACCTCGAGAGGAGCAAAAATTGTCCAAGCTATCACAATAACAAGAATAGTCAATATTATATTGAGTGACTTTGTTGACTTAGACAATTTTTGCCCCCATTACGGAACCTAAAAATTCTATTGCGCTGCTACCACACGGAGGGTAATCGGAGCTAATACACTCACATCTCCAACAGGGCACAACCAATTATTGGATCCAGACGGAATGGAACAAGGGTACCAATTTCCACCAGAAAGCAGCTGAATCTTTACTGTTTCTGCTGGATTAGAGCTGGTGTCGAGCCGAGAAAGCATAAAATCCACAGAAGCTATCTTACTTGGATCAGTCGTATCTAAATTGTAATGGACTCCTGTTACTTTATAACCAGCAATAGTATTGGTTCCATCGCCGGCACCAGTTACCGGCACGGTATTAGCGGCAGCATAAGCAAATCCGACAGCTACCAAAACAGCAACTAAGATTACAAGAATAAATTTTTTCATTTTTCTCCTTTTATTTTCTAATAAAATGAAGAAGGTGAATGTTATTCACACTTCTTCATTACTTAATCCTTCATTGTGAACTGCACTAATTGGATTGTGCAGCAACTACTCTCAAATTTGTTATCGTACTGACATCGACGTTTCCGGGCATATTGCAGCTCCAAGTCGAAAAGCCGCTTCCATCGCTCCCTGAACAAGAATACCAAGTGCCTCCACTAACCAATTGGATCTCAACTTTCGTTGGGTTGGGATTGGTCGCATTTGGAGTAAGTTTGAAAGTAACTTTATCCACTCGGGTTGGATCGTTTTGCATCAGGACGTACTTAACTTCTGATACTGTATAGCCACTGATAGCAGCTTGTCCATCTCCGGCACCTGTGACCTGCACCGTGTTAGCTGCAGCATAAGCAAAGCCTACTGCAACCAGAACCGCAACTAAAACAACAAGAATTATTTTTTCCATGATTTTGTTCTTCCTTTTACTTTTTAAAGGAGAGAAATTATTGTAAAATTTCTCTCCTTTTGATTTTCTAATTTATATCCCTTACTGTGCTGCAACAACACGCAATTGATTTGCATTCAGTACAGTTACTGCATTGTTCACTGAGCAGCTCCAAACCTGACCTTGAGCAGCGCATGGGAACCAAGTGGCATTACTACCAGATTCCAATGTAATCTTTACTGTGGTCGGGGCGGGAGCGGAGGCGTTTATCGGGCTAAGATTAAATTTGACCGCATCAATCTTATCAGGATTGCTGTTATTTAAAGCATATTGAACATTGGTGACATTATAACCACTGATAGCAGCTTGACCATCACCTGCGCCAGTTACTGGCACTGTATTGGCTGCAGCGTAAGCAAAGCCTACTGCCACAAGAACCGCAACTAAAACAACTAAAACTACCTTTTTCATACTATATTCCTCTTATATTATTAATTTATTTATTTTATTTTTTCACAACGAGCCTGGTTATAATATAAAGGTAGATAGTTGTCAAGTACTAAATTCACGCAAATCATTATACGGGTATGCTTTTTAAAGAAAATTTAACAAAGCGGTTGAAAATTTAACAATGAATGGAGGTGCTACGGCGATTTAATCAAAAAGAGCCTGCTATAAAAGCAGGCTATAAAAAATCCAGGGATTAAATTTGTTTAATGCCAGCCCCAAAAAGGCATCCCGCCACTAAATCCGGTCCAAGTGCCCAGGGCAGGGATTATGCCGATAATGAGGATGACAATTAGGGCGATTGCGATCAAAATCAAGGCGATATTGATCCAACCGAGAACGATGCCGGCAGTCGCCATGCCTTCACCGCCGATAGTGCCGTTGCTCTTTCGGATTTCATCTTTGGCTACATAACCGGTGACTAATGCGATAATCGCGCCTAAAAAAGGCAAGGCAATGTAGCTGGCAATCCCGCTGATCAGACTAACGACCGACCAAGGGGAAGTAGTTTGCGCAGGGGTTGTTACAGGTTCGGTGCTCATAAGTTTATCCTTTCGTTAAGTAAATGGGTTAGCTCAATTATAGCGCAGCTCGCGCACGCTTTCTCCGGCGAATCCAAGAAGCTATGACAAATACAAGAATAATGATGACAATCAGCGTTACGATGGGCAGCACCACGGAGAGAACGGAGATAAAGCCAGCGGTAACATCTTCCGCAAAGCTGACGACCGAATCACCTGTCCCAGCTGTGGCAACGGTCACAGCTGGCCGCACCAGTACAGATTTGACCGTATGGACGCTTCCTGCCACCAGCAGCCCGCAGATCATCAGGAGCACGGGGTTAACCTCAGTGACCGAGCCGGCGCTGGCAGCAAAGAGGATCGCGCCGGCAGTGGGGCGGATGAACGTTTGCACCGCATCGTTGACGTGGTCCACAGCGGGGATTTTGTCCGCGACAGCCTCAATTAGGCAGAGTGCAGTTAGCACACCGATGGTCCACCAGCTGGTCAGGGCGTCCCACGGTGGAGTAAGTTCGATAAGGTTGGTGAATTTCGCGAGCAGCGAAACTACCAGCAGCGGGATGTAAGCATTCAAACCTGCTGAAGCCGAAAGACCAAATGCCTCTAAAATAGTTGAAAACAGCGTACCCATGCCTTCCTTTCGGTAACAAGTGGGTGAACTAAATTAATTATATATGATTCCCGACCACTGGAGATACTTATTAAAGGAAATGTATGCGTAAGAAAGCGAAAAAGCTGGTTTGTAGGAACGCGGTAAACAAGCCAACCAACAGTGGCAGAAGCAGATCCCGCCAGGAGTTAGCTATGTTTTCACGTTTTAGGATGATTAGAGCTAAAGTGGTATAGGCTAAGCAGAGCACCACCAGAACACCAAGAACCGAAAGAATTGCGGCGGGGTAACGCAAAGCTTGCGGGCTGGCGTAAACCGCTAAGATTATCACCGCTGCAGCAGCCAGCAGCACGGCGAGCTTTTTGCCATTTGGTAAAGCAGATGCTTTTACCCAGCTTGCCCAGGCGGTTTGATTGAAAATAGGAGCCAACACTGTGCCAATGACTAGCCCAGCGCCGGTACCCGTGATGAGGCGGGTTAGATTCGTGGTCTCATAAAATTTCCAGCCTAAGCCAAGCGAGGCAGCCCAAGAGTTCAGTCCGTCTAAGGCAAAGGCTAAAAAGAGCAGCCCTAAGGGTATCAATATCTTGCGCGGCGGAAGGCTGCCCAACTTACCTCGCTGGAAGTGAAAAGCCAGCGAGAGCAGCGCGCCTAAGTACATGCCGGTGCAGCGAGCACACAAGGGCATTTGGCGCCCATAGACCAAAAAAGAATGCGCTGGATCTTGATGACAGACCGCTGAACTGACTGCCATCAGCTTATTCCAAAAGCCGGGCGGAGTGTGGGTGAAAAAGAATGTTGCAAGCGCCGCTAACGCTACCATTAGACCCCATGTCCAAGCGCGGTCAGACCGGCGGACGGGATTCGGGCGGCTCAGCTCTGGTTGGGCTGCAGGAAGCTGTGAGCGGTCTTGAGCCATTCGATTATCTCAATGTGCTGCGGGCAGAGCGATTCGCAGGTGCCACACTCGATACATTGGTCAGCCTTGTTTTCGGGGTTGAAGAAGTTGCGGTAAGTATAGCGTGAGTGTTCTGGAGCCCCATACATCATGGCTTCGTTATAGAGCGCAAAGATATCAGGAATGGCGACGTCATTGGGGCAAGGCATACAGTATTCGCAGTGCGTGCAAGGAATGGGAGCTAAACCTTGGCGGACGTTGCGCACCTGCTCGATGATTTGCAGGTCTGCTGGTGTCAGCGAGCCCACACCCGATCGTTCGGCGCTGGCTAAGTTTTCCTCCACCTGCTGCAACGTGCTCATCCCAGAGAGGACTAAGGAGACTTCGGGCTGGTTCCACAGCCATTGCAGTGCCCATTCCGCCGGCGTCCACTGGCGCGGGGATTGTGCAAAGACTTGTGCCACAGCTGCAGGTGGTGGGTTCTTGGCTAACTGACCGCCGCGTAAAGGCTCCATGATTACCACGCCAAGCCCCTTTTGTGCGGCTTCCTGTAAGCCTTTCCTGCCGGCTTGATAGTCTACGTCCATATAGTTATATTGAATTTGGCAGAAATCCCAGGCATCGTAGCCGTTCAGAATCTGCTCGAATACTTCAAAGTCATCATGAAAGGAAAAGCCAAAGTAGCGGAATTTGCCTTCGGCACGTTTGCGCTCAGCCCAATCGAAAACCTTCAGACGGGTCAGGTTCTCCCACTTCTCGGCATTCATAGAGTGCAGCAGGTAAAAATCGATGTGGTCGGTTTGCAAGCGCGTGAGTTGTGCATCTAAAAAATGCTCCATGTCATCTTGGGAGTGGACGAGCCAAGTGGGCAGCTTAGTGGCGAGATAGACTTTCTCTCTGTAGCCGCCAGCTAAGGCTCTACCAACGAAAGGCTCGCCTTGTTCCCGATGGTAGGACCAGGCGGTGTCCACATAATTCACGCCCGCATCAATGGCACGATGCAACATCGTGGTGGCAAGTTCCTCATCTATTGCAGCGCTATCCTCGCCCAAAGTAGGCAAGCGCATCATACCAAAGCCGAGGGCGGAGACTTTTACATCAGTTTTTCCGAAGGTTCTATATTGCATGGGAGTAATTTTATAATCCTTTATTTATGATAGCTAAGATTTTACCGTGAAAACCGAAAGAAAATGGCGATTAATCACTTTATCATCCAATCCTATGATTATCTACTGTTATATCCTTTCTGCCGTGTTATTATGTAAACAATTTGTTTCCTATTCAACCCTATAAAAAACGGAGGCAGCATGCACGAAGTGATATGGGTAGAAGGCTTACATAAAACTTATGGAGCCGTCAAAGCAGTCGATGGTGTTGACCTGATTGTGGAAGAAGGCGAAATATTTGGAATGGTTGGGCCAAACGGCGCTGGCAAAACCACGACGATCGAGTGCATCGAAGGACTGCGCAAACCGGATGCTGGCAGCATTCGTGTATTGGGCTTAGACCCGCAAACGCAAAGCACCATCCTTTATGAGCAGACTGGAATGCAACTGCAAGGTTCGAGTTTGTATCCGCATATCAAGGTTGGGGAGGCGGTTGAGCTTTTTTCTTCCTTTTATAGCCATCCTGCCCCAAAAGACGAGCTGCTGGAGCGCCTGGGGCTATCTGAAAAAGAGAATGTTTATTTCTCTAAACTTTCTGGCGGGCAAAAACAGCGCCTGTTTATTTGCTTAGCGCTGATTAATAAACCGCAATTGGTTTTCTTTGATGAGCTTACAACCGGATTAGACCCACAAGCTCGGAGGGCTACCTGGGACCTGGTACGCGGTGTGCGAGAGCAAGGGCACACGGTTTTCCTTACAACCCATTTTATGGATGAGGCAGAAAATTTGTGTGATCGCGTTGCTGTTATGGATCATGGAAAAATCGTAGCGCTCGGGAAGCCCTCAGATCTCATCGAACAATATGCCCACGAAACCCGCATCCGCCTTCCACAAGCATTAAAGGAAGAGGTAGATTGGCTAAGAGGGATTCGTGGAGTTATTGCAGTAGAAGTCGGCGAAGATTTCACCCTGATCAATTTTAATAATGAGAATATTGTAGAATTGTTGCAGCTGTTTGATCAGCATGGAATCTCATTAAAAGGACTGCATATCCAACAATCCAGCCTAGAAGATGTTTTTCTTTCTCTAACTGGTAACGAAATGCGTGATTAGGGGATCAATCTGAGGAGGATGAACTATGCGTGCTTTTTGGAACTTGGCTTTAACTCAAATTAAGATTTACCTGCGGGAACCAGCGGCGGCATTTTTCACATTGGCATGGGCGCCATTAATGCTCGTACTTTTCGGGTCAATCTACGGGAATGATCCAGCATCGTTTGTAGGCGGCTATGGTTTTATTGATGTGACTACCGCTGCTTATATTGCGATGGTTATTGATAATGTTGGTTTGCTCACAATTCCAGTTGATGTGGCGATGAAACGCGAAACGGGTATGTTGCACCGCTTACGCGCCACGCCCTTGCGCTCGTCCACTTTTATTTTGGCGGATGTCCTTACCTACATTATTGTTTTACTGCTTGGTACGCTAATTATGTGTGCCGTCGCTGTTTTTGGCTTTGAGGCGCAATTTTACGGCAATTGGGGGCTGCTATTATTGGCATTCCTGCTGACGACTTTCGCAATGTACGCAATGGGCTATTTACTGGCAGCCGTCGCGCCATCCGTTCAAGTTGCCAATGTATTTGGTTTCATTGTGGGCTTCATTTTGATGTTCCTTTCAGGGGCGACCATACCTATGGAAGTGCTGCCGCCGGCTGTACAAAACATCTCCCGTTTTATCCCCCTAACGTACGGCGTGAAGCTGTTGAAAGCCTCTTGGCTGCAAGGCAGCTGGGAAGGGCAGGGGTTAAGCGTGGGTGTTCTGCTGGGAGTTGCGCTCGTTTGCACAGCTTTGGCAGCCCGCTTTTGGCGCTGGGAATAAATCAGGGCAGCCTCGGTGAGTTATTTTGAGCGTTTCGAATCTCAATCGTCTGGTTTATGCCATTAAGAACATCAGGCAGGCTGGGTAGCCTGCCTGAATATCGAGGTGGTGTAAAGATTTGCAGAGCTTAGAAGATATGAATCGCAGCCTCAGCTGGGGCAGCCAGTAAATCTTCTAATTCTGGATCAAGTTTGACGAGAGTCAGGGAGAAGCCAGCCATCTCAAGCGAGGTGCAGTATTCACCTACATAGTGGCGCTTGATCTTTAAGCCACGCTTTTCCGCTAATTCATGCGCATGCCCATAGAGGATATATAACTCTGAAATGGGGGTGCCACCCATGCCGTTGATCATCAGGGCTACTTCGTCTCCAGCCTTGTAGGGCAGATCGTCAGCGACGATGGCAAAAACTTCATCGATGATCTTATCTGCAGGTTGGATCTTGACGCGTTTGCGACCCGGTTCACCATGAATGCCAATGCCCATTTCCATCTCATCTTCTGCTAAGGTGAAGATAGGTGTGCCTTTGGCGGGCGGCGTGCAGCCAGTAAGCGCCACACCAAACGTGCGGGTGACGGAAACAACACGGTTGCCGAGTTTTTCGAGCTCTTCCAACGTCGCTCCGCGCTCTGATGCGGCACCGCAGGCTTTAATCACAAAGAAGTTACCTGCCACACCGCGGCGCCCTACGGTGTAGGTGGAGTCTTTTACAGCCACGTCATCATTGATCACTACTGTGCGCACTTCAATGCCTTCAGCTTCAGCTAATTCACGCCCAGTATCAAAGGACATTGTATCGCCAGTGTAGTTGTTCAGCAGGTGCAACACGCCCATTGGACCAGCAATCAATTTTGTGGTCTGGTAGACGTATTCTGGAGGTGGCGCAGCGAACACGTTGCCAGGGCAGGCAGCATCGAGCATGCCCTTACCAACGATCATGACGTGGGCAGGTTCGTGGCCAGAGCCAGAACCTTGCATAATCGAGACTTTATTGGGCTGAGGAATATCCGCACGCATAATCAGGTTATAGTCGGGGATATATTTCAGCTTGTCCTTATTTGCCAAGGCGATGCCTTTCAGCATGTCAGGCACATAATTCTTGGGGTCATTACAAAACTTTTTCATATTTTCTCCTTTTTTAATATTAATTTGGTTTAGTTTTCTTTCCAAGCTTTAGCGAGATCTTCAAAAATCTTTGCTACGGCTACAGAACCAGCATCTAAGGTGCCAATACTGCGTTCACCTGTATAGGCTGCCCGACCTTTCTTTGCAACTAAGGCGCGTGTGGCTTCTGCACTTTCAGCCGCCACTTTAGCAGCAATTTCTAAGGCTTCGGCAGTATCTTTGCCTTCCGCGAAGGCTTTTTCGAGAGCATCGACGGTTGGAACTAATGCATCTAAGTAGGTCTTATCGCCCAAATCGCAGCTGCCACGCTGCTTGATCGCATCGATGGCAACGTGCAATAATTCGATGGCGTCTTCCCGAGTGATTTCGGTCTTATTCCCGAGCTTTACACCAACTCGCAAAAACATTGTTCCCCAGATAGTGCCAGAGACGCCTCCGACTGCGCTCATAATGACTTGAGCTACCTTTTTCAAAAAGTTCCCTGGAGTGCTGTGATCCATATTATCCCATTCAGCCAGGACCTTTTCGAAACCCCGAGCTAAGGAATAACCAAAATCACCATCACCGCAAACCCCATCCAGCTCACTAAAATAAGCCTCATTTCTTAGGACTGTATCTGCAATTTGCTTGACGACAAATTCAACATCTTTCGCCATAATCACTTCTTTCTTCACTTTGAACCGTTCTCTTTGCAGGTGGCATTAAAGAAAATGCTGTTTAGTAATGGGTGTTTCCTCGCACCTGCATCGAGCTGAAACCGATTGTACGCATTATCCCTAGTCGAGCTTTGGGCTCAACAACGGATAATTTGTACCTTGCTATACATATAACAATAAAAGCTGCTCAGTGCCATTTTCTTTGTATTTCTCTGTATTTGACACCTCCTCGTCTTATTTTCTCTGATGCTGCTTAATGAACAATCCTTATACTTTTCTGTTCACAGGAAAGAATCAGCTATGCACTTTTTTGGATTTGAGGTCCATTCTTTCCTGGACAAAACCTTCGAGACCAGTGAATGCCTTTGAGAAAGCATTTACAGTATCAATAGTAGCTGGATGAAGATTGAATTGATCAATTTCCATCCCATTTGGATCAGAAGCCTGAATCCCGTAAGGAATCTTCATCATCTTATCCCACACGGACGCTGGAATATCTTCCTCGATTTTATTTTCGAAGCGAATATCTCCAATCTCGAAGAGTGGCGTGAGGGCATAAGGTGGCATCGTATAGACGATATCTCCGCCCGCTAAGTATTCGATATCCCAGAAGCGAGGTCTCCCTGCGACTAAGGGTCCTTCACGTAGAGAGCAAGCTAACATCTTACTTGGGTATCCTTCTTCTTTAAGCAGCTTATAAGCTCGGTGAAAAACGCCGATCCCCCACCAATGTTTATCTTGCCAGGTGAGATGAATTCCACGGCGTTCCGCTTGTTGAACAAGCACCGGGTTTTCTGTAAGGCGTCCAATCATCATCGTAATGACTGCGCGCCAGTTAGAAAGATCCGTACCATTCTTTTTAGCGATTTCCATACCTGCTAAAGTAGCATCTGCTGAAGCTTTGATTTGGGGCAGGGTAAAGCAGGTTGTTGTGTTGGTGCTGATGCCTTTGGACGCGAGAACTTTGAGGACTTCAATACCTTGTGTGCTAGCCGGCACTTTAATCATCACATTGGGGCTAATCGCTTTAAGCTCATCTGCGTCGGTGATCATCTGTTCAGTTTCAGTGAACAGGCGGGGGTTAAGCTGACCTGAAATCCAGCCGAAGCGGTGTTTAGAAGCCTCATAAATGGGCATCATCATCTCAGCACCACGGCGGATAACTTCCTTGTAGGTCAGCCAAGCAATTTTCTGATTGTCTAAATCAGGGTTTTCTTCGATAAGTTTATCAACATAGGCGCTCCATGTTGGGATATCGCCGCGGACGGCTTCCCAAGAGAGTGGGGGGTTTGTGGTGCATCCACGGAAAATACTTTTGGCTGGGTCTTGGGCATTGTAAAGCCGGCGAAGCTGTTGTTCGAGCTCATCACGTTCAGCAGGGTCGGCATTCTGCAGCATTTTTTGAACCCATGGTTCAAACATTAGGGGGGAAGAATCCCACCAAATCTCCATATCTGGATTAGTTTTTATCAAGCGCTCGACTGGGCTTTCACTCATAATTATTTACTCCCTAAGAAATTCAATTT
This sequence comes from Candidatus Mesolinea sp., assembly GCA_034430095.1. GTDB lineage: Bacteria > Chloroflexota > Anaerolineae > Anaerolineales > Anaerolineaceae > Mesolinea. The sequence continues at coordinate 27,507 of DAOUFK010000019.1, forward strand.
GGTTCTATCAAAAATACACTTTGTGACAGTTTGAAAAAGATATCTCAATACAACTGAACAGTAAGTATTTTAGTGTTTCTATATTAAACTGCTCCTTTCCGATTGCTTGTTTCCAAACATCGCTTATTACCTTAATAAAGAAACAGTGATGGAATACATATCACCGCGATTAAAGCAATAGAGAAACTCAATCGGGGTGCCATCTTCAGAAAATAAGGTGCGCTCTTTGTATAAAATAGGAGCACCAACTTGCATGGAAAGCAATTCCGCCAGGTCTTCATCTGCTTGCCGCGCTTCTAAGCGCTGCACACCGCGTTTGACCTTGTAGCCGCAGCGTTCATAAAAGCCCCATAAGTCTTGGGATTGGCTCTCGATATCCATATTGAGCAGGTCACCAAATAAAGCCATAGGAATATATGCTTCGTGCACGGTAACAGGTTCTGTTTCAATGAAGCGCAGAGTTTTGATGCAAATGACCGGATCGGCTTCTTTGAGATTGAGGGCTTTTGCCACTTGATACTTAGCAGGGATCTGCCTAAAGTCAAGCACTTTTTCGCTGACCTGCAGACCATCCATGCGGGAATTTTCGAAAAAATTGGTTAATCGGCTATGGTCTCTTGCCAAATGATGATGGGCAACAAAAGTGCCTACACCTTGGCGCCGGTAGAGCAGCCCTTCATCAATAAGGTCATTGATGCTGTGGCGTAAAGTCATCCGGCTGACGCCATACTGTGCTGCTAATTCTTCTTCGGAGGGGATTTTCTCGCCACGTTTATAGGAGCCTTTAAGAATATTCTCGCGGAGGCTTTGTCTGATTTTGACATAAAGCGGGACGCCATCTAATTTGGTGAGATCGTCCATTCATCTTCCCTTTCCAAGCTTTCTCTCCTTGGTTGTATAGACGTCTATATTATACAAGAGTCTTCCTGTGTGTCAATAGGAATAAACAATCTTGTAAGAGCAATATGATAATGTCCTAAAGTAGCAGAAAAGAAATGTCATAATTGAGAATAGGAGCTATGAAATCTTCGTTCAATTATTCCAAGTTTTAAAAGGAAAGAAAAAATCATAACAAACAGCATCATATTAGCCTTTCCCCTCATACTCCCCTTCCCAGCGGACTAATATTTATAAGATTATCCTCATTAACTATCGCTGGGACGGGGAGTTGATGCTTGAAAGAGGGCTGCGCCCTCTTTCAAATTATTTTCCCTTCCCCAGCGGCTCGGCCGAGGCACAAAAAACAGCTTTCCGCTGGGGAAGGGTCAGGGTTAGGGTTACTGTGAATCATTATAGACAATAAGAAATAAGATAGTTAGTTATGAGAAAAAACCCAGACTGAGGACTTTATCCACTCATTAGGGCATTTCTAAATTACCCGAATTAGGACATTTATATTTAGCCTCGACTAGAAATCAGCAATATTCGGCATCTTTTCTGGTTCAAGTTTGACTTTTGCACCTTATTCCATTTCGAGCTAAAATTAACTTTATGCAAAAGGAAAATATTCCTGCTCAGAACGCCCCTGCACAGAATACCCCAGAAACGGCAAGTGTTCCGCGTTGGTCTGGGACAACAAAGCTTGTGGTGAGCTTGGCACTGGTCGCTGTGCTGTTATTGCTGCTGGTAGAATTTAAGTCTTATTTTGGACTGGTCCTTGCTTCATTTGCAGTTACGATACTACTCTGGCCAATCGTCAAATGGTTCAATCGGCGGTTAAAGTTAAATTGGAGGCTTTCCACAGCCATAGTTTATGTTGTTGTCGCTATTGTGCTGATTGGATTAATCACATGGGGGGGTATTGCCCTTTTTGCCCAATTGCAAAACCTTATCACGCTCCTGAGCTCATCATTAAGTAATTTTATTCAAAACTTATCTCAATGGTCCAACCAAGAAATTACTCTTGGACCATTGAGTTTTACCGTGCCAGAGCTGACAACGAAATACCTTGGTGATCTACTCATCAGTCGGGTTCAACCAATCTTAGAAGGTGCAGGTAGCCTAATTGCATTAGCAGTTTCCGGCGGCGCAAATTTGATCTTCCGGATGCTGATGATGTATCTGATTGCCTTTTTTGTCACTTCTGAATCTGGCAGTACAAACAGTAAACCCTCGCAGATATTCAAGGACTATGAACAGGATATCCAACAGATGAAGGCAGAACTTTCCAGGATTTGGAGTGCCTTCTGGCGTGGAGAGCTTTTAGTTGTTTTCATTGCTTTTGTGGTATATGTGATATTTCTTTCTATTTTGCAAATGCCATTTTCGTTGGGCATTGCTATTATTGTGGCATTGGGCCGCTTCATTCCCTATTTGGGCGCTTGGATTGGCTGGATTACCATGGGTATTGTGGGATTGATTATCCGACCGACGCCTTTTGGTTTGCTTCCAGCAGCTTATGCCCTCATTATTATTGCGATTGCCTTAGTGATTGATAATATTATCGATAATATTATCAGGCCTAAAGTGATGGGCGATACGCTTCGGGTTCACCCGGCAGCAGTCCTTATTACCGCTCTGGTAGGTGTGCAGCTCTTTGGCTTATTGGGGATTATGTTGGCGGCGCCTGTATTTGCTTCTGGAAAATTGCTCTTCCACTATATTCTTTCCAAGCTCACTGACCAAGATCCATGGCAGGAGATCACCTATCAGCACCTCGGCAAGGAAAATTTGCTTACCAAGTGGCTCCGTAAGTTGGGGAGAAAGATTTCCAAGTGGATAAAGAAAGCTTGGCGGTCAATCCATTCAACAATTGAGCGATGGTTTTCGCCGATTAACGAGGGTATTAAGAAACGAAAATCTGACAAAAATATAACGGATGAAAAATAAACTTGTATCACTTCTAAAATTAATGAGATAATCCAGATATAAAGGATAAGGAGCCAACTATGGATGACGAACGAGAACCTATAACTACAACGATTGCTGAAACTGAGAACTATTTGGCATGGCGGGCGGATGAGCCAGATGGTGAATCCACCTATCACTTAGAGCTCAACAACGTCACGCTGCATTTCTTCAAAGAAGAATGGCAGGAATTTCTCGACTTGATTGAGACGATTGTGGACGAAGAGCTTTAGGAGTTAATTGAAGGAGGACTGCCCCATAGAGCGCAGTCCTCTTTTTTTATCAGGAAAGGCAAGTTCGTTATTCAGCTGGCATTATGGTTGCAGCTTTTCAAACCGCATCCAATCCAGACTGCGGGCAAGGACAAAGCCCGCATTTTGAATCCCGCGAGTCGCACGCCCAGCGGGAAATTCTAAGTGAAGATCGCACGTTGGTTTGAGATGTTCGATAAGATAACGAAGTAGAACCTCAGCTGAATCGTCTTCGTTGGTGCTTTGGGGTAAGGCTAAAAAGATTTGGTCAGCGTTTGTGGCAGTTTGCTGCCAAGTGAGCACACCTGCCAAATAACCCTTAGGACGTAAGGCGATGTGTTGCAGATTGGGTAATTCAATCCAGTTTGCGGGGTTGAGCCATGCCCAAGGTGAAAAAGCTGCAAAGTTTAAATTTTGATACCAACGCGTGTTTTCTGGGTAAATGACATTTAACCAAGCTGACTGCTCTGCCCAATCGGAAATTCGTCGTCGAGTAACGTGGTGGAAGGATGTAGCTCCTGTGCTTTCACTGAATAAGGCATGTACTGTTGGAGAATATCGCCACTGGGCAATGGCATGCTCAAACTTAAATCCATACTTGGAATAAATATGGATTGCTGGGGCATTATCTGAGCGGACTTGCAGCCAAATTTCCGCCGTTGGCTTGTTATCCAGATAGCGCATAACGTAATCGGTGAGGGCAGTTGCAATGCCCAACCCTTGATAAGCCGGCGCAACAGCAACATTGGCAATTAAGGTACGCGGCTTGCTTGATTTATGAAAGTGCATCAAGGTGATGTTGCCGACGATTTCATCATTCTCGACCCAAACAAAGCCTTCAGTAGAACTGCGTAATGCGCGAATGGTTGCTGGAGTTCGTTGGTGAGCAACCCGGCGCATCTGGCGGATAACAGCCTGCCCTTCAGGGTCATGCTTAAGATCGAAAGCTACTTCGATTAAATCGGCGACAGCTAAAAAATCCGCAGGAGATTCGACTCGGCGGATATGTTCAGACTGATTTGGTGAGGTGGGAGAAAGCATAGAATAGATTGAATGAGATACAGAAAATAGCCCCCTAAAAAGGGGGCTATAACGGTTGCTGCTATTAAGCTTCTTCCAAATTGGAAGATCCTTCGCGCCGTTGACGGTAAACGATACGTCCGCGGTTCATATCATAAGGGGACATTTCCACTCTGACTGCATCCCCCAACAAGATACGGATGTAGTATCGGCGCATCCTGCCAGAGAGGTAGGCAATAATTTCGTGGCCATTATCCAGGCGCACACGGAACTGGGTTCCGGGTAAAGCTTCTATGATTGTCCCGTCGACGAGGATCTTCTCTTCCTCTTTCGCCATAAAACCTCTTTCTAACTGTAGGCTAACTTGGGTACGACTTATTCCGATAAGAGCGGCGCACCGCCTTTTTCTTATCCATGCGTTTTTGTTCGCCTTTGGAGATGAACCAGCGTTTTCGCCGTACGGTGCTGAGCACACCACTCTTTACCACTTTCTTGCGAAAGCGCTTCACCAAGGAATCCTGAGATTCATTGGATCTCAATGTTACACTTGCCATTAGCATTCACCTCCAGTCCGGCTATAAAATATAATTGATCCATAACATTTTGCACAATCCGCTATTATACTATAGTTTGCCTTTTGAAAATTTAAAGATGATAAAATTGTCAATTAGCGGGAGAAAATCTTGCAAAAATCTCTCGAACTTGTGGTAGAATGTTGCATCGTATAATCTATTTGAATTGACTCATTAATCAGATTGGTATATACTGAAAATTTGCGTTGGAAAAATCTTACTTTGGCGTGGTAGCCTTTGTCTCACCACGCATTTAACGTTTAGGAGAACTGGATGACGGATTTGATGCCTCCAAAAACTTATGCTCGTATCCCGGTAGGGATGTCGCTCCCTCAATTAATCCAAGTGCAATTGGATTCTTTTCAGAGGTTGAAAAAGGAAGGGCTTAAGAGCCTGTTTAATGAAATTTCCCCAATTGAATCGTATGTGGGTGATCTGCGGCTGTATTTCCCCAGCGATGACCCGATCGCTCAAGAATTCGGATTGAGTTTCTGGTTCGATGAACCTAAAAATTCAATCGATGAATGCTTGGAACGTGATTTAACTTATTCCTCACCGCTGTACGTTTCGGTTCTGCTCGAAGGTCGCAGCAGCGACTTCAGCGAAAAAATAAAGCAGGACTTGTTCTTGGGCGACTTCCCCGAGATGACCCCTAAGGGCACTTTCATTATTAATGGAACCGAACGCGTGGTCGTTTCGCAATTGATCCGCTCGCCGGGTGTCTATTTTGAGGCTGAGCTGGACCGTACCACCGGCAGGCAGATGGCTAGTGCAAAGCTCATTCCGGACCGCGGTGCCTGGATGGAGTTTGAGACACGCAAGAACGACAGCATCTCCTTAAAATACAACCGCAGGCGCACCGTCCCAATCACCGTCTTTTTACGCGCAATGGCTGCCATCGATGATGGTATTCCTGATTCACCACTGACCAGTGGCACAGACGAAGAGATTTTAGCGCTTTTCCAGGATGTTGATAATAACCCCGATCATTCCTTTATCGAATCTTCTTTCGAAGAAGAACCTGAGTATGATTTGAGCGGTGGTTTGACAATTGCCCAGGCAGCGCTAATTGAGCTTTACAAGAAGCTGCGCCCAGGCGAACCGCCTACCTTGGATAATGCTCGCAATCACATCATTGAGCAGCTATTTGATCCACGCCATTACGATTTAGAAAAAGTTGGCCGTTATAAACTTAACCAGAAGCTGGATCTCGAGAGTGAAATTCCGATTGAACATCGCACAATAACCAAGTTGGATGTCATCCGCTTGGTCCGTCACATGATTCAAATCAACAATGGTGTCTTGCCCCCCGATGATATCGACCATTTGGGCAACCGTCGAGTTAAAACTGTCGGTGAGCTTATCCAGAACAAGTTACGCGTTGGCTTGCGCCGAATGGAACGTGTGATCAAGGAACGTATGTCCTTGCGGGATACGGGTGGCAGCCTTTCTCCAGTGAGCTTGGTGAATATCCGTCCGATGGTGGCAGCACTGCGCGAATTTTTTGGTTCCAGCCAGCTTTCCCAATTTATGGAAGAAACCAATCCGCTCAGTGAGCTGCGCCATAAGCGCACCGTTTCTGCTTTAGGACCTGGTGGCTTGCGGCGCGAACGTGCTGGTTTCGATGTGCGTGACGTGCACTTTTCGCACTATGGGCGCATCTGCCCAATCGAGACCCCAGAAGGTCCAAACATCGGCTTAATCGGCAGATTAGCTTCTTACGCCACTGTCAATGAATATGGTTTCATTGAGACGCCATACCGTAAAGTTTACCGCTCGATGAAAGGATCTGACCCGAATTTGGTCAATCACTTGCTGCGGCAGGATATCAAGGATCCCCAGACTGGAGAAATCATCTATCCTGCGGAAACACGGGTGACCCCGGAAATGGCAGCGAAGATCCGCGAGTTAGGGATTAAGGAAGTATTAGTTCGCCCCTATGTGAGCGATGAGTATGTTTACCTCTCAGCGGATGCGGAAGACAAGTATGTCATCGCACAAGCGAATGCACCGCTGAATGAATACGGAGAATTCATCCGACGGAACTCTTGCCGTTACTACTCGACATTTGCTATTTATGACTATGAGTATATCGATTACATGGATGTAGCCCCCAATCAAGTGGTTGGTATTAGTGCTGCGCTAATCCCCTTCTTAGAGCATGATGATGCCAACCGAGCATTGATGGGTTCGAATATGCAGACACAGGCTGTGCCTTTACTGCGCCCAGAAGTACCATTGGTATCGACCGGTATGGAGGCTGCAGCTGTAGCTGATTCAGGCCAAATCATTTTGGCTGAACAAGATGGTGAGGTGATTAAAGTCACCGGCGATACCATCGTGATTCGCCAAGTTGATGGGACTGAGAAAGATTATAAACTGCGCAAGTATCAGCGTTCGAATCAGAGCACCTGTATCGATCAACGCCCAGCGGTGAGTAAAGGGCAAATCGTGCATAAGGGTGATGTGATTGTCGACTCCTCCTCAACGGAAGATGGCAAATTAGCCTTAGGGCAAAATGTGTTGATCGCCTTTGTGCCTTGGGAAGGCTATAACTTCGAGGATGCGGTTCTGATTTCGGAAAGATTAGTGGAAGAAGACCGCTATACCAGCGTTCATATCGAAAAGTACGAAGTTGAAGCGCGTGATACCAAGTTGGGTCCCGAAGAAATTACCCGCGAGATTCCGAACGTAGGGGATGATGCTATTCGCAACTTAGACGAAGTAGGCATCATTCGCATTGGCGCCGAAGTTGGACCGAATGACATTTTAGTCGGCAAGATTACCCCCAAAGGGGAGAAAGAGCTGACCCCGGAGGAGCGACTCTTACGAGCTATTTTTGGCGAGAAATCCCGCGACGTCAAAGATACGTCGTTGCGCATGCCCCACGGCGAGCATGGTATTGTCGTGGATGTGAAAGTTTTTACCCGTGAAGAAGATGCTGATCTTTCTGCTGGTGTGGATAAGATGGTGCGTGTTTCTGTGGCGCAGCGCCGCAAGGTTATGGCTGGCGATAAGATGGCTGGGCGGCATGGGAATAAGGGTGTGGTTTCGATGGTCGTACCCGTCGAAGATATGCCTTTCTTGGAAGATGGCAGACCAGTAGATATTATCCTGAACCCGTTAGGCATCCCTGGGCGTATGAACATCGGCCAGGTTTTGGAGACGCATTTAGGTTGGGCTGCAAACAGTTTAGGCTTCCGGGCGATTACCCCGGTCTTTGATGGTGCCTCTGAAAGTGAAATTGAGGCTGAGCTCGCGCGGGCTTGGTTGATCGACGAAGCTTGGCGCATCACTGGCGAGAAGGCATGGGAATGGTTGAATTCTGTTGGCTATGAACCTGAGCAGATAAAAGATGACGAAGAAGCCCGCCTGATTTACTTAGCGAATCGCTTAGGGGATAAAGGCTACGATATTTTCACCTTGCAGGAAAACAATATTGTTGCCCGCCGCACGGCGATGAAAGAATGGTTAGAGAGCGAAGGATACGATCCAAAGCTGATCACTGCCTTCCCAGAAGATAATATTCCGGTGAAGGAACGCGAGGTGCAGGACGAGCGCGCGGTGCGTGCATGCTTAGAACTCTGGGCAAAGCGCCTCGGCAGGCAGCTGCCTGCCGACCTGAGCACGGAAGAACTTAAGAAAGCTGCTCAGACCATCATGGTGGAAACCAATACGCCTACCCCAATTATTGGAAAGCAAGTCTTGCGCGACGGGAAGACTGGTGAGGCGTACGACCAACCAGTTACCGTAGGATATATGACCTTTTTGAAGCTGCACCACTTGGTCGAGGATAAGGTGCACGCGCGTTCGACTGGTCCATACAGCTTGGTGACGCAACAGCCCTTGGGTGGAAAGGCACAATTTGGCGGACAGCGCTTTGGCGAGATGGAAGTCTGGGCGCTGGAGGCTTATGGTGCCGCCTACACCCTGCAGGAAATGCTCACAATTAAATCCGATGACGTGGCGGGGCGCGATGCAACCTACCAAGCTATTGTCTCCAATAAACCGATTGAAGCCCCAGGTTTACCTTCGGCATTCAAAGTTTTAGTCAAGGAACTGCAGAGCTTAGGGTTAGAGGTCGAATCCATCATGGAAGATGGCGAGATTGAGACTTATGGTAAGGATAGTGACAAACGCGACACGCGCATCCCGACAGGTTTACTTGACTCACCATTTGGGGCGTGATAAAATCAATCCTCGCCCTGCCAGGCAGGGTTTCGTAAGCCTTGTTTGGCGAAAGTCGTAATGAACAAGGCCATCAGGTTAGATTGATGGCCTTGATTGATGAATAATTGGTAATTTATAGAAACTGGACGGAGGCAATGTGCCAACAATTAATCAATTAGTTCGCAAAGGTCGCAAGACTAAGCAACAAAAAAGCAAGTCGCCTGCTTTGCAATACACGCTTAATGCAAAGAAGCAGCGCCGTACGCGCCAACCTAAAGGTGCCCCGCAGAAACGCGGCGTTTGCACTGTTGTGCGCACGATGACGCCCAAAAAGCCGAACTCAGCCTTGCGGAAGATTGCCCGTGTGCGTCTTTCCAATGGGATGGAAGTTACCGCTTACATCCCCGGCGAAGGTCATCAGCTGCAGGAGCACTCCGTGGTGTTGGTGCGCGGCGGCAGAGTGAAAGACCTGCCAGGCGTGCGCTATCATGTTGTGCGCGGTGCGTTAGATTCGACAGGCGTGGCTGACCGTAAGCGCGGACGTTCCAAATACGGCGCTAAACGCGGTAAATAGCACTGGATGAAAATGAGATGAGGCAGGCGCTCACCCCTTGAACGCGATTGCCTTGGGCATTTTAATGAGGAGCAATTATGGCAAGAAGATTTAAACCCGAAAAACGCGAAGTTCCACCGGATGTGCGTTACCATAACCAGCACATTCAGAAGTTGATCAATCACATCATGCTGGATGGGAAGAAAAGCACGGTTACCACCATGGTTTACGATGCGATTGATATTATTTCTGAGAAAACGGGTAAGGACGGTGTGGAAGTATTGGAGCAGGCTATCAAAAACGTTAGCCCAGTGATGGAAGTTCGCCCCCGCCGTGTGGGTGGTGCTACCTATCAGGTGCCAATGGAAGTTTCCCCAGACCGCCGGCTCACTTTAGCTATCCGTTGGATCATTACTTCAACCCGCGCCCGCAGTGGCAAATCGTTCTCGGAGAAGTTGGCAGGCGAACTCATGGACGCTGCCGAGAATCAGGGCGCTTCTATTCGCCGCAAGGAAGAAACGCACAAAATGGCAGAGGCAAACCGAGCCTTCTCCCATTTCCGCATTTAATTTTGTACCTTACCAATTGGATTATTAATGGAAGCATTTCCGCTCGAGAAATATCGTAATATAGGCATCATCGCCCATATCGACGCCGGTAAGACCACGACGACCGAGCGGATTTTGTTTTATACGGGTAAAACCTATCGCCTCGGCAACGTCGACGAAGGCACAACGGTTACCGATTGGATGGCACAAGAGCGTGAACGCGGCATTACCATCGTTTCGGCAGCTGTGACTGCCGAATGGAAAGGCTACCGCCTCAACCTGATCGATACACCTGGGCACATTGATTTCACTGCTGAAGTGCAGCGCTCTTTGCGCGTTTTGGATGGCGGCGTGGTCGTCTTTGATGCGGTGCAGGGAGTCGAGCCGCAGAGCGAAACCGTCTGGCGGCAGGCAGATCGCTATGAGGTGCCGCGGATATGCTTTGCCAATAAGATGGACCGCAAAGGGGCTTCGTATGCTCGCACCGTCGAGAGCATTCGGAACCGCTTAGGCGCTGAGCCAATCGCTATGCAGATCCCCATTGGCGAAGAAGCAGCCTTCGAGGGTGTGATCAACCTGCTGGAAGAAGAAGCAGTTTACTTCGAGGACGAATTAGGCAAAGAACCGATAATCAAGCCTATCCCGGCTGAATATCAAGAAGAAGCCGCCCAAAAACGCCAATCTCTAATCGAGCAGATCGCTGAATTGGATGATGGGCTCTTACAGAAATATTTAGATGATGAACCCCTCAGCTTGCCTGAGCTAAAAGCGGCTTTACGCAAAGGCGTGATTGCCAATAAAGTTACTCCCGTCTTTTGCGGCACGAGCTTACGCAATAAAGGCGTGCAGCCCCTTTTGGATGCTGTGGTGGACTATCTGCCCTCACCATTGGATATTCCTCCCGTAAAAGCTACACTGCTAAAGGACGGCAGTGAAGTGTTACGTCACCCCGACTCAAGCGAACCCCTGGCTGCTTTGGTTTTTAAGATTGTTACAGACCCCTATATGGGCAGGTTAGCTTACGTGCGCGTCTACTCCGGGAAAATTACTCAAGGCGGAGCAGTCTATAACTCCTCAAAGGATAAGAAAGAACGCATCGGGCGGTTGCTGCGCATGTACGCCGATAGGCGCGAAGACATCCCCGAGTTAGGTGCCGGCGATATCGGCGCCATATTAGGGCTGAAGTTTAGCTTTACCGGTGATACGCTTAGCGACCCTTCTGCTCCTGTGTTATTGGAAAGCATCACCTTCCCCGACCCGGTTATTTCGGTGGCAATCGAGCCCAAAACCAAAGCCGATCAGGAGAAGATGGCTGAATCGCTGCAGAAGCTTTCGGAAGAAGACCCCACCTTCAAAATCCGCCAGGACGAGAATACCGGTCAGACGGTTATCTCCGGAATGGGCGAACTGCATTTGGACGTGTTAGTTGACCGCCTGCTGCGCGAATTCAAGGTGCAAGCCAACGTAGGTAAACCCAAAGTGGCATACCGGGAGACCATCCTTCGACCGGTGGAAAATGTCAACTATAAATATACCAAGCAGACCGGCGGTCACGGGCAATATGGGCATGTGGTCATTAATATGGAACCTCTCCCAAATGGCACCGGAATCCAATTCGAAAACAAAATCCGGGGAGGCGTCATCCCCAAGGAGTATATCCCGGCGGTGGAAAAAGGAATCTACGAAGCTGCTGAGAGCGGACCCTTAGCCGGCTACCCCATGACCGACTTCAAGGTAAGTTTGGTGGATGGCTCATACCACGAAGTGGATTCGAGTGAATTAGCTTTCCGCATGGCAGCAATCTTTGCTTTCCGCGAGGCGGCAGAAAAAGCAGCACCAGTTTTACTCGAACCCATCATGAAGGTTGAGGTCACCGTGCCGGAAGAATATACAGGTGATGTTTTAGGTCAGATTAATGCCCGCTCTGGTAACGTTCTGGGCATGGAGCAGCAGTTTGGAAATGCTCAGCTAATCCATGCTGAAGTACCACTCTCGGAGATGTTTGGGTATGCCACAGAACTGCGCTCTGCTACGCAAGGCAGGGGCGTGTTTACGATGGAATTCAAACACTATGCCCAAGTTTCGGAGAGCAAGAAGAAAGCCATTTTAGGCGAGAGATAATTGAAATAGGCTAACGCCTCTGGCAGGAAACTGCTTGAGAGAACTAAAAATTAGAACTGATTTAGGAAGATTATGGCAAAACAAAGAATTCGTATTCGCTTGAAAGCTTATGACCACCGCATCCTGGATCAATCCGCCAAGCGGATTGTGGAGACGGCTGAACGCAGTGGCGCTCAGGTGGTTGGACCGGTACCGCTGCCCACGCGCATCGAGCGCTACACGGTGCGCCGCTCCACCTTTATTGATAAGGATTCGCACGAGCACTTCGAGATCCGTACACACAACCGCTTGATTGATGTGCTGGACCCCGACTCCAAGACCATCGATATGCTGATGCGCTTGAACCTGCCGGCGGGCGTGGATATCGAAATTAAGCTTTAGGGTTGCCAAGGGCGCGCAAGCGCGCCGCGGGAATCGTTACAACTGAGAGGGGGTTGGGCGTTTGCCATTGGCAAGCGCGCCGAGTTTGCATTGGAAGCTGCCGAAGGGCGGCTTTTTGGTTTTTGGGGGGAGAGACTGATGAGACCTATCCTTTTTTACAGCTTTCTTTTATAATATGAGGCAGTGGGAAAATAGAAAACCCACAATCAGGTCTTTCGTCATTTCTATCATAGAAGAGGTTTTTTATGAAAATACTCCATACTGCTGATATACATTTGAAAAAATACAAAGATGAAAGATGGCAGACCCTTGAGAAACTAATAGAGTCAGGTAAAGAAGAAAAAATTGATTGTTTCATTATTAGTGGTGACTTGTTTGATCAGGGTGCTGAAGCTGAAAGATTGAGACCGAAAATCAGAGAGATTTTCACTAATAGTGGATTTAAATTTTTACTTATACCTGGAAATCACGATATTGATTCATTCCAAGAAGGTTCATATTTTGGTGAAGATATTGTAGTTATCAATGATTTCTTAGTTCCTTATATTTTCGGAGATGTTGTTTTTTGGGGAATGCCATTTGAACACGTGTATGGAGATGAAATATTGAGTCGATTATATATGATCGAGAAGAACATAAATAAAGAAAAGCATAATATTTTACTTTTCCATGGTGAAATGACAGATGGTTTTTTTTCTCGTACGGATTTTGGCGAAGAGGGCGAAAGCCGTTATATGCCAGTTAAACTTAATTATTTTCAAGATATTGGATTTGAGTATATTTTGGCTGGTCATTTTCACACGAAATTTACCATTTGGTCGATTCCAAACAAGGGATTCTTCGTTTATCCAGGTTCTCCAATTTCTATAACCAAAAAAGAAACTGGGCAAAGAAAAGTAAATATTTTCGAAGTAGGTGCTCCGCCAAAGGAGTATTTAGTAAATAGCCCTTTTTATGAAGATATTGATATAGAATTTGATCCATTCATGACATTTAAACCAATAGAATTAGTTCAAGAAAAGTTAACAAATCTTAATCCAAATGCAAAAGTTATTCTTAATATTAAGGGTTACCTTGATCGTGAAAAGGTAGGTTCTTCTGAAAGCGATATAGTAAGACAAATTAATGAAATTGTTGGGAGTAAATGTGTAGAAAAACACATAGCATTTAAAGATATTCGTGATTTTCTCGAGGACGATCTCTTTAAGGCCTTTTTATTAAAACTAGAGGAACGTAATTTTGATGAGGAAAAAAAGAAACAAATGATGGAAATGGCATTAAGTGCATTTATTGAGGCGAAAAAATGAAAATAAAGGAATTTTCAATTTTACACTATGGACCGTTAGCTGATACAGGAAGAGTTCAACTAAAGAATTTCAATTTATTTTGGGGGAAAAACGAGGAAGGAAAATCATTAACGATCGATGCGTTGGTAAAACTGCTTTTTGGAAGAAATACCAAAGAATTTGAAAAAATTAACAGAGTAGAAGAATTGCCAGAAGGGTACATAATTATTAATAATGAGGAAAAGAATATCAAAATACCGGAAAATGGTTATTTACCAGAAATAATAGATTTGTCCTCAGGAGAATGCTCGAACATATTTATCGTTAGAGATAGTAATCTTGCTCCATTTTTAAATAAATCAACAGAAGGCGATTTTTACTTGAGCATTATAGATCACCTCACAGGATTACGTAGTGGAGAAATTGAAAAAATAAAAAAAGAAATATTAGACATAGGTGGTATAACTCCAACATTTTTATTCAAAGATACTAAGGATGAAAGAATAAAATCGAGATTTGAGGATGCAACGGCTTTGTTAAAAGAGATTGAAAAGTTTCAAACAAAGGTGAAATCCGAGGATCTGGATAAGCTCGAAAAAAATACCGTTTTCTATACGGAACAGTTAAGAATTATAGAAGAAAAGCTGTCGAATATTGTCGATGCTCAAAAACGTGAAAAATATGAAATTTGCAATAAAGCCTTTAATTTGCTCAAGGAATCTTTACAAAAAATCAAAGCCTTAGAAAATTATAATAAAGATGATTATCAATCATGGCGTGATTGTGAAAAAGAAATTATTGAATCTGAAAAGCGATTGGCCGATTTTAATAGTGAGCTTAAGAATAAAGAAACAGAACTAGAAAATGTAAATACAAAATATAGGGATTTATGCAATTATATAGAAATTTTAGAAAAAAGAAAAGTTCATATAGATGAAATTAAGAACGATATAAAAGAATTTCAAGAAAAGTCTATAAAATTAAAATCTAATGAAACGAGAGACAAATTTTTTGCCCCTGCCTCATTAATATCATCGTTAGTACTGTTAGCTTCGCTTCTAGGAATGGTAATAAATCCACTTCCTCTTTTTGAACAACTTTTTTTTGTTTCAATTCCGATAACAATAGTATTTGCGTACTTTCATTTTTCATTCTTGTCAAAAAAAGCTAGGCTAGCTTCAGATTTAGAAAAAATTTACTTTACGAGTTCAAGTTATGGATTGGATAGTAAAGAGATAAGCAATCTCGTTTCTAAAATTCAAGAATTCGATAAAGATTTTGAAAATGCAAATTCTGAAAAGATTCGGTTGAGCGCCAATGCGGATAACCTAAAAGATGATATAAATGAACTTTATTTCCAAAAAATACCTGATGAAGAACGAGTACTTCAGAAATCGAAAAACAAAATTGAAGAAATAAAACAAAAAACAGGTGAAACTACCATTGAGGGTTATGAACTGAAATTGGAATTGTTGCAGTCTTTGGAAAAAGAAATTAGCGAACAATCAAAGATACTAAAAAGTCATTTTGACTACGGTGATATATCGCTAGATGACAACTTATATGTTTGGGAAGAAGAAATAATTAATATTGAGGTTTATAAAGATAAAGCTCTTGACACAAAATATAATGTCATTGATGAAAATTCTTATAAACAACAAAAAACAGAAATTGTTAATCAACAAAAAGAAATTGGCACTAAAATTGAAGAGTTTAAAAAATATTTGAAAGATATTGAAAGAAAGGCGAATTCGATATTACAATTAGATGAACCAATAATATGCGATTCCTCATCCGACTTATTGCAAATACAAAACCAACTTCAACGCTTTATTGAAACTCTTACAAATTTCCGGCAGAATGCAATTGATTCTATAACCATTTTCAATGAGATCGCTAAAGAAGAGCAAACAAAAATTTCGGAATTATTTGGCAAAGAAAGTTTAGTTTCGAGTTACTTTTCTGAAATTACAGAAGGCAATTATAAGGAAGTAGATTTTAACCAAAGGGAATCAAAGATTTTTGTTATAAGAAAAGACGGGCATTCTTTATCAGCGGATAAGTTATCGGGGGGAGCGTATGATCAACTATATTTTGCTATTCGTTGTGCACTAGGAGAAAAATTACTAAAGGGTAATAAAGGATTTTTCATATTAGATGATCCTTTTGTCAAAGCTGATCCAGACCGAATAAAGCGGCAGCTACTCATGTTAAAAACATTAACGCAAAAGGGGTGGCAGATTATTTACTTTAGCTCCAAGGGCGAAATCAAAGATGCATTGAAGGTCGAAATCGAAACTCAAGAGATTAATTATTTAGAGATGCCAGGGCTTAGTTTGTAAGATTAACCATTAAGAGTAATATAACAACCATTTAGCTCCTCCTCAAAAAGGCAGCCAAATTGATTCATAATTCTTGACATTTTGCCCTTGCATTCTGCAAGGGAGGTGTGGTATATTTGCAAGGTTGCCCCCCAAGGCAATATAAGTAAGTAGGCAGTTTAAGAATGTGACCCGCGTGGGCAGCAAAGCTACACAGGGCATATTAACTGAATTGCGCGGAGATGATGCAGCCAGCCCATGCTGACAGTCTCGCCAAGATTAACTAACAGGAGAATAGTATGTTTAAAGGGCTAATTGGAAGAAAGATCGGTATGACCCAGATCTTCGATGAGAACGGCGCTGCCGTTCCTGTAACGTTACTCGAAGCTGGGCCTTGTTTTGTTTCCCAGGTCAAGACGGTTGCTACCGATGGCTACAACGCGGTGCAGCTTGCCTTCGGCGAGGTGAAGCCCAAGCGCGTGAGCAAAGCGCACTTAGGTCATCTGGAAAAGAACAACCTGCCTCCCATGCGGGTTCTGCGTGAATTCCGCATCAAAAATGTAGAAGAAATCAAAGCTGGTGATGTGTTGAATGCCTCGGTGTTTGAAGCGGGTGAACACGTGGACTTGATTGGTATCAGCAAGGGGAAAGGTTTCGCTGGTGCAGTTAAGCGCCACGGTTTCCGCGGCGGTCCCCGCACGCACGGTCAATCGGACCGCATGCGCGCGCCGGGTTCTTCCTCTGCGACCACAACCCCGGGGCGGGTCTTCAAGGGCAAGCGTGGTCCGGGCAGGATGGGTAATGAGAGCGTGACCTCATCCAACATCTGTGTGGTCTTGGTGGACCCTGAGCGCAACCTGATTGCTGTGAGCGGCTCGGTTCCAGGCCCTAAGGGCGGCATCGTGGTTATCAAAGAAGCTCGCAAGCAGTAAGCCGGCTTGTGGTAATGGAGAACGCAATGATGAAAGTTGATGTTTATAACTTACAAGGTGAAAAATCCAGCACAGTGGATTTGCCGGAAGAAATCTTCGCGGCGAAGGTCAATGTTGACTTGATGCACCAGGCATTTTTACGCCAGATGGCGAATGCGCGATTGGGAACGCATAGCACCAAGCGGCGCGGTGAAGTGGCTGGCGGCGGCACCAAGCCTTGGCGCCAGAAGGGAACCGGACGTGCCCGCCAAGGTAGCACGATCTCTGCCCAATGGGTCGGCGGTGGGCGTATTCATACACCCAAACCGCGGGATCATTCCCAAGCAATGCCTAAGAAGATGCGCCGCGCAGCCTTACGCTCTGCACTGACCGTAAAGGTCAATGATAACAGCGTGATTGTGGTAAGCGACCTTGCGCTGCAAGAGCCAAAATCTGCGGAATTGAGCAAAGCCATTAAAGCGTTAGCTGGTGATAGCCGCGTGCTGATTTTGATCCCAGATAAAAGTGAAGCCAACCAGAATGCGATTAAATCTGGCCGCAACCTTGCCGAACACAAGCTGTTGTTGGCGAATTATTTGAATATTCGGGATTTATTGCAGTATGAAAAAGTAATTATCCCGCTCGCCTCTCTTGAGGTGATCAAGAGTTATTTGGGATAAGGAAGGTGAAGCAGAATGAGCTACTCTGTTTTTGATGTTTTGAAACGCCCGGTTGTGACTGAAAAGTCTAACTATCAGGCGAGCAAGCTGCACCAATACGTGTTCGAAGTGGCGGACTATGCCACGCGTGAGATGGTGAAGACCGCCGTCGAAACCGTGTTTGACGTGGATGTGGTGCGTGTAAATATTATCAATCTTCCTGCTAAAGCACATCGCACTTCGCGGAACCGCCGGCTGGCATTGCGTACCAGCGGTTACAAAAAAGCGATTGTCACCTTGGCACCGGAAGATAGAATCCCGATTTTTGAAGGGGTGGACTAATGGCTGTCAAAATTTATAAACCGAAGACCCCTGGTCAACGCCATAAGACTGGCTACTCTTTTGAAGAGATCACCAAAGATCGCCCAGAACGCAATCTAATCGTGCCTCAAAAGAAAACGGCTGGACGCAACGCCTACGGTCGAGTCACTGTACGGCACCGTGGTGGTGGTGAAAAACGCCACCTGCGCGTGGTGGACTTCCGCCGGGAGAAAATTGGCATCCCTGCTAAGGTAGCAGCGATTGAGTATGATCCCAATCGTACCGCTCGCTTGGCGTTGCTCACTTATGCCGATGGCGAAAAGCGCTACATTCTTGCACCCGTGGGTGTGAAGGTAGGCGATACGCTGGTCTCTGGTCCGCAAGCTGAGATCCGTCCGGGTAATGCTTTGCCGCTGGCAAACATACCGGTCGGCACGACCATTCATGCCATTGAGCTGAAGCCTGGCAAAGGCGCTCAAATTGGCCGCTCAGCAGGCTCTTCTGCGCAGTTGCTGGCTAAGGAAGGCAAGTATGCACATGTGCGTATGCCTTCTGGTGAGGTACGCTTAGTTTTGCAAGAGTGCATGGCATCTATTGGGCAGGTAGGAAATGTGGACCACAGCAACGTGAAGCTGGGGAAAGCCGGACGAGCACGCCACATGGGCTTGCGCCCAGAAGTACGCGGCTCCGCCATGACCCCTCGGGATCATCCGCATGGTGGTGGTGAAGGCCGTAGCCCGATTGGTATGCCCGGTCCGAAAACACCCTGGGGTAAACCAGCTTTGGGTTATAAGACCAGGCGGAACAAGAGTACGAACAAGATGATTATTCGCCACCGCTCAAAGGCTAAGCGCCGTTAGAAATTGGTGATAGGTAGAAAAGGATATTAACATGACGCGATCATTGAAAAAAGGGCCGTATGTAGACCCAAAACTTTTGAAACGCATCGAGGAAATGAATGCTAAAGGCGAGAAGAAGGTGATTCGCACCTGGAGCCGCTCGAGCACTATTTTCCCCCAGATGGTTGGTCATACCATTGCCGTGCATGACGGTCACCGCCATGTACCGATTTACATAACCGATAACATGGTTGGTCACCGCTTAGGCGAATTTGCACCCACCCGTTATTTCCGCGGGCATATGCAAGAAAAATCGACCAGGTGAGGCTGAGATGGCACAAGAAATAAAGGCAAAACTCTCTAATCTCCCTTGCTCAGCGCAGAAAACGCGCTTGGTGGTTGATCTTGTGCGGGGAAAACCAGTTAATGAGGCTATGAATATCTTGAGCCTGACCCCTAACAAAGCTGCCAAGCCGGTGCGCAAGCTGCTGTATTCTGCCATTTCCAATGCAGAGGAAAATTTTGGCGTCAGCCGCGATGATTTGGTGGTCTATCGGATTTATGCCGATGAAGGCCCCACGCGCAAATGGCGTAGATTCGGCGCTCGAGGCCGTTTCAAGCCGCTGCTGCGACGCAGCTCTCACGTAACCGTAATTTTGCGTGAAAATGAGTAGGACTGGAAAGAGAGTTAAGGAGTAATTATGGGTCGTAAAGTACATCCAATTGGTTTTCGTCTGGGGATTAATAAGCCCTGGTTAGGGCGCTGGTACGCCGAAGGTGAGGATTATACCGATCAACTGCATCAGGATTTGCGCATTCGCGAATTGGCGATGAAAGACGGCGAGCGATCTGGCGTTTCCGCAGTTGAAGTGGAACGCTATCCGGGCAAGGTGAAGGTTACCTTGCACACCTCGAAGCCTGGCGTGTTGATTGGACGCAAGGGCGAAAACGTGAAAATCTTACGTCAGGAACTCGAAGCGCTCACCGGCAAAAAAGTTGATCTCGACGTTAAAGAGATCAAATCTCCAGATACGGATGCTTTTTTGGTCGCGGAAAATATCGCGGGTCAATTGGAACGGCGCATCAGCTATCGCCGTGCGATGAAGCGCGCCATTCAGCAAGCGATGAACCACGGAGCTGAAGGGATTAAGGTTTCGGTTTCAGGCAGGCTTTCTGGCGCTGAAATGGCACGCCGCGTGACTTTGCGAG
The DNA here is from genome assembly GCA_034430095.1 of Candidatus Mesolinea sp. Classification (GTDB taxonomy): domain Bacteria; phylum Chloroflexota; class Anaerolineae; order Anaerolineales; family Anaerolineaceae; genus Mesolinea. The sequence continues at coordinate 47,516 of DAOUFK010000019.1, forward strand.
AAGGGCGTGTGCCCTTGCAGACCTTGCGCGCGGATATCGACTTCGCCAAGACCGAAGCTTTGACTACATACGGTCAAATCGGCATTAAGGTTTGGATTTATCGTGGCATCGCCGTGGCTCCTGCTGAAGAAAAAGTGGAAGCTACTGAAGGCGTATACGTCAGCGAGTAGTTGAGAATTTATGGTGAGGTATTGAATTATGTTAATGCCAAAGAGAGTTAAGTACCGCAAGCAGCAACGCGGCCGCATGAAAGGCAAAGCCAGCCGTGGGGTTGAAGTCAGCTTCGGTGAATATGGTCTGAAGTCATTGGAATGTGGCTATCTGAGTGCCCGCCAAATTGAAGCAGCGCGCCGTGCTATCGTGCACGAAATGAAGCGCCGCGGCAAAGTATGGATTCGGGTTTTTCCAGATAAGCCTTATACCAAACGCGCAGCTGAAACCCGTATGGGTAAGGGTAAGGGCGCCGTTGACCATTGGGTGGCAGTTATCCGCCCAGGGCGCATGATGTTTGAAGTTGGCGGTACCGATGAGGAAACCGCCATCCGCGCGCTCACGCGTGCCCGCTATAAGTTGGGTTTCAAGACGAAAATTGTGACCCGTGAAGGTGTAGGAGAAGGTTCATGAACGCTAAAGAAATAAGAGAACTTTCTACAGAAGAAATTAAAGAACGTTTAATGGATTCCCGGCAGGAACTGATGAATCTTCGCTTTCAGGCGGTGACCGGTCAGCTGACGGATACCAGCAGATTTAAAGCCACCCGCCGCATGATTGCGCGATATGAGACTATCCTCAACGAACGCGCACACGAGGGGAAGGAAGGTAAAGATGAATAATAGACGTCGACTTATTGGCACAGTTACGAGTGCCAAGATGCCTAAAACTGTGAGCGTAGAGGTCAGCCGCACCTATCAGCATCCGCTGTATCATAAAGTGGTACGTGGGAGCAAAATCTACAAGGCTCATGACGAACTTAATTGCCATGTTGGCGATAAGGTCCGCATTGTTGAATCTGCGCCGCTTTCGCGTAGCAAACATTGGATTGTGGAAGAAATCCTCAAGGTTGAAATTCGAGAAGAAGATGACCTGAGTCAGATTTCTGAAGGAGAGCAAGCATGATTCAGCAAGAGACTCGTTTGGTTGTTGCCGATAACACAGGCGCCAAAGAGCTGTTGGTTATCCAGGTAGTCGGCGGTACCCGCCGGCGCTATGGATACGTAGGTGATATTGTGGTAGGCACGGTTAAGAGCGCCACACCGCAGGCATCTGTGAAGAAAAGCGAAATTGTCAAAGCCGTGATTGTGCGCACGAGTAAGGAATACCGCCGACCGGATGGTTCCAGCATATCTTTTGATGATAATGCTGCTGTAATCCTAGATTCTGATGGCGTGAATCCACGCGGGACGCGTATTTTTGGCCCCGTGGCACGTGAACTGCGCGAAAAAGGCTTTATGAAGATTGTTTCATTGGCTCCAGAAGTGCTGTAGCCGTTGATGTCAGGAGTGTCAATGATGATGAAGATACGTAAAGGTGATCGCGTTCGGGTGATGCGCGGCGATGCCGAGGATAAAGGCAAAGTTGGCGAGGTGATCCGGGTGCTGCCTAAGGAGAATCGAATTGTCGTGCAGGGTGTGAATCTGGTGAAAAAACACCAGCGGCAAACCCAGTCTGGCGGCAAAACAATCCCATCTGGCATCCGCGAGTTCGAAGCACCAATCCACATTTCGAATGTGCAATTGGTCACTGAGGCAAGTGAGAAAGCAGCCAGCAAGGAAAAGAAAGCTGCCAAACCCGTCAAGAAATCAGCTGCGAAGCCAGCTGCTAAAGCAAGTGAAACCAAGCCAACTCCTCGAAGGCGTGGTGCAGCCAAACCTGCCGCAGATGAAAGCGGTTCTGAGAAATTAGGTGCAGGTGAGAATAAATGAATAGATTAAAAGAACAATACAACAAAGAAATCGCTCCGGCGCTTTTCAAGGAGTTAGGTCTGGATAATGTAATGCAGACCCCGCGGATTGAAAAAGTGGTCGTGAATATTGGTGTGGGCGAAGCTTTGGACAACCCCAAAGCGCTCGAAGCCGCTGTTAATGATCTAACGATCATCACTGGGCAGAAACCAGTGGTTACATCAGCCAAGAAAGCCATTTCCAACTTCAAATTGCGTGAAGGCCGCCAGATTGGTGTCAAAGTTACTTTACGCGGCGAAAAGATGTGGGCATTCTTGGACCGGCTAATCAATATCGCCTTACCGCGTGTGCGAGACTTTCGTGGTGTCTCTGCGGAAGCGTTCGATGGGCGAGGTAATTACACCTTGGGCTTGCAGGAACAGTTAATCTTCCCTGAGATTCAGTACGACAAGATAGATAAAGTTCGTGGTATGGAAGTAAGCATTGTGACAACTGCGAAAGATGATGAGCAAGCTCGCTTATTGCTCAGCAAGTTCGGCATGCCCTTCAGGAAAGGAAACTAATGGCTAAGAAGTGTATGATGTATCGCGAAATGCGGCGGGAATACCCTAATCAGGTGAGAAACCGCTGTCGAATTTGCGGGAGACCGCGTGGTTATATGCGTAAGTTTGGTCTTTGCCGAATTTGTTTTCGAGAATTAGCGCTCCAGGGAAAGATCCCTGGGGTGAAGAAATCATCTTGGTAATTGACCTGGAGGTATAGAGATGACAGTTTCAGATCCAATTGCCGATATGTTAACCAGAATTCGCAATGGTGCTATGGCTGGGCACAGCGTAGTTGCCATGCCGAGCTCTAAGGTCAAGGAAGAGATCGCCCGTATTCTGCAAGAAGAAGGCTATCTGGAAGGCTTTGAAGTCGTAGATGGAAAAGCCGATGGTAGCAAAGTATTGCGCTTGCAATTGAAATACATTGGTGAGCGCCGTCACCGCCGCCCGATTATTACCGATTTGCAGCGCGTCAGCCGACCTGGCTGCCGTGTCTACACCTCAAAGGACGAAATTCCTTGGGTGCTTTCTGGTATCGGCATTGCTATTTTGTCTACCCCTAAAGGGATCATGACCGGTCAGCGTGCCCGTCGAGTGGGCGTCGGCGGCGAGATCCTCTGCAAGGTTTGGTAGGAGGCACACAATGTCACGAATTGGAAATTTACCCATCTCGGTCCCTAAGGGCGTCGAGGTGAAAATCGAAGGGAATAAGGTGAGCGTTAAAGGACCAAAAGGTACGCTCGAACAAACTTTTGACCCTGAGATTCGAATTAAGCAAGAAGGCGACACTATTATTGTGGAGCGTCCAAACGACGAACCGCGAATGCGCGCCTTGCATGGCACCACGCGTGCTCTTCTCAACAACATGATCGTCGGTGTTGATAAAGGCTTCGAACGCGTGCTGGAAGTGAACGGTGTTGGTTACCGTGCTGAGCTGAATGGAAAAGATTTAGTGCTCAATGTGGGGTATTCTCACCCCGTCAACTTCCCAGCGCCTGATGGGATCGCTTTTGAGGTGGACACAAAGACGCGCCAAATTAAGGTAAAAGGCCGAGACGTCCAACAGGTTGGGCAAGTAGCGGCAAATATCCGTATGATCCGCCCGCCGGAGCATTATAAAGGTACGGGCATTCGCTACCTGGGTGAGGTTGTTAAGCTCAAACCCGGTAAAGCTGGTAAGACTGGTTAGGTGAGGAAAAGAATATGGCAAAAAAATCAAGAAATGCAGCACGATTACGCCGCCATACGAGAGTTCGTAAGAATATATTTGGCACCCCTGAGCGCCCGCGGATGAATGTATATCGCAGCCTGAATGAAATTTATGTGCAAATTATTGATGATCATAGTGGAACGACGTTAGTGTCAGCTTCCACCATCGATAGCGGACTCCGTTCTGCTGTTTCGGGAAAAAATAAAACCGAGCAGGCGCGCGTGGTTGGCGAAGAAGTAGCTCGGCGCGCACTGGAAAAAGACATCAAAGCAGTAATATTTGACCGCGGTGGTTTTTATTACACCGGCAGGGTCAAAGCATTGGCTGAAGGTGCACGTAAGGGCGGGCTGGAGTTCTAAGCTGAGGAGATTATGGACGATTTTCAATCTTTAGAAAAACAATTTGATGAACGCGTCATTGATATTGCCCGGGTTGCCAAAGTGGTTAAAGGCGGCAGGCGTTTATCCTTCCGTGTGGCTGTTGTCACTGGCGACAATAATGGTAATGTCGGTTTAGGTATTGGTAAAGCCAGTGCTGTACCCGATGCGATGAACAAAGCGGTCCAGCGCAGCCATAAAAACATGCGACCGATCAACATGATGGGCACAACGATTGCCCACGAAGTTGTGGGTACTTGCGGTGGCGCAAAGGTCCTCTTGAAACCCGCTTCCCCAGGTACGGGTGTTATTGCTGCTGGTGGTGTCCGTGCTGTTTGTGAAGCAGCGGGTATCAAGGATATTTTGACCAAGTCCATGGGCAGCAGCAACATTCTCAATATTGTGCAAGCCACTTTTGATGCGCTATCCCAACTGAAAGATCCATCTGACGTAGCCGTTGAACGCGGCAAGGACGTAAGCGAAGTGATGCCTTTCTGGGAACGGAGGAAGAATGGCTAAATTGCGCATAACTTTGAAGAAAAGTGGCATCGGATATTCCGAACGTCAGAAAGCAACCCTCAAAGCCTTAGGTCTTCAACATCTCAACCAAACGGTTGAACAGGAAGACACGGAAACCATAAGAGGAATGTTGAGTAGAGTCTCCCATCTGGTAGAGATTGAAACAGTAAATGAGGAGAAATGATGCAGATTCATGACCTGAAACCAAACGAGGGTGCCAAGAAACCTCGTAAAAGAGTTGGCCGTGGCATTGGCAGTGGTGCCGGCAAGACCTCTGGTCGCGGAACCAAGGGCCAAAATGCCCGCAACGGTGGTGGCGTGAGACCATATCACATGGGTGGGAACTTGCCGCTTTATCGCAAACTACCTTTCTTACGAGGTGAAGGCTTTACCCCTCAGAACCGCACACGCTATGCTGAGGTTAACTTAGACGCGCTGCAAGGTTTTGCAGCCGGCAGTGAAGTGAACCCGGAGACATTAGCGCAAGCTGGTGTTCTCAAAGATAAGACCAAGCCCATTAAGATTATGGGGCGAGGCGACGTAAAAGTGGCGTTGAAAATAAGCGTACATAAGGTGACTGAAGGCGCCCGGCAGAAAATTGAAAAAGCCGGCGGCAGCGTGGAACTGATTAAGTAGCCTTATTAAAGGAGCAGAGCCAATGAAACGATCTTCATGGCGTTATTTATGGAAATCAGAAGACATTCGTAACAAGCTGTTGATCACGCTGCTTTTGCTGGCTATTTACCGCTTTGCAGCGAACATCCCTGTACCGGGCATTGATCGGGCGACTGTTGCGGCGTTAACCCAATTGCGCGGAGCAGAAGGTAACCTAATCAACTTGCTGGATATGCTCAGTGGCGGCGCTGTTTCGAATTTCTCCATCCTGGCTATGGGGGTTTATCCCTATATTACCGCGCAAATTATTTTGCAGCTGCTTACCCCGATTATTCCGGCTTTAGAGCGGAAGATGCAAGACGACCCGCGCGAAGGCCGCATTTGGATGGAAAAGTGGACTGTCATTTTGACTATTCCGATGGCGCTGCTCTCTGCTTTTGGTCAAATCAATATCTTCAACCAGTGGTTAGGCAGTTCCGTCATTACCAATTGGGGCTTTACAGCGGATAAACTCTTACCCACGTCCACGGCGATTATCGCCATGGTGGCTGGAACGATGTTGGGCGTTTGGATCGGTCAACTGATTTCAGAATTTGGACTGCGCAATCAAGGGCTTTCGTTGATTATTTTTGCAGGTATTGTTTCCCGGCTGCCCGTTTCACTCGTGCAGATGATTAACAGCCAAGAGCCCTGGTATATGTTCTTGATTGTCGTGTTAATCTTGCTTTTGACCATTTTTGCGATTGTGTATGTGCAGCAAGGACGCCGTAACGTTCCGGTGATGTTCCCTGGGCGGCGGATTGGAAACCGTATGTCGATGCCAGTGCGCAGCAATTTGCCCTTAATGGTCAACATGGCTGGCATGATCCCGATCATTTTTGCTCAGTCATTCTTAACCTTCCCAGCGATTTTGGCGTCATTCTTCGTCAACTCACAGACGACCTGGCTGAAGAATGCCTCACTGTGGGTTACCGATGCCTTTAATGCTGAGACGGCGTGGTACCCAGTGCTTTTCTTTATCCTGGTGGTGCTGTTCACATACTTCTATACGGATGTGATGTTTGCACAACAAAATTATGGCGAAAACCTGAAGAAGCAAGGTGCGCAGATACCTGGAGTGGTGCGAGGAAAGCCCACACAAGACTATCTTACCCGCGTTCAGCGCCGTATCACCTTGCCTGGGGCATTTTTCCTCGGTTTTGTGGCTGTTTTGCCCTACATCTTTAGTGCATTCTTACCAGCAGGCAGCTCAGCAAACTTACTGCTGTCTTCTTCGGGCTTGCTCATTGTGGTCGGAACCGTGCGTGAAACGGTACAGTTGATCGAAACTGAATTGCGCATGCGCGGCTATGACGATACCTTAATCAATGCCTGAGGCTGAAATGAACGAAAAGGCTACCTACATCGTCATGTTGGGTCCTCCCGGAGCCGGTAAAGGAACACAAGCTGAAATTTTGGCGCAAAAATTAGGGTTGGTGCATATTTCTAGCGGCGATCTATTCCGTGAAAACCTAAGCAACCAGACAGAGTTAGGTAAATTAGCGCAAACGTATATGACCAAAGGTGAGCTTGTGCCTGATGATGTGACCATTGCGATGGTAAAGGAGCGCCTTTCTCGACCGGACTGCGCTAAAGGGGCAGTGTTGGATGGATTCCCCCGCACACCAGCCCAAGCCGAAGCACTGAATAAAATCTTAGCAGAAATGAACGCGAAGGTTGATTTAGTTCCGTTGATTAGCGTACCTAACGACGTACTGGTGGAACGCTTGAGTGGTCGTTGGATGAGTAAGAGCGGAAGGGTGTATCATGCGCTCTATAATCCGCCCAAGGTTAAATGGGTGGATGACATTGATGGTACACCGCTTTATCAGCGCGAGGATGACAAACCTGAAACGGTGCAACGGCGGATTGATGTTTATTACGAACAGACGGCACCTCTGATTGATTATTATCGTCAGGCTGGGCTGTTAGTCGAAATTGATGGGACGCAGGAAATCGAAAAGGTTACTGAGGATATTCTGAAAGCTATTAAATAAGATGTTTGGTGTAGAAGCAAGTATTAATCTTAAATCAGAAGCAGAAATTGCTTTGATGCGGGAAGCCGGCAGGATCAACGCCGAGACGCTTAACGCTGTGAAAGCCGCTATTGCTCCTGGGGTAAGTACCGCAGAGCTGAATGAGGTGGCTGAAGCAGTACAGCGCAGCTATGGGGTATATTCGCCCTTCAAAAACTACCCGGGACCTTATCCGTTCCCTGCCAGCATTTGCACGAGCATTAATGAGGAGATGGTACATGGCATCCCCAGCAACCGCAAACTGCGTGAAGGCGATATTATTTCAGTCGATTGTGGTACGGTGTATGAAGGCTTTGTGGGTGATTCTGCCTTTACCGTGGGCGTGGGTGAGATTTCTCCACTCGCTCAAAGCCTAATTGAGGTTACCAAACAAGCTTTAGAAGTTGGCATTGCCGAAATGGTACCCGGAAATCACTTAGGTGATATTGGCGCCGCTATTGAAGAATTTGTCACCAAACACGGTTTTTATGTGACCCACTTGTATACTGGGCACGGTGTTGGGCGTGAGATGCATGAAAACCCGCAAGTGCCTAATTTTGGCAGGCGCGGTGAGGGTGTTTTGCTGCGAGAAGGGATGACCTTAGCCATAGAACCGATGGTTCTGGTAGGGACACGACACACGCGCGTTTTACGCAATGGCTGGACGGTAATTTCACGAGACCGGTCGCTCACAGCGCACCAGGAACACTCGGTCGCAATCACGGCGCATGGTCCGGAGATATTGACAAAACTGTAAAAGCAGTTGGACTTGTCAAAAAGGCGAAAATAGATATAATAAACGTTTTGTGGCTATCGTAAGGAGTGATTAATGAAAGTAAGTGCTTCAATTAAAAAACGCTGTAACAATTGCAAGATCGTCAAACGCGACGGTCGGCTTTACGTCATTTGCACGAATCCAAGACACAAACAGCGACAAGGATAAGGAATTAAACTATGGCTCGTATAGAAGGTGTTGACCTCCCGCGCGACAAGCGCATCCAAATCGGTTTACGGTATATTTATGGCATTGGCCCAACCACCGCAGACAAAATTTTAGCGGAGACAGGGGTTAACCCTGATATCCGCGTCAAAGATTTAACCGAGACAGATCTTGCCAAGCTGCGTGATTACATTGCAGCTAACTTGAAGGTTGAAGGTGATCTGCGCCGTGAAGTGCAAATGAATATCAAGCGTTTGACGGAAATCGGTTGCTACCGAGGAATGCGTCATCGCCGCAATTTGCCGGTCCACGGGCAGCGTACGCGTACGAATGCGCGCACGCGCAAAGGTCCCAAGAAGACCGTCGCTGGTCGCGGGCGCCGTCGTGGAGTGGCTAAGAAATAGCATTGAACTAACAGGTGTAATGTTGAGGGTGGGGTTCCCTTTCTCCCCAGCGGCTACCCGAACCATTACTCAGTTAGACAAGAAGAGATCGAGTGAGGAAGAATTATGGCTAAACAAGCACGTACAGCACGAAGAACAACCAGTTCTCGCAAAGTTAAGCGCCAGGTTTCGGCGGCACAGGTGCATATTTATGCGTCCTTTAATAATACGATCGTCACCATAACCGACATGCAGGGTAATACCATTTGTTGGGGAAGCACGGGGACTGCCGGATTTAAGGGTTCACGTAAGAGTACACCATTTGCTGCCCGTTTGGCGACGGAGCAGACCATGAAGACAGCCCAGTCGATGGGCGTGCAGGAAGTAGAACTGTACATTAAGGGACCTGGCCCAGGCCGTGAAGCTGCAATTCGTGCAATACAATCAATGGGTGTGAAAATCACAAAGATTGATGATGTGACTCCGGTGCCGCATAATGGCTGCCGACCGCCCAAACGCCGCCGCGTATAAAAAAGGAAAAGGAATAAAGAATGGCTAGATATACTGATCCAGTATGCAAATTATGTCGGCGTGAGGGAGAGAAGCTCTACCTAAAAGGGGAGCGTTGCTTTACTCCCAAATGCGCCTTTGAAAAACGCCCATATCCGCCTGGAATGCATGGGAAATACCGCTCTGTCCGCCCTGGGCGTGAGTCGGACTATGCCAAGCAGCTGCGTGCTAAACAAAAGGCACGCCGAATCTATGGTGTATATGAGCGACAATTCCGCCGTTATCATACTCAGGCATTGCGTATGCGTGGGATGACTGGTTTGAACTTATTAGTTCTTTTAGAAAGCCGCCTCGATAATGTAATCTATCGGCTTGGCTTTGCTGCCAGCCGCTCTCAGGCGCGCATTTTGGTGAGCCATGGCCACTTCTTGGTCAATGGAGAACGCGCTGATATTCCATCTTTTGGCATTTCAGTTGGAGATGTGATTAGTGTGCGTGAAACCTCAAAAGATAACGTCTATTTCAAGAACTTACGGGAAGAAGCTGAAAGCAGAAGCGTTGCCCCATGGTTAGAGCGCGATCTGACCAACCTAAGGGCTCGCGTGCTGCGCCTTCCTGAGCGGTCTGAAATTGACGGCAACCTCAACGAGCAGTTAATCGTTGAGTACTATTCGCGCTAAACCGATATTTAGTTCAGTCTTGCTGATGAGGAGACTGGTAAGGGGCTAACCGTGAGTGGAACAATAGAAATGGTAACACCAAAAGTAGAACGCGAAAACAATACGCGTGAGTTTGGCACGTTTATTATCGGCCCGATGGAAAGAGGATTTGGGCTCACCCTGGGGAATGCGATTCGGCGCGTGCTGCTTTCTTCATTGGAAGGGGCAGCTATCACCGATGTGCGTATTACCGATGTGATGCACGAATTCAGTACAATTCCGGGCGTGAGGGAAGATGTCATCCAAATCATGCTGCAGATCAAACAAATCCGCATGAAGTTGCATGGCGTGGATACTGCCCAGATTCACTTGGAAGTGAAAGGTGAGGGTACGTATACCGCTGCGGATATCGTTTGCCCTCCAGAGGTTGAGATCATCAACCCTGAGTTATATCTGTTCAGTATTACCGAAGCCGGAGCTGAAGTTGAAATGGATATGACTGTGGAGCGAGGCAGAGGGTATATGCCTGCTGGAGACCGTGCTGAACGCTTGCCGTTAGGGGTTTTGCCTGTGGATGCGATTTTCTCGCCTGTCAGGCGGGTTAATTGGTCTGTCTCCAATGCTCGCGTGGGTCAGGATACGAATTTTGACCGCTTGAACTTGGACATTTGGACTGATGGCACGATCACGCCGGAAAAAGCCTTAGAAGATTCGGTTGACCTGCTCATTCAGCATCTGAGCATTATCCGCGGAGTCGAGGACGAACCCCAGGTTTGGAGCGCTATGCCTGCAGAGCCGGAGAGCCGCTTGAGCAATGAGGCAGCTGAGACTCCCATCGAAGCTTTAGACCTTACTGTACGGGTCTACAATGCGCTCAAGCGCACCGGTGTCTCTACTGTGCATGATGTTTTGGATTTGCTCGACAAAGGCGAAAACGCAATGCTTGCTATCCGGAATTTTGGTGATAAGAGCTTAGCAGAATTAAAAGCCAAATTGATTGAAAAAGGCTTTTTAGATGAAGAAGAAGCGGAGTAATTAGGATGCGACATCAAGTTAAAGGGTATCATCTTGGCAGAAGCACAGGGCAAAGAAATGCCTTGCGCCGCACGATGATTATGCAATTATTTCAATACGAAAAAATAGAAACCACGCTAGCAAAAGCTAAAGCTATTCAACCAGAAGCTGAAAAGCTGATCACGATGGCAAAAAACAGCTTAGATGGCAGCGAAATCGATCAGATCAATGCGCGAAGGCGCGCTGCAGCAGACTTGGGGAATGCCAGCGGAGATGTTGTCAAGAAGCTGTTTGATGATATTGCCCCGCGGTTTAAGAATCGCCAAGGCGGCTACACCCGCATTCTCAAATTGGGACCGCGGCAAGGTGATAGCGCCGAGATGGTACTGATCGAGCTGGTGGCTGAGTAGGCTTAGCATGCAGGGTATCTGCCTTTCTACCCGAGGAAGTTGAAAGGCATGGCACATTACAAACTTATTCTCGCTTATGAAGGCACACAATATCACGGCTTTCAGCGGCAGAAAAACAAAGCCAACATCCAAGCGGAAGTTGAAGCGGCATTGCGCAAGTTAGGCTGGCAAGGAAGAGCAATCATTCCTGCTGGCCGAACAGATAGCGGCGTACACGCCCTTGGTCAAGTGATTAGCTTCAATTTCGATTGGAAACATGGTGATGCGACGCTGCTTAAGGCGCTAAATGCCCATCTGCCTGATGATATTGTGGTGCAAGCTGTTTTTCAGGCAGCGGAGAATTTTCATCCGCGCTACGATGCCCTCAGCCGAACTTATGTCTACCGAATGTATTGGCAACAGGCACGTAACCCTCTGATCGACCGCTTTGTATGGCATCTGATTAAGGCGCCGAACTTGGAGAGCATGAACGCTGCGGCAAGTTTGCTGGTTGGAGAGCATGACTTCCGCGCTTTTGGCAAAGCTCTCAAAGAAGAGGGAACGACCATCCGGCAAGTTTACCGTGCTGAATGGCAGCGAACGGGTTGGGGAGCCACCTTTACCATTCAGGGAAACGCATTTCTATACCACATGGTAAGGCGGATCGTGTACCTGCTTGTGCAGATTGGGCTGGGTAAGTTACCTGAAGCGATCATTGAGCGAGGACTGGAAACAGGCAGCACAGGGATAGTCTCCTTGGCACCGGCACGGGGCTTGACCCTGCAGGAAGTTGCCTATCCGGAAGATAACGAGATTATTCGAGCCGAAAATGTGGCTTGAATGTGGAATTGATAAAACGGAGAAAGTTAAAGTGGAAAAAACATACGTACCTAAAGGACAAACTACCAGCGAATGGTATTTGATCGATGCCGCTGGTGAACCTCTTGGTCGCCTTGCGACTCGAATTGCAGCATTATTAGTCGGCAAACACCGCCCGGATTACACACCAGGTGTGGTTCTTGGCGATCATGTGGTGGTAATTAATGCCGCCCAAGTGAGCATTAACCCAACCCGCCAGAATGAAAAAGTCTATTACCATCATTCCGGCTATCCCGGTGGTATGAAAGCGGTCAAAATTACGCGGCAGATGGTAATAAAACCTGAGGCAGTAATTTATTCAGCCGTACGTGGGATGCTGCCCAAGAATAAGCTGACAGACCGTTATATGAGCAATTTAAAAGTTTACGCTGGACCTGAGCATCCACATGCCGCCCAGAATCCGAAACCGTTGATGGAGTAAATGAGGTATTATGGCAGAATTTTTTGAAGCAACAGGACGAAGGAAAGAAAGCACTGCCCGTGTACGTTTAACTGTCGGCAGCGGCACCTTTGTGGTTAACGAAAAGCCCTTAGAGGAGTACTTCCCCCGCTTAGGTGATGCTTCGGCAATCCTGAGCGTGCTGGAGGCTACCTCCCAAAACCCCACGCAATATGATATAAGCGTCAAGGTGGATGGTGGCGGCGTAACCGGGCAGCGTGATGCGGTCAAGTTAGGCTTGGCGCGTGCGCTGGTGACGATGGACGAAAGTTTCCGCAGCGCATTGCGCGCAGAGGGCTTACTCACACGTGACCCGCGGATTAAGGAACGCAAGAAACCAGGTTTGAAGCGTGCCCGCAAGGCTCCAACCTATACCAAACGTTAAAATTTATCTTTAGGCTGCATCGCGCAGCTTTAGAGTTGAATGCGATACAATGAGGCTGCTCAATGGATTAAATTGAGCAGCCTTTGAATTTCTATTGAAAATGGATGAGGTAAATTCCTCGTAAGAGGCACAAAGATGCGAATGGATAAACCTGGAATTGTAATTGTCGGTTTAGGTCCAGCAGGGGCTAACCTGCTCACGCGCGAAGCTTGGGAGTGGCTTAATTCGCTCTCAGAGGTTTACCTCCGCACGGCTTTTCACCCTGGTGTGGGGGAATTACCGGCGGGGCTAGAGGTGCACAGCTTCGATGATGTTTATGAGCGAGAGGAGAGCTTAGCTGCGGTTCTGGCGGAAATTAGCCAGCGCGTTTTACAGCTTGGGCGCCAGCCGGGAGGGGTAACCTACGGCGTGCCTGGCAGCCCATGGGTGGCAGAAGAAACCACCGTGCAGATTTTAACCGCAGCCAGAGAAGAAGGCTTGCCGGTACGTGTGATCGACGGAATGAGCTTTGTGGAACCCGTGTGCGCTGCTTTGGGAATTGACCCGAGCGCGAAGTTATTTCTTGCGGACGCCTTACATTTGTCTGACCGGTATGTGCCTTCTTTCCCACCCTCTTATGGTGCTCTGATTAGCCAAATTACAGCTGGTATGCCGCTGAGTGAAGTAAAGCTTACCCTGATGAGTAACTACCCAGATGAATACCCTGTTCGATTGGTACATGCCGCGGGCACAAATCAGCAAGAGGTGGAGGAGCTGCCGCTCTATGCCCTTGACCATTCACCCAAGGTTGGTCTGCTGAGCACTCTCTATATCCCACCTTGGGAAGAAAACCGCTCGTTTGAAAATTTCCAAGAGATCATAGCCCGACTACGTGCGCCGGATGGCTGCCCTTGGGATCGTGAGCAGACACATCTTTCTCTACGCCCATACCTACTCCAAGAAGCTTATGAAGTGCTGGAAGCGCTGGACCACGAAGATATGATGGAGCTGCAGGAAGAGCTTGGAGACTTGCTGCTGCAGATTGTCCTGCATGCGCAGATCGCCACCGAAGAAGGCGATTTCAACATGACCGATGTGCTTCAGAGTATCAGCAGAAAGCTTATCCGGCGGCACCCGCATGTTTTCGGTGATGTCCAAGTTAACTCTGTGGATAACGTGGTGCAGAACTGGGAGAAGATTAAAGCTGAGGAACGCAAGGAAAATGGCAAAGCGCATCATAATGGCATGCTGGACGGCATCCCCTTAGCCTTGCCGGCGCTTACTCAAGCAGATCAAATCCAAAGAAGAGCCCAACGCATCGGCTTTGATTGGAAGACGATTGAACCCGTGATTGCGAAAGTCAATGAAGAACTGGAGGAGCTGCTGAAGGCACAAACGCCAGAGGAACGCCAAGCCGAGGGCGGCGACTTGCTCTTTGCGGTGGTCAACCTGCTGCGCTGGCTGGAAATTGACCCAGAAACTGCCCTGAGGGAGTGCAACCTGCGCTTTCGCCAGCGCTTTGCATTTATTGAAGCTGCTGCAGCCAACCAAGGTAAAAGCGTGGACGCTCTGAGTTTTGAGCAAATGGACGCTCTTTGGGAGCAAGCTAAGCAAGCTCTGAAAGAGCAGGACCAAGAGGAAGAAACTGCCTAAGATGAAGCTTCCAGAGGATTTGTCTGCAGAAGAGGCTGATTTAAGCCAACGCGAACAAGCAGCTACACAAGCAGGTTCAGCTGAGGTTGGGCAGAGCACTGGGCAGCAAATCGTGCGCGCCACTGGCACAGTGATGATTGCTTTCATCGTGGTTAGCCTGATCGGGGTGGTGCATCAGATGGTGATCACGCGGGTGTTTGGCGTGAGCGCTGCGCTGGATTCGTTCTATGCGGCTAACCGCATCACCGAGCTGCTTTTCAACCTCATGGCAGGCGGGGCGTTGGGATCGGCTTTTATCCCGATGTTTACGGGTTACCTCACCCGTGAGGATAAAAAAGGCGCTTGGAGGCTTGCCTCTGGTGTGCTCAATACAGTGACGCTGATCCTTGTGGGGGTTTCTGCGCTGGTGTGGATCTTTGCGCCACAAATTGTGGAGCATGGCCTGTTTATTTTGGCAGCGGATGCCAACTTGGGGCAATTGGATGAAACTGTCCGTATGCTGCGGATTATGCTGCCCTCTGTAATAATTTTCGGCATTAGCGGGTTGGTGATGGGCATGCTTAATGCGCACCAGTCTTTTCTGATTCCTGCGCTTGCACCCGGTTTTTATTCCCTCGGGATTATCTTTGGGGCACTGTGGCTACCCTCCAGCTGGGGCATCGATCGGCTCGCTGTTGGGGTGGTTTTAGGCGCGCTGGCGCATCTGCTTGTACAGCTGCCTAGCTTACTCAGACTGCCCGGGCGTTTTTATCAACTATCGGTAGGTTTTCGGGATAAAGCTGTTCAGAAAGTTTTAGCGTTGATGGTGCCACGCGTGATAGGCGCAGGTGTTGTGCAACTCAACTTTTTAGCAAATACCGTGATTGCCCTCAGCTTGGGTGAGGGAGCAGCCAGTGCCGTTACCTTGGCTTTTGCCCTAATGCTCATGCCGCAGCGCGCCATAGGGCAATCGGCTGGCATTGCTGCGCTGCCCACACTCTCGGCGCAAGCCGAGCTGGGCAAAACGGCAGAGATGCGTCAGCTGATGGCAAGCATTTTGCGCGGGATGCTCTTGCTAGCCGCTCCAGCAAGCGTCGGGATGATCATTTTGCGCGTTCCCATCGTCCAGGTGCTCTATGAAGGCGGTGAATTCAGCCCCACAGCAACACAGATGGTAGCTTGGGCGCTGCTATGGTATGCGCTTGGGCTGATCGGGCATAGCTTAGTAGAAGTCCTGAGCCGTGCATTTTATGCCGTCCAGGATACGCGCACGCCAGTGTTGGTGGGTGTGGGTGCTATGAGCTTGAATATTGTGCTTTCTATCCTCTTCTCGCGCTGGTTCCAAAGTTTGGGTTGGATGGCGCATGGTGGCTTAGCGCTTGCTAACAGCCTTGCCACTGGGCTTGAAAGCTTGGTCTTGCTCGTTTTGGTGCGCAAGAGGCTCCAGGGCATCAACGGTCATGAGATCCTCAATGCTGGCTTGATAAGCCTGGCTGGCTCTGCTGTTATGGGGCTGGCTGTTTACGGCTTCATAACCGTTGTCCCGTTGAGCTCACGCATAGTGAGCCTGATTGGTGGTGTGGTGATTGGGGTAATCGTGTACGCGCTGGTGCTGTGGTTGTTGCGCGTTCCCGAATTTACATCTGTGCAAAAAGCAGTCCTTACCCGGCTGCATCGCCAAGCCTAAGCTGCCTAAATTATCGGCGGCATCAGTAGCCTGACGATTATAGCTATTGCAATGCCAAAAAGTACGCCGGCAAAAGCCTCGCCACGCGAATGACCGATGCTTTCTCGCAGAGCGTCCCATTCTTCGCCGTCGATCTTCCCTGTGGAAAATAGCTGTTTCACGAGCTTATTGATTCGCTCGGCGTGTAAGCCGGCTTGGCGGCGGACCCCAGCTGCGTCATAAATGACAATCATGGTAATTGCCAGCGCCAAGGCAAAAAGTGGACTACCCCAGCCAACGTACAAGCCTATGCTTGTGGTTACTGCAGCCATCAGAGCCGAATGGGAGGAAGGCATCCCGCCTGCATTAAAAAGCAGCGACCAATTCCAATCTTTGCGCTGGTTGCGCAAATAATCGATAGGCACTTTGAAAAGCTGAGAAAGCAGCAACGCAAAGAAGCCAGAAATCGCCACCGGGCTGCGGAAAAGATCCCAGAAGCTCATCTATAACTCAGAAAAATCAGTTTTGGTCTCGTCGGCTGCTTCTTCGTCCAAGGTGGTGACGCGTAACTGCGCATTTTCAAGGATGGAGGTGCACAATGCTGAAAGGCGTTTGCCTTCTTCGTAAAGGCGTAAAGCTTCTTCCAATGGAAGTTCTGCGCTCTCCAATTTGGCGATGATCTCTTGCAAGGCGTTGAAAGCCGTTTCAAAGTCCATTGATTCTGATGTTGTTTCAGTCATTTTTCTTATTCTCCTTAGGAGGCGGGGTGATTTGGGCGGGAATGCTGCCATCCTGTACCTGCAGCCAGACGGGCTGCCAGGGGACGGCTTGGCGGGTATGGCTGATGATTTGACCGGTAGCCTGATCGGTGATGATGGCATAGCCACGCTTGAGCACAGCCTGGGGATTTAATGAAGCCAGCCTATCGCTGGCATTGGCGAGGTTGTTCTGCTTGCGCTGAAGCTGCTGTTGGATGGCGCGCTCTAACCGTCCTTGAAGTTCATCTAAACGTTGGATGTTATTCAAGATGCGCAGGCGAGGTGAGGTACGGCGCAGCTCGGATTGAGCCAGTTGAAGTGCTTGTTTGAGGTCCTCCAGCTGCCGATTGATAAGCTCGGTTAGCTGTGCCTCCGCACCTTGCAGAGCGGCTCGAAGTTCTTCCTTGGTGATGGGTGTCGCAAGCTCCGCAGCTCCTGTTGGGGTGGGTGCGCGTAGATCAGCCACAAAATCAGCGATAGTAAAGTCCGTCTCGTGCCCCACGCCGGAAATGACCGGGTAACGCGAAGCGAAAATGGCGCGGGCAACGCCTTCGTCGTTGAAAGCCCACAAGTCTTCGATGGAACCACCGCCACGTGCCAAGATGATCAGGTCTAGGTCAGGCAGCGAGTTCAGGCGTTTTAAGGCTGCGATGATGCCGGCAGGAGCTTCCACGCCTTGTACAGACGTTGGTGCCACTGTTACGCGCAATGTGGGCAAGCGCCGGTTGAGGGTTTGGAGGATATCGTGCAGTGCGGCACCTGTTGCGGAAGTTACCACGCCGATGTGCTTGGGCAGGCGCGGTAAAGGGCGCTTATGGCTAGGGTCAAACAACCCCTCGGCTTCCAACTGGGCGCGCAGGCGCAGGAATTCCTGATAGAGTGCACCTTCGCCGGCTGGGCGCAGTGCATCCACATAAAGCTGCACTTGCCCCTGGGCAGGGTAAATGCTCATGGAGCCGTGAGCTTCTACCAGCATGCCATCTGTGGGAGTAAAACGCAGCCGCATTGCAGAGGGCTTCCACATCACGCAGCGCATTGCGGATTCTGAATCTTTGAGTGTGAAATATAGGTGACCTGAACGGGGTTGAGAAAAGTTGGAAATTTCGCCGCGCACCCACAAGTCTTGCAGGACCTCGTCGGTCTCGAGCAGCTCACGCAAATAGGCATTGAGCGCGGTGACTGTGAATACGATCGGCTGGAAAAAATCGAAGCCTTCCATACGCTAAAGCATACGCGAATTAAAAGGCATTGTCAACGGAGAGCTGGAAGTGAGCAGAAAATTGGGAAGGTCACTTGTTCTCGCCGATATTATGAGTGCGCAGCCTGCCCGTAGGGTGCCGAGTGAGTGGTTTTGACTGCAGGTCTCCGTAGGTAAAACATTATTGAGACCTAACGGTCACATGCTTTTCGTGGTCAGGAGACCACGAAAGAACGAGACCTAGAGGTCACAAGTCTTGCACGGTCAGAAGAGTGTGCAGCCTGCCCATAGGGTGCCATGCAAGAACAGGGTGAGCTGAAATTCGGGATGTTCTTTATCAGCAAAAGGCAAGCCTCTGATACAATAGATGCGATATTTTATTCACTGACGATCACCTATGAAACGCGCCATGTTATTACCCCAGCTTTTTGCCTTGCTTATTGGCTTGTCATTGTTTCTTAGCGGTTGCGCAAACCAACGCGTAGAGCCTGAGGTTGCTCTAGAGGTGAGCGTAAAGGCACCTTCCGCTTTGATCGAACAAGGGCGCAGCTTTAATATTACTCTACAACTACATAATACTAGCCAGCGTGAAGCCCAGCTTACCGAAATCCGGCTGCCAGCCAAGCTGCTCAAAGCTTTTAACTACGTGGGCAGCCTCCCAGCGGTTCCGCTAATCAAAGCGGCGGATGGCAGCGGCATATTGCAGCCAGAGATGATGCTTGCTCCGGGGAGTAACTTCGCGTTCGTCTTCCGTTTTACGGCGTTAGACCCAGGCGATTACTCGGAAGAAGGCTATGCTGTTTTGGATGGGGTCAAGTTCCCCTTCACTGTGCAAGCCCATGTGCGCGGTACGAACCCCGCTGGTTGGAGACCAAGCATTTCCATCCGCCCGCAAACCTTAATCAACGCGGATACACCAGCTCAGGCACTTGTGCAGATCAAAGCACTGGTCGAGGTTAACGGTG
Organism: Candidatus Mesolinea sp.; assembly: GCA_034430095.1. Taxonomy (GTDB): domain Bacteria; phylum Chloroflexota; class Anaerolineae; order Anaerolineales; family Anaerolineaceae; genus Mesolinea. The sequence continues at coordinate 66,533 of DAOUFK010000019.1, forward strand.
AGGAGCAAATTGGTTGGCAAGCAAGCGGCGCATTGATCAGCCCGGATGGCTTGGTTCTGACGAGTGCGCGGGCAGTACTGGGCAGCCGCTTCTACCCGGTAGAAGATTTGATCGTCGCGTTGACGGTTACCCCAGACATGCCCCCGGTGGAGAAATATCGCGCGAGCATTGTGCAAGTGGATGAGGTGCTGGATGTGGCAGTACTCAAGCTGCGCACGGATCTTTCGGGTACACCGCTGGACTATAATAGCTTGCAGCTGCCGGCACTGCCTGTGGCAAGTACAGTCTCAGCTTATTTACCAGGGGAGCCGCTCGCTGTATGGGGATTCCCGACTGGCGAAGATGCGCTGGTAATTCGCTTGGAGGGGCTCGTAGTAGGTGTGCAAAGTGGAGCGCAAGCAGGCGATCAGGCGCAGATTCTGACTTCGTTTGAAGAAAATGGTGAACACTTTGGCTGGATTGCCACGAATAGTATTGGGGAACTTGTGGGCATCGCGCGAGAGCCGAGCGTGAGCGCTAATTTAACCTGCCAGGCGCTCTTGGATAGTAACCGCGATGGGATCGTCGATCACCAAGATGCTTGTGTGCCCGCAGGCGGCAGCCTGAGCGAATTGCTGCCAGCGGACGCTTTTTCAAGTATTCTTGCTGCGGCTTACCAAGGTGAGATCGGTTTCCGGCGAAGCCAGGCAAGCAGTACACCATATAGTGCTGCCGGAGAATTAATTTATCAAGATGATTTCACTCAATCCTCATCGAGATGGCATTCTTCTCAGGAAGATCCAAATTCCATGCAAATTAAAGATGGGCGACTGGTCCTTAAGGTCAGTTTGCCCTTTAGCTTATCTTGGGCGACAGTCGATTATGCTTATGAAGCAATGAGCATCAGCACTACGGCACGAGTCTTAGCAGGCAGCGGGATTGGCGACTTCGGGTTGATGTGTGGCGTGTTGGATGAGCAGCACTTCACCGTGCTGGAAGTGAGCGAGGATGGTTATTTTTCCATTTGGAAGCGCGTAGGCTTAGAAACACTTACTCTGCTGGATTGGACCTATGCTGAGGAGATTGCCGCCGGCGGGGTGCTGCAACTTTCAGCGGAGTGCAGCTCGGAGAACCTTAAGCTCGCGGTCAATAATGGCTTGCTGGCAGAGGTGGTCGATCCGCAATTTACCCCTGGAGCTGTGGGATTAATCGTTGGCACGCTGGCGGGTCCAAACTTAAGCGTTGGCTTTGATAATGTAGAAATTCGAATACCTTAGAGGTGCGCAAAATGAATATGGAGACTTTGACGATCTATCATCTGGTTAAAAGCGAGGACTTAAACCACCATGGGACGCTCTTTGCTGGCAGGGGAGCAGAGTGGCTGGTGGAGGCTGGTTTTATTGCCGCTGCAAATCTGCTACCGCCGCAGTTTATTCTGTGTCTTAAAATCCACGGTATGGAGTTTACCCGACCAGTGCACTCCGGTGAGACGATACGAATGAGCTCAACTGTGGTGTTTACCGGGCGCAGCCGCCTGATTAGTTATGTGCGCGCTGAAGTGAAGGGGGAGCTGGCGGTAGATGGCTTTATTACCTTTGTATATGTTGATGAAACAGGCAAATCCCGACCTCACGGCATTGTCATTGAAGCGCATAGTCCTGAAGAAATCGCCCTGCAAGAGCGGGCTAAGGCGCTTTAGAAGAGCATTAATTGAGATTAATGGGATTGTGTGAGGTGAGGTCCACTTTGAGGCTGGGGGTGACGATGCCGAAACGGATATCTTCTTGCTGGAAACGTTGAACCAGCGCCAAGTTTAGGATATGCTGACCTTCCACAAAGTCAGTATAATTCCCGCTGTTGACGAAATAAACCACTTCATATTGCAAGGCATTCTCTCCAAAAGCTTTCAGATGTGCCCGCCCAAAGCGTAAGCGCCCAATATGGGAGATTTCTTCTTGTAAAATCTCTGGGATGCGCTGGAGTTTCTCCAAAGCGGTGGCATAATCCACCGAAAGGATAAAGCTCACGCGGCGCTCTTCCATCTTTTGGAAGTTTTGCACGCGGCTGGAAAGCAAATCGTTATTGGAAATGATGAGTTCCTCGCCGTTGATACTTTTAAGGCGTGTGGAGCGAATGCCAATGTGTTCGACGGTTCCCGAAAAATCCCCCACTTGGATGCTATCCCCAATAGCGAAAGGTTTATCCAAACCGATTGTCAGGCTGGAAAGCAGGTCCTTGATCACATTTTGGGCAGCCAAGCCGATAGCAATCCCGCCTAAACCAAGGCTTGCGATCATGCTAGAAAGATCCACATTGGGGATATTATCGATCACAATGAGTACCACTACGACCCAGATGACCACTTTGAGAAAGCCCCCAAGCGTTGCCAAAGATGAACGCCGCGGTAGCTCGCCCTCAGGAACGGCGCTGATCTGAGAATTGACCCAATGGTCAACTAAAGATGTGAGCCATTGACCAACTTGCAAACCAGCTGCAGCCAAATAGATTACGGTTAGGATTTGATGAGCCTGATCAGGCAGGGTTAGGAATGCGGTCAGGCTTGCAAGGGCGATGACGATAATCGTAACCTGGCTGAAGGTGTGAGTAATCTGGTGAAGCAGACTTCCTTCTTTGTGAGTGCGGATAGTCAACTTGAGGATAAAATGGCGCAAGAGCGTAAGGATTAGCCAGACGAGGACGGCAGTAATCAATCCCTTCAGCCAAGCAGAGAGGGGGTTCGAAAGGAATTGTGTATTAAGTGTCATAATTTCGTTCCTTTAGCAGGATCAAGATTATTGTAACATTGACAATGAACCGTGAGAGCTCAAAAAGCCGGCGAAAGCCGGCTTTTAATCTGACATTTTACAAGTATTTATTGACCTAAACTCAGATAGCGCTCGATGCGGTTGCCCAGGACGTCTAACGAGGATTGCCAGAAAGATTGGTCGCGGATGTTGATGCCAAAGCGGGCAGCTAAGTCAACCGGTTTGGCTTCGCCGGTGCTGGCAAGCAACTGCATATACTCAGGCACAAACCCCGCACCGCGCTGCGCGTAGATGGCGTAGAGCCCCGTGGCAAAGAGCAAGCCGAAGGTATAGGGGTAGTTATAGAAGGCAAATTGCGTGTTGTAATAGTGCGGCTTCCAGGTCCACATGTATTTGTGCAGCACGTTGGGGTCCAGCCCGTCACCATAGGCTTCCCGTTGAGCCCAAAGCATAACTTCTGAGATTTCATCCGCAGCCAGCGTGGATTTTGCCCGGCGGGCAAAGACTTCTTTTTCGAAGAGAAAACGCGAATAAATATCCACGACGACTTCAGCCGAACCGGAAAGGTTGGTTTCCAAGATGGCAAGCTCTTCCTGCGGATCAGAAATAGTCTTATGAATGGCGTTGAATACGATTGTCTCGCACATGATTGAAGCAGTTTCTGCCAAGGTCATCGGTGTGCGCGTTTGCAAGGGCGTTTTGCCAGCTTTATAGGCACAATCGTCGTGAAATCCATGCCCTAACTCATGCGCCAGCGTGAATACCTGGTCCAAAGAGCCATCGAAATTGCACAGCACCCGGCTCTCCTTGACGCCTGGGATGCTATCGCAGAAAGCACCGCCGCGTTTGCCGGGGCGCTGCTCAGCGTCGATCCAATTTTTAGCGAAAGCTGTGTGAGCAAAATTGGCTAATTCTGGCGAAAAGCTGCCAAAGTAGGTCAAGATTAATTCGCGTGCCTCAGTGAAGCTGTAAGTTTGGGTGCTCTTCCCGAGAGGCGCGAGCAAGCTCCACCACGGCAGCTGCGGCATGCCTAAGTAGTTTGCTTTACCTTGAAAGTAGCGCCGGAAGGTGGGGAGCGAGGCGCGAACGGCGGAGAACATGGCTTCCAAAGTATCTTCATCGATGCGGGAAAGATCGAGCGAGGCATGCAGGCTATCGCGTCTGCCGCGCTTTTTATCGAGTGTGAGGCTTTCGCCTTTGACACCATTGAGGCAGGCAGCCAAGGGCTCTTTGAGCTCCTCCCAGACTATCAATTCAGTTTGATAGGCACGTTCACGTACTTCAGCGGAGGGATGAGTGCGCAGGTTGATTAGCGCGGGCATGGGCAACTGCTGCATCTTGCCTTCCAACTCAAATTCAGCAGTCTTTTGAGAAGTAAGCACACCTTGTAACTGACCCCAAGCTGTCCCGCCTGAGAGAGTCAGCTCGTTAGCGAGCATTTCTTCCGCTTCGGACATCAAATAGCGGGATTGCTCAGCTTCTTCTAGCAGGAAAAAGGCGTGTTGATTAGCGCTGCCGGGTTGCTGCAATGCTTCTGGTAAAGCCCTCTGCACCTTACCTAACCACTTGCGCAGCTGCACAAGGAGGTTATCCAAGGGAACCATATCGATTTGAAAGCGAGAAAGCAGCTGTTCGGCTTGCTTATCAAAAGAGTTGGTACTGATGTTGAGGAAGAGGAAGGAGCCAATCGTAGAAGACTTTTCGAGCAGGGCATTAAGCTCGTTTATGAGCTTATTTAAGCGTTGCGCAAGGGCTTCGCTCGAAGGCAGGTCTTTTTCAGCCAGCGGGAGCAGCTCCGATTGATAGAATTCAGCTAACTGCTGCGTTTGCGCGATGACCGCTTGCATATCTTCCTGGAGTTTGGGGTCATCCAAAGACGCATAAATATTACTGAGGTCCCAACGGGGAGGGGTTTGTGACATGTAGTTCTCCTTAGTTATACATATTGCCAATGATTATACCCATGAAGAAGCTGCTCGCGGTAAATCTGAGCACATCCGATTAAAAAAAGACCCCGCAGAGCGTGCAGGGTCTTGATCTCTTGCTTCTAAGGCTTAATTTCTGCGGCCGAAGCCCGCTAAGCTGGCAAAATAAAATAGTTGCAGGAGCGAGGTGGCTAAGCCAGCCACGTAAGTGAACGCCGCAGCGTTCAAAACGCTAGCCACACCCTTTTTCTCTTCTTCGTTGACAACCAAGCCATTTTCTGCCAGCATTTGCTTGGCGCGCTTGGAGGCGTTTAGCTCCACTGGCAACGTTACAAGGGAGAAGATGGCTCCGGCGGAGAAGAGGATCACGCCTAGCTGAGCCAAGCCGCTCACCTGCAAGATCAAGCCAATGAGCAGCATGATCCAGCCAAAGGTTGAGCCGATATTGACTAAGGGGACGAGCGCGCTGCGCAAGCGCAAAGGGGCGTATCCATCGCGTTCTTGTTGGGCATGACCGAGCTCGTGTGCAGCAATAGCCATCGCCGCCACGGAGGGCTGGTCCGCCACGCCTTGTGAAAGCGCTAAGGTGTGGTTACGCGGATCATAATGGTCACTGAGGGTGCCGCGTGTGCGCGTGAGGCGAATATCGTTCATTCCTAAGCGTGAGATTAGCTGTTCCGCCGTATCTGTTCCAGTGAGGTTATGGTAATTCCTCACCTTACTCCACTTACTGTAGGCGGAATTCACATAAAGCTGCGCGATCACTGAGAGGATTAGCGCAGGTAACATATAGATGAAATAGTTAAGCATTTATACTCCTTGCTTTTTTTACTGTTCTAAGAGCAGCTGAATTGCTGCTTCCAACTGAGTATCGTGCCATTCCACGTTAGTTGTTTCGCCATCGGCAGGAACTTGGATATAGTTAGCATATTCGTCTATTTCCACAACCACATCTGGTGTCAGACCGACATCGTTGATTTGATTTCCATTTGGGGTGAGCCAACGTGCAATCGTAATGCGTACGCCGCTATCTTCTGTGGAGAGCGGAATCCAGTTTTGCACCGAACCCTTACCATAGGTTTGCGTGCCAACCAACTTACCCCTGCCGTGGTCCTGAATGGCGCCGGCAACAATTTCTGAAGCGGATGCGGTGCCTTCGTTCACCAGAACGACTAAGGGAATTTCGGTGGCGCGTCCACCTCGTTTGGCAGTGTAAACTTCGCGGGTGCCATCACCATATTCTTCATACATAATAACACCCTCGGGGATAAACTCCGAAGCGACTTCAATGGCAGTGGAGAGGTAACCGCCACCGTTATTGCGCAGGTCGAGGATCAAGCCTTTGGGGTTTTGTGCTAAGAGCTCATCGAGAGCATCGCGAAGCTGTTCGGTGGCTTGGTCGTTAAAGGTAGTAAGCGCGATGTAAGCAATCTCGTTTTCAAGCATTTGGTAATCAACCACAGGGACACTGATTTTGGCGCGCACGATGGTTACATCCAGGGTCTCATCGCCGCGGCGAATGGTTAGGGTAACTGGTTCGCCGGCTGGGCCTAAAATCTTCTGTAGCACCAGGTCGCCAGGCACGCCAGTTTGGTCTTCACCATCCACAGCAATAACCACATCATTGGCTTTCAAGCCAGCCGCTTCGGCAGGTGAGCCTTTCATCGGGGCAATTATCTTTAAGTATTCCCCAGTGGTATCCACCCACGCCCCAATGCCTTCGTATTCGCCTTCCATGCTGGCATTGGCTTGCTGGAACTCTGTTGGATCCATGTATGAGGTATGTTTATCGCCAGTGGCGGCGAGCATGCCGCGGATGGCACCGCGCATCAAAGCAACATCATCCAGAGGCTGGTCGACGAAATTCTCGTGCAGCAGCTGCCAGCTTTCCCAGAAGGGCGCAAAGAGTGTTTTTAGCTCTTCTGGCGTGCTGGCGCTGGCGTAACCAGTGCAGACGTCTGTTACGATCTCGGTGGGTTGAGCTGTTGGCGTTTGACTGCGAAAAGCAGATTGGACCATGCCGGTGGGGAGTTGGTTTCCAAAAACGATACCACCCGCAAATAATCCAGCGGCTACGACGATTGCCAATATAACGAATAAGATTGTTTTCAGGACTTTATTTTGTTGCATAATTGCTCCCGTTTATTTCTTTAAGATATAAGTTTACCGTAAGTAGATTAACTTTTTATTTAATTGTAGATTGCTGCACAATTCCACAGGAATTTCGAAGAATACTTACTGCCTTTGAAAATAGAAAAATTACAGATTTATCTTAGGTCTATCTTAGGGAGGTCTGCCAAGCGGGGAAGCGTGCGATACCCATTTTGAGGTTCGGGAGAGATGAGCACGGTCTTGAAGCCCAAACTGGCTGCGACGTCCAAGTTTTCCTTGCGGTCATCCACCATCAAGACTTCTTCCGGTGCAAGGCTGCCAGCCAGCTGCAGGGCAATCTGGTAGGCGGCTGGGTCGGGCTTGCAATAGGGCTGCACATCGCGGATATCGATTATGCCGGTGAAACACTCGGTAACTTGCATTACGCCGAGTACATTTTGGGCGTGTTCGCGGGTTGCATTCGTGAAAATCCATTTGGGCTGCTCAAAGCGTGCTAAGGCTTCTTTAAGCTCTGGGTCGGGTTGCAGCAGGTTATGCAGGTCAAGGTTGTGAACGTAAGCTAAGTAGTCTTCGCTATCGATGCTGTACTCTCGCTGTAAGCCGCGCAGAGTGGTGCCATAAGTATGGAAGAGGCGCTCACGGATTTTAGGGGCTTCCGCTAAAGGAATGCCCAGCACCTCGTGCATATAGGTGACCATGCGTTCACCAGCCAGAGGCCAAACCCCGGAGGAAGCTGGGTAGACAGTATCGTCCAGGTCGATGAAAAAGGCGCGGATCGGGGAGGAGGTCATGAAGGGCGCTCCACCCAGCGGTTAAGGTTTTGAGGCGGCTGGTACGTTTGCATCAGATCTAATAGCTCATCAGCGTCGTCAGCGCAGAGGAACAACTCGCGATGTTCTGGGTAAATAAAGTGCTCATGAATGCTATGGTCGATCAATCCAAGAAGTGGATCAAAATAATGCTGCAGATTGAGTAAGCCGATGGGCTTATGGTGCACACCTAACTGCGCTAAGGTGAGGGCTTCGAAGAGCTCATCGAAGGTGCCAAAGCCGCCTGGCAGACAGATGAAGCCTTCGGCAAGGCTAAGCATGCGCGCTTTGCGTTGAGCTAAGTCCGGGAAGACTTCTAATTGCGTCAAACCGGCATGAGCAAGCGCTGGAGTGTTCAGCCCGTCGTTGATAACGCCGATAACTTCACCTTTATAGGCTAAGGCTCCGTCTGCTACAGCTCCCATCAAGCCGGTTTTGCCAGCCCCATAAACGAGTGTAATACCGCGTAGAGCCAGGCAGGCGCCACACTGCCAAGCTCCTTGGATATAGTGCTCGTCAAGTGAGTCCGCAGAACCGGAAAAGACGGTGATGACTCGCAGTGGTGGGGTATCGCCAGAATTCATAGCGTTATTATACCTTGCGAAGTTTTTAACCGGCGACCATTGGTATCACTCACAAAAAGCGCCTATCAAGCCGATGGGTATTGGACTAATTCCGCCTATACTCTCCGCATGTTTTTGATCTCGCGGAATTTGTCTTTTTCTGCGCTGGTCAGGTGCTGCGGAATGTGAATCTCGACTGTGGCGTAAAGATCCCCTTTCTTTTGTGGATCCTTGAGATTAGGCATCCCCAAGCCCTTTAGGCGGAAGGTCTTGCCTGTATCGGTGCCTTCTGGAATGGTCAGGCGCACCGGTTTACCCAAAGTGGGCACGCTTACCTCGCCGCCTAAGATGGCAGTGTAGACGTCAATTGGGACGCGTACGTACAGGTCATCACCCTTGCGCGTGAAGGTTGGATGCGGCAGCACTTTGATGCGCAGGTACAGGTCTGCTCCGTCGGCTTGCCCGCTGAGGCGCACGCGTGAACCAGTATCCACACCCGGTGGAATTTTAGCTTCGATGCGCCTGCCGCCTTCAAATTGGAGCAAGCGTGTGGTGCCGTTGTAGGCTTCCTCCAACGTGATTTCGACTTCGTGCTGCACGTCTTGCAAGCGGGTAGGACGCTGCGTGCGGCGGGAACTGGTGCGTGTTGTGCGCTGCCGAGGTTGCCCGCTAAAGCCAGCTCCGCCCATGCCGCTGCCGAAGAGGGTCTCGAAGAAATCAGAGAAACCTCCTAACCCTCCCATGCCGCCCAAACCGCCGAACATTTCCTCGAATTCTTCAGGTGACACAGTACGGTAACTTGTGCCGCTGCCAGGTTGATATTGCCAGTCGCCCCAGTTGAAGTCTTCCGGTCTGCCGCCGGCGGATTGATACTGCTGCCATTGGGAGCCAAATTGATCATATTTGCGGCGTTTTTCAGGATCAGAGAGCACCTGATAGGCTTCGTTGATCTCTTTGAACATCTCCTCAGCCTGAGGGTTATCCGGGTTTTTATCCGGATGGTATTGCAGAGCTAACTTGCGGAAAGCCGATTTGATTTCCGCATCGGTAGCATTTTTATTAACACCTAATATTTTGTAGTAATCCTTATATTCCATAATAACAACACTTCATCAATAATATTTAAACTGCTTTATCGTATCAGATAAATATTTAAATTGTGTAAATAAGCGGAGCTTTTTTCTGGGTTAGGCAAAAGTTTCCTCTATGGGTTGCGTATAGATGCCGCGAGCATGGTGAGGAAGTAATTCGGCAATGTGACTCATGATCTCCCAGCCAGCAGCCTTGACCTCTTCGCGCAGCGGCACTTTGCTAAGAGAACCTTTGGCTAAGGGACCGAAAGGCTTGCCGATACGACTGATAACGCGTGCGCGGCGCTTCTTCTTGCGCAAGGTACCGAAAAGATCCCAACTATCCTCACTATAAGTACTAATGGGTAAGATAGGGGCGCCAGAACGCAAGGCTAAAAAGGCTGCACCCGGCAAAGGTTTGCCTAAAGGCGCTGGGTGCACGTGACCTTCAGGGAAGATACCTAAAACGCCGCCTTGGGTTAATATGGCTTCGGCGGCGTGCATGGATTCCAGATTTGGTGAACCTTGCAAGATTTTTAGCGTGCCCCACAGGCTAGGTAAAAGGCGCATTGAAGCCGGCGCGTTTGGCATTTCCAAGTCATTGATAAACTCTATTAAGTAGTTCGTGCTGCGGATCGGACCAATGCTATCTAAAAAATGGAAATGGTTGCCGACTATCAAGAGCGGTCCATCTTTGGGGAGGTTCTCTTTACCCTCAATATGATATTCTGTGAGTGCTGCAGAAGCTACTATGATTAGCCCTTGTAATATTCTACGGATCAGGCGCCGGCGGGGGTAAGGATATTTTTGAATGTATGCATCGGTGAGATCTTTTCGGCTCATTACGTATTAATAACTCCTCTAATCTTAAATTATACCGCCAGATGGTGCTGAAATAAGCTTAAGGGGTTACATAAAAAGGGGGTATATTTGCCTAGATTGTGCACTGTATCATTGTGCCTAGTTATAATATGGGCAGTAATGCCTCTTGTGACCCTAGCGGAGAAAAGAAGGTGAAATTATAGACGAGCCTAGTGTGGAAAAACCTAAAACAACCGATCGTAAATGGCTGCGGAATTATCTGCCTATGTGGATAGGGCAAGCGGTTTCGCTCCTGGGCAGTGGGCTGGTGCAATTTGCCTTGGTCTGGTACCTGACGGACCAAACCGGCTCAGCGAATGTGCTGGCGATGGCAACGCTGGTAGCTTTGCTACCACAGGTTTTTCTGGGGCCATTTTCTGGCGCTGTAGTGGACCGGCTGAACCGCAAGACTGTGATGATTGTCTCGGATTCGCTTGTTGCTTTGACCACACTTGCGCTGATGGCGTCCTTTATGCTGGGCAGCATTCAGGTGTGGCATATTTACTTAGCCATGTTCTTGCGCTCGCTTTTCGGAACCTTCCAGATGCCGGCGATGAGCGCTTCCACCACGCTGATGGTGCCACCTGAACAATATTCACGCTTGGGCGGAGTGAATCAGGCACTATATGGCGTTATTAATATCGTTAGCCCGCCTTTGGGAGCGGCACTTCTGGCAGCCTTCCAGATTAATGCTGTCCTGATGGTCGATATCGTGACGGCAGCGTTGGCGATAGGCTTGCTCGCTTTGTTGGTGAAAGTACCCCAGCCCAAACGATTGGATGCCAACCAGGCTGTGACCCCCAAGCAAGTATTGCTTGACGTGCGTTTCGGGTTGAAATACGCCTTCACTTGGAAGGGATTATTCGCGCTGCTCCTGATGGCTGCCCTGGCAAATATGGTTATTTCGCCAGCTTTTACGCTCTTGCCTCTGCATGTCAAACTGCATTTTGGAAGGGGCGTGGAAGATGTAGCTATCATGGAATCAGCCTTTGGGATTGGGGTTGTAATTGGAGGAGTACTCTTAGGTGTATGGGGGGGCTTCAAACGCAAAATGGCAACCATTCTCATGGGTTGGTTAGGGATGAGTGCGCTTTCATTCGCGATTGGTGTACTTCCTGCAGGTGGATTTATGGTTGCAGTTTTCGTGATGGGTCTCTTAGGTTTGACGAACGCAATCACAAATGGTCCATTAGGTGCGCTCATGCAAGCTAAAGTGCCACCCGAAATGCAAGGAAGAGTCTTCACCGTGATGAGCAGCCTCTCCACTGGAGCCATGCCTTTAGGAATGCTGATGGCAGGACCGTTGGCGGAAGCTTTGGGGACATCGGCATGGTTTGTCATCGCTGGCATGACGCTGCTCATAACTGGTATCATCGCTTACGTAATGAAGGAAGTCTACACGTTGGATGACCAACTACCTGGCGGAGCGGTTCAGCCAGCCGTTGCGGAAGCTGGGGAACCAGCAGAGTAAAAGGTGATTTTCAAGGTATCAACGCGCCTAAAGTTGAAGTATAATATTTTGTGTAAAGAAAATACCAGAATCTGAAGGTTTTATTACACAAAATATAATAGTTTATTGACCGGATAAAAAAATTGGTTTTGAAATTTTCCTTTTAAACGAAACTCATCAATAATTTACCGCAAACCACACGGGAGATTTTCATTCCAAGAATTCGGCTAAATCTGCAGTAGAAGGCAGAATGGCTTGGGTGCCGGCAGCCAGCAACTCCTTTTCAGTGCCGAAGCCGCACAGTACCGAAAGTGATTGTGCTCCAGCTGCCCGTGCGGCATGCACATCGACCACCGTATCTCCAATCATCAAGCAATCCTGGATAGGTACGTCTAATGCATGCGCGGCGTAAAGCAACGGGTCGGGGTAAGGTTTGGTGTGTGGGCAGGTTTGCGAAGTCACCACCATGGCAAAGTATGGTTCCAAGGCATTGTGCTCTAAGAATGCGTGCGTAGTCAGGGCATTGCGTGCCGAAACCACAGCCAGAGGATAGCGCAAGGAGAGGGTTTGAAGCATCTGCGGGACGCCGGGTATCACGGGGTAGGATGAATGAGAAGCTCGCCTTTGAGCGCGCTGATCTAAAACCTTTGCAATGAGGTTATCCATGTGGAGCCGATCAGCTAATCCGAGCAAAGCATTGCCTGGAGATTCAACCTGCATCACGAAGCGGCGGCTGAAAGTGAGCGCTTGCGGCTCGGGGATGAGGAAGTGCAGCGGCTTGAGCAGATTGACCAAGCGCTGGACCATTTGGTCATCACTATCGGCTAAAGTGCCGTCCACATCAAAAAGCAGCGCTTTCACGCGCGAGCGGTCGAGTGGTGGAGCTGAGGCAGGCGTTTTGGGTTTCATTGCGTAGATCCTTGAAATAAATTGAATACGCAAAGCATGGTCTTATCTCCCCAAATGTAATAAAGGCTTGTGCGGATTTTAGTAAAGTGCGCTCAGCAAATCGTTCAAAGTCTCTGGGTTTTGTGCAATCAGCCAGGTAAAGCCACCATCCGGGTCTTCTCTGAATGCGCTATAGATGCCGTCTTTCTGGTAAATGCCGGTACTATCTGCTTTACCAAAGCGCAGGGCAAGGTATTGGGTGAAGGCGGTTTGTGCTTCGCCGGCATCGGCTGCAGTATCCCAAGTGTAACGCACGAGCAAGGCAGCTTGGTTGTTTGCACCGTTTTCCAACACGATGTACGTGTCTCCACCCCAGCCCTCAGCGGCTGCAGAGGCTTTACTCTCCACCAGACGGCTGGTGGCATTATCACCTTGGGCGAGGATGAGGTAGGTGTACCATTCGCCCATTACATTACGGTCGGTCTCTTCCCAGCCAGAGCCTAAAGCATCAGCTAATTCAGGCAGATCTACTGGGATAGGTGTATCCGCTGGATAACGATCGGGATGGAGGATTTGTTCTGTGGAGAGCGGGTTTTGACTGGTAAAAGCCTCGTTGATAGTGGCGTAGCCACCCTGACCAAAGAGAGACTGGACAAAGGTGAATCCCTGGTCGTAGGGGAACATAAAATCCAACTGCATATAGGCGGGGGCTGAGTCAAAAACGGGGCTTTGATAACTTTGATAAAAGCGCTGCAAGTCTATGATGTCTTGTGGTGTAGCGTAGGTTTGCAGCCAGGTCATTTCCGTGAGGGTAGCATCGCCTTCGATTAGGGATTGGATCGCTGCGCAGCGCTCGGAATCTTCCAGGCAAGATTCCTCGGTGTAATTCAATTTGCCTTTGAAATCAAAATGCTGATCTTGTAAAGCATGGGTGAACTCATGCGCGTAGGTGTCGCGCTCCACGCCGGTAAAGCCGGCGCTTTTGACGACGAACATGGCTTTGGCTTCGTCGTCATAATATCCGGCAATCTGTTCGCTGTAGAGCTCCTGATAAAACGTGAGCAGGTCAAAATCTTGTGGGAGTAAGCCCAGCAGTGAGAGCACCTGGGTATCGCTGGCAGCATCTTCGGGGGTGTAGTCGGCGAAAAACTCGTTAGTGACGATTTCTTGCAATTCCTCTTCACTCAACAGCTTGCGAGGCACCTCGGTCTTTGGCTCTAAGCCGCGGATGGTAGCAACCTGCTGTTCGATTTCATCCATCGAAGCAGCAATTGTCGGATCTAAGCTTTGTGAAGGCTCTGTTGCAGTTTGGGTGGGTGCGGGAAGCTCCTCCGCAGGAGCAAATAGGGCTGATCGGAGAAAGAGGATCACAAATAAGCCCAAAACCACCAGGAGTAAAACCGTGATGATAGTTTCAAATTTAGATTTCATTAAATGCCTCGCTGGCGTAAGTATATCAGAATCAGAGTATAAAACAGCCCTCCAAGCTAGAGGGCTGTTAAAGCTAACGCGACGGAAATAGGGTTATTCCGCTTTGCTTTTCTTGAGCGGTTTGACGTCTAAGGGTTCATCATCCTCTGGTAAAGGTTGGATTTTAATCTCCTCATCATCGGATACGTCCTCTTCCAAATCAATTTTTCTTTGTCTCTTGCCGTGGCTTGCACGCCTGGGCTTTGGTTCTTCTTCGAGCTCTAAAAGCTCGGTTTCCTCGTCGGTTTCGGGTTCAGCTGTGATACTGCCTTCCAAACGGATAAGCTCCTGATAGAAGGCAACCATCCGTCCAGCGTTGACGAAGGAAAGCCTTTCGTTAGCAGTGTGCATCAGGGCGGCTTCTTCAGCACTGAGGAAGAAGGGCGAGAAGCGGAAAACATTTTGGCAAATAGGCGCATAATGGCGCGAGTCGGTGGCACCAGTCATGAGGTAAGGCGCTACCAGCGCTCCTGGGAAGGTGGCACGGATAAGCTCTGCCAAGCGCTCGAATTCTGGGGAGTCCACATCGGCTACCGGCGTAGGATCCCATGCGTGCACATCCTGCAAAGTTTCACCATGAGCTGGGAGCACTTCGATGACTTCATCTCCAATCATCTCGTTCACGCTCTGATAAACATCGACAACAGTATCGCCTGGCAAAATGCGAAAGTTGATCAACGCTTCAGCTTCAGCCGGAAGGACGTTTTCGGCGCTGCCGCCTTTGATGATCGTGGGGGCGGTCGTCGTGCGGGTGAGCGCATTGGTGATAGGGTGAGCAGCCAACTTACGTTTAAGTCCAGCGCCGAAAAGCCATGTGTTAGCGTAGCGCATGCGTTCAAAGAAAGGCAGGGCTTCACCTACAAAACTCATCATAAACTGGATTACATCCAGGCGTTGGGGGAAGGGGTTGGCTTCTAAGGCAGCGATGGCTAACCCTATTGAGCCGATCGCGGTGCGCGCCGGCGGCGTTGCGGAGTGACCACCACTTACTCTGGCTTTTAGCCTGAGGGAGAGATAGCCTTTTTCTGAGATGCCGACTTGCCCAACTGGTCGGTCGATTCCATAGAGCGTGCCGCGGGTAACCGCACCACCCTCATCCAACATAAAGGCAAGCTGCACACCGCGCGCTTGCAGCGTTTCAACAATTGCTTGTGCACCGTGCAAGCCAGAAACCTCTTCGTCATCACCAAACGCCAGGTAGATAGTGCGCTCAGGCTGGTAACCGGACTTGAGCAGGTTATTGACTGCTTCCATAATGCCGATGAGCGTGCCCTTGCAATCTAACGTGCCGCGGCCCCAAACATATCCATCTGCTAACTCACCAGAGAAAGGCGGGTGCAGCCAACCAGATGTTTCGGATTCATCCGCAGGGACAACGTCTTGATGCGCGGCAAAGCAAATAGCATCGAGATTTGGATTGGTGCCTTGCCAAGTGTAGAGCAGCGCGTGATGATTGATTACCTCACAGGTTAACTGCTCGTGCACCTGCGGGTAGAGTGTGCGCAACAGCTTGTGCAAGCCCTCGAAAGGTTCTGGATCTACGAGGTTAGGATCGCGGTTGGAGATGGTGCGGAATTGCACTGCCAAGCCAATGCGTTGAGCTACGGACTCGCCATCGATCTCGGGGAGAGCAAGGGGTTCAACTTCTTCATTGCGGATTGGAAAATTGAGCGTGCGCGCGATTAAAACGACAACGAGCACGATGATGACAATGCCAAGAATAATCCAAGGACTCATACTGCCTCCATTTCTTCGTTGAGGAAGAGATTTGCCTATATTGTACTGGAAAATTTAGATGCGGTTAGTTAGATGCGCAAACTTTAGTTGCGTTTTACATTGATTACGTCCCGCACAGCCCTCCACACCGCTTGCTTGACATTCCTATGGCTTATTGTTAAAATCACGCCACAAGTCAGGTAAAAGCCGAGCTAGCTCAGTTGGTAGAGCATGCGACTGAAAATCGCAGGGTCCACAGTTCGATTCTGTGGCTCGGCATTCTCACTTCCCAGCGCCCATTCGGGCGTTTTTTTGCCTCAAGAGTTAACGGCCTGTAGGGTAAAGTGCCCGTAGGGTAAAGCACCCGTAGGGTAAAGTGCCCGTAGGGTAAAGTGCCCGTAGGGTAAAGTACTCGTAGAGTAAAGTGCCCGTAGGGTAAAGTACTCGTAGAGTATAATTACCCCAATGTATTTTCCAGTGAGGTGTTTATGAGCAAAAAGGTTGGGTTGCTAACCGCCGGCGGGGATTCGCCCGGGGTTAATGCTGCCATTCGAGGGTTTGGCAAAGCTATTACCAATGCGGGCAATGTGGAACTAATTGGCTTCCGTGATGGTTTCACTGGCTTGGTGGAAGATCGCACCTTGGAACTGAGCAGCAATGCTTTTTCTGGCATCCTTACACAAGGTGGCACGATCTTAGGTATCAGCCGCAGCTTACCCCAAGCTATGCCCACAGATAAAGGACCAGTGGATATGACCGAACAAGCCGTGGAGACGTACAAGCGTCACAAGTTAGATGCGCTGGTCTGCATTGGCGGCAAAGAAACAATTAAAGCGGGGCTACACTTGAGCCGCGCAGGCTTGAATGTGATTACTATCCCCAAAGCAGCTGACAATGACTTGCCGGGGACAGATAAAGCCATCGGGTTTGATACAGCCCGTGAGATTGCCACGCAGGCTATCGACCGCTTGCATACGACGGCTACCGCAACCCACCGCATTATGATCGTTGAGTTGATGGGTTTGCATGCTGGCTGGCTGACTCTTGGAGCTGGCTTAGCCGCTGGCGCAGATGTGATTCTCATCCCGGAATTCCCCTATGATATGAAGCTGGTGGTTAATGCGATCCTCGAACGCAAACGTGCTGGACGTAATTTCTCGCTTGTGGCAGTGGCAGAAAATGCTCGCTCACAAGAGCTGGTGGACTTTGTGGAACGTGCTGCCCGCCTGAAAGCCCAACGAGAAGCCGAAGGCACTCAGGAGGTTGACCAGGAAGTTGAGCGCATCAGCAGCTCCTACTCTGGTGAAACGATGCTGCTAGCCCGGCGCTTACGGGAGGAGACTGGCTTAGAAACACGCATTACGATTTTAGGATCATTGGTGCGTGGGGGCACACCGACGGCTGCTGACCGTTTGCTTGCTACGCAACTGGCTGAGTGGAGCGCGCTCATGGTTGTGAACGGGCAGTTTGGTCGCATGGCACGGAGGTTGAACGACCAGATGGGCAGTGTCCCATTGGAAGAGGTGGTGGATCGGCATAAGGTCATCCCCCCGGATCATGCTTGGATCCGTGGGGCTTATCAGGTAGGCACCTGCTTGGGCGTTGTACCCCCGATCACTGTACCGCTTCTCTAATTCCAGCGGAGAGCTCTGACCACAAAGCTTACTTCGGGAAAAACTCCTTACGGATGGCTGGATCGCGCGCTAAGCCAGCCTCTAAGATCTCCATGAGGTTATCCAGCAGGCTCTGCGCCAATGGTTCCTCGGTGATAGGCACACTGCCTTCGATGATGGCTGCGGCACGGTCTTCCAACCGTGGGACGAGATAGCGCCCGAGAGCGTGAAACACCCCGCCCAATACATTCGCTGCGAGCAGCGTATCTACGTATGGAGCTAAGTCTTCGTGCAATAACCCTTGGGTAAGCAGATCATTGAAATACTCCGGACCGCCCATAACGCGCGGGTTATCCGGTTCTTGAAGGTAGGCGTGGTGCTCAATGCGAGCTAATTCTGGCTCACGCAGTTCGAAGAGGAGCTCCATTTGGAAGAGCCAGCGCAGATAGGCGAAGATATCGCGGGAATTAGCGGTGGGCGGCAGCGAGGAAGCTAAAATGAGTTTTTTACGCTGTACCAACGTGAGCACATGCTGGAAAAGGTCAGCTTTATCCGCAAAGTATTGGTAAAATGAGCCTTTGGCAATACCTGCGCCGGCAACGATAGCATTAACGCCGGCGCCTTCGAAGCCATGTGCGGCAAACTCGCGAATGGCAGCGGCTTCGATGATGGTGCGTTTGGCTTCGGGTAAGTTAAAGAAAGTGGTGCTGGGCATAGAGCTCTCCTCCAGGAAAATGACTAAACGGTCATATTGTACACAGGGAAAGAGTGGTTGTCAATGGATCAAAATTCGGGAATAACCCTGATTTTAAGATAAAATAGCACGCATGGACCACATTTATTCCCCCTGGCGCAAAGAATATTTCGACCGTGATAAAAACAACCCTGCATGTGTGTTTTGCGAGGCTGTCAAGCAACCCGACAGCCCTGAGAATCTAATTATCTTCCGCGGGGAACTTGCTTTTGTCATTCTCAACCGCTTTCCCTACACGAGCGGCCACCTGATGGTAGTGCCTTATATGCATAGCAAAGACTTGGCAGATCTGCCAGATGATACTTTGCTGGAAATGATGCAGCTGACCCAAAGAGCCGTGAGTGTGCTGGGGCAGGAATACCAACCGCAAGGCTTTAATATTGGAATGAACCTTGGTGCGGTGGCGGGTGCCGGCATCACTGAGCATTTGCACATGCACGTGGTGCCACGCTGGCAGGGGGATGCCAATTTTGTCTCTGTGATTGGTCAAACGCGTGTTTTACCCGAAACATTAGAAGAAACGTATCACCGCATGCGCGAGGCTTGGAAGAGAGCTTCGACGGCGTGAATAAATTTACTTGATTATTAAAGAATATGCTACGAAACGAGGTAATGATGCAAGACGAATTTCAAAAGAAGCTCATCAATACGATCCGATTTTTAGCTGCCGATGCTATTCAACAAGCCAATTCTGGTCATCCCGGCTTACCGATGGGGGCGGCTCCTTCCGCCTTTACCATTTGGACACGGCACCTGCGGCATAACCCAGCTAACCCAACCTGGCAAAACCGGGATCGCTTTATCCTTTCAGGTGGGCACGGCTCTATGTTACTTTATGCCTTGCTTTACCTCACTGGTTACGGCTTGAGCTTGGAAGAGATTAAGAACTTCCGCCAGTGGGGCAGCCGCACACCTGGTCACCCCGAATTTGGCGTCACGCCGGGAGTAGAAACTACCACAGGTCCTTTAGGGCAAGGGTTTGCTAATGGCGTGGGCATGGCGATCGCTGAGGCACACTTAGCTAAAGTCTATAACCGCCCCGGATTTGACGTCATCGATCATTTTATTTACGGCATCGTCACCGACGGTGACCTGATGGAAGGGGTGGCAAGCGAAGCTGCTTCTTTAGCTGGCACCTTACGCCTGGGCAAGCTGATCTACCTCTACGATGATAACCACATTTCGATTGAAGGTCCCACGGAGCTGGCTTTTACGGAAGACCGTGCCAAGCGCTTCGAAGCTTACGGCTGGCATGTGCAGTCTGTGCCCGATGGGCTGGATGTGGAAGCAATCGATCACGCGATTAGTGCAGCCAAGCAAGACCCGCGTCCGTCGCTGATTTGTGTGCGTAATATCATTGGCTACGGCTTGCCGACCAAAGCCGGCAAGGCATCCTCACACGGGGAACCACCCGGAGAGGCGGAATTAGCTGGTGCCAAGGAGGCTCTTGGTTGGCCGCAAGAGCCGCGCTTTTATGTGCCAGAAGACGCCTTAGCCTTTTACCGTCAGGCGCAAGAGAAAGGCGCGGAATTAGAAGCTGCCTGGAAGCTGAAATGGGCTGCCTATAGTCAAGCTTACCCTGAACTCGCAGCGGAGCTGGAGCGCCGGCTGAGTGGGCAATTGCCCTCCGGTTGGGAGGAGAATCTGCTGGAATTCCCAGCAGATGCGAAAGGCATGGCTACGCGGGTTTCTTCGGGCAAGGTCTTGAACGCCTTAGCGCCTAAGCTGCCCGAGCTTTTTGGCGGCTCAGCGGATTTAGCTCCTTCCACAAAAACCTGGATTGAAAATTCAAAAGCATTTTTCCCTGCAGAAAAAGCTGGTGAACAGGATAGCTATGAGGGACGCAATGTCCACTTTGGCGTGCGTGAGCATGGCATGGGTTCCATCATTAATGGGATGGCTTATAACGGTGGATTTATCCCCTTTGGCTCCACATTTTTGGTGTTCTCCGACTATATGCGGCCGGCTATCCGCATTTCAGCACTGTCGCATTTGGGTTCGGTTTGGGTCTTTACCCATGATAGCATCGGTGTAGGTGAAGATGGACCAACGCATCAGCCTGTGGAACAGTTAGCTGCTTTACGCTGCATTCCTAACCTGGTCACGCTGCGGCCAGCAGATGCGAATGAGGTGGCACAGGCTTGGAAGATCGCTATAGAGAACCGCCACTGCCCAACTGCACTCGCGCTTACACGGCAAAACGTGCCCACCCTCGACCGCAGCCAATTTGCCTCTGCAGAAGGTGTTCAGCGCGGAGCATACGTACTCGCGGATCTAGGCGGAGGGCAGCCAGAGGTCATCTTGATGGCTAGCGGCTCGGAGGTGAGCCTGATCGTGGAAGCTGGCAAACGCTTGGTGGAGCTGGGTCGCTCGGTGAGGCTAGTATCCTTCCCCAGTTGGGAGCTCTTTGCAGAGCAAGATCAAGCTTACCGGGATTCAGTGCTTTTACCGGAAGTGCGCGCAAGGGTTGCTGTGGAAGCCGGCGTTTCTCAGGGCTGGCGGCAATGGGTCGGTGACCAAGGGCGCATTTTAGCGCTCGACCGCTTTGGCGCCTCAGCTCCGGGCGAAGTTGTCTTCAAAATGTTTGGCTTCACACCAGAGCGCGTGGCGGAATTGGCGCTTGAAACATTAGCTCCTAATGGTTAGGACCGAATAATCACTTGAACCAAGATTATCAAACAGGCGAGAACTCAATCTCGTCTGTTTTGTTTTTTAGAGCCTTGAGTCTACTTTCCGGATTGGCGATAGTGTGCTTTTATGGCGTTCATCAACCCGTTGGTAGAGGCATTGTGATGGGTGGCTGGCTCGGGGCTGGTTAGTTCAGGAATAATCTGGTTAGCCAGCTGCTTGCCCAGCTCCACACCCATCTGATCGAAGGAATTGATGTTCCAGATAACGCCTTGCGTAAAAATCTTATGCTCATAGAGCGCAATCAGACTGCCGAGGACTTCCGGTGTCAGCTTGGGGTAGAGGAAAGAGCTGGTTGGGCGGTTGCCGGGGAAGGTTTTTGCCTGTGCCAGGAGCTCCAAGCGCTCGCCAGAGATGCCCTGTGCCATCAACTCTGCCCGGGCTTCCTCAACGCTGCGGCCTTTCATGAGGGCTTCAGTCTGGGCTAAGTAGTTTGCTAACAGCAAGGTGTGATGGTCCTCGAGCGGGTTTTGGCTCTCCATGGCAGCAAAAAAGTCGGATGGGACAAGCTGGGTACCTTGGTGAATGAGCTGGTAAAAAGCGTGCTGACCGTTAGTGCCTTGCTGCCCCCAGATGATTGGTGCGGTTGCGTAGGTCACAGGCTCTCCTTGCCGGGTGACGCTCTTGCCATTGCTTTCCATCTCAGCTTGCTGCAGATAAGCTGGCAAGTATTCCAAGTATTGGTCATACGGCAGGATGGCTTGGGTGTGGGCGCCGAAGAAGTTGTTGTACCAAATGCCCAAAACTGCCATCACGACTGGAATGTTCTGCTCAAAGGGTGTGTAGCGGAAGTGTTGGTCTGCCCGGTAAGCGCCGTGCAAGAAAGCTTCAAAATTATCCATTCCAATTGAAATTGCCACAGAAAGACCAATCGCAGACCAAACCGAGAAGCGCCCGCCGACCCAATCCCAAAATTCAAACATGTTTTCGGGGTCGATGCCAAAGTGCGTGACTTCGGCGGTGTTGGTGGAGATGGCACCGAAATGGCGGGAGATGTGCTCCTCGGAGCCGGCATGCTGCAGGAACCAAGCGCGGGCAGAGCGCGCATTGCGCATAGTTTCTTGTGTGGTGAAGGTTTTAGAGGCAATCAGGAAAAGTGTCGTTTCGGGGTCAAGCTGCTTGAGTGTTTCGACGATATCGGTACTATCCACGTTGGAGACAAAGTGCATGCGCAAGCTGGGCTGCGCATAGGGTTGCAACGCCCGGCAGACCATTTTGGGACCCAAATCCGAACCGCCGATGCCGATGTTGACCACGTCGGTAATGCGCTTGCCGGTGTAACCCCGCCATTCACCAGAACGCACGGACTCGCTAAACTTGCGCATTTTCACCAACACGCGGCGTATCGCTGGCATGACGTCTTCGCCATCCACATAGATGGGAGTGTCGGATTGATTGCGCAAAGCGGTATGCAAAACGGCACGGTTTTCGGTTAGATTGATTTTCTGACCAGTGAACATCGCCTCGATCATCTCGGTTAATCCGGATGCTCTGGCTAATTCGAATAGCAGCGCCATGGTGGTTTCGGTAACGCGGTTTTTGGAGTAGTCATAAAGAATATCTCCCAAGTGGAGTGAGAAACGCTCAAAACGCTGCGGGTCCTCGGCGAAGAGCTTGCGCATGGGCAAGTCCTTTATTTGTTCGTAATGCGCAGCGAGGTGCTGCCAGGCTGGAGTTTGGTTGATTGCTGCCATAATGCCTCCCATGATTTGCGAAAGCGAAGAAGTACGTTTAAAAGGGGCTTTATTGTGGATGAATCATAACAGTCTGATATGCCCATCGCAAGGGTTATTTATAATTATCAAGATTACGCAAGAGCATTATAATCTCCCTTGTTTTAGGCACCCTGAAAAATCTTCTGGTGCGCTGAGAGGCAATTATGGCAAAAAGAAAACTAAAGCGGCAGCTCAATTTGCTTCAGGTGGTGATGTTAGGCACTGCCGGTACGATCGCAGCTGAGATCTTTGTGTTGACAGGTCATGCGGCTGGCATCGCTGGCCCGGAAGCAGTTTTAGCGCTCGTCATAGGGGGCTTTTTAACCTTGAGCATTGCCCTGAATTACTGCGAATTAGCCACGACATACCCTGTTACCGGCGGAGCAATGACTTATGTGGAAGAGGGCTTTGGTAATGGGTTGCTGATGTTTTTAGCTGGTTCCTTAGACTGCCTTTCCAGTACGTTCTACGCAGCACTGTCTGCGGTGGGTTTTGCGATTTCACTAAGTGTTTTTATCCCAAATTTGCCGATTGTGCCGGTTGCGATAATCACGATTGCTATTGTGGGCGTGATGCATTTACGAGGTGTTAAAAATGCCGGTAATTTTCAAATCATCTTAGGTGGTTTTTTACTGACTATTTTTGCCATTTTCATTATTCGCGGCTTGACAGATGTCAATGGGTTTAACCGCGAGATTTTCCTTTCTGGGAATGTGGTTTTTGAAGGCCAAACTATCTGGCAAGATATCGGAAGGATGCTGACAACAATTGCCCTAACTTACAGTGCCTATGTGGGCTTTGAGGTCATTGCTGATGATGCTGAAGAAGTTGCTAACCCCAACCGCAACATTCCGCGGGGTATATTGCTGAGCTTGCTCATCGCCACAGTGGTTTACACCTTGGTTGCCCTGGTGACGATTGGCACTATTCCCTATGACCAATTAGCAGGCTCTACGACGGCGCTTACTGATGCTGCTGCTAAGTTTTGGCCGAATGGCGGGGTGCAATTGATGGCAATGGCTGGGATTGTTGCCACGCTGACATCAATCAACTCGGCGATGCTTTCTGCTACGCGTGAGGCTTATACCCTTAGCCGTGAGAAAGTTTGGCCACGCTTTCTTTCGCGCCTCAGCCGTTGGCGCACACCCTATACGGCTATTTTTGTCGTGGTGATTATCAGTGCCTTAGTTGCTGCGATCGGTGTGGTGGATTTGTTGAGTTTTATTTCCAGCACCGGGTATTTGTTTGTACTTTTTTGGGCTAGCTTGGCGATGGTGCGGTTGCACAAGAAGTATCCGAATATCGAAAGACCGTTTAAAGCGCCCTTCTTCCCGCTCACGGCTTATTTAGCTGCTGGTTCGGCTGTACTGATCGCAGCCTTTGCGGATCCCAAAGCTTTACTCTTTTTGGTTGCGGTCATCGCTGTTTTGACTGGGGTTTACTATCTTTCTCAAACAGCCAAAGCTCGAGCTGAAATCGCAGAGAAGCTTGAGCTTCAAGAGGGTGGTGGGCGTGTGTTGGTTGCCTCGATCCATCGAGATACGGCGGTCAGCTTGGTGCAATTAGCTGTTCGTTTAGTAGATCAACAAGAAGATACTTCTATTTGTGTGTTTACTGTGTTGAAAACCCCGCTCAATCTGCTTCCGGACCAGGTGCAAAGCTATGTGGAACAGCACAAAGCTTTGAAAAAAGAGCTGCTGGCGGCAACTGCCCCCATCGCCCAAGAACACGACGTGGCGCTGTATGTAAAGCAAAAATCAGCTCGCCGTGTGGAAGAGGCGGTAATTAGTGAACTGGCACGGCATAAGGAAATTACGTTGGTGATGTTAGGTTTTCCTAAAGACCAACAGAAAATTAAGACCCCGCATAATATCCTAAAAGAAATTATGCTTAATGCAGAAAGAGACGTGGCGGTTCTGCGCGACCGCGGTTTGCATTATGAACTTAAGAACATTTTAGTGCCCGTTGGCAATGGACCCAACGCTCGGCTAGCGCTGAGGATGGCAAAGGCATTGGCAGTTGCGGAAGACTCTAAGATCGTTGCATTGAGACTAGTGAGAGGACCCGTGGACGAGGAGACGTTAGAAGATCAACAGGCACAGCTGCAGGATATTGTTGAATCGGAATTAGGCGAGCTGCCCACAAATTTAGAAATTCGCGTGGAGCAAGTGGAGTCGGTATTGGATGGAATTTTGCAGGAAACCAAGCGGCTGACTTATGACCTGATGATTATCGGGGCAGCAGAAGAAGTTCTCCAGCCGCAGCAATTATTTGGTGAGCTTAATGACGCCTTGCTCGAAGAAGCAGAATGCTCTATGTTGATTGTGCGGCAATATCAGCCCGAAAGAAGGATCTGGCTGCACAAACAGATTAAACGCATTGAGGAATAAGCTGTCAAATTATCGTATCCTATATAATGAGATTTATGGAATATCAATTAACAGAGAATTGGAAAATCAGCTTACCTGACGGGTTTCAGCGCCGTAAGGAAGGCGCACATGGCATCTTCTGGACATCAGGCTTGACCATGATTACCACAGTGTTCCATTACGAGGGCGAGAGTGAACGCCAAGCGTTATTGGAGAACCTGCGGGATAAAGCGCAGAGTGAAGGGCATAAAACCATCGAAGATACCGAAGATGATGAATTCTTACAGCGCTTTGGCTACTTGCAAATGGAGGAGATCCAGCCAGGGCATACGCGTTTAGTGCTGCATGCTTTCACTTTGGCGCCTCAAAGCTGCTTGCAAACCTCTTTTTATGTTGATCGACCAGAGGATTTTGACACTGCTTTGAAAACTTGGAAGTCAGCGGCTTATACGCCATCTGATTAACAATACTAAGATTTTAATCGACAATACTACGCTGCGTTAGAGCAGGCTCAAATAACCCCTACGGCACAACCTCTGTTGCATTGACCCCAAACTCATATAGGCTGTAGACACTAAGGAATGAAACGAAAGAAATTCAGGCTATTAATTCGCTTTTTTAAAAACCTAACCTGAAAAAGTAACGAAGTGTAACCTTTTTACTTCTTGTCTTTCTTGTCTTTCTTTTGCTTCTTTTCCTTTTTGTCCTTCTTATCTTTCTTATCTTTCTTGTCTTTTGCCATTTCTTGTTCCCTCTTCGATAACGCTTCTTTTTTATGCTCTAACTCAGTTTCTGGATCCCAAAAACCAATCAGTTCTGCATCGGTTTCTAATGAAAGATCAGACCAGTGATTAATATTGAGGCACAGGTAAGCCATAGATCCAGTAGGCAATGCCTCCAAGCGTCCATCCAAAAGCTGCATAAAGGCTTCCAAGCCGGGGTTATGGGAGATAATCATCACGCGTTCCAAGCTATCATCCAAACCTTTAAGGTAATTGATATAGACATCAGGCTCAGCCATATAGAATGAATCGATAAAGGTGATTTTACCGGGGAATCCGCTTTCCTTGGCAACGATTTCAGCAGTCTCACTGGCGCGCAAGGCGGGTGAGGAGAGGATTGCTTGTGGAATTAGTTCGTTTTCGCGCAATATTTTGCCAATTTCAGCAGAAGCTGCTTTTCCGCGCTTTTTCAGCGGGCGTTCATAGTCGGGGATTTTCTTGTCTTTCCAACTGGATTTCCCATGCCGCATCAGTAATAAAGTCTTAGTCATATCTGCTCCAATATCTATGCAACGAAAACTGTACAACTTGAATCATAACATAATTGTGAGTATATTAAGAATGATTACACTGCATTTATAACTGTTTATAATGTTCACGATAATGCAAGTATAGATATAATGGTTCGTTGAGCTTATCTACTGTGGATAAAACATAGAAGAAGAGATTACGTAAATTGAGGAAAACAATGTTGAGAATGAAAACTTTGATTAGTATTTGTATCATCGGCGGTTTGATTTTGGCGGGCTGTGCGGGGCAAACGGTACCCAGCCCTGAGGCGCAGCCAACCCAAGCTCCCCAGGAAAGCGAGACGGTTGAGAGTCTACCCACTGCAGGCAGCGATCTCCCATCGGATTTGCCTCTGGTGTGTAAACCGGTACGTATCAGCTTTGATGAAGGCGGCACAAACCTTACCCTGGAAGGTGGTGTTGCTGGTGATACAACCTGCCGTTATATATTCTGGGGAGAAAAAGACCAATTAATTAGCGTGGACTTGCAAAGCACCAATGATGTATTCCTCTCGATTTTTGATTCCGTTGGAAGGGTATTGCAATCGTTTGAGGAGGAGGGGAGTTCCTATCGAGGGTATCTTCCAGCTGATGGCGATTGGTATTTGGATGTGAAGGCAGTACCCTCAGATGCAAATTATTCTTTATATTTGGAATTCCCTGAACGGTTGAACTTCCCAGAAGGGATTTATGAAAAATCTGCAATTGCGACTGTACCAGCGGCAGGTGTTCACAATTTCATTATTTGGGCAGAGGGGGGGCAGAAGCTCAGCGTTGACGTCAAGCCGGCTAAGAATTTCATTTTAGAGGTTTATGAAGTTAGCGGCGGTGATGTCCTACTCTCCACGCAAAGTGGATCCAGCAGCTTTGAGGTGGTTTTGCCCGAATTAGGTGACTATATGGTCAATGTGATTAATCAGACCAATGAGCCGCAGGATTTTAGTTTATCCGTTGAAGTGCGGTAGCAAAGCATTCTAACTGGTTAAAAACTCGCTTCGAGAGCTGGCCTAAAGTTTGAAGCTATAAGTTTCGACAAATTGAATTTGGTATTCGCTTTCTACGGCAGATGGTATAAATTGACGGATCCAGTGGATAGATTCTTTGGGAGAGAGCCCCAGCAAGTCTTGGGCTAAGCAGGCACAAAACATACCCGTCCGCCCGATGCCTGCGTGGCAATGGATTGCAATCTTACGGTTGGCACGGATATATGCTTCCGTCTGTTCTAAAGCTGCATCCCACGCGCCATAAGGCGGAGCGGAGAAGTCTTTGACAGGCGCATGCAGCACTTCAATGCCAGCTTGCTCATAGCGAGCTAACAAATCTTGACTGGCAAAGGTCGCAATGTCTTCAAATGTGTTCAGCACTACCACTGTTTGTATACCAACTTGCAGATAAAGATCAAAGACTTCATCGTGGGGGTCGAACAAACTACTGCCTGGCATTACCGAGCGGTATACACAGCCAGCTTGACCATACGGGATCTCCGTGATTAAGGTTGGCTTAGGTCGTTGCATGTAGGCAGGCAAGCGCCAATCCCCTTTCTCGTCCCGCTGAAGTGGAAAGACCGAGATGACTGATTCAAGCGGAAGCGGACTCCCATACAGATGGGGGAAAGTCATCTGACCGCCCTCCAGATTTTCGTACACTAAGCGGATGCCAGTACGCTGGGGATCAATTTCTAGTACGAGTAAATCAGAGGCTTCATGGAAAATGGTGTTAGCGGTTTTTTCTACTTGATAGAGATCAGAACAGTGAATAAATCCATCCTCAGTGAAGGCTTGCGGGGTATAGCCGTGATTAGATTGGGCAGTTTTCCAGGTCTCGGGTGGAAGAATGTGATAAATCATGTGATTAACCTTTTCTATGTCTCTGAAATATTCGCTGCTCAGCGATTGCTTTCGGCGTATTGAGCGTAATTGTAACGGTAATGCAGGTATTTGTGCTATAGATGGTAAGGCTTTGGTATGCACATTTAGATTATATTAAATACATTATACATTTTGTAATATTGCCTTCATAGGATTCATCCCATGTTATACTCAGCACGGTTAAATTGTTGGTTTACGAACAACGCATAGAGGAGGTTGCGAGCAAAAAGATGAGAGTTAGAGTAAATAAAGATTTATGCAGTGCCTGTGGCGTTTGTGAAGGTTTAGTCCCTGAGGTATTCAGCTTAGAAACTGAACCTTATGCGGTTGTGCTGCTTGATCCTGTGCCGGAAGAATTAGAAGATCTCGTGCGTGAAGCAGTAGAAAACTGCCCAGAAGGCGCCATTGAGATTGTGGAAGGGGATTGACCCGATCAAATCAATGATACAATAGGACAAGAAAATAACCAAACTCTTAAGGAGAAAAAATGAGAGCTTTTGTTGATAAAGATTTGTGTATTGCTTGTGGCGTTTGTGAGAGCATTGCTCCCGAAGTGTTCAGCTTAGAAACTGAACCTTACGCGGTTGTGCTGCTCGATCCCATCCCAGAAGAACTAAAAGACGCTGTGCTCGAAGCTCGGGATGAATGCACTGAAGAAGCAATCACCATCGAAGAATAGAATTGCGCTAAAAAATCATTAATACATCGCCTGCTCGGGCGATGTGTTTATTTAAGGAGATTTGCGAGCGGGCAATGCATTGAACGCGGCTCCGAACTCAACATAAGCATAGATTCGGTAATATTTGATAGAATAAGGAAGCATTCATGAATTGTTCGAAAAGTTGATCTGCCAGAATTAATTTCATGCCAAAGGCTGATGATCTACCCATTTTACGCACCAAACTTCTGATTCCAGAATTACGGTACAACTATGTATCCCGGGAAGGACTGCTGGATGCGCTTGATGATCGCAGCTTTGGGGATGTCGTACTAATTTGCGGACCAGCTGGTTATGGAAAGACAACTTTAGCTGCTGAATGGGCGCGTATGCATGGCACGAACACAGCTTGGTTGAGTCTGGAAGATTCCGATGACGATCTAGATGACTTCACACGATATTTTGCAGCTGCTTTAGAACCTATTCTTAAAGATGATCAACTGGGGGGGAAAATTCAGGATGAAACCACCGGTAACAGCCCAGAGACCACGCTGCATACTTTGATGGTTCACTTGATAAATGTTACTACGCAAGATGATGTGCAGGCGACCTTAGTTTTAGATAACTTTCAGTTCATAACTCAGGAAAGAATCTTAGCTGAAATTGATTTTCTCCTGAATCACTTCCCACCGCACTTAAGGTTATTTTTATTGACGCGGAAGGAGCCGACCTTTTCACTTTCGCGGATGCGGGCTAAAGCGCGCCTGCTGGAAATCCGCACGGAGCAATTAGCCTTTAACTTTAGTGAAACGAGCCAATTTTTGCGGGTAAGTTTGCGGCGCAAGATTTCAGATGAAGACTTGCTGTTTGCTTATCAGAAGACAGAAGGCTGGGTATTAGGCTTACAACTGTTGCCGGTTGAATACCTGACTAAGAAGCCGGAAGACGGAAAACTAGTTCAGCTGCATAATGCTCAGGCGCTGCGTGCCTATTTCCTCGATGAAGTGATTTGCCCTGAAAGCACTGAAGTGCAGGAGTTCCTATTCAAAACCTCTATCTTAGATAAGATGAATGCGGATCTCTGTGAGGCACTTTTCGCTGAAAGCCACTCTTATGGGTGGTGCAGAGAAATGCTGCAAATCTTGCAAGATCATAACTTGTTTACTTTCCCAGTCGATGAACAGCCCGGCTGGCTGAGATATCATCCTTTATTTGGGGAAATCTTGCGGAGTGAACTATTCAGCCGCTATCCAATGGAAAGCAAGGAACTCCTCGTGCGAGCTAGCGCATGGTTTATGCGTCAGAATATGTTAGAGGAATCGGTCCAACAGATCTTACGCACAGAGGATTCGGAATTAATTATCGCCCATTTGGAAGACATCACAATCCAATCCCTCCAAGATGGGCGTGTTTTGGACTTGATGCATATTATCCGCAATATCGATGAGGCGACTATTAGCGCCAGCCCGATCCTATGCCTGGCTTATGCCTGGGACTTACTGGCAAACTATGACTTTGAAACTTGCGAATTATGGATGGAAAAAGCGATTGTGCTCTCCCACACCCCGGAAGGAGAAGTAAAAATTGCACCATACAAACAAATTTATGATGGCATTATCAAGATGATGCAAGCCATATTGCTTTCCTCCCGCGGTAAAGCAGATGAAGCTGACCCACTTATCCAAGAAGCGTTAGATATTTTGCCGCAAGATAATTATTTTTCGCGCAGTTTTGCGATGCTCCATCATGCTGTTGCGCATGCGGTAGAAGGGCGTACCGAAGAGGCTATCGAACTCTACCGGCATGCAATTCAAATTGCGCAACTTTCGGAACAATGGTTTGTGCAGTTAATGGGGCGCTACCAATTAGCCAGAACATACGAAAGAATAGGGCGCATTAATGAAGCGGAAATTGAGCTGATGCGCAGCATGGCAATTTTTAGCCGCTTGAAAGGTAAGTACACCAACTTGGAGTGTTATCTTTATAAAGAGCTTGCTGCTATTCATATTGCCCGCAACGAGCTAGAAGATGCTTGGGAAGATTTTCAAAACTATTTAGATGCCAGCCCAGTGGTCAAATCTTCACCCGATGATGTGAGCGCGCATATTTTTTTAGCCCAATTTCATCATGCTAATCAGGATCCTGGGAGTGCTAAATTTGAGTTGAGCTTGGCACAACAGCTGAGTGGAATGACTGAAAGCTTGCAAGATGACGTGGATGTGCAGTTGGCAGGCTTAGAAATGGAACTGCAGCGCAACGTTACTGAAAATGCGGAGCGTTGGTTTAGGCGGCAAAACGAGGAGAAGCTGGAGACGCTGCCGATTACCTATCGGATGAGAGTGCGGTTGCTACATGCCAGGCTCTTATTAACGCAAGGGCGGCGGGATAAAGACACGGAAAAAATCGCGCAATCCCGCAGAGAGCTGGAGGAATTACTGCCCATTTTGCAAAAAATTCAATATATGGCTTTGCAGATTAATGCTTACATCCTATTGGCAGAAGCCTCTGCAGAGCTAGAAAATGAAGAGCGTATGCTGGAGGAATTGGGTACGGCTTTAATGTTGGCAGAGCCGGAAGAGATCCGTCAGTACTTTTTGGACGAGGGACTGCCGATGTCCCGCATGCTGCTCAGTTATTTAGCCGCGATCAAACAAGGAAGAGTACCCTCAGACTCACCCAGTATCGCATTCGTCTCTGACCTAATCTTTCGGATGACCGGTAAACCTGGGGACGCAAGATCAGAGGACTATGCCGGAACAATGGACGATGTGGTGGTTGTGGAACTGCTCACGCCTAGGGAGAGCGAGGTATTACAACTTGTGGCTCGGGGGCGGACCAACGCAGAGATTGCTCAAGACTTATTTATTTCGGTCAACACGGTGAAGCGTCATCTAAATAATATTTTCATGAAATTGGGGGTGACCACGCGCATTCAAGCCGTAAGGGTTGCCCGCCAACGTGGGTTGATTTAGACCAAGAAATGCTGTACAAAATCTCACTCAGAGGAATAAAAATTGAAACTAAAATAAGGCATGTGGTTTAATAATAAGTACCTAAAATTTTTAAACACGTGGAGGATTTTATGCGTTCAATGTGTTGGGCTGGAGAGAAGGTAACTCAGTGAGAATCGTTTACTGGAGTCCTGTTGTAACGATCATTGCAGATATCCTTATTTGGGCTGTGTTCCATCTGAGCATTGGGTACTGGTGCGCGCATATCCCCGTTGAGCGGTTCGA
Source organism: Candidatus Mesolinea sp. (assembly GCA_034430095.1). Taxonomy (GTDB): domain Bacteria; phylum Chloroflexota; class Anaerolineae; order Anaerolineales; family Anaerolineaceae; genus Mesolinea. The sequence continues at coordinate 98,333 of DAOUFK010000019.1, forward strand.
TTACAACCATTGGTCTTATCAAACTTTTAAGTGGGAGCAAGGTGGGGAAATCTATCAAAAGCTATTCAAGGTAAAAAACTGGAAGCGATTTATTCCCAGTGGTGCAGCATTATATCAAGGTGCTTATCAAATTAAACATGTTGCCGAATTTACGGTTGAAGGGGTTAAATTATGGCTGAAAGAAAGCTGCCGCTCTGAATTTTGCCACCGTATGATGATTTTGCCTGGTTTTCTATTTTTCCTTTGGAACGAAGCGGTTGTAGGTTGGATTATGGTAGCTTATGCAGTCCTAAATAATCTCATTCCTATCATCATGCAGCGCTACAATCGACCGCGCATACGCAAGCTGTTAGCCCGTTTGGAAGAGATCGAACGGAAAAAAACTATGGAATTAAGGATATATGAACCACAAAAAGCGTTTTCTCATTCTTACGAGTGATTCTGGTTTTGGCCATCGTAGCGCGGCGCGATCGGTGCAAAAAGCTCTGGAAGCGATCGCTCCAGAGCAAGTGGATATATTAATTATCAATCCAATTCTCGAAACGGACATGCCCAAGCTATGGCAACAGATGGAAACAGGGTATGACAGCCGTGTGAAAAATTCACCGAAACTATACCGCTTTACCTATGACATCAGTGATTCACCCCAGATGAGTAAATTGGCTGGGAGTGCTTTAGCGATCCTTTTGCAAAAAAACATTAAGCAGCTTATCGAAGTCTATAAACCGGATGCCATTCTCAGCACGAATCAGATGTATAACACTCCTGTGGGAGCAATTCTTAAAGACGAAGAACTTAAAATACCCTTTTTTACCGTTGTTACTGACTTAGCTGATGTGCATTCCATGTGGTTTACCAGCGGACCAGATAAGTATTATGTAGCTTCCGAGTGGGTGCTGCGTAAAGGTATAGAAAATAATGTGCCACCCGAGAAAATTGTTATTACCGGCATCCCTGTTGATCCTGATTTTTCTCTTATTGACCAGAGAAGAGATCAGCTGTACGAACAGTTAGGTGTGGCAAGGGGATTCACGAATATCCTCTTTGTGGGCAGTGTGCGGGTTGAAAATATCTTGGAAAACTTGATGGGTTTACGGGATGTGAAATATCCTCTTCAAGCCATTGTCATCACAGGTGGAGATCATGATCTCTATGAGAAATTGCAAGCGATCAACTTTGATTTCCCCGTCGTCCTGAGGGATTATGTCACCAATATGCCCGAGTGGATGGCTGTGGCAGACGTCTTGACCACCAAAGCTGGAGGTTTGATCCTCTCAGAAGGCATGGCGAAAGGGCTGCCGATAATGCTCATTGGCTATTTACCTGGGCAGGAAGAAGGGAATGTCCGCTATCTTTTAGCGCATCAAGCTGGGAGCTTAGTTACAAATCCCTTTGAACTTGCCTCCGTGCTTAATTTCTGGCTGGAAAATGGTTGCCAACGCCTGAAATCTGTTGCAGCTAATTCAAAAGCCTTAGGGCATCCCGACTCTGCATTGGTTATTGCCAAAGAGCTCTTGGCTGTGTGCGAGCTCTCCCAAAGGGCAGATTAATAAAGAAAAAAACATGGACATTCTATCGGAAGCTAAACCTAAAACAACTGAGCCAAAAAAGACAATCCCGCCCAGAGATAAATGGTTGAATATCGGCATCTTGGCGGTTCTGACCATTGCTGGCATCATTCTTAGCATAAGATTTGACTGGCCTACGGTTGAAGCCTTTATGCAAGCTCATCCTTCGTGGACGATTGTAATCAGTTTGGTAGTCTATACACTTTTAGGCTTGACTGTAATTCCTAGCACACCTTTGGTTGTCATTGTCGCTTTGAACATTGGGCTTCTGCCGGCAATTCTCGTGAGTGGTGCAGGGCAAACGTTAGCTTCGTGGTTAGAATATTATCAAGGCAGGCTCATTAATGCTGCGATTGATCTGGATGCGCTGAGATCCAAGCTGCCACAGAAGGTCCGCGATATGCCCATTGCCTCACCTATGTTTCAATTAGCTGCTAGAGTGATCGTACCTAAACCTTTGGCACTACTGAGCGGGGCATATCGTGTCCCTTTAGGGACGTATCTCTGGATTAGTTTCTTGGAAAACACGCTCGGAAGCGCTATTTTTGGCTTGACTGGTCTGGGTATCCTTAACCTTGTTCTACCGGGATAATGCGTTAAGCTTAAATGGCTTTTTGTTAAGCCCAAAGCTCAACATAATCCATTAGTTTCGTTTACATGGTACTCGTAAATATCGGGTTTTTAGCTGCCCATTCGGTCAGCTTGCGTTGCATTTGCGCATATCCCCAGCCGATTAATGCCGTTGTGTTCGAGAAGTCCCAGCTGGGTAAACCCCCACTGGTGAGTACGATGTGGTACACCTGAACACCTTTTAACTCAGCAAGGGCAATTTCGAGGTCCGTGATGCGACCGCATACCGTACGGGTAACGGCGTCAATGTATTTATTGAGGGTGTTGCTGGTTTCAAACGGAGTTGGATCGTTCAAGTCCAGCGCAAAGATTGCATCAGCGCCCATTTCCATCGCAACTTGAATGGGAACATTACTCACAAAGCCGCCATCGATTAAGAATTTATCCTCAACTTCGAGAGGCATGAACCAAGGCTGGATGGCTATGGATGCGAGGACACCTTCGAGCACATTATGCTGGGGATCGACTCCATAGACGATTGGTTTGCTACTGGTGAGGTCAGTGCTTACCAAACCGATGCGAAGCGGGTAAAAATCTGCAAAGGTCATCTCCGGTCGGATTCCGTAGCGCATCAAGAAGTCAATTGTTTTCTGCTTTGCGGAATTATCTGGGTGACCAATTAAGGCGCGAACGATCAAGTTTTGAAAGCGCGGGTCCATGATTTGCAGGTCAGCACCTTGTTTCCAGACCTCTTCGAGTTTGTCGACACTGGCGAGGTCTGTGCCAAAAAGACCGAGGCTGACGGCGTTCATCGCGCCGATTGACGTGCCTGTGATGATGTCAGGCTTGATGCCACGCTCGAACAAGGCTCTGAGCGCACCGACTTGCAACGCGCCGCGTGCGCCCCCACCACCTAGTGCAAATCCAATCGTATTAGCCATGCAATTATCCTTTCATTTCGATACTTAAGTTTAACAACCGGAGGAACAAAATTCATAACACTAAAGTGGGAGATGAGTATTAACTTCAAGTACGCTTTTAACTAAAAGAAGTTTTTCTCGCTCAGTCTCTAAAATAGTAAAAGAGCTTGGATTAATAAATGAAAATTGTTCAGCCAAGCAATGATTTATTGCAAACAAAAATAATACCAAATTAACACTTTTGCGTGACGAACTCCTGCGTTAATTATTGTATGCTAAATGTAGCCAATAGAATTCATAGATTGGAGTAATTATGACTACAACGATTGAAAAACCCGAAGACACTACCAAAGAAATGAACCGCGTCATGCGCAGCCTAATTCAGATGGGCCCGGCTTTGCTAAAAAACAAGCCGGTCATCAAAATGGCAATGAAAATGGGCGAGAATTACCTAAAGAACGATAATGAACGCCGCCATAAAGAGGATAAGACCACACCCCCTGGGGTTATTGACGATCAAACCGCAATGAGTTTAGCGATTCTAAACTCAGCCAAAAATATTTTGCTCTCTGGGCATATTTCCCAAGCTACTTTTGATAAGGCAGCTTCTGTTTTAGGTAAGGACCTGCTGGTTGAGAAAGGATTGCGCTTGCGCAAGGCACAGGAATTTGTGAAAAAATACGGTTTTGCGCAGCCTTCATTCTTACTTATTAGCCCAACGCATGGCTGCAATTTACATTGTATTGGCTGCTATGCTGATTCGGACGAGAAGGTACAAAAGTTGGAATACGACGTCTTTGATCGCATGGTTACCGAGGCATACGATTATTGGGGCAATCAATTTATTGTGATCAGCGGTGGCGAACCACTTTCCTATCGTTCGCAAGGCAAGACTTTGTTGGATATCGCTGAATCACACCCCAATATGTATTTTATGTTCTACACCAACGGCACACTCATCACGCCAGAGATAGCGCGGCGCATGGCGAACCTTGGCAATATCATTCCGATGGTCTCGTTGGAAGGTTGGCGCGAAATGACGGATGCACGGCGTGGAAAAGGCGTATTCGACAAGGCTATGGCTGCGCTGGATTTGATGTATGAAGAAGGCGTAATCTACGGCGCCTCTCTAACAGCCACGAAAGAAAATTGTGAGGAAATTCTATCGGAGGAATTCATTGATTTCTTGTTCGATGAGAAACACGTGCGCATCGCTTGGGTTTTCCATTATCTGCCCATCGGGCGCTCCTATACCTTGGAGCTCATGCCCACGCCAGAGCAGCGCATTTGGATGTGGAACCAAAGCTGGACAATGGTGCGCGAGAAACGCCGTCTGATTGCCGACTTCTGGAACAGCGGTACGGCTGTGGATGGCTGCCTCTCGGCTGGCGGGCACGGGCATGGCGGGTATTTATATATCGATTGGTATGGGCATGTGACGCCTTGTGTCTTTGTGCCCTACTCGCCTGTAAACATTAACGAAATTTACGCGAAGGGCGGCAGCTTAGAGGACATTTATCAGTCACCTTTCTTTAAAGATTTGCGCGATTGGCAAATTGAGATGAAAGCTAAGACTGGGGCTTCTAACCTGATGAACCCCTGCCCGATTCGCGATCACCATACCGACCTGCGCCGCATGATTGCTAAGCACGAGCCTGACCCAATTGATATCAATGCAGCTCAAGCCTTGCAAGACCCGGACTATGCCAAAGGCATGGACGCTTATGATGCGGCTTACCAGAAGATTGTTGATGAAGTTTGGCAAAAAGCTTATATCAAACAGCAAAGGCTCTCTCAGGAAGAGCTTATGCAACTGATTGAAAAAATCAATCAGGACGAGCCGATAGTTGTAGAATCAGAACAGAGCTAATTAAAAAAACGGTAAAGGAGAAAGTAAACGCGTTTTGAACTGAGAGGCTCATACATTATGTAACCATTCTTAACTGGACTGCAATCCGGTCTGGACAGCCGGTAAAAAGGGAGGAATTTCCTTGCAGTATGAGAGGGGGGTAGAGGCCGATTTATTCGGCCTCTTTATTTAATTGCGCTTCAGTCGACTAAGTCGTTAAGATCTGGGCGAGCCATACCCAGGGCAACGGCTATGGCTAAGACCTGCATGAGTGTTTGCGCATGGAATTTACGCCGCAGCATCTCTAGATGACGGCGGATAGAGCGCTCAGTGAGATGTAAGCTGAGAGCAATTTGCGCTGGCGTATGCCCACTCACCAAGAGCTGCAACACTTGATTTTCGCGCGGGGTGAGATGAATGGGGTTGGGTACAGGCAAGGTTTGTGCCGGGGAGATGATCACATGTTTGCCAGCTAGCCGAGCTTGCCAAATCTGGCTGAGATCATCCTGATCACTCAGGTAGGGCTGCCACTCTCCATGGTTTACTGCGCGTGCGATACTCTCAGGATGCTGTGGGATTTCCAAAACGCGTACGGTGTCATTGGGGCTGAAGATAAAAACCTGCGTCACGGCTGCCTGCGCTTCATAATAGAATATATGTTCTATTATCCGAAGTTTAGCAAGCTTTGTCAAGCCGAAGATGGCACAGGCTGAAGGGAGAAAGCTAGAATTATCGTTAATGATGGGGAGGAGTAAATCAAGAAATCTCACGCAGATCCGGCTGAGCTGCAGAGCGTTGCGCAAAACGGTCTAATGCCAAAAACGCGAACATGGAGAGAATGCCGATGCCCATACCAAAAAAATATGGCGCACGCATACCAATGTTATCGGTGAGGATGCCAGCCGAAAGCGGACCGATGGACATAGCGATATTCCAAGTGAGCCCGAAGACCCCTAAGTAACGTCCGCGCTGATTTTCCGGTGCCAGACTGGTGACATAAACGGTGGCAGTGGGTGCTATGATCATCTCGCCGATGGTCATCACCACCATGGCTGCCCAGAAAGCTGCATAGGAATTGCCAAGTGCGATGATGAGCATGGATGCAGCATAGAACAGAGCTCCGATAGGCAGGACTTTTGTGGGTGCTTTCTGACGGGTGAGCCGGGTGATAAAAACTTGGAGAAAAACGACCATAAGTGCGTTGGTCGTGGGTAGCCAACTGTAACGCGCTTCGCTTACGTTAAAGTTAGTTTTGAGATACACCGGAAGGAAACCCCAAATGAGCGTGTTAGCTATCTCCATTAATGTATAGGCAATTACCAAACGGTTGAAGTGCCCATTGCGAAACGCTTCGCCAAAGACCTGCAATTGCGAGCGTAAGCTGGTGCCTTGCTCCTGCTCAGATTGAGGTTTGGTTTCGCGTAGAAATAAGACTGTAATTAGTCCAAATATCGAGAGAGCGATGGCTGCGGCATAAAGCCCGAGGTTATAAGAAATCACCACGACCAACCCGCCGAGCACTGGACCCAACGCCACGCCGATATTGCGCCCCATTCGCACAAGGGCGTAGGCTTGGGCGCGATCCTCGGGGGCGAACATATCCGCGAGCATAGCATCTGTGCCGACGCGAAACAATGGTCCAAACAAACCCGAAAAACCCATGAGCAATGCAAACACCCAAAACTCCCGGGCTGGGATGTAAAGGAGGTAGGCAAGTGCCTGACCAAACAAGCCGATGGTCATGATCCCTTTTCGCCCGAAGTGATCGACCAACGAGCCAGCAATAATGGAAGCTGCCAGCGCGGTCAAAGCGTTGATACTCAAAAGGCTGGTGACAGCTGTAAGCGGCAAACCAAGTTTCTGGCTGGAATAAATGGTAATAAAAGGCCAAATCATGCTGGTGCCGGTGGTTGAAATCACCAACCCAGCAAACATCAGCCAAAATTGGGCAGGAAAGCGGCGCTTAGCGGTCAAATTGGTTAATACCTACCTAAAAATATGTATCCACCAATCTTAACATAAGCAGGGTAAATTTGGACGAATATGGCGATATGGACGTTGATTAGGGTTGCTGCAGAGGGAAAGCAGCCTCGCAGGTAAAGCCGGCGGGTGCCATAGGAGACTCGTAAGTATACAAGTCAAAATAAAGCGTAAGCGGCGTGGATAAGCCTGCGTAAGAGATCTCGTACGGGTCAACGATTTGACCTGCTTTGTTATAGACTGGATTTTGACGACTGTAGATGATTTCCTCGAAGTTCGGTCCGCGCAGCGTGTTGAGATAGGCTTCCATGCGAGCGATGCCATCATAAAGATTCACGCTGCCCAAGCGGATAGGGTTTTCGGGGGTGAAGCCATAGGTGGGGTCAGTGGCAACCTGGCAGGCAGCCAAATTGGGCAAAAAACGGACGTGCTTCAAGAGCGCATCGAATGCTAATTTGCCTGTGCTTTGCCAGAGGGAGCTAGCCTCGGGGGTTGTAGCCATTCCTACCAGGCTGAAGCAGCGGTTGTCAGGGTGCAGCACGGCTAAACTTCCAAGCATGGGTTCGCCAAATAAGCTGCCAGAGATGTCGGTCTGCAGACCTTCCAAGCCGGCAGCAGAAATCGGCTGCGGCGTGCTGCTGGAGAAATTGGCAATATCTGCAGGCAGGCGGTTAAGGATATCCTGGAGGCAGGTTGACACATCCACACTCTCGCCAGACGGCTCATTAGCCAAGCTGAAGAACAGAGTTTCCTTGGCGTTGACCTGCGTGGCTTGAGTACCATCAATTTCTAAGGAAAGCGGCATCATACTCTCATCGATAGCAGCCAGCGGCACGAACGCGTATCCTCCAGCCGGAACAATTTGCTCGGCACCCAACTTAATCCAGGCGGATGCATCTGCTGTGGGGGTGGGAAGAGGGGTTGCAGTCGGACCGGAAGGTGGAATATAGAGCGGCTGCTCCGGACGCGCCAGCTCCGGCGCAGGGAAGTTGCAGGAGGCAAGCAGCAGCGCGGTTAAGAGCAGCAAGGGAAAGCGTAGGGTGCTTTTAGCGGTCATGGCGTGGGCGTGTCCTCGCTCAGCGGCAGCAGCTGAAATTCCTTCAACATGGCGCGGAAGGTGGGCAGGAAGTCTTCCCAAGCTTCGCTCTCGCCCATGCCAAGGAATGCGAGTACGTAACCTGGCATGGCAACCATTACCAAGCGTCCTTCCAAGTAGAGATCCGCGTAAGGTTTGGCAAAATCGAGCAGGACTGCTGGGGATTTGGCTACTTCGGTTTCGCCTTGATTGATCACTTGGTAAGTTTCATCTAAATATTTTGTCAGGAAAGGCTGTAGCAGGGCATTGGCTTGATCGAGATGCTCCTGTGTATCGAAAGTGTCCGTTTTTGCTGAGAAGAGTAACACGCGCAGTTCGGTGATTTCACCGCTGTAGTCTGCGGGCGTGAAGGCGAGCACGCTTTCCTCGGGCAGTTCAGTAACCAGCCAACCCTGGGGAATAGCAAAACTAAAACGGCTGGCTGGGTCGGCATATTCCTCTAACGGAAGCGTTGAACTGCTTTCTGCTGTACACGCGGCAAGGAAAATGACCATCAGCAAAAATGAAAGCACGCTTTTCGTAAGGGATTTTGAGAGGCGCATCAACCTTGATTTTATCGCAAAACATGGAGGGGATTTCTTGCTGACCGTCTGTATTGAGCGAGAGGGTTCATTGGTCTCGCCGGTCTCTGAGTGCGCAGCCTGCCCGCAGGGTACCGAGCGAGCGGTTTTGACCGCAGGTCTCCCTCTTTGAGACCTAAAGGTCAACTGCCTTGCGGGGTCGGGAGACCCTGCAAGAACAAGACTTTTTTGTAATTGCGAGCCCCGCAGGGGTGAAGCAATCTACTTGTTCTCGCTGGTGTCCTCAATGCAGAGCCTCCTGTAAGGACCAGCGAGAAAACTTGACTGTAGGCCTCCATATTGGTTATCAGTTTCTTTGAGACCTAAAGGTCAACTGCCTTGCAGGGTCGGGAGACCCTGCAAGAACAAGACTTTTTTGTCATTGCGAACCCCGCAGGGGTGAAGCAATCTACTTGTTCTCGCTGGTGTCCTCAGTGCAGAGCCTCCTGTAAGGATCAGCGAGAAGACTTGACTGCCGGTCTCCATATTGATTATCAGTTTCTTTGAGACCTAAAGGTCAACTGCCTTTCACGGTCAGGAGAGTGCGCAGCCTGCCCGTAGGGCCTATGAAAGAACTAAGAATTATCAGTTCTCGCGGTTCTCTGAGTGCGCAGCCTGCCCGCAGGGTACCCAGCAAGAACAAGGAGCTTGGCAGACTGAGCGAGAGTATAGGTATAATTTGCCCAAATGAAGCCTGATCTCGCCGATGAAATTATTTACAGCCGGCGCAAAACGCTAGCGATCAGCGTGCTGCGAAGTGGTAAGGTGGTGGTGCGGGCACCGCTGCGCACCAGCCAAGCTCAGATTTACGCCTTCTTGCATGAGAAAGCTGGCTGGATTGAACAGGCACGCGCAAAGATGCAGCGTCTACAACCAACAGCCAATACTTATACCTACACCGAGAAGGAACAAATCTGGTTTTTGGGCAAACAATATCCGCTGCACTTGGTTGATCGCATTGAGGGTGGGTTAGCTTTTGAGCCAGATAAGGGTTTTCAGCTTGCCAAAGGGCAACAAGCACAGGCTGCTCAATTATTGACAGAGTTTTACAAACATGAATTGCGCGTAAGGGTGGCGAGGTTGATTGAAGTTTATGCTCGCCGAGAAGGCTTTCATCTAACTGTGGTGCGCATGACCAGCGCCCGCACGCGTTGGGGCTCTTGCAGCAGCAAGGGCAGCCTGAATTTCTCGTACCGCTTAGCGCTGACGCCACCTGCGTGTATTGAATATGTGGTTGTCCATGAATTGGTGCACACACGCATCCCGAATCACTCGCAGCAATTTTGGGCGGAGGTTGCGCGCATCCTCCCGAGCTACCGTCAGCCGCGCGAGTGGCTCAAAAAGCACGGGAATAGCCTACCGTTGCTTAGCTGAGCCAATTTCAGCCTAGCATTCTTCAATTTAATCCTAACAAGTGTCCGTTTTCGGACATTTATTGAAATTTTGTCCGCTTTTGACCTCTTTTATTTTTGAAAATAGGTTGTATCATACCTGCATAAATAGAAAATATGTTCTATGAAAGAGGCAGCGTATGATGACCCAACCCAATTCCAATTCTCCTGTTCATCCGCTCTCCTCGGGAGGTGCCTGCCCTAACCCGGCAGGCACACACCCCCAGGAGCAAGTGCAAAGCGAACTAGCCAGCGCACAGATCCGAGCGCTGCTCTCTGATGAACGCGCGCAGCAACCTGATTTTTACCTGCATCACTTTAATGCGGATCAGCGTGCCGAGCTGGCTGCAGCTGCCCGCAAAACATTAGATGATGAAGTGGTCATGCTGCGTACGGCGATTAAACGTTTTTTCCAGGCGGTACGCCGCGAAGAAGATGCCGATGCAATCGAGCGCATGGCAGATTCGCTCAATACCTTGGGTTTGAGCTGCTCGCGCCTGGGCAATGTGCTCAAGATCAACCAAGCCTTGCAAGGCGCGGCGCAAAGCAACGAAAAAGACGTGCTTTATGCTGAGCTTATGGAGCACCTTGCGCTCGACACCCTTACCGACGAGGAACCACATGGATAGCAACGGATTGCATGCTCAAGCCGATGCAAAAACTGTGTTAGCTGAAAGAGAGGAAATAATAGAGGCGGGATTGCAGCCCGTGAGCCAAGCAGAGCTGGTTGAAAAGCAATCGCCAAAGACACGCGTGGCGTTCCTGCGCAGTTTACAGCAGGTAGAGCGTTTTGCGGCGGTGCTGGGCGGCGCTCAGATGCGTACTTATCAGCGGCAGGTGGCACAAGCGGTGACCGACTCGGTCTTAGCGCGGCGTGGGCTTTCGCTGGTGGTCATGTTCCCCCGGCAATCTGGAAAGAACTTTTTGCAAGCGCAGTTAGAGGTTTACTTCCTGGTGCGTTTTGCGAAGGTGGGTGCAGAAATGATTAAGTTTTCGCCCACTTTTGAGCCGCAAAGCCTAAACGCTATGCGACGGCTGGAAGCAGCCCTGCAAGCCAACTGGCTGACGCGAGACGCCTGGAAGAAAAGCAGCGGCAATCATTACCGCTTCGGCAATGCGCATCTCACCTTTCTTTCTGCTGCGCCAAGCTCCAACGTGGTTGGTGCTACTGCTGGCACGCTGCTCGAACTGGATGAAGCCCAGGATATCGAGATTGATAAATATGATAAGCAGATCGCGCCGATGGCGGCTTCGACCAATGCCACACGCGTCTTTTGGGGCACAGCTTGGACGGAGCAAACTTTGCTGGCGCGGGAACTACGCTTAGCTGAAGAGGCTCAAGCAAAAGACGGCTTGAGGCGTGTGTTCCGCCTGAGCGCGGAGGATGTGCGCAAAGAGGTGCCGGCGTATGGCGCCTTTGTGGATGAGCAAGTGGCTAGGCTGGGCCGCACACATCCGATGGTGCGCAGCCAATACTTTAGCGAAGAGATCAGCACAGAAGGCGGCTTGTTCCCGCCGGCGCGCTTAGGCTTGATGCAAGGCAGCCACCCTGCCCGAGAGCTGCCCGAGCCTGGCAAGCTGTATGCGCTGCTGGTGGACCTGGCTGGGGAAGATGAAGCCATGCGCCAAGGGACTCCGACCGGACTGGAGCAATATGAAATGCTGGCTAACCCTGGTCGGGATGCCACTGCGATTACTGTTGTAGAGGTGGATCTACACCTCCAAGCTGATGAAGTAGTGGGCAAGCCGATCTACAAGGTAGTGCAGCGTTACCTGTGGACGGGGGAAAAGCACAGCACGCAATATGCGCGCTTGTTAGCGCTCGTGGAGCGCTGGCAGCCGCAGCGCATCGTGGTGGATGCCAGCGGTGTAGGAGCAGGGGTGGCGTCGTTCTTAGCTGACCGTTTTGGCGAGCGGGTGACGCAGCTGCGCTTCACCCAACAGGTGAAATCGCGCTTAGGCTGGGGGTTTTTGGCGGTGGTCGACACTGGCCGCTTTCAGGATCACCTGGCTGGTGGAAGCTGTAATGAAGCCGACCGCCTGCAGGGGCTCTTCAAGCGCCAACTTACGGCGGTGAGCTACCGCGTTAGCAGCAGTCCAGAGCATTTTATCGCTTGGGGCGTGCCAGAGACAGCGCGCGATCCTGAGGGTGGCGGCTTGCTGCATGACGATTTGGTGCTCTCAGCTGCGATGGTGGCAGAACTTGACGTGCAGCCTTGGAGCGTCAGCGGTAATGCGCCGCTCGTAATCGCGGCGGCTGACCCAATCAAAGAAATGGATGGAGGTTTTTAGATGACATATTTCACGACTAATCAGCAATACCCTTTGGGCATAGACCTTTCAGTCTATAACTGCAGCGCGGATGGCTGCCGGAAGCCGAATTTTGACCTGATTGCGGCACACCAACCTGCTGTTGAGTTCATCGCCATGCGGGCGGGGCAATCCTGGGGCTATCGTGACCCGGCTTTCCCATATTATTTGGCTGAAGCACAGCGCATTGATGTGTGCATCTTGCCCTATCACGTCGTCTTCCCGGGCGAATCCGCCCGCCGGCAGATGGACAGCTTCCTCAATATCTTGGCAGGCGTGGACTTGCAGAGTGTACGCCTGGTGCTCGATATGGAGCTGGACCACAACCAGACACGAGCCAAAATTACCCAGACGTTGGGCGAGTGCCTGCGCATCTTGCAAGCGGAGACCAGCCGGCTGCCGCTGGTTTACTCACGCGCCAGCTGGGTGAACGAACACCTGAGCGTACGCGATTTGCCAGCGCTCGATTGGTGGTTAGCGCAATACTTAGCTCGGCGCAGTTACCCAGCCTACACGCCTGAATTCCCTTGCCCGCCACGACTGCCTGAAGGTGTGAGCGCCTGGCGCATCCACCAAACCGCAGAACGCGCCCCTGCTATTGGCGGCAGCGGTTGGTATATGGATTACGACCGCTGGAATGGCTCGCGTGCGGAGCTGCTAGCATACTTTGGGCGTGAAGAAAAGCCGCCGGCTCTCGCTTGCCCGCTGGATGGCTTAGCTTGCCCGCGGGTGGATCTTCAACCTAATCCAGCGTTTGTAGAACAACCCCTTGGTATGGAGATAATTTGAAATGGCAGAAACCCAACATATATCTTTACTTAATTTCTTGCGCCGGCAGCCCAGCACTAACATCGAACCTGAAATCGCGCCGGATAAAACCGGGCACGAAGTAGAAAGCCAAGCTAGACCCGTGCCCACGCGCTTGCGCATGAGCTTGCCAGAGGACGAGAATACCTTCCTGGTGGGCGCTAGCTCCTTAGGCGATTTACCGCGCGACCGGCACGGTTTTGACCGGCAGCAGGTGATGGCGGACTGCTTAGACGCCTGGCGCTTTAACCCGTTGGCGCGGCGCATCGTGGAGCTGACCAGTCAATACGTCACTGGCGGCGGGATGGCTCCGCGCTGTCCGCACACCGCTACCCAAGCCTTCTTGCACGACTTTTGGGCTCATCCGCTCAACCGAATGGATGCACGGCTGGTGGAGCTTTCGGATGAACTTGCCCGCAGCGGCAACCTCTTTTTATTGCTCTCAACGGACACGAGCGGCATGTCTTACTTGCGGGTGGTGCCCTCGGCGGATATCGAACGCATCGAATCCCGCGCAAATGATGTGGAGCAGGAAGTGGCATATTACACTCGGCAGGATGCCGAAGGGGAGGTGACGCGCTACCCTGCCTTTGCTCCCTGGCAGGGCACGCCTGATTTGCAGCCAGTGATGCTGCACTATGCCATCAACCGACCGGCTGGCGCGCAGTGGGGTGAGCCGGATCTGGCACCGGTGCTGCGTTGGCTCTCGCGCTACGCTGCTTGGCTGGAAGACCGCGTGCGCCTCAACCGCTTCCGCAACGCCTTTATGTATGTGGTCAAGGCGCGCTTCGCCAATGAATCCACCCGCTCTACGCGGCAGCTGCAGCTGGCTGCTAACCCGCCTGGACCTGGCTCAGTGCTCGTAACTGACGAAAACGAGGAGCGGTCTGTGCTTTCGCCGCACTTAGAAGCGCTGGATGCCTCCAGCGACGGGTTGGCAATCAAGAAGATGATTGCCGCTGGTGTCGGTTTGCCGTTGCATTTCTTAGCTGAGCCTGAATCCAGCACACGCACCACAGCCGAGGCGGCGGATGGAGCCACCTTGCAACGCTTTGCGCATCGGCAGCGCTTTTTGCAATGGATGCTGGCTGATATGCTGCGTGCCGCTGTCAGCCGTAGGGCTTTAGTGGATACGCGCGTAGATCCACAGGCTGAGATTCGCATCTTAGCCGGGGATATCTCCGCCCGGGATAACCAATCGCTGGCAGAAGCCGGCAGCAAGGTGGCTGAAGTGGCGCAGGAGCTTTATGCCCAAGGGCTGATTGACCAGGATGAGTTACTGCGCTTGATTTATCGCTTTTTAGGGGAGGGAGGCAGCCATGTAGAAGTTTGAGAAGAATTTCGCCTAAATTAGAAGATATGCAAATTGAGGAAATTGACGATGAAAGGAGCCTTTTATGGAGGAAAACGAACTTGAAACAGAGACCCGAGGAGAATATCGCGAACGCTTAGCTCTGGAAGCCCAAGCCCTTAGCCCGGAACGCTTTGAGATCTTAGCCATCACCGCTGGTGCTGCCAACGGCTGGGAGTTCCCACCAGAGGTGCTGCGCGCGTCGCTCGGGCTATGGGAAGGCGTGAACTGCTTTGTGGATCACGACTGGACCTCGCGCTCGGTGCGCGATATCGCTGGCATTTTGCGCAAGGTCAGCTGGGATGAGAGTGCCCAGGGCATCCGCGCTGAGCTGCATGCCTTCGGACCCTCCGCCGAGCTGCTAACCAAGATTGGCAGGCAGGTGCTGGAGGAGAAGGATGAGCCAGCTGTGCGCGTCGGCTTTTCTGCCGATATTTTGTTCAACGGAAAGGACCACCGTGTGCAAAAGATCCTCAAAATCTTCTCGGTGGATCTGGTTTATAACCCGGCGCGCGGAGGGATGTTCCTGCGTGCACTTAACCAACTTGGCATTTCGCCAAAACTCAAAGGAGATTTACTCATGCAAAATATCAAGGATATTCAAGATGAAACTTTGACTAGCCAGACTGTGTCTGCTATACCCGCGGCAGAGGAGAGCTCAACGCTGCAAGCCCAACTCGCTGAGCTGCGCGAACTGCGCAAGCAAATGAGCGCTATGGTACTGGATGCCAGTCTTGCCCAAAGCGCGCTGCCGGCGCCCATGAGCCAGCGCATCCGCCAGCAATTCCAAGACCGGACATTTGCACCCAGCGAACTACAGGCTGCCATCCGCGAGGCACGCGGCATGTTGGCTGATCTGGAGAGTGGCAATGCAGTCAAGGGACCAGCGCGCATCGAAGGCATGCTCGCGCCAGAGGAACGCCTGCAAGCCGCCGTGGATGATCTATTTGGCGTGCCGCGGGAGAAATCCTCACAACACTCGTCTGTGCCGCGCTTGAGCGGCATCCGCGAGCTATACCTCACGCTCACCGGCGACTACGAGCTGCATGGCGGTTACTACCCTCAGCGGGCACAACTGGCTACCACTGCCGATTTTAGCGGTCTGGTCAAGAACGCGCTGAACAAGCTGGTGACCAACACTTGGGAAGACCTTGGGAGAGCCGGCTATGACTGGTGGAAAGACATCACCGTCCAGGAACACTTCAACAGCCTGCATGATATCACCGGCACACTGATTGGCACGGTAGGTGACCTGCCTGTAGTGCCAGAAGGTGGCAGCTACACTGAGCTGGAAGTGGGGGACTCGCCCGAGACTGCCAGCTTCACCAAGTATGGCGGTTACATCCCGCTCACGCTGGAGCTAATCGACCGCGACGAGACGCGCAAACTGCGCGCTTATGCACGCGAACTGGCGACCGCCGGCATGCGCAAGATTTCCAAGCTTGTGGCGCAGATTTTCACGGCTAATAGCGGCGTGGGACCAACCATGGCTGATGGCGGTGCGCTTTTCAATGCCACAGCTGTAACTGCAGCTGGCGGGCATGCCAACCTGGGGACCACCGCGCTCAGTGCTAATGCCTGGGATCAAACCTGCCGGAATGTTTACCGCCAGCCGATGCTAATCAAAAACACTGATCTCCTACGCGGCACAGGACCAATGTTAGCAGTCAACCCCAAATTTATCCTTGTGCCGCGGGCGCTGCAAAAGACTGCACTGGAACTATGCAGTGGAGCGCTCGTACGCGAGTCCGGTTACGTTTACGATAACGTGCTCAAAGGCAGCGCCGTGCCTGTGGTAGTACCGGATTGGGCGGATGAGACTGACTGGGCGGCGGCTTGTGACCCGCGCGTGGCGCCGGCGATTTTTGTGGGCGAACGCTTTGGGCTTATGCCGGAGATCTTTGTGGCTGGGGATGAACTCTCGCCGGCGGTTTTCACTAATGATGAACACCGCCTGAAGGTGCGCCATTACTTAGCCGTGTGGGTGAATGATTTCCGTCCACTCTATAAGAATAACGTGGCGTAACGATGAAAGGAGCACAAGATGCCAAAGTGGAAAGCTTTACTGAGTTCGCGTAAGTTTTGGGCTGCGCTGATGGGTTTGATTGTGATGGTGATCAAAGCCTGGAAGCCGGATTTCCCCTTAGATGGGGAAACGTTGGCTGGGATCTTCTCCGTGTTGGTGGCGTACATCCTCGGCACCGCGCTGGAAGACGGCTTAGCTGGTCACAAACAATAATCGTGATGAGGGCAGGCTAAACCTGCCCTCCTTGCGCCAAAGTCAAAGATAAAGGAGTAACCACGATGGACGACGAACGCCTCAAAGGTATCGTAGAAGCATTAGCTGGCTCGAATGTACTCAGTTATGCACTCAAAGAAGGCGGTGTGCTTGTCTTGATTGATCAAGCGGGCAGGAAGCGGCGCTATTTACCTGAAGACTACCGGAACCTGCTGCGTAAAGCGCATAAAACCGCAAAATTGATTGAAGGAGGCACAAATGAGCAATCTCAGTGAAATTTGCAGTCGGCTGAATGCGCAGTTTTTTGACCTGCAAAACTTGGCAATCCCTACTGGGAGCCAGGAAGAAGCCGTACGGGAAGCTTTAGCTGGGTTAAACGCCTTTCTGGATAAAGACTTTACGGTGGCGGGCTTGGATGAGGCTTTAATGACAACCCTACCGTCGGATTACGAAGCAGTTTTACTCTTCGGAGCGGCAGCTTTTGCGCTCGATTTCAGTCTGCGGAGTCATTTAGTTCACACCACCAGCAGTACCGTGAGGTCGGAGGAAACCTTACGCTTGTGGTGTGAGCATTTGAACCGGCAGTTTGATGCTGGCTTGGATCGCCTGCGTCTGCAAGCGTTGCAAGCGAATGGTGCACTGCCTTATAGCCCATGGGCATGGGATGAGCCCCACAACCTGCGCGAGGTGAGTTAATGACCCAAATAGCAATTGGCAATCTCATTGACCCGGAAGAAACTGCATGGCTCTACCTCACCGATGGACCTTTGCCTCCAGGTGTATTGGGTACACGCTACGAGCCAATAACCTCATCGGATGAGACAGTGACTGAAACCTTGCAAATAAGTTTACGCGGGACGCCGGCAGAACTGCGCGCTGTCATTGCACAGTTAGAGGCGCTTTGCCGGCAAATCGAACGTTACGAAGTGGAAGGTTTGGGCGCAGCAATTTACTTGCGGGCGATCCCGACTGATAATTTTGAACCGCTTTATTCCCGTTTGTTACATGCGGAGCTGCACACTATACCCGGTGCATTAGCTTTGGAGGAGCATGGCAGCTTGACGCTGGAGTTCATCCTCACACGCCAAAATGCATTTGATGGCGCTGAACGCCCGCTCACGCTTAGCAACAGCGCCGGCTCAGGGCTGACTGTTGCACTCAAAAACCGTGATGATAGCTTATCTGCCGGCAATGATAATTACTTTTCCGTTCAAACCGTTACCTTTGGAACGGATTTACCAGCACCGCTGAGGCTGCAAGTGACTAATACAGGCAGCTCCCCACTTGCGCAGCTTTTAGTGGGTGCTTATCATGCACCCAGCCGACCAGATAAACCGCCACTCGTGCTTGAAGGCGAACACGCTGATGAGGGGGTAGAAGTGCAGGCTAGTGATGCCTCCAATGGCGCGTATGCACAATTTACACTCGCGCAGGGTGTTTGGCAGGCGTTGGCGAGTTGGCAGCTTGACCACACTCAGTTAGAAACCTTAGATGGGCGGCTTTACATGCCTATTCTGCGCTTTTATACGCCGCTTCCGGCAGGGTTGCTGCAATTTCGGGTTGCTTTGAGTTTTCCGGGGCTGCCGCCAGCATTGGGCACCACGCTTTATCAATCCCCAGCTGTAAGCGCAACAGAAGGGCAAGGATATCTGTTGCTTGCACCCTTGCGGCTGCCTTTTGAGGCTAGGCTGCTGAATGTGCAGCCATCTCCGCTGCGCTTTAGTTTGCAGGCGTATGCTCCGTGTTCTGGCAGCCTCACGCTCAAATTGGATGATATCTTCCTGCTGCCGCAAGAGAACTTCACCTGGTTTACCTCTTCAGTCGGTCTGCCTGTCAACGCCTCATTGATCGATGATGCCTTTTTACAAAAAACTTACACCTTAGCCAACGCTAAGGAAATGCACACGCATCATCGCATTGGGGATTATTTTTATCTGCCTCCTGGAGAGACCTCCTGGTTTTTCTTTTTCCAGGTGAACTCTGAAGGCTTAGCGCCGATTGATTTATCCATTAACGTGAAGGCATGGTATCGAAAGCGCCGTCGGATTTTGTGAGGCAATAATGAGCCAAATTTTCTTTGTATTTTTGCAAGATGTTGACGGGCAGTCTTACCAACCAGAGAGGGCAGCACGCGTGCTTGCGCTCTCGTGGAGTGCTTTGGGTGGGTGCGAGCGCGCCGAGTTGGCTGTACCTCTTCAGCCTGGCAGTTTAAAGTTTTGGCAAGGATTGGTGGGCAAACCTGTGCAAATCTACAACAGGTTTGGCAGCTTGGTTTGGTGGGGCTATGTGCACAGCTTGGCACAGTCGACTGGCAGTTTGCGAGAAGCGTGCTCGTTGGAAAAGATGGCTAACCGCGTGGCGGTTGCTTATATGACGCTTGAACCAAACCCAAGCAGCTATGGCGATCCGCTCCAAACCGCATGGGCTGAGGATAGCGAGAGTATCGCGCTTTATGGGCAAAAGGACTTGCTGCTGGTGAAAGGCATGATGGCTGAAAGTGCTGCCCTGCAGCTACGCGATGAAGTCCTCCGGCAGCGGGCTAAGCCAAGTATTCAGCTGCAGCCTAATCTTGTCGCAATGTCAGACGCAAAGCCGAAAATGACCTTGCAAATAGACTGCCGCGGGTGGGCAGAGCAGCTTTCGTGGCGCGTCTATCAGCCGCCGGCTGGAGTGATTGGCAACACGGCTGCGCAGCAAGGCACACAAGCTGTGGGGAACACGACCAGCGCGAGCAAAGTGGCACAATCTTTCGTGTTTGATGGTGACAACTTTGCGCCTTCGCTGCTGCAAGTGCGAATCCGCCGGCAAGGCAGCCCGAATGACTCCCTGCGTGTTTCAATTCAGTCAGATAATAACGGAGTCCCTAGTGGGGTGGAACTCGCCAGTGCACAGGTGAGCGGCGCTGTGCTCGAAGGTGAGGCTTACCCATGGGTAAGTTATATCTTTAACCCTTCCCCGCAGCTTACACCGGGGAAAACGTATTGGGTTGTGTTTACCCGTACAGGGACGATTACAGCTAGCGCGTATTACGTCTTAGCCATCGATGAAAAACTTTCCTTTCCTGCTGGTGTGCTGAAAATTAATAATGGTAGTGCTTGGTCTGCGCGCAATCCGTTAGCGGATTTGGTCTTTAAGCTCACAAGTACGGTTCAGACGAGTGCATTGCTCGAGGGGATGCAAGCGGTTTTTGGGCGTGAGCCGTTCAGTGAGTTTAGCGTCCAGTTTGAAAGTGGTATTTACACCACCCCGCTCACATCCAAGCCCAAGCCGGTACAGCAATGGGTAAACGAAATTTTGGCTCTTGGTACGTCTATTGGAGAGGAAATCATTTATACCGTCACACCACAGCGTGAGTTGATTTTTAGGCTGAAACCTACGCTCACCGATTCGCCGCCTTATTGGCTCACTGATCAAGGGGAGTTGCGTGATCCAGGTGGTGGAGACTTACTGCCAGGTCACCTGCCGGTGGGCGCTTGGGTGCAAACCAGCCAACAAGGCGCGATGTTCATCACTGGTGGAGAGATCTGCGCACCAGATTGGCTGCCAAAGCTGAAAAGCTAAAGGTACCTTTTTGAAGTTGAACGGCAGCAGTGAAATAATACCTGCTGCTGCTCAATCGATTAAAATGAAACATAATCATGAATAAGGAGCTACTCATGCCCAAAGGGACGTTTAATTTTCCTGATAAGTTTTTATGGGGCACAGCCACCGCAGCCCACCAAGTGGAAGGCAACAACACCAATAATGATTTTTGGGCTTGGGAGCAGGAACCTGGGCATATCCTCAATGACGATAAATCTGGAGTGGCGTGCGAATGGTGGGCAGGGCGCTGGCGTGAGGACTTTGACCGCGCGCAAGAAACCTACCAGAATGCCCACCGTCTTTCGGTGGAATGGGCACGCATCCAGCCGGCGCCAGAAATGTGGGACGAGACGGCTTTAGAGCGCTACCGCCAGATGCTGCTGGGGCTTAAAGAACGCGGCATGGCTGCGATGGTTACTCTACATCATTTCACCAACCCGCTGTGGTTAGCCGAAATGGGCGCATGGGAAAACGAGCAAGTGGTGCCGCTCTTTGCAGAGTACACTCGAAAAGTCGTCGAAGCATTGGGAGCACACTGCCAGCTGTGGGTCACGATTAACGAGCCGAACGTCTATATGAGCATGGCTTATCTCCAGGGCGTCTTTCCGCCAGGCAAAAAGGACTTGAAATTAGGAGTGCAAGTGCTGGCGAATATGGCAAAGGCGCATGCTGCAGCTTATGAGGTAATCCACACCTTGCAACCGGAAGCTCAGGTTGGTGCAGCGATCCACTGGCGCGGCTTTACGCCAGGGGACCGCAACCCGATCACGCGAATTTCCGCTAGCCAGCATCATCAGGTATTCAATCAGGCTTTCTCGCAAAGCTTAGAAACTGGTAAATTTGACACGCCACTGCTCAAGCTGGATCTCCCTGAAGCCAAAGGCACCCAGGACTTCATCGGTTTGAACTACTACACCCGGGATTACCTGCGTTTTGCCCCTAACCGAAGGGCTGAAGGCTACACAGAACGTTTTTTTAAGCCCGAAGCTGACCTTTCGGAGCACGGCTTCTTAGCCAATGACCCAGAAGCCTTTAAGCAAGCCATCCGATGGGCAAACCAATTTCACAAACCGATCTACATCACCGAAAATGGCTGTGAGGACTCTCAGGACGATTTTCGGCGGCGATATTTAATCGAACACATCCATGCATTGTGGCACATGGTCAACTTTAACGCGCCAGTCAAAGGCTACTTCCACTGGACACTGGTAGATAATTTTGAATGGGAGCGCGGGTGGAGCCAGCGTTTTGGCTTGTGGGAGCTAGACCCAATTACACAGATCCGCACCAAACGCCCAAGCGCTGACCTCTATGCCGAAATTAGCCGTACCGATAGCCTCAGCGCGGAAATGGTTGAAAAGTACGCCCCCGAAATTTATACGAAGATATTCCCTGGATAGAATGTGATCGTTTTCGGCTTGATTCTTGCAACAATCATGATGAATTTATAAGTGAAGGAGCTTGTCATGTTCGTTTATCTATCGAAATTACTTCCGCAACTGATCATGCCCGTGAGTCTTGCGGCTTTGCTGCTTTTCATCACGCTCTTCCTCATCCGCAAACACCCTAAAACAGCGCTCTGGTTGGTGCTGATCAGCCTCATTTTGGTTGGGGTGGGTGGCAACGCTTATTTCTCTGCCTACTTTGCGCGCACCTTGGAGTGGCGCTACATGCCGCCACAAGGTGAGGTGAAGGCGGATGCGATTGTGCTGCTTGGCGGCGGCACCGAGCCGGCAGATACGCCCCGCACGGGTGTGGAAGTGAATGGCGCCGGGGATCGTGTACTCTATACAGCGCAGCTCTACAAGTCCGGCGCAGCTCCGCTTATTATCCTCTCTGGCGGGAATGTGGCTTTCAGCCAAGCACGCGGCAGCACTCCTGCTCAGGAGATGCACGACCTGCTGCTTGCGCTGGGCGTCCCGGAAGAAGCTATGCTGCTGCAGGATAAATCGCAAAACACTGAGGAAGATGCTGCTTTCACCAAGCAGATCTTAGTGGAGAAGGGGATTAAAACCGTTATCTTGGTTACCTCAGCCGCGCACATGGAACGCGCGTTGATGCACTTCCAGGATCCGCAGTTCACTTTCATTCCTGCCCCAACAGATTACGCGATCACGCAGCGCTATTGGGATTACCTCATGCGCTGGGATGCCCAAACCATCTTGCTCAACCTGCTGCCCTCGAGCCATGCGCTCAACCTGACCAGCAATACTTTCCATGAATACTTAGGTATGTTCGTTTACCGCCTACAGCTTATTTTCTAGATTTATTTCACCCAAAATTAGCTGCCCGTACACCTTGCGGGCAGCTTTTTTGATTAAGGGTCAAACGAGGGTGAAAATTGCGGCTCGCTCAGCGATACGGAGGTAGAACAGGGGGAACAAAAACACTGCTGGGGGCGTTATACCATTGAAGTTGTATTAATGTGTCCTTTAGAAGGAGGAACGATGAAAACCCTACAAACCATTCTTAGCCTAGGTGTGATCGCAGCCTTTTTGCTGGCTGGATGTTCGCCCGCAGGGCAATCACCCGAACCAACCCAACCTGAAGAGCCAACGCAGCCGTCAGCCGAGGCACAAGATTTGATCGGGGAAGTGGCTTATAACCTTAACCCGCAAGTGGGCTTGGATCAGATTCAGGCGTTAGCTGATGCGCACAATGCTTTTGCACTCGATCTCTATAAACAGTTAGCTGGAGAAGGCGAGAATATTTTTTACTCGCCGTACAGCATCTATATGGCATTGCTCATGACTTACGCCGGTGCTGCTGGTGATACTGCCAGCCAGATGGAGAGCACCTTGCATTTACCTTATTCTCAAGAAGAGGTCCACGCCGTTATGAACGCCCTCAACTTGCAGCTGAAGGCGAACAGCATGGTGGATGACAAGCCAGCTTTCACCCTCAATATTGTCAATCAGCTGTGGGGGCAGGCGGGTTACGCGTTCTTGCCGGAATTCCTGAACACGCTTTCACAGAATTACAATGCCGGCTTGAAGACTGTAGACTTTGCTGCCGATCCAGAAGGTGCCCGTGAGCTGATTAACCTCTGGGTTGAAGCCCAAACCAATGAAAAAATCAGAGATTTAATCCCTGAGGGAGTTTTGAATGAACTCACCCGCTTGGTGATTACCAATGCAGTCTACTTTAAGGCAGCTTGGTTGTCTCCATTTGATCCTGCCAACACAAAAAATGGCAGCTTTACCTTGCTGGATGGGACGCAAGTGGAAGTGCCTATGATGCATCAAAGTAGCAGCATGCGGGCGTACGTCTCGCAAGATGTGCAAGCTGTAGAGCTGCCCTATGAGGGTGGAACCTACTCTATGGTAGCGCTCATGCCCACGGCAGGCAGCCTGGACACCTTCGAGCAATCCCTTACGGCTGAGAGTCTGCAAGACATCCTCAACCAATTGGAAAGAGCTTCTGTAACCTTGAGCATGCCAAAGTTCAAATTCGATGCAGCTTTTGCACTGAATGATGCCCTAGAAGGCATGGGCATGACAGATGCCTTTGACCCAATGAAGGCAAATTTCTCTCGGATGGATGGAACGACGAGTCTGTATATTTCATCTGCCCTGCATAAGGCTTTCGTAGACGTCAACGAGGAAGGTACTGAAGCCGCTGCAGCGACTGCAGTCGCCATCGGGCTCACTTCCGCACCAGGGCAGAGCTACACCATCACGCTTGATCACCCCTTCCTATTCCTTATCCGCGATAACGCCACCGGAACCTTGCTCTTCGTTGGCAGGATGGCGGATCCACGCTAGACTTTAGCTTAAACCAAACAGGCTGGAATGTCTTACTTCCAGCCTGTTTGCTTAATTAAACTGCTTTATCCTGCCATCCAAGCAATAGCTACTGTGCCGGGACCCACGTGTGCGCCAATCACTGGGCTGACCTCAGAGCGGAACACTTCGTCCGGATGTAAGCGCTCAACCGCGGCAGCTTCGAGAGCGCGGCATTCGTCTTCACACAGGGCATGGAAAGGGGCAATGCACAGGGGCGACTTGCCGCTTGTGCGCTTTTCGATCAGGTCGAGCATGCGGGAAAGGGCTTTTTTATGTGAAATGACGCTCTCGACGGCTTCGATCTTGCCGCCGCGGATCTCGAGCAGCGGTTTGACGTTGAGTGCAGAGCCTAAAAAGCGCGTGGCGGTGTTGATTCTGCCACCTCTATAGAGATATTCCAGCGTGTTGACGGTGAAATACACCCCAATTTTGGGGTAAGTGGCTTTAGCGAGTTCCAGGATCTCCTGCAGGCTGGCGCCCTGCTCGGCAGCGCGTGCTAAAGTGATAACCATCAAGCCCAGTGCCATGGAGACCAGCTGCGAGTCAAAGACCTCCAAGTTTTCGGGGTTGCCCAGCTCCACTTTTGCCTGCTCGGCAGAGTCGAACGACGCTGAAATGCCGCTGGAAATGCCAGTATAAAAGACATCATTTCCTGCATCGAGCAGCGGCTTGAAAATTTCCTCAAACTGCCCAACTGTAACTTGGCTGGTAGATGCCATCTCTTTAGAACGTGAAAGCTGAGTGTAAAACTCATGCGCGCTGATATCGACGCCATCACGATACTGCCTGCCCTGCCAATTAAGCACAAGTGGCAGAATGGGGAGATGATATTGTTCGACGATTTCTTGAGGTAAGTACGCACTTGAATCAGTAACGATAATGACTTTATTCATTTTTTTCCTTTCCTTTTAATATAGCCTTTTGAGGCGCAATTTTATGAAAGTACACGCTGGACATTTATCCATTATACTGGATATATGATTGACGGTTGAAGTAGAGTTGCCTCTCTTACGTGTTCTATAATGGTACCCTACGGGCAGGCTACGCACTCAGAGACCGGCAAGAACAAGAGGTGAGGCAAATTTGAGAGCTTTTGAAAGCAGGACGTAGTAAAAGAGAGTGAATTTCTTCTAAGATAGTGAAAATCTGATCAAAGTCTGAAGGAGATCTTATGGAAACACAAGCAAGTGATATTCACGAAGAAAGCCCACCAAACTCAGCAGCGATTCAACTAGCCGAGCATCGGGAAGGTTTGCGCAAGACTGGCTGGATTCTCCTGCTGGTTTTGGCGGTCGGCATTTTTATGGACCGTATCACCTTCAATCGCCTTTTGGGCGCCCAGTGGGCTATCTTCGTCAACCTGCTGTTGCTCGTGGTCTTTGTTGCTGCTAAGGTAGAGCAGTGTTCGATCCCATGGCAGAGCTATTTGCTGGCTATTCCCATCAGCCTTACCGCGATCCTGACTTACTTTCGCCTGGAACCCTACACCTTGATGGCTCTGGTCGGTTTTTCGCTCGTGGGGTTGGTCTATTTAGCGATTAGCCTGCTCAATGGGCAATGGTTAGTTTACCGGCTGCGCGAGGTGATCGTGCAGGGCTTGCGCCTGATTGGCTCGGCATTCATTGGCTTACCATTGGCGTTAATTCAGTCTTCCCATCATGAAGAGAGCGAAAGCACGCAGAAGAAATCTAAAGGGAAAGGTTTGGCTATCCTGCGCGGTGTGCTGATTGCCATTCCCCTGCTGGTCATCTTTGGGCTGCTCTTTTCGGCTGCCGACCCAATTTTCTCGGAGCGGATTTCCGGCGCCTTTTCGTGGCTGCGCATTGAGATTACCGATGAATTTGTGGCACAAGTGGTGCTTGTGCTGCTCTTCACTTATTTTGGCTTCGGCGCGCTTTGGCATGCGCTCACCAAGACGCAGCAACCCCAACCTGTGGAGCCAGACCAGCCACTTGTGCGTCCCTTCTTGGGCATGACGGAAAGCACAATCATCTTGGTGAGCCTGATCGTGCTCTTTGGGGCGTTTGTACTCGTGCAGGTGCGCTACTTTTTTGGCGGGGGCGCCAATATCAGCGCCGAAGGTTATACCTACGCCGAATATGCGCGCCGCGGCTTTTTTGAGCTTGTGGTGGTGGCGCTCTTCACCTGGCTGGTGCATTACGGGCTAGCCTCGTTCACCCGGCGGGAGAGCCGGCGCGAACGCACCACGTTCACCCTATTGGGTGTTTTACAGCTGCTGCTCACGGGCGTGATCCTGGTCTCGGCGTTTCAGCGCCTCAGCCTTTACGAGGCGGCTTATGGCTTTACGCGCGACCGGCTGGTGGCGCATATTTTCATGATCTTTGTTGGATTGGCGCTCGTAGTCTCCATCGTCCTGGAGGCTAGCCGCGGGCTCAAGCATATGGCGCTGAGTTTGCTCTTCGGGCTGCTCGCATTCAGCCTGACGCTCACCTTTGTGAATGTGGACGCCACGATTGCCCGCCAAAACATAGAGCATGCCATGGCAGGGCATCCGTTGGACGCTGCTTACTTGGCAGGGATGACCATTTCGGAGGATGCGGTGCCAGAGCTATTTCGTTACTTTGATAGTGGCAAGCTGAGCCCTGAGCTCTATGATGAGCTAGGCAAAGTCATCAGCTGCCGCAAGGCGCGATACTGGGATCGATGGTTTTACGGCCGGTTCTGGGCTTCGCAGCATGCATCCCGAAATAAAGCGCTTGAGTTTTACTTAGCCCACGAACAAGCGCTTGATCCATTTGCCTTGATTGGGTTTCAGGATGGCGCTGGGTATACCTTCCCGGATGGTAAGGTGATTTGCGTCTATCCCCCAGAAGAATAACTCATAAAGATTTGTCATGGATTCGGCGCGGCTGCTGGGCTGCGCCGAATGCTTTTAGAAGCTCAGCATAAAAAGTTAGGAAAATTTCTCCAGCCATTTCGAGTAAGATTAAGGCATGTTTATCCCTACAACTTCTCAAGAAGTCTCTGCCCTGGGCTGGGGTCCGCTGGATGTGATCCTGGTGAGCGGCGATACGTATATCGACAGCCCCTACTCGGGTGCCGCGCTCATTGGCAAGCAGCTGATTGCAGCTGGCTACCGTGTGGGCATCATTGCCCAGCCAGATGTGCATTCGGGCGAGGATATAAGCCGGCTCGGTGAGCCCCGCCTATTTTGGGGCGTTACGGGCGGAGCGGTGGATTCGATGGTTTCCAACTACACCGCGCTGGGCAAACCCCGCCGCAGCGACGACTACACCCCGGGCGGCGTCAATAACCGCAGGCCTGACCGAGCGGTCATTGTGTATGCTAACCTTATCCGGCGCTACTTCAAGCACACCGTCCCGATTGTTTTAGGAGGCGTGGAGGCTTCCTTGCGCCGCGTAGCGCACTATGACTACTGGTCGGATTCGTTGCGCCGCTCCATCCTGCTGGATGCTAAAGCTGACTACCTGCTTTACGGCATGGCAGACCTTTCCATCCTTGAGCTGGCTCAGGCTCTGCGCGTGGGCGTTGACCCGACTCAACTCCGCGGTTTGTGCTATGCCAGCGCCACGATGCCCGCGGATTACCTCGAGCTGCCGCCTTATGAAGAGGTGATAGCCGATAAAGACCGCTTCATTGAGATGTTCCATACCTTTTATCAGAATAATGACCCCATCAGTGCGCAGGGGCTGGCACAGCGCTATGGCAGCCGCTATGTGGTGCAAAACCCGCCCGCTCGCGCGCTCACCACGCCGGAGATGGACGCTGTATATGCTCTGCCCTTTGAGCACGCCGTGCACCCCTATTATGCTGCACAGGGTGAAGTGCGAGCTTTAGAGACTATCCGCTTTTCCATCCCCACGCACCGGGGCTGCTATGGCGAGTGTAATTTCTGCGCTATTGCCATGCATGAGGGCAGGCGGGTCACCTGGCGCTCGCAAGAGTCCATTTTAGCTGAGGCGCGCCAAATGCCTGCACGGCAAGGCTTCAAAGGCGTTATCACTGACCTTTCTGGACCGACAGCGAACATGTACGGCTTCGAATGCGCGCTCAAAGCAAGCCGTGGCGCCTGCCCGGAGAAAAGCTGCATCTACCCGCAGGTGTGCCCGCTCTTGGGCTTGACCCACGAACACCAAATTGCGCTGCTCAAGGCATTGCGCCATGTGCCGGGCGTGCGCAAGGTGTTCATCAGCTCTGGCATCCGGCACGATATGGTGATGGCAGATGTGGAATATGGCGAGGAATACCTGCAGGAGTTGGTGAATTATCACGTCTCTGGGCAGCTGAAGCTAGCGCCTGAGCATTCCCAGCCTGCCGTGCTGCGGCGCATGCGCAAGCCCAGTGTGCAAAGCTTGTTAGCTTTCAAGCAGCGCTTTGATGCGCTGAGCAAAGCTGCCGGCAAAAAGCAATTCCTGACCTATTACCTCATCGCGGCTTACCCGGGCTGCACACAAGAGGATATGTTTGCGCTCAAGCGCTTCGCCAGCGAGAAACTGGGCGTTCTGCCTGAGCAGGTACAGATCTTCACGCCTACGCCTAGCACCTACGCCAGCCTGATGTACTACACCGAAAAAGACCCTTTCACCGGCGAGCACTTAATTGTGGAAAAGAGCCTGACGGGGAAGATGAAGCAGAAAGCTGCTATAACCGGCTGGCAGCGCAAAGCAAAGAGTTCGCAGAAAAGCAAAACCAATCCAAAAACAAGCACTAATCCCCGTGCGAGAAAGAAACACCAAGCATGAACAACCTTACCGCAGCTGACCTAACGGTAATTTTCAACGCCGTGCTTTTTGTCATCCTGCTGGCTGCAGCGATATTGCTGATCAGGCGTATTCGCCAAAGGCGCACCGTGCTAAACCAGCCGGCGAATTCCACGCAAGTGGCGTTTCCCTTCCCACAGCGGCAGGTTGACCGTGAACGTCAAATGCTTCCCACGCAGCCAGAAGAGAAGTTGGATAAGGAGATACGTGAGGCTTACCGCGATTGGCTCTCGATATACCTTTTGCCGGATGCTGAACCGGGGCGGGCGTTCCTGCGCACTGGCGTAGCGAGGAACTGGATGCGTTATCAGGTAATTGCCACGAGCTTCAGCCAAGCCTTAGCGATGCTCATTTCTGTGCTCGTAGCCGGCGAAGACCCAAAAGCACAAGCACAGTTTGACCGCATCTTGGCATTTTGCCTCAGCCATAGCAGTGCGAACGCCCCGGACCTGATGAGCTGGCAGGTCATGCCCGATGTTGTCCCTGGCAGAAGGCTGGATGCAGATCTCAATGCTGAGCCTTGGATTGCTTTTGCCCTTTTGGCAGCTCAAGCTCAGTGGGGTAGATCTGAACGCTTTCAATACGAAATTCTTGCACGCAGACGTCTGGAAGCATTACTCTCGCTGTATCAACAAGCAGCCCAAACCGAACCCCAGACGTTAGTTTATTCTCCAACTTTTTACCAACTTTTCGCGCAAGTGACAGGTGACCAAGCTTGGAAAGCGATTGAAATTTCCTTAGCGGCAGAAGGTAGAGCGCAATGGAGCGGTACGCTCGCTAGTTATAATGCTGATAACTCCCCTGAAGAGGCTAAGATAGGTTTGAGCATTTTACAGTTAGGCATCGCTGAGCTTGAGCAAGCAGGCAAACCTACTGGAAAGCTAACGGGAGAGGTTGAAAAACGTGTGAGGGAATCTGTGGCGCAGTTGGCACAGGCAGAGCTTTTAGATGAATCAGCGCTCCAAACTGAACCAGAAGGCTTCACCTCGCTGAGTTTGCTGGCTTGCTGCACGCCGGCTGTGCTTTGTCTGAATGACCAAACCCTCATTGACCAACAATGGCGAGCGCTGAATCTTGCCAAACCTGGCAGGCATGACCCCATTGGGGCGACCCTGCGGCTGCTGAGCCTCATGCAGCTTTCTGGAAATATTTGGTTTGACCAGGTGGCGTGGAAGGAACTTCCACCCTTGCCTGAGGATTAAGTAATCTCAGTTTTGCATTCTATTTGCAGGGATTCGTTGCCGCTGCTGACACTTACATCACATTAACCGTGCGCACTTCCACACGTGGCAGCATGGCTTCTACATCGCTGTTTTTCACTGAGGCTAAGGATACGGTAGTGACAGCGACAGCGCTGAAGGCTGCGCCAAGCCGGGCAATTTCGCGTAAATCCATTCCCCGCGCGAACCCATAAGCCATCCCTGCCATAAGGGCGTCTCCAGCGCCTGTTACGTTGCGGATGCTCACTTTAGGCGGCGTTGCCAACATCATCTCCTGCTGAGAAGCCAGGAGCAGCCCTAAACCATCAATCGAGAGAGCTACATATTCAACGCCTAAGCGTAAAAATGGAAGCACAGCGCGCTTGGCATCGTCGTAATTGTGGATAGAAAAACCCACAAAGTCTTCTGTCTCGCTGATATCAGGATTGACTAAAAACGGAGGATCAGAAAGACCAGCTCTCAAAGCCTCACCATTCGCATCGAAAAAGACCCTTACCCCTTTGTTTTTGAGTAGATGAATGAGCTGAGTGTAAAAATCGGCGGGCACATCTTGTGGCAGGCTGCCCGCTGCCACCCAAATGTCCTTCTTGCTGGCATAAGCCTCAGCTTTAGCAAGCAAGGATTGGATAGCATCTTCGGGGATATGAGGACCAGGCTCATTGAGGCGAATATACCATTCACCGCTATCTTCCTGTGCCACGGTATTAATGCGGGTTTCTTCCTCCACCCAGACGAAATCAGTCTTGATCCCTAATTGATTGAGCCCGTGCTGCATCATTCTGCCGGTGCCTCCACCCACCCAAGCCAGCGCTAACGTTTCTTCATTAAGAATGCGCAGCGCACGGGAGACGTTAAAACCCTTTCCACCCCAATCGACGCGGACATCATGGGCACGCAGTACTTCGTTAAAGCGTAGCTGTGGCACATGTAAGGTGCGATCAACACTGGGGTTTGGGGTGAGCGTGATGATCATGTCCAAAATTGTACCTTAAAAAAGACCGCGTCTGCGCATTTTGAGCAGACGCGGTACGTAATTTGTTGTTATTCGTGTTGCTTCGGCACTAAAACTCCATTTGCAAGGCAAATTGGCTGTTATAGAGCTCAGCATAGAAGCCGTTTTTAGCCAGCAGCTCATCATGCTTGCCTTGCTCCACAATGTCGCCATCGCGGAGGACCAAGATGCGGTCAGCATTCTTGATGGTCGAAAGGCGGTGGGCGATAATAAAGCTGGTTCTACCCCTCATGAGCTTTTCCATTGCTTTCTGAATCAGAATTTCGGTACGGGTATCCACCGAACTTGTCGCCTCGTCCAGGATCAAAATGGTTGGGTCAGCTAAAACTGCCCTAGCAATGGTGAGCAGCTGTTTTTGACCCGCGGAGATGTTGCTGGCTTCCTCGTTGAGCACCATCTGGTATCCGCCGGGCAATGTGCGGATGAAGTGATCGGCATAAGCCATATCCGCGGCGCGTACCACTTCTTCGTAGGTCGCATCCTCTCGTCCGTAGCGAATGTTATCGAAGATCGTGCCATTGAAGAGCCAAGTATCTTGCAGCACCATGCCAAAAATACCGCGCAAATCGTGCCGCCTAAAGCGAATGATATTAGTGCCATCGATGGCAATCTCGCCATCGTCTAACTCATAAAAGCGCATGAGAAGCTTAACCAGCGTAGTTTTGCCGGCGCCGGTAGGACCGACGATTGCGATTTGCTGCCCAGGGTCAACCTCAACCGAGAAATCTTTGATAACTACTGTACCAGGTTCATAACTAAAGCGTACATGGTCGAAGGTTACATTTCCTTGAACATTTTCTGGGATGACCGGATTTTCTGGATCAGGCACTTCTTCAGGCTCGTTGAGGAAATCGAATACCCGTTCAGCAGCGGCAGCCGTTTGCTGCAGGATGTTAGAAATGTTGGCGATTTCCAAAAGGGGCTGCTGGAAAGAGCGCATGTATTGGATAAACGCTTGAATATCGCCAATCATCAAGCGCCCTTGAATGACCTGGTTACCGCCAACAATTGCCACAGCCACATACCCGACGTTCCCAATGAAGTGCATAATGGGTCGAATCATTGTCGAGAATAACTGGGCTTTCCAAGCAGTGTCGTAAAGGGTATCGTTGAGCTGCTTCATGGTGCTAATGCTTTGATCTTCAGCGTTGAAGGCTTTCAGCACCACATGGGCACCATACATTTCTTCCACATGCCCATTGACATGCCCTAAGTATTCCTGCTGTTTGCGGAAAAACTTTTGAGAGTGGCTGATGACATAGCGGATGATCAGCATGGAAAGCGGGATGATCGTCAATGCAATCAAAGTCAGGGTGACGTTAATCGTTAGCATCATCACCAAAATGCCAATCACGCTGACGATCGAAGTGATGATTTGGGAAAGGCTTTGCTGAAGCGTCTGGCTGATCACATCTACGTCGGTGGTGACGCGTGAAAGCACCTCACCGTGGGTGACATGGTCGAAATAGCGCAACGGTAGGTGATGGATTTTATGTGCAATTTCCTGGCGGAATCGGAAGGTGATATCCGCCGCGATGGTAGTCATGATGAATCCCTGAATTAACTGCAAAGTTGCCGCACTCAAGTAAAGCGCCAAGACGCGCAGCAGGATTGTCCCAATCTCATCGAAGTCAATGCCCCCTTGTCCTCTCACCATGCGAATAACGCCTTCGTATAAGGCGGTGGTAGCCTTCCCTAAGGTGCGTGGACCGAAGATGCTGAAGACAGTTGAGGCAGCTGCAATGAATAAGACCAAGATGATGGTCCATTTATACTTACCAAGATAGCCCAGCAACTGCTGCATAGTCCCTTTAAAATCACGTGCCTTTTCTCCGGGTACAAAGCGAGATCCTGGCCCACCGCCAAAGCCTTGCCTTTGGACAGGTTTGGTTGGTGAAGGGGCTTTGTTTTGGTTTGTGGTATTTTCTGAGTTTGTTGCATTACTCATAGTAATTCCTCCTTACTCAACTGCGAGCTGGCGATCTCTTGGTAAACCGTGCAGGTTTTCATTAGTTCCTGATGGGTGCCGACGCCGGCAATTCTGCCATTATCCAAAACTAGAATCTGGTCAGAATTTTTAGCTGTGGCTACGCGTTGGGTCACGATAAGGACGGTGCTATTGCCTACCTTTCTGCTGAGTGCACTCCTCAGAGCTGCATCAGTTTTGAAATCGAGCGCTGAAAAGCTGTCATCGAAGATATATATAGGTGGTTTTTTTACCAAGGCGCGTGCTATAGATAAGCGCTGCTTCTGTCCGCCAGAAAAATTCGTGCCGCCCTGCGCCACTTCTGTTTGTAAGCCATCAGGGTTAGCCATAACAAAATCAATCGCTTGGGCGGTATCAAGGGCATCCATAATTTCTTCTATGGTCGCGTCTGGCTTGGCAAGCCGCATATTGGATTCGATTGTGCCGCTAAAGAGCACGCCTCGTTGCGGGACGTAACCAATTTGGGCTCGTAAATCCTTCAGGGTTACATCGCGGATATCGATGCCGTCTATCAGGATGCTACCTTTGCTGACGTCAAAGAAGCGCGGCACCAGGTTCACGAGTGTGGACTTACCGCTGCCAGTGGAGCCAATGATCGAAGTGGTTTCCCCTGGCTTGGCAATAAAGCTAATATCGTGCAAGAGGTCTTCTTCGGCACCTGGGTACCTAAAGTCTACATCATCGAATACGAGCTCTCCACGCACAGGTTGGCTGAACTGCAGCGGATGCGGTGGGTCCTGAATGACGATAGGGGTCTCTAAAATCTCAGCAATGCGCTCACCAGAAACGGACGCCCGAGGTAGGATGATAAACAACATCGCTAAGCTGATGAAGGAGAACATAATCTGCATAGAATATTGCATAAAGGCGATGAGATCCCCAACTTGCAGCGCTGACTGGGCAACCTCATGCGCGCCGACCCAGATGATCAAAATAGAAAGCCCAGACATGATCAAGTTGATAAACGGGAAAATCACACTCAGAACCCTGCCAATATAAACATTTGTGTTGGCTAAATCCCGGTTGGCTTTTTCAAAGCGTTTTTCTTCGTAATCTTCCTTGCGGAAGGCGCGCACAACCATGAGACCAGTGAGGTTTTCACGGATTACAAGGTTGAGGCGATCAATTAAAGATTGTAGGGTCCTAAACTTGGGCATCACCAAAGCAAAAGCGATCATGATCATCCCAGTAAGCACCACCACCGCTAAAGCGATGAGCCACCACATGTTGGGGCTCTTATCGACGGCACGGACGACGGCGCCGATGCCCATGATAGGTGCATTCAAAGCCATACGCATGATCATAAAAATCACGATTTGAATTTGAGCAATGTCGTTGGTAGTTCGCGTGATCAAAGAACTGGTGGAGAAATTATTGAACTCCGCGCTAGAGAAGTTTTCTACCTTTTCAAAGACAGCAATACGTGTATCGCGGGCAACGCCGGCTGACGTACGCGCAGATAAATAGCTCACCGAAATCGAGGTGATCACGGAGATAAGCGCCATAAGGATCATCAACCCACCAACGTTCAGAATAAATTTGTTCTGAATTGAGGCTAAGTTGACCCCCAAGACGGAGTACTCTTGGCTGACCGCTTGAACTGCAATTTGGGTAACCATAGAAGGCTCCAAGGCATCGAGCTGCTTATAAACCGTAGTTTTCAGGGCTTCCAATTGCGCTGGTGGCAATTGGAAGAGCATTGCCTTGAGATCCGTGCCCGGTGGAAGCGATTGAACTTGAGCGGCAAACTCTTGCCCCAAGAGCGTGGCGGCTTGTTCTGGGTTTTGAGAAAGCATATCAATGCCAAAAGTGAGAATCAATGGTTTAGTCATGGCGGCTTCAAGCTGGGTAATCGTAGCAGAATCCTTTTGTTGAAGGATATAAACCGGCTGTAAGGAGACTAATGGGTAGTCTGGTACGTACTTTGCCGCCTCATCACTGCCTGGTTCTACGAGCTGGTAAGCTGCTAAAGTTAGTGCCTTTTCCTCATCCGATTGGAACAGATTGATTTGGTCCATGGTGCTTTTACGCAAGGCGTCTGGTACTGCGTTTTCGATACCATTTTGTTGGATACCAACATTGATGATCCTGGAGAGGTAATCTGGCAGCGCTAAGTCGGTATTTGCCATGATATAAAGCAATACGACAGTTAACAGAATGTTTGGCCAATAAGGTTTAATAAACTGGAACAATTTTTTCATACAGTTTCCTCTTCATTGATGTTGCGTTTCACGGCTTTATTCCGTAGGGGTGCTTCAGAGGCTAACTTATCCATTCCCGCATTAAGCAACCGCATCGCAGGAATCAGGGTGTTTTGCTCTTCAGGCGTGAAGGCGTTAACCAACTCTTGCAACCATCTGTGGCGTGCGCGTTGGGCTTCTTTCATTGTCAATAGTCCCTTTTCCGTCAGGGATAGCCGTTTTGTTCGTCGGTCTTGCAGGTCTACTTTGCGGTCGACATAACCGCGTTTTACCAAATGGTCCACCAAT
Source organism: Candidatus Mesolinea sp. (assembly GCA_034430095.1). Classification (GTDB taxonomy): domain Bacteria; phylum Chloroflexota; class Anaerolineae; order Anaerolineales; family Anaerolineaceae; genus Mesolinea. Next base: position 133,791 of record DAOUFK010000019.1, read on the forward strand.
TGAGAAACAGCTGCGAGGGTAATACCTAATTTATTCGATAATGCGTTCATTGAACTGTTAGGGTAGTCCATTAGGAAAAACATCGCATTAACTTGAGAGGCAGAGAGGTTGGCTTGCTGAATATAGGTCATGAAGGCGAAAATCGAGTGTTTCATTGCCTTTTCGGCATATTCGTGTAACAACGCTAAAAGAGTCTCAGACACAATTAACCTCGCTTAATAGTTAAACGGAGTGAACTATATAACTCTTTAGAGCGAATGTCAAGTTTATTTGCAGAGGGTTGGGGTTGGTTTAGGAAAGTTTAAGCAAATTCACAGGAAATTTATCCTACGCTTTGCCCGTTAACTTTATTGCCCCACAACTTGGAGGCGATAAGAGCTCACCTGGTTATAAAGCTGATCCATAAAGTAGAGCGAGAATGTACCCACTGAAAAAGGGTTTTCGCCTTCATACAACACGAAAGTCTGGTCGCAGCCTATCACCTTATTGTTCGAATCATAGAGCGTGGCAACGACGCGAACATCAGCAAATGGAGTTTTACCCGTGTTCTGCACCTGCCCGCTGAGCATGTACCAGTCATTATCTTCATCCCACCCAGCGGTAACTTGGCGGGTTTCAAACGTGCTGGTTGGCTCAGCGCCGACTTCATAACTCAGCTCGGTAAGCTCATAACGTGCATAGGTCCTCGGTTTTTCCAAGTAGAGGTTAAAACAAGTTTTCTCTCCTGGAGCAAGTGCCGAGATGAAGGGGGATGCATGAATGGTTGTGATTGCTGTGGTCCCATTTGCGGGGTAAAGTAATGCGGTTATACTGAGATTATGAATCGGGTCAGGGCTATTGTTGGCGATTTCCCCTACGATATGGAGGATTTCGATTTCCGATTTTTCGATATACATGCTGGAATTATTGAGGATCTTTACTTGCTGTTCATCGCTGCGCAAAGCTAAGGGCAGGAAGATGCGCTCTTCTGGTATGGCTTGTTTGGGGGTAGTAGGTAGGCTGAGCTTTGGGAGTGTGATTTCTGGCTGCACAGTGGCATTGGCATGGAATGGTGCCGCACCGGAGATATAATTGATTGCTCCCGCAATGAGCAGGCTAATTGTCAGTATCAGCACTGCCCTGAGCAGGAAGGCACCGAATGATTTCTTTTTAGGCTGCATAAAAAACACCTCCAGCGAACAGACTTGCTGAAGGTGTTGCAATGATTATGCCAGCAAGATTATTCCCCAAAATTCTCGGCAAATAACTTTATTAAAGCGTCAATGACCTCTTGTTTTTCTTCACCCTCAGCTTGGATTTTCAGGACATCGCCTTTTTTAGCGGCGAGCAGCATCACCGCGATTAATCCATTGATGGTTACGGGTCCTTTATTCTCCGTTAGGTTTGTTACCGTTACTTTAGCGTTGTGGCTGCCAATCGTTTTAGCGAAGAGAGCTGCCGGGCGAGCGTGCAAGCCTGATTCATTCGTTACAGGCAGCACAATCTCGATAACCTTCTCAGTAGGTGCAGCTTCAACCACTTGTTGGGGAGCCGGTTGGTCTTCTTGGATGGCTTCTGGTTGCAGCTGCTGCTGCTTAGCTAATAGAGCCGACATAGCCTCGCGATAGACCGAATCCAGGTCTGAGCCCATGTTAGCTTGCACGCCAGCAGCGATGGCTCCTTCCACAAAAGGCGCCGGGCACAAGCGTACCTGAGTTTTGACCTCTTCATCGAGCATGTCTAAAGCCATTTCGGCGCTTAGGATGGCACTGCCTAAGTCCATCAGCACCAAAGTGCCCTCTAGAGTATAAAGTGCATTGAGCTTTTCCATGATTTCGACGGCGTTCGTGCCAATCTCTTGGTGGTCGTCACCAATTCCGGCAGCAACATCAATTTTCACCGAGTCGGAGGGTGCCATTTGGCGCACGAGCTCAGCCACACCGCTAGCTAACTGATAGCTGTGAGAAACCAGAAGGATATTTACCATACAATTAACCTTTCACCTTATCATTTATACTAGTGCCTTGTTTAGGGCGCTTACTTTTTGCTCTCGGTTGTCTGTTTTTCACCCTTATCTTTGTTAAAGAGGGAGTGAAACCAGTTCATTCCAAAGAAAATCAATAAAATGCTGGCACCAAAAATGAGACCCCATAATATACCTTGGCCCCAATCGCCGCTGCCTTTTATAATCTGATACGCTACCAGCACAGCCAAAGCGAGGCTGATCAATCCCACAGCAATATAACCGCTTTTGCGCTTTATCCAAGGCTCCCGTAAGTTAACCTCTGCGCCCTTAGGGGATTTCTTTTTTGGGCTGGTTTGGGTAGATACAGCTTGTTCTGGACTAGTGGTGGAGATTTTAGAAGTTTTGCGTTTTTGGTTTTGCTTCTTCGAATTTTTTGTGCTCATTTTTATTCCTATTTAAGAGTTAGGGGCGACGTGTTGATCGCGTCGCCCCTAATTTTACTCGCAAACGAACGAAGTATTAGGCTTCTACCCAATCGAAGGAGCGGGTGACCGCTTTCTTCCAACCCTTGTAGAGTTTCTCGCGGGTCTCGGGATCCATCTTGGGGTGCCACTCTTTGTCCTTGCCCCAATTCTCACGCAATTCGTCCACTTCCTTCCAGAAGCCGACAGCTAAACCAGCAGCATAGGAAGCACCCAGAGCGGTAGTTTCAGCCACAGTTGGGCGGATAACCGGAACGCCGAGGATGTCAGCTTGGAACTGCATCAAGGTTTCATTGTAGACCATACCGCCATCCACCTTGAGGGCTTTCAGCGGCACACCGCTATCCAGGTTCATGGCATCCAGCACTTCGCGGGTCTGGTAGGCTGTTGCCTCGAGGACGGCACGGGCTAAGTGACCGGCATTGATGTAGCGGGTCAAGCCAACGATAACGCCACGGGCATCGCTGCGCCAATAAGGTGCAAACAAACCAGAGAAGGCGGGTACGAAGTAAATACCACCGGAATCTTCGACGGTCTTGGCAAGCTCTTCGATGTCAGCGGATTTCTTGATCAAACCGAGGTTGTCGCGCATCCACTGCACCAAAGCACCAGTGATCGCGATGGAGCCTTCCAAGGCGTATACTGCAGGCTGATCGCCAATCTTATAACCAAGGGTGGTCAAAAGACCGTTCTTGGATTGGATTGGAGAAGTGCCCGTGTTCATCAGCATAAAGCAGCCAGTGCCATAGGTGTTCTTGGCTTCGCCAGGGTCATAGCAGGTCTGGCCAAACAAAGCAGCCTGTTGGTCGCCCAAGTCGCCAGCCACGGGAATACCATCCAAACCGCTGTTCTTGGCATAACCATAGATAGCCGAGGATGGTTTGATTTCCGGAAGCATGGCGCGCGGGACGCCCAGCACTTCCAGCATGTCTGGATCCCAGTCGAGGGTTTCCAGGTTCATCATGAAGGTGCGGGAAGCGTTGGTGACATCGGTGACGTGCACGCCGCCCTTAGGGCCGCCAGTTAGGTTCCAGATTACCCAGGTATCGATATTGCCGAAGAGCACTTCGCCTTTTTCGGCTTTTTCGCGCACACCAGGAACGTTATCCAAAATCCATTTGATCTTCATACCAGAGAAGTAGGTTGCCAAGGGCAAGCCCACTTTCGGGCGGAAGCGATCCTGGCCGCCGTCTTTCGCTAACTGATTGCAGATCGCATCAGTGCGCGTATCCTGCCAAACGATAGCATTGTAGACAGGTTTGCCAGTTGCCTTTTCCCAGACGACGGTAGTCTCGCGTTGATTGGTGATACCAACGGCAGCGATGTCGCTAATATCAATGCGTAGTTTATCAAGTGCACCTTTAATAACGTCTTGGGTGGCTTGCCAGATTTCCAATGGATCATGCTCAACCCAACCGGGTTTTGGATAAATCTGTTTGTGTTCTTTTTGATCGAAGCCTACAACTTCACCTTTGTGGTTGAAAACCATAAAGCGGGTGCTGGTTGTACCTTGATCGATTGCTGCAACATATTTTGCCATATTTTTCACTCTCCTTTTTATAATTTTTATTTATGTGTATTTTGTTTTGCCCAGGTTTTTGCGGCAGTATCAATTAAGAAATAGGTTGAAGTGGCTCCAGGATCTTGATGACCTGCGCTTCTTTCTCCCAAGTAGCTCGCGCGTCCTTTGCGGGCTACCAGAGGAATGGTGGCTAACATGCCTTCATGTGCAGCTTCTGCGGATTTTCTTAAAGCCTCTTCAAAAGACAAATTCTGTGCCAAAGCTTCTTTGAGCGCAATGACAGCCGGCTCGAGGGCATCAATCATGGTTTTATCCCCTGGGACTGCTTTCCCTCTGTTCTGTACGCCTTTTTCAGCTGCTTCAAGAGCACTCGCCCAATCGGCGAGGTCGATTTCTTCCTTATTGGCAAGGGTTTTACCCAATTCTAAAAATATCGTTGAGTAAAGTGGACCGCCAGCGCCGCCAACTGTCGAGAGAAGCGTCATACCCACCGTCTTCAGGATTGTGCTAATATCTTTATCTTCCTGAGTCGGCAGTTTGGTCAAAACCGCTTTGAAGCCTCTATTCATGTTGGCGCCGTGATCGGCATCGCCAATTTGAGCATCAAGATCCGTTAGAAGGGCTTCATTTTCGGCGATCACTTGCGCATAAGTTTTAATCCAATTCAGTACATCTTCTTTTGATATAGCCACGGTAAACCTCGATACATTGGGAAAGTCTGGAGAAACTAACATCTCCAGACTTTCCGACAGTTTATTAGATACCCCAGCGCATACCTGGAGTTAAAACGGGTGCATCCCACAACTTCTTCAGCTCCTCGTCCATCTTGAGAAGCGTGATCGAAGCACCAGCCATTTCGAGACTGGTGATGTAGGGGCCAATCAGATTGCGGACGACCTTGATCCCCATTTCTTCGAGCATCTTGTGTGCCTTGCGGTAAACAATATAGAGCTCGATGAGGGGTGTTCCGCCCATGCTGTTGACGAAGAGCAAAACTTCATCGCCAGACTTGAAGGGTAAGTCTTCCACAATTGGTTTGAGCAGCATTTCGGTGATCTTATCTGCGGGTTGCAACTTCATGCGAACTCTACCAGGTTCACCGTGGATGCCGATACCGATCTCCATCTCGTCTTCGGGCAGGTCAAAAGTCGGCTTGCCAACGTGCGGGACTGTACAAGAAGTTAGCGCCATGCCCATGCTGCGCCCTTGGCTGTTCACCTTGCGAGCCAAGTCTGCGCATTCCTTGAGCGAACGGCCTTCCTCTGCAGCGGCACCAACAATTTTTTCCATGAGGACGGTGAGGCCAACGCCGCGCCGCCCTGCTGTATAGAGGCTATCTTCTACAGCGACATCATCGTTGACCACAACAGCTTCAACTTCGATGCCTTCTCCACGAGCGAGGTCAGCAGCCATCTCGAAGTTCATGATATCGCCGGTGTAGTTCTTTACGATGTGCAATACACCAGCGCCGCCATCAACTGTCTTGGTGGCTTCGAGCACCTGATCGGGGGTTGGGCTAGTAAAGACCGCACCTGGGCAGGCGGCATCCAACATACCTTTGCCCACGTATCCACCATGCATTGGCTCATGACCGCTGCCACCACCAGAAACGACGGCGACTTTGCCTTTCACTGGAGCGTCTGCACGATAGATAAAGTTGGGGTCATAGTGGACCTTCACGAGGTCCGGGTGAGCGAGCTCGATACCTTGCAGCTCCTCAAGTACAACATCTTCGGGTTTATTAATGAGTTTTTTCATACTATCAGCCTCCTCATCCGTCCTCAGGTATTTAAGACGGTTCTAAAAATTAGTCTTTCTTTGGCAGGTTCTTGGCTACTAAAATGTCATACAGCCAGAAGCCGATAGGACCAGCGATTGCAGGAACGAGCACAGGCGGGATCAGCCAGTACAAACCATCGAAGAGACCTTGTGTCCCGACGAGGGCGCCGAACAAACGTGGGCCGAGGTCACGGGCAGGGTTGATGGAATAGCCGCTGGGGCCACCCAGTGACAGACCAACTGCCAACACAGTGAAGCCAACGATAAAGCCACCGAGGTTATCCTTCAGACCATTGTTCTTCAGGTCACCACTAGCAGCGATACCCCAGGTCAGAACCATAGTGCCGAAGAGTTCAGCAATGCAGGCAGTTACCATGCTGTAGGTACCCGTTGCAGCTGAGCTGGCGCTACCCCAGAATGATTGACCAAAGACAGAGCCAGGACCGGTGGACCACACATTCGGCATGCCAGCTGCTACTAAGCCGTCGCGGTAGATGAAATACACAGCAGCGGCGCCTAAGAATGCACCAACCATTTGAGCAAGGATGTAGGGTAAAATCTTCCCTTTGGGGAAACCGCGGCGTGCAGCCAAGCCAAGTGTTACTGCAGGGTTAAGATGAGCACCAGAAACACCGGCAGAAACATAAACAGCAATAATCACGGCGAAAGCCCAGCCAATGGTTATCGTATTCCAGTTGTAAGCTGTGCCAGCCAAACGAGGGGCAAGACCAACATTTGCAACCACACCATCACCAAGCAGGATCAGGATAAAGGTGCCAAAGATCTCGCCAATTATTTCTTTGCCTAATCTTTTTTCCATAACTATCTAATCTCCTTTTTAATATAAGTTTTTATAAAAATATGGTTACAGTTTGGAACGACATTGAGAAATGGTATTAAAACTTTTGATCACCTCCTTGGGAAACAAAAATCTCGAATGCGCTTAGCCAGAAAGTATGATAAAAACGATCTTCATTCAATGTGCAGCTCACTTTGAAGCTGCTGGGCAGCACTGGAATTTGACTAAGTTGTCTTGCATTCTTGCTCAAAATCCACATAAATACACTGCGTCCTTTCGAGCGAATACACTTTTATTTCCAGTTTGGTGGTCTTTATCACCTTATTTATTTTCTGGAGCGATTCGAGTCGACAATAATATAACACGATTAATTGCGTGAGTCAATAATATTATACAAACTTAGCACAAATTGACACGCGTTAATCATAAAAAAGGAGTTTTTTTCCTCGCATGTAAGAAAAATTGAAAAATTTGCCTGAATAATTTGGCTAGGATGATAGAGAAAAAGCAAAAAATGCATAAATCTTGTCAACTCTCGTAGTATAATGTAGCGAGTTCACGTAAAACTCGGAGTCGCAGCCTGATCAGAAACATTAGCAACGTTGAGACTGCCAAGAAGAGTGTGAGACCAAAATATTTATGAACAGCCATCAACAGTTATTATCCTATCATCTCATAAACCTTGAGCCAATTTATTCATTTTGGCTTCTCATCCAGAGGATTTCACTTTTAGAAAAGATATTAATATAAATTTATGTTTTAGGAGGTTGGAGTGCAAGAACAATATGATTACATTATTATAGGAGGGGGTGTAGTCGGTTGTATGGTCGCCCGTTGGCTTTCCCGCTACGAAGGGAAAATCCTGTTGATCGATAAAGCAGCCGATATTGGGATGGGCGTATCCAGTGCAAATACCGCCATCGTGCACGCAGGATATGATCCTTTACCGGGCACTTTAAAAGCTTACATGAATGTGAAAGCCAATCCCATGTGGGATCAACTTGCCGGCGAATTGAACTTTCCTTTCGAGCGCCGCGGGGATTATGTGGTTGCAATAGGAGATGATGAGCTCCCAATCGTCGATAAGCTGATGCAGCAAGGTAAACAGAATGGCGTTCCTGGCATGGTCATGCTCAGTGGGGCTGAAGTGCGCCGACGCGAGAAGAATATCAACCCTGAGGTGAGCGGTGCGCTATGGGCTTCCACGGGCGGTATTTGCGATCCATTCCAGGTGACCATTGCTGCAGCCGAGAACGCAGTGATGAATGGGGTAACCATCCTGTTGGAAACTGCTTTTGAAGATTTCATCATGGAGGGTAAGCGCATCATTGGGATAAAAACTAACCGCGGTGATTTCCTCAGTCGTTGGGTGATTAACTCAGCTGGCTTATATTCGGATGAGGTTATGCATAAAGCTGGCATCCGCCCAGAGTTTAAAATCACGCCGCGCAAAGGCGAATATTTTATTTTCGATCGCGCGGAAATCACTATCGATAATGTGCTCTTCCCTGTGCCTTCAGCGAAAGGTAAAGGCATCCTCGTTACGACAACCCTGCATGAGAATACCATCATTGGACCGAATGCCAATGAGATCGAGGACAAAGAGGATACTTCAACCACAAAAGAAGGTCTGGATGAAGTTGCTGCTGGGGCGCTCAAACTCGTACCTTCGCTCAATCTGCGTTACTCGATAGCGAATTTTGCAGGCATCCGCCCAACAGGTAATGCGCCTTGCAAGACCCCTGGAATAAATTATAAGAGTGATTTCATTATTGAAATTCCGGATGAAGTTGAAGGTTTTGTCAATTTAGGCGGTATCGAATCGCCCGGCTTAACCTCCGCACCCGCCATCGCCGTAGAAGTAGTCGATATGCTGCGCGATGCAGGTGAAAAGCTCGTCGAGAAAAAGGAATGGGACCCCATCCGACCAGCACGCCCGCGCTTCCGCAATATGTCTCATAAGGACCGCCAGCTACTGGTAAATATGGATCCGCGGTATGGTCAAGTGATCTGCCGATGCGAAAATATTACCGAAGGCGAAATCATTGCAGAAATTCATTCACCTGTACCTGCGCGCACCTATGATGCAATCAAAAGGCGCACATGGCTTGGTACCGGGCGCTGCCAAGGTGGCTTCGATATGCCCCGTGTGGTGAATATCCTATCGAGAGAGTTAGGTATCTCGCCGTTGGAGGTGACCAAGCGCGGTAAAGGGTCCGAGTTCCTATTCAGAGAAACAAAAGAGGTGGAGGAGTAAGATGGCCCTAAAAAATATTTATGATGTTGTGGTGGTTGGCAGCGGTCCTGGCGGGGTAGCTGCCGCAATTGAAGCTAAAAAGAATGGTGCTGATGATGTCTTGATCATCGAGCGCGATTATGAGTTGGGCGGCATCTTGGTGCAATGTATCCACAATGGATTTGGCTTGGAATTGCTCAAGGAAGACTTACCCGGTCCTGCTTATGCACAGCACTTTATCGAAGAGATGCTTAGCCTAGGCGTCGAGGCTTTGCTAAACACCATGGTGCTGGATATTACCCCAAACCGCCACTTATTTGTCTCCAGTAAAGAGCATGGCTATGTCGAAATTGAAGCACGGGCAATTGTCTTGGCTATGGGCTGCCGTGAACGCACCCGCCCGCAGATCCGTATTCCCGGCATGCGTCCGAATGGCGTCTTTACCGCAGGAACGGCACAACGCTGGGTGAACGTGGAAGGTTACATGCCAGCAAAAGATGTTGTTATCCTTGGCTCTGGTGATATTGGCATGATTATGGCGCGCCGTCTGACGTTCGAGGGCGCTAAGGTGGAGCGCGTCTTAGAGATTCAATCTTATCTTTCGGGCTTAAGCCGTAACTTAGTGCAATGCCTGCAGGATTACAACATCCCGTTGCAGCTCAATCACACGGTCAAACGCATTATGGGAAAGAATCGCGTTGAAGCGGTGGAAGCTGTGCAAGTAGATGAAAAATGGAACTTCATCCCAGGTACCGAAGAGATTATTCCTTGTGATACGCTGCTGCTATCGGTTGGCTTGATCCCAGAAAATGAACTTTCACGCAAGGCGGGGGTTAAGCTCGACCCGATTACAGGCGGACCGTATGTAGATGAGACCTTCCAGACGAATGTACCCGGCATATTTGCTGCCGGTAACGTAGTGCATGTCTATGACTTGGTCGATTGGGTTTCTGAAGCGGGCTTTGAAGCGGGTAAACGTGCCGCTCAATATGCAATCAGCTTGCGCAATGCAGAGGCGCGTTATATCCCACTAAAAGCTGGCAAGAACGTGCGCTATGTAGTCCCTCACAAGTTGGATAAGTCCAGTTTAGCTCAGGAAGATATTCGCTTGCAGATGCGTGTGACCCGACCAATTGAACAGCCAGTATGGATTGAAGTTCATGATGGCGAAAACTTAATCACGCGCAAAGCTGAAAAGTACGTTCGCCCTGGCGAGATGGTTACAGTAGTGCTGAAGACGAAAAATTATTCTGACGTCTCCAAAGCAAACAGTCTGACCATTGATATTAATCCGAGGTAGGAGAGAAAATGGCTGAAGAAGTTAATTTGATTTGTACGGCTTGTCCTCAGGGTTGTACCCTGACGGCTGTAATAGAGAATGGTGAGGTCATTGAGGTCCGTGGTTATAACTGCAAAAAAGGGCTTGACTATGGCGTTGCTGAGATGACAGATCCTCGCCGTATGGTAGCAACCACGGTTAAGGTGAAAAACGGTTTTCACCCGCTACTTCCAGTCTATACCGAGCGGCCGGTACCCAAACCGCTCATTCCCCAAATATTGGATGAGATCCGCAAGGTTGAAGTGACTGCACCAGTAAAAATGAAGTCAGTCATAGTCGAAAATGTGCTTGGCACCGGCGTGAACGTGTTAGCCAGCCGCGATATGCCCGCGAAACAATAGTCAAAGCAGAACATAACACCAAAAACCCAGCCAATTTCAGCTGGGTTTTTTGATTCGATTTTTTTGTTTTAGGATAGCAGGAAATTAATAACCACCAGCGGTTGAACTGCTTTGGGTTTGCCCAGCGGCTTCCTGCGCGATATGAATACTGGAGCTGGTGCCGATGCGTGTGGCGCCTGCTGCCAACATCTTTTGAGCATCAGCATAACTGCGCACACCACCAGAGGCTTTTACACCCATATCTGGACCGACCACTTTACGCATCAACGCAATATCTTCCACGGTTGCTCCTCCGCCGGCAAAGCCTGTCGATGTCTTGACAAAATCTGCCCCAACTTCTTTTGCAATCAAACAGGCAATCACCTTTTCTTGCTCACTGAGCACGGCAGTCTCCAGGATAACTTTGACTAGGGCGTCATGCTTATGGGCTAAACGCACCACCTCACGGATATCATTCGCCACATAGGTGTAGTCGCCCGATTTGAGCTTGCCATAATTCATTACCATATCCAGCTCGCATGCCCCATCTTGCAACGCTTGGCGTGCCTCGGCAACTTTTGCTGCTGTCACGGGGGATCCCCAGGGGAAACCGATCACACTCGCCACCTTGATGCTGCTGTCTTGCAATAGCTGAGAACAAAGGGAAACCCAGCATGAATTAACGCACACTGCACCAAATTGATATTCTAAAGCTTCCTCGCAGAGCGTTCGGATCTGCTCCTCGGTCGCATCTGGTTTAAGCAGTGTGTGATCAATCAGTGCAGTAATTGCCGGCTGCGTTGATGCGGCTTGATCAAGGTGCTGCAGATCAAGGTCAAGCAAATGCCCTTTAGCATCCAGATAAATGGCTAGTTGGATGTTTTCGTACTGGCTTTTGCGGATGTAGCTTTTATTATTTTCTGACATATTTTTTCTCTCTTTCTCTATTGCGCATAGATAATGCTCAATTTATCCTGTTGTGCGTTGATCGATAGGGGTTATCCCGCCAATCTGCTCAGCCTGGAGGACGCAATAAGCATTGCCATCCAAGCGTTCAGTGACCTCATAACCCGTATAGACATCACGTGCTAAGACAAACAGCCCATGGCGCGGAGCCATGCAAGCGATTGCCCCGTTCTGGCTTAGGCTGTTTTTATGGCTAAGCATGTATTCAAATAAAGCATCTGCCAAGGCTTGGCTTTCGCTGGGGGCGTAGCGGCATAATTCTAGGGTCCCTAATGGCTTGGTGCATTCCAAGACCGCCGGCATGGGTTGTTCTGCGGCACAAAAAGGCATGATTTGGCGTGGGTGGGTGTGCACGAGGGCTGTAGCTTCCGGGTAAAAGTGCTGTAGGAGCGTAAAATGCGCACGGGCTTCACGTGAGATTTCGCCATCGCCTTCTATAATATTGCCTTCCAAATCTAAGACTAAAACTTGATGAGGTTTAAGCTGCCAATGCCAACGTGCCCCAGCAAATCTGGGCGTCATAATGATGGAATCGTCGATGCGGATGCTTAAATTACCGCCAGTGCTATCAGTGAGGAAGCGGCGGTAAAGCTCTGCTCCGAACTCAGCAATGACTTCACGGGCGGTTGTGATTTCCATAAATCCTCGATTTGAGCGGCAACTTTCTATTCACTTTCCTCTGGTTTCGTGGAGGGCTCAGCATTGATGATTTCATCTAATGCTTGGATGGTCTTATCCAGCTCAAAGCCTGTTAGGAAAGGTACGCCGCTAATCTTAGGAATGCCATAGTCGGTGGGATCGCTGGGAGCAATCTGAACAAGAACGTCGCAGCCAGGCACTGCTTCTTTAAGCTTTCGAAATTCAGCCACTTTGACACTCACATCCCACTTATGTTCAGCGGCAATTTTACGGATTTTCGCGGCAGTAGTTTCTGCTGTTGCCATGCCGGATACGCACGAAACTAAAATGACCTTATGAGCCATAATATTCCTCTCCTCGTCCATCTAAAGTTTGAACGGATCTAATCTTCTTCTTCCGCTAACCGTATAAATTCTAACGCATCTAATAGATGTTGGTAAGCCGTCGCGGAATCTGGTGATCCTTTTAGCAGGGAGAGGAAGCCTTCCAGCTGAAAGGTACTCACCAGGCGGCTTAGCCAGGTTACTTGCTCATCAGGTTCGAGGATGGAGAGCATAAAAACGATTTCTACTGGCACCGTTTGATCCTCTGTGCCCATTTCACCAAAGGTGACTGGGTGCGCGAGGATGGCAACCGCTACTGCTGGCTTGAGGACATGCTCTTTCTCGGTATGCGGCAAGGCGACTGCCACCTCGGCAGTGCGTAAGCCGGTAGGGAATTGGCGCTCCCGATCGAGGACTGCTTGCAGGTAGCTCTCGCGCACATAGCCACTCTGGTAAAGCTGATTGGCGAGCAGCGTTAGCACCTCTTGCCAGCTGGCTGCTTCCACACCGACTAAGATGAGCTCTTGGTGTAGGAGGTTGGTAATTTGAGCGCGCTGGTCGTAATTATGTTTGTATCGTCGTTGATTACTTGATTTCTGGTCAGCTGCTGGCATGTTTGTCTTCCAGGATTTTTACTAAAAACTGTATTATTCTTAGAATAACCACAATGTTCTTAGATGTCAATCACATCTTTGTTTTCGCCAGCCTCATGAGTGCATAGCCTGCCCATAGGTAAAACATCAATCCAATGCAATGGAAATATGAAGAATAAGTCCAAAGAGTATAATTGTGGTAACCAAGATGGAGGCATTATACCCATGAAAACTTACCGTCTAGACCCAGCAAAATTACCGCAGCAAAAGAATACCATTCTGAAGGTGTATGGCATTACCTTCTTAGTTTTAGTTGCTATTTCTGTAGCGCTCAACTGGGGGCAGGAAACGATGCGCTCGCTCCTCTGGATGATTCCGTTAATCGCGATTCTGTTCTTCTATTCTGGCAATCGGGCTTATAAGCAGCGCAAGGAGCTTTGGGAGAACTATAGCCTTGAGCTGTATGATGACCACTTAATCCAAAATCAGCCGCGATACCCAGAGCTGCGCCTAAACAAGAGCGACCTACTGAGCGCCACAGAGAAGAAGTACGGGATGTTGATTTCCGCTAAACAAGGCAAAGACATATTGGTGATTACGAACTTTTTGCCTGATGAGGACTACCAAGAAGTGGTGCAGACATTGAAAGGCTGGATTGCCGAGAACGAAGCTGCAACGCAAACAGAAGCTCCAGCGCCTGAGGAAAAACCTCAGCTTGAAGCTGAGCAAAATCTACCTGAAGAGCCCGAACCTGAAGAGGAAATCTTGCAGGCAGACGAACCAGAAGACGAGCAATAAACACCTCCCGGCTCAGCGCAGCTTCTTGAGCATTTTCCAGGCAGGCTCGTGCACAGTATGCCATTCGCCCAGATGGTCTTGGTAGCGCCAAACGCCTGGGTCAACACCGATGATGTGATAGCCATGCCGTTCATAGAGTTTGCGAGCACGCACATTTGCTCGCGCCACGTTTAGGCGGATGCTATCGAATCCACGCGATAAAAGTTGATCTTCCACAAATTGGAGCATAAAACTCCCTATGCCTTGGCTGCGGTACTCTGGTTTGATCCGAAACGAAAATAAGTAAGCACGATGTATTCCATCCGCTAGCTCGGTGTTGCGTGCATAGAGCTGCAGGAAGATTTGCCCAACCATTTTGCTCTCTAAGGTCTCGGCGATATATATCAGCGTGGTGCCGAGACGGCTGGCAGCAAAGTGGTCGGCATAGAGCTGGCGAAAGTGAGTATATTGCCCTTCCCATTCCATCGCGGGCAAATCGCTTTCATGTGCCGGACGCACTATTATCCCCCCGCCGTTTGGCAGATAAAAAGTCGCTTGATTAACCGTTTCTACCATTGTCGTTCTCAATCAAACGCTGGAGGAATGCCTGTTCTTCCTCTGGCATCCTAATTTCACCATCCAACCAAGCCTTGCGCAATGCATCCAAGATTTCACGATAACGCGCGGAAGGGGGCAAGCCCATGGCGCGCAAGTCATCCCCGTTCACCGTTGGCTTTATTTGTCTGTAGTGAAGCATCATTGCACGTAGCGGTTCCCGAAGCGTTGCTTCTGGGGTGCTCTGATAAACCGCAGTGATGACCAATGGGTCGATAGCTTCGAGTGCAGCAGTGATGGCGCTAGGTTTTTCTTTACTTAGCTCTGGAAGCTGGGTGCGCAAATCTGCTGCTTGGCGGATATTTTGAATCACCTTAGCAGGCAAGCGTAAACGCGCTGCGACGCGCTCCAAATCCTGCTTGGGGAGATCTTCCAGCCAATAAATGTAACCAAAAATTTGGCGGATGTTTAGCTGTTTTTCGCTGCTCGTGGTCTCCCATTCTGCTTGTGCCGCTGGTGCGTTGAGATACCCTAAGCGCTCCTTGATTTCTAAGCTCCAAGGCAGCTTAGGATGGATGGCTTGCATCACATTGGTGCGCACCATGGCGACGAATATATCGACTACTTTTGGCTCGAGCAAGATCAAATCTATCTCATGGCGCAAGCGTGAGCCGGAAATTTCGTTCAGCATTGAAAGGCTGGCTTGCATCAGGCTGAGGGTGCGCGGCTCGATGCGGAACTCAAAGCGAGCGGCGAAACGCAGCGCCCGTAAAATGCGTGTGGCATCATCTACAAAAGAAAGCGCATGGAGAACGCGGATGATGCCGTTTTGGAGGTCATGGTAACCGCCCCAAAAGTCATACAGCTTGCCAAAGAAAGGCTCATCCAAGCGGAGAGCCAGCGTGTTGATTGAAAAATCGCGCCGGTGCAGGTCCATTTTAATGTTGCTGCTTTCTACAGTCGGTAGGGCTGCTGGTCTCTCGTAAAACTCTGTGCGCGCTGTGATCAGGTCCAAACTCTCCGGCAGTGCATGCGGGTCCAAAGGCTGGTCAGGTTTTAGAGATTGGGCTAGAGCTTCACGAGCTTCAGCGATGATCCACTTAGCGGTGCCAAAACGCCGGTGCACCACAGCCCGCCCGCCATAAAGCTGCACCAGCGCGTTTACAAAAGCGATGGCATCTCCTTCTACGACGATATCCAGATCTTGGCTGGGCTGCCTGAGCAGTAAATCGCGCACAAAACCGCCCACGATGTATACCGGCATGTTCAAGCGTGTGCCTTCCTTGCCAATTACGCGCAGCAATACCTGGCGTGGGTATGGAATGGCATTCTGCAGCAGCTGGATGATTTCTTCAGGGCTGGGAAGATTGTTTTGACCGCTATGCGTGCTAATTAAGTCCGTGCGGGTTACGATTCCGATGATCTCATGGCTTTCCGGATCGATGACGGGTACCTGCCCCCAACCGCTGGAAGCCATCACCTCTTGCAAGTGCTCGAGGGTATCTTGCGGGGTGACGCTCACCGAACCTGTCTCCATGAGCATACCTGCAGTGGCTTTGAGTTTGTGACTGAGTGCGCGGTCCACATTGCGCCGCGTGAGCAGACCCACAACTCTGCCATTTTCAATCACGGGGTAACCTTCGAAGCCATAGCGGCGCATCAAATCTGCAACCGTTTCTACAGGTGTATCAGGAGTTAGCGTCATCGGTTTCTTAGACATAATTTGATGCACGCGTACCGAGGGGTGAACGATTTCCGGGAGGTAATCGACCACTTGCTGAATAATATGATTCCATTTGAAGTCTGCATCGGTAGCTTTAGTGTTGCCATCGAGGTGGATGAGGGCGGAAGCAGCGCGTCGATGCCCGCCGCCGCCGAAGTAACGTGCTAACTGCGCCATATCGATTTCATCCGTGGTTGAACGCGCCACCATGCGGATGCCTTGCCGCGTGCGCACCAAAATAATTAATCCGTCAGGATTAAGAAAATCGCGTAATTTGTGGGCAACTGTAGAAATTTCGTCATGAAGGTCTAAAGCATCGGCTTTAGCCAGGAGGATGGTTAAGCCGTCTACTTTGTGCGCGGTGATGTCGCGCATCAAGCGGTCGAACAAGGTCATTTGGGAATTCGAAAGCGGCGGGTTCAAGTAAGGAGAAATGATATTTAGATCAGCGCCATGTTCCAGAAGGTAGACCGCAGCTAAAAGATCCCGCGTGGTAGTGGTGGCGTAGCTAAGTGAGCCGGTATCTTCGTAAATACCCAGCAAGAGCAGATTAGCTTGGGCAGTATTGAAAGCGATTTTATCTGCCTTGATCTTCTCGACTAGTAGAGTGGTGCATGCACCTGTATTTTGCAGGTCAGCTTCCCACTCGGCTGGAAGATTTTCTCGCAGCGGGTGGTGATCGATAACCTGTACGCGTGTTTGCGGGGTAATGCCCTTAAGCGTGACCATAGATTGCGTATCGACCAGGAGGATCTCACTAATCGATTCCTGCGGGAGCTGGCTGAGCTTGGTGAATCCCACCTCGCCGCCATAATTATGCAAGTATGTTGCCCCATTGCGATTGACCTCACGCGGCAGCACAGCGTAAGCATCCGGATAGAGCAGATGGGCACCCAAAAGTGATGCTAATGCATCCAAGTCTGCGCGTTCGTGGGTGAGGATAACCTTCATGGGCATGATCTTTTCTGGCTGCTAAAGCCGGGCTTCGCGCATTAACTACCTAACCAGGCAGCCTGATTTTCCAGATTAAAAGCATTATAAATGACTTGGGAGAGCCTTGCAAAAAGCCAATTGCCCTTCTCGAACATGAGTTGTTGGGAGGAGTTAATGAAAATAATTAATACATAATCCCCACCAGGGGTGTAAACGATGCCGGCGTCGCTCATCGTGTGCAGCAAGCCATCTAGATCCGATGTCCAGCCGTGCTTGTGTGCAGCGTCACCTTCTGGAGGTAGACCTGCTTCGATAAGTGCGCCGATTTTGTTTTCTGCCAGCAAGTTCAGCATGGTCTGGCACTCACTGGGGGTTACTGAGCCTGGAAAGAGGTCAGTGTTTTGTGCATCTTGCGCAGCCGCACAGCGGTAAATGCGCGCAAGCAAGTCACCAATTTCAGATGGTACCGTCTGATTGTAGAAATCCGGATCGAGGTACACATCCGTGCGGCTGTTCGCAGGGGTCTGAATGCGCTGCAACAAGGGCGCACCCGAGTAGAAGTAACCAGCTAGAAAAGTGTTTTGGTACCCAAGTGCGCGCATGTCTTCGGTCACAATCAAAGGTCCTAAGTTTTCATCCAAATAAGTGCGCATAAGTGCATCCGCAGGCGGGTTTTCGGACTGGGTGATCATGCCGCGGATCCAGCCCAGGGCAAGCTCAGGGGTTGGCTCGCCCAAATGATTGAAGACCGAAACCATAATCGGGATCTTGATCGTGCTGGCAGCCGAATAAGCTACATCCGGCGGAATAGGTTCGTTAGCGCGCACGGCAAAGTGCAATGGAGTGCCTTGCGGAAGTAATTCCATATACAGCTCGGCTAAACCATCGAAGCCAGAGAGCAGAATCGTTTGCTTAAGAAAGACTTCCAGGTTGGCGGGGTCCAGCGGCAGCGCTGGCGTTTCATTGATGGGCAGCTGTACGATGCGGGCAGAAGGAGAAAGTAGTGCTGATTGAATCGCGGGCAGAGCCGCTTCCGTGTTGAGTTCTAACCCTTTTTGACCAAGAGTGTAATTCGTGGTGTAGAGGATGGGCAACGCTGCTGTGGCAGGCTGGTCGTAACGCGGGATGATATTTTCGGTGAGGAAAGCTCGGCAAGTATCCGCATTGAACGCAGCCTGCACGGGGAAATCTGATTCAGCTGTGGGTGCGCTTTGCCCCCAGAGGTGCCTCCACCAGCTTCCCTTGGGAAGAGCGGCTTCGAGCCCGTCCAGGGTGGCAGTTATGTCTATGCTCCAACCGAGTTCTGATGGGGTGAACTGCATGCGCGCCTCGCCGTAGCGCAGCTCGATGGGAATGGAGAAAGCTTGCTCGAGGCGTGCTTGGGCTTCGGCACGCGTCAGCCCGCCTATGGGGATAGACTCGATGCTCACGCCAGCTGGGTAAACGCTACTTTGCCGGCGGTAGTTCGCTAAATCCGAAAAAAGAATATACAAGCTGATGATAATAAAGAAGACGCCAAACCCGCCGATAATCCAGCGCGCCAGATCACTTTGCTTATGCTTTGCCTTCACTTTCATGCCGCTGATTTTACCAGAAAGGCAAAGAAGCAGATTTCTAAGGGTGCATGCGAGATGAGCTCAATGTCATACCAATACCTCCAGATTCCTTATGTGAAGTGCACTTTAATCGTTGGAAAGATATGTAAAAGACACGATTTCCTAAGTGTATAATAGAAGAGAAGAGCATTATCCTTCAAAAAGGAGACTTCTATGACCAACGAAGAGAAAAAACGCAAGGGATTGCTTCCTCGCGGTTTGGCGAGTTTGTTGGGCTTTAGCACCGCTGTTGCTGCAGCTTGGATCTTTTATAGCCGGCGTTATATCGACCATCACGCTAAAGTCAAAGGCGTGCTCAAAGGCGAAGAAGGTTTTTACGAATCTCCTATGGCGGGGAAAATTCACTTTATCGCTGATACCGCTGGCAGTGGCCGTCCAGTCTTGGTTGTACATGGCATTCATTTAGCCGCTGGTTTGCATGATGTAGTTCCCATTTTCCAGGCGTTTGTCTCCCATCGACCAGTATATGTGCTGGACCTACCTGGTTTTGGCGGCTCACAGCAAGGTGACCGCCCCTACCGACCAAGTATGTATCAGGCAGCGATCACCGATTTTATCCGCGAGAAAATTGGGGCACCTGCCGATGTCGTTGTGATGGGGCTCACGAGCGAATTTGCAGCCTTAGCAGCTTTAGCTGAGCCTGACTTATTCCACTCGCTCACCATGATTAACCCAACCGGCTTCCAGATGCCGCAATCTACGCTCTGGGATAAACCCAACGTCCAAACCTTGGAAGATATACTTTACACCCTGGTAGCTGTGCCTTTATGGAGTTTGCCACTTTTCGACTTGCTGGTCAATCGCCCGCGGCTGCACCGATATTACCGCCGCCGTTTTGAGTACAGCGTGCCGGATGAGTTGGTCAGCATAGCCTGGGCATCCGCCCACCAACCAGGAGCGCATTTTGCCCCGCTGGTGTATCTCTGCGGCAAGCTTTATACGCTTAACGTGCGCGAAAAAGTATATGAGAACCTTTCTGTGCCTGTTTTAGTCATATACGATAATGAACCAGGTTTGCATTTTGATATGCTGCCCTATATGGTGCATACGCACAATAACTGGAAGGCTAAACGCATTCGTCGGTCCAGGGGCATGCCCCATTTTGACCGACCGGGTGAATTTTTCCGAGCGTTAGACGATTTTTTCAAGGAAGCTGAAAAAAGCAAAGCTTAGCTTATTAATGGCACCTAAATCGAGCAGCGTCTTAGACATAAAGTGAGACTGACTTGGAGAATAAACCAGCAAAAAATCGGATTCATCCGCTCAGCATCGTGGCAGCGATCCTCTTTGCGGCTGCTCTCTTAGGCTTGGTCTATCTCATTTTGCAACTAACCAATCCAGCGCCAAACGAACCTAGTGAAGTCCCAACGGCAAAGCTCACGCTTATACCTGCCCCTACGCATACGCATACTCCGCCGCCAACGAGCATTATCTCTACCGCCATCCCGACGCCCGGTGCTGTTCTGCCGCCTGGCACGATCGGCGTTGGGGCGTATGTCAAAGTCGGTCGCACGCAGGGTGCCGGCTTACGGATGCGCGCTGAGCCCGGCACTGATGCCGCTGTTGACTTTGTCGCTATGGATGACGAAGTCTTCCTCGTAGTTGGCGGACCGGTGGAGGCAGATGGCTACACTTGGTGGCAGCTGCGCGCTCCTTACGATCAAACGCGTACAGGCTGGTCTGCTCAAGACTTTTTGGATCTCATCGAATTGGCGACCCCCACACCTTAATAGCTATGTTTAGCCGGAGATTATTGCGTGAAACGTCAACGAAGTAACTATAAAAGAGATCATAATCGGGCAAAAACGCGTGAAGAGGATTCATCTTTGAATCCATCCACACTGCTCCAATCCCAGGCGGCTTCTTCTACAGGCAAAGTGCGAACGCATAATGAAGATGCCCTCTTTAGCCTGAGTACACAAGTGTGCTTACAAGCCCAGCACCTCACTTTAGGACTTTATATGATTGCTGATGGTATGGGCGGGCATGTGGATGGCGAGCGCGCAAGCAGTTTAGCCATTCAGGCTGCCTCCCGAGTCTTGCTGCAAAAATTTTTTGATCCTCTCACTTTAGAGCCGCCATTTCCCTCAGGCAAAAGTGTTGAAACTTTGCTCAACCAAGCGATGCAAGCTGCTCAGATGGCTGTGCTCGAATGCGTCCCTGGCGGCGGCAGTACATTGACCCTGGCGCTTGTGCTCGAGCGGCAAGTTTATTACGCTCACGTGGGTGATACACGGCTTTACCTTTACACCCACAGCGGTGGCTTACAAGCTTTGACCAGAGATCACTCTGTTGCGCGGCGGCTCGTAGACCTTGGTCAGCTCAACGCTGCAGAGGCACAAGTGAACCCACTACGCAACAGCCTTTTCCGTGCTCTGGGCCAAGGGGAAGGCTTTAGCGCCGATTTTGGCGAGGTTACGATTGAAGCTCCAGCTAAGTTGCTGCTCTGCTCGGATGGGTTGTGGGGGACTCTCCCCGAAGACACGCTCATCAAAAGTTTGCAAGCAGAACCCCTACCAGTAGATGCGGCTTGGAAGTTAGTGCAGACAGCTAATGCAGCTGGTGGAGCGGATAATATCAGCGTCATAATTGTCGACATTCATTAATTGAAAGGGAAAAAAGTATGGATCCTTCAACAAAGAAAAATCGCATTTTAGTTGTGGATGATGAAAAGGGTTTAGTTAAGTTAATCCGCCTGAACTTGGAACAAGATGGCTTTGAAGTCGTGGAGGCTAATAACGGCGCAGAGGCGATGGAAAAGCTGCGCGTGACGCTGCCCGACCTTGTGCTCTTGGATGTGATGATGCCAGATATGGATGGTTTTCAGGTGCTCAAGATGATCCGAGAAATCGGCAACACCCCTGTGATTATGCTCACAGCCAAAGGGGAGGAAAGCGACATTGTGCGCGGGTTAGAGCTCGGGGCGGATGATTACATTACCAAGCCTTTCAGCCCGAAAATCCTCACCAGCCGCATCCGGGCAGTTTTGCGCCGTGGCAGCTATGCCGATGAGACCGATACGGGCAAGATCGATGTGGATGGAAGGCTGCAAATCGACTTCGACCGGCACGAGGTCTGGGTGGATGGCAAGCTGGTGCAGCTGCGCCCGACGGAATACCGCTTGCTTTATCACCTGGTTAAGAACGCTGGTTGGGTGCTGACGCATGACCAGATTTTGAACAAAGTCTGGGGCTACGAATATGAAAACGAACCGCATTATGTGCGCCTGTATATCAATTATCTGCGCAAGAAAATTGAAAAAGACCCTGCACACCCTAAGTACATTCTGACCGAACGCGGTGTGGGTTACCGCTTTGTTGATTATAAACGTGAGAAATTAGCTGAGAAGGGAGAGCAATCTTCTCAGGACGCAACTCAAGAAGAAGCCGATTAACGGCTGCCCTGTGCTTTTCTGCTTGATAGCGACTTGCGCTTTGCGCATAGTTAAACAATTAAATAGGATATTCTAAATAATTCAGATTTGTGGCTATTCTACGAAGTTAACGGCAATGGTGCGTAGCGAAAATTGTTCTAGTTTGTAGCAAGCAGTGAGGGCAATATGGCTAAAGATGAAAGCAAATCGAAGGCAAAAAACAAAGCTGGTAAAAAAGAGGCTGTCGTTGCAGAACAGGCGATGAAGCCGAAATCAACCCTGACCAATAAGCAATACGAAGCTGAGCTGCAAAAACTGCAGGTCGAGTTGATTAAATTGCAAGCTTGGATTAAGGAGAAGGGCTTAAAAGTGGTGGTTCTCTTCGAAGGCAGGGATGCGGCAGGCAAAGGAGGCACGATCAAGCGCATCACCGAAAAGCTGAACCCTCGCATCGTGAGGGTCGTCGCCTTACCCGTGCCGACCGAACGTGAAAAGACACAATGGTACTTCCAACGCTACGTGCAGCATCTGCCGGCTGCGGGGGAAATGGTGCTTTTTGACCGCAGCTGGTACAACCGCGCCGGTGTAGAGCGGGTGATGGGCTTTTGCACGGAAGATGAAGTGCGCGAGTTTTTCCGCTCAGTGCCAGAATTCGAAGCCATGCTCATCCGTTCGGGGATTATCCTGATTAAGTACTGGTTCTCCGTCAGTGATGAAGAGCAGGAACGCCGCTTCCGAGCGCGCATCGATGACATCACCCGCCGTTGGAAGCTCAGCCCAATGGATATGGCTTCCCGGACTAAGTGGGTGGAATATTCCAAAGCCAAGGATGAGATGTTCCGCTATACCGATACCAAGCAGTCACCATGGTATGTGGTCAACTCCGACGATAAAAAGATTGCCCACCTGAGCTGCATCAGCCACTTGCTTTCGATGATTCCTTACGAAGACCTGACCCCGGAGCCGATTGAGCTGCCGCCAAGGCAGCGGGATGACAACTACATCCGCCCGCCAATGGAAACGCAAACCTTCGTACCGATGTATAAGATAAAGCAGTAAATCGTGATCAGGAGTGGAGGCTAAAGTTCAGAAGGCATATCCAAGTTTAAGTCGAAGAGTCGGATGGCGTTTTGGGTTGTGATTTCGCCAACTTCTTCGGGGGTGCGCTGATGCAGGCGGGCGATTTCAGCCGCAATCAGGGGGATGTAAGCAGGTTCATTGCGCTTCCCGCGGTGCGGGTGAGGCGTGAGGAAGGGAGCGTCGGTTTCCAGTAAGATTACTTCCAAAGGCAAGCCAGCTGCCAATGCACGCCGCTCTGCGCCGTTATGATAGGTCGCCGGTCCGCCAAGACCGAAAGTAAAATTCAATTGAGCTAGCTCCAAAGCTTCATCCAGGCTGCCGCTATAGGCGTGCAGCACACCGGGGAATTGTTTGATGCGGCTGCTAACAGGCAAGCCACGCTGCCAATCATGCAGGATTGGGACAAGGTCTCGGGACGCCTCACGGTTATGAATGATCACCGGCAGCTCGCATTGGGCAGCTAAGTCTAACTGGGCTAAGAAGGCTACGCGTTGTTGTGCAGGCTCTGAATACTCCCGATAATAATCCAGCCCGATTTCGCCGATGGCAACCAAAGCTTGTGTGTGTGCCAAATCTGAAAGGCGCTCTAAATCTCCTTTTGCCATGCTGTTGACGTAATTCGGATGAATGCCAACGGCGGCGAAAATGAAACCAAGGTACTCTTGGGAGAGACTCAATGCTGCTTTAGAAGATGCCAAGTCAATTCCCGGGTTAATCAGGAAGCGCAGGTTAGCTTGTTTGGCACGCTCGAGCACTGCTGAACGGTCTGCGTCGTAGTCTTCAAAATCGATATGACAGTGAGTATCGCAAAACATTATCGCTCCTCTTGTGGCAGAATTATACCCACTGTGGGTAAGAAGGTAAGCGGGAGCGTCTTTGCTCTACTTAATGTGAAATAACACGCCGTGACTGTTTCAAACGTCCGTGCAGGCTGTGCATAGGAAAAAAGATGTTATGATTGTGTCCGTTGTGAAAATTCTTCTGTAGATATTATATGCATAGCACCCTCAGGGCAGATTGAATACTGTGCTTGAGGCGGATGCGAGAATGCATTACCAATAAAGGGAACGTATGAACATCGTAACGATACTCTTTGGCTGGCTTATGGCAACGCTCTTGGGGGCTCTCTTTCATTTATGGCGGGATGGCGGATTTTGGAAGCTTTTGCTGTATCTTGGCTTGAGCTGGGCTGGTTTTTGGTTAGGGAATTGGGCAGCCGGCGCTTGGGGGGTCAAATTCTTATTGGTCGGGGGGCTGAACCTTGGTTTGGCATTGATTGGCAGCTTGATTTTCCTTTTCGTGGGTCATTGGGTTAGCCAGATCGGGGAGGCGGCATGAGTGTTACTGCCCAAGCAGGGGACTTGGTGCAACTGCAGGGCAGTGGTTTCCGCAGCCACTTGGTGCGGCTGGAAGCTGGGGCGGTGCTGCAAACGCATCGTGGCGTCATTCAGCATGATGACATCATTGGTCAGCCCTGGGGTAGCATGTTGAAATCCCACACCGGGCAGCCTTTTTACGTGTTTCAGCCGGGCTTGGCGGATCTCGTCCGCGAGACCAAGCGTACCACGCAAATCCTTTACCCAAAGGACATTGGATATATCCTGATGGTCATGGGCATTGGACCAGACAGCCACGTGTTGGAAATTGGTACCGGCTCTGGCGGTTTGACTACCGCCTTTGCTTATATGGTTGGGGAGAATGGCAAGGTCATTACATACGAGCGCAATCCAGCGGCGCAAAACTTAGCAATAAAAAACTTAACGAAAGTTGGTTTAGCTGAGTGGGTGGAATTTAAACTCAGTGACGCAGCTGAAGGTTTCTCTGAACGCGATATGGATGCTGCTTTTATGGATTTACCCAGTGCTTTTGACTATATCGCTTTAGCGAAGCAAAGCCTAAAAGGTGGCGGTTATTTAGGTATGCTCGTGCCAACGGTCAATCAGGTTTCGCGCTGCTTGCAAGCGCTTAAGCAGGCGCACTTTGCCTGCGTGGAAGTGTGTGAAATCTTCATGCGTTACTACAAGACAGATTGGGAACGGTTGCGCCCCACGGATCGGATGGTAGCCCATACCGGGTATCTCATCTTTGGGCGTTCCGTTGCGCAGGTCATTGAGGATCTCTTTGCTGGAACAGAGGAAGAAACTGTATGACTAATACTCTAAGCCTGCCCGATAACCTTGCCCAACGCTTGGCTGACTTACAAAGCATTCCCAAAGGGGAGTTTGAGCTCGAAAAAGGCGTGTCTTTTGAAGAATATAAACCAGCAGCTGTGCTTCTACCGCTTTTATTCCGTGAAAACGAATGGCAATTGCTCTATACACGCCGTGTCGATGGGTTGATGAACCATGGCGGGCAAGTGTCCTTTCCGGGTGGAGGCTGGGAGCCAGGAGACGCGGACCTGACAGCTACAGCCTTGCGGGAGGCTTGGGAAGAGGTGGGCATACACCCCCAAGATGTGCAAGTGCTGGGAGCGATGCAGCCCATCGGTTTGATTACGGGCTTTGTGGTTACCCCCGTTGTGGGCAAGATTCCATGGCCCTACCCCATACAAGTATTTGACGGCGAGGTGGCACGGGTTTTTACAGTGCCCTTAAGCTGGTTGGCGGATCCGAGTAATTATTACTACTCCACGATTACTTTCGAAGGTAAGCCTTATGAAGTTAGCTACTATAAACTTTATGATGGAGAAAAGATCTGGGGCGCAACCGCGAAAATTACCCAAGACTTCATCAGTTTGCTCACATAAAAAAGCTGCCCATAAGGCAGCTTTTTCTCTGTAATCTAAAAGTGGAGTAAGTTTAGGCTTCTTCGCCTTCAGCTTCCTCTCCCGCGGCTTCTTTCTTGCCTCGTTCAACCACTTTGGGTTCAGCCAGCTCCTCGGCTTCCTCTTCCTCAGCAACTTCTTCCTGAGCTACATAGCCCACCGAGACAATAGTTTCATTTGGATCGGTTAGAATCGCGATGTCTTCGCCCAGGTCCAGGTCTGCCACCGTGATTTCATCGTCAACGGTTTCTAGTGTGGAAATGTCCACTTCGATGACTTCAGGGAGATCCTGTGGTAGAGCCTCGATCTCAATCGCGTTTAGCACCTGGGTAACCACCACTTCTGGGTTATCCGCCACTGGTGCTTCGCCAACCAGTTTCAATTCGACCGTAGCGCGCAGCTTTTCGGTGAGCGAGACGACCAAGAAATCTACATGAAGCAAATCCCCAAAAATAACATCGCGTTGGCGGTCGCGCATCAGGACGTTGAACTTTTCACCGTCTACGTCGATGGTGATTAGGCTGGAGGCAGTGAGCTTATCCAAGATGAGCGATGCATCGTGTGCATCCATTTGGATGGGGAAAGATTCGATGTGCCGTCCATAAATGACGCCAGGGAGTAAGCCTTGGCGGCGCAGGGCTTTTACCTGCTTGCCAGTTACATTGCGCTTTTCAGCATTGATTAAAACTTCTTCTTTTGCCATTTTCATTCCTTTTGGGCGCCTCTCACCTCATCTGAGGTTACCCTCGCCCTATATATTTACCAGATGGTCTTCTGGCGAGGGATATTGTATCAGGTTAGAGGGTGGCGTCAAGCGAAATATGCTGCTTCCTTTACAATCCTATGGGATAATTTCGTTAGGTCAAAAGAAAATGTTACTCTGTACTGAGGCAGCAGTGTCTAGTTTTCTGGCGAGGGTTTATACTCTTTCTTGAGGTTAAAATGTGCAGGCTTTCTGCTGATTTGCGGCGCTCGTTATCCACAGCCGGCAAGACCTTTCTGATTGCCCTCCTCGTTGGGCTTCTGGCAGGCTGCCAAGTTGCGCCGACAACTGTTTCCACGTGGAGCCCAACTAATCCATCAGCGCAGTTGCCTTCGTCCACGCCGCCAACTTTGGCAGCGCCGTTAGGTTCCCCCGTTTCCACCCCGACGGCTTCGCTTTTTACTTCCACGCCGTTCCTGCCTTTGGCAGACTTGCCCCTGAGTGAAATTTCTTATGTGATACCCCTAACACTCCAAGAGGTTAGCGAAGATAGTGCTGTGTTCCTTTTTGAGCTTGATCGCTCGGCAGTAGGCAGCCTTCTTCTACGCAGCAATGAACAAATGGAGGAGTTTGTTCAAGCCTTTTCTATTTCTTCGAGCACACCATATCAGTTAATCACTGTTGCGCCGCTTGAAGCAGATAGAGAATATGAAACCATCCTTGCACTGCAGGCTGAGGATGGGGCTTTTAAGCAGCCGGTGTTTTTGGGCGAAGCCTGGGGCAGCGTGCGCTTTCGGACTCAGCAAGCCGCTGAACCTCTGCGTGTAGGCGTGATTGGCGACTCCGGCTTTGGCGAGCTAGTAACTGCCCAATTGGTTGAGCAGATGGCTGGCGAGCAGCTCGATTTTGTGATCCACACGGGTGATTTGGTCTACAACGCCGGAGAAAATGCTAGCCCAGCAGAAGCCTTTGCTCTCAAGTACTTCCAGCCGTTTGCCCCGCTGCTGCACCAATTACCCATCTACGCGGTGCCTGGGAACCATGATTATGCTCAAGATGCCCGCGTAGACGGCAGCCCTTATTATTTTCATGCCTTTCCATCCCTCTCTGATGCCAAATGGGTAACCCAACCCTTGCCTGCCAAGCGGCAATATTATGCCCTGGTCTATCAGAATATCCAGTTTATCTTTCTGGATTCACAAGTTTTCTTTGGTGAAAAAGGCAGTGAGGAACAAGACAAGTGGCTCACCCAACGCCTCCAGGATGATCAGTTCGCATACAGCGTCGTGATCACACACGTCCCGCTATTTACGAGCAGCGTTATCCACCCGGCGGATAGCCAGCCAGTGCGGCAGGCATGGCATGAAAAGTTTGCCAGGGCAGGCGTACCCCTGGTCCTTTCCGGGCATAGTCATAATTATGAAAGACTTGTGGTCGATGGCGTGACCTACGTGGTCACGGGCGGCGGATCCAGCCAACTTTATCCTGCCTTAAAGGTCGATCCGCATAGCCAAGCCTTTTCGGTCAGTAGTCATTTTGTGCTGTTGGAATTTTATGAGGGTCAAATAGTGATTAGAGCGATTGATAAAAATGGAAAAATTCTGGATCAATCCCAGGTTCTGCTGCCATAAAACCATGCTACGGCTGGGGGGGATCTATAGGCAGGGCTTATAATCTACTTTACTATCATTAAGCATTACGAAAGTGAGAGGGCTGTATGTGTGGGCGTTTTACCATGGCAATTGATGCTGATGACTTGCAGACAGAGCTTGCTTTAGGGCAGGTACCAGCTGACTGGAAACCACGTTACAACGTGGCGCCAGGGCAAAATATAGGCGTGGTTACAAACCCACAGAGCCGGAATGTGACCTGGATGCAATGGGGTTTGGTGCCATTCTGGGCAAAAGACCCGACTATCGGAAATCGCCTGATTAACGCCCGCGCGGAATCCTTGGATGAGAAACCTTCCTTCAAATATGCTTTTGCGAAACGCCGCTGCCTCATCGTTGCGGATGGCTTTTATGAATGGAAGAAGCCCGAGTTGGGCGCCAAATCCTCACAGCCCTATTACTTCAGTCTTCAGGAAGGGAAAGCATTCGTATTCGCCGGCTTGTGGGAAAGCTGGCAGCCCAAGGATGATCCTGAAAGCAAGCTCATCACCTGCACCATCATCACCACGGTAGCAAATGCGCTTGTTGCCAAGGTGCACGATCGAATGCCGGTTATCCTAAACGCGGAGGACAAGTGGGCTTGGCTGCAAGAGGACAACCCTGCAGCGTTGAAAGCCCTCCTAAAGCCTGCCCCGGATGACTTATTGCAGGCTTGGGAGGTCAGCCGGGCAGTCAACGACCCCAAAAACGATTCGCCTGCGTGCATCAAACCACTGCAAGAAGGCTTTGGTGGAGCGTAACCCTGTGGTTATGAAGTTTAGCCGCCACTTTTGAGCGTGTCACAGGCTCTGTAGGATTCAGGTACAATAAGAAGCTCACGCAGCTTAAGATTAACAGACCAAGAAAGCGGGAAGACATGCATAATCATCACAGACTCTTTGGGGCATTGGCATTGGTGCTGTTACTATTGGCGGCTTGTCAGCCGGCAGTCATGCCCACCATCACCACAGAAAGCTCACCAATACCCTCCGAGACAGCAGAAGTAACCTCTCCACCCACCGCGGCAGGTACTAACTGGTGGGATGAAGCGGTTTTTTATGAAATCTTCGTGCGCTCCTTTAAGGATTCCGATGGCGATGGCATTGGAGATTTTCAGGGCATCATCCAGCAATTAGATTACCTCAATGACGGTGACCCCAACACGACGGATGACTTAGGCATCAATGCGATCTGGTTAATGCCAATTTACCCCTCCCCTTCCTATCATGGTTATGACGTCACCGATTATCAGGACGTCAACCCTGATTACGGCACGCTCGAAGATTTCCAACAGCTGCTGGAAGAATGCCATGCGCGGGGAATTCGCGTTATTATCGATTTTGTCATCAACCACACTTCTGATAAACACCCCTGGTTCCAAGCTGCACTCGACCCAACTTCGCCTTATCATGAGTATTACGTCTGGTCCGAGACCAAACCTCAAGGTCTTGGTCCCCTTGGGCAGGAATCCTGGTTCAAGGCTCCGAATGGGAAGTACTATTATGCGGTTTTCTGGTCAGGAATGCCGGATCTCAATTACAACAATCCGAAAGTAACCGAAGAGATTTATGCTGCTACCCAATTTTGGTTGGAAGAAGGGGTGGATGGCTTCCGCGTGGATGCTGCCCGCTACCTCTTCGAAGAGGGCGAAGTGCTGCAGGATACTCCTGCCACCATCCAGTGGTTTCAGGATTGGCGCGCTTTCTATAAACAGATTAACCCCCAAGCTTTCACTGTTGGTGAGGTTTGGACAGATACCCAAAATATCGCCCGCTATGGCACACCTGACGGCTTGGATAGCTTGTTTATCTTCGATTTGGCTGATGCCTTTCTAAACGGCTTGCTAACGGGTAACGCCGCGATACCGCTCAAGTCTTATAAAGATGCTATAGCCTACTTCCCAGATTATTCCTTCAGCACCTTCCTTTCGAACCACGACCAGACGCGGGTGATGACGGCGTTGAATGAACAAGAGATCAAAGCTAAAGCCGGGGCTTTTATGTACCTCACAGGTCCGGGGATTCCCTTTATCTATTATGGTGAGGAAATTGGCATGACCGGCAATAAACCGGATGAGATGCTGCGCACTCCGATGCAATGGTCTGCCGAGGCAAATGCCGGATTTACCACTGGCACCCCGTGGGAACCGATTAACGAAGGCTGGGAGCAGACTAACGTGGCTGTGGAAGCTGGTCAGCCTGACTCGCTGCTCAACTGGTATAAAGGGCTCATTAGCCTGCGATTCCAAACTCCCACGCTCAGATTGGGCAGCTACGTGGCGCTCAATCTCAACTGCAAAGAGGTTTATGCTGTCCTGCGTGAATTTGAGGGCGAAACGCTGCTCACGGTGGTTAACCTCTCTTTGCGACCGGTTCAAAACTGCTCGCTTAACCTGCGCTCGAGCAATTTAAAAGGAACCTACCACAGTGAAGTACTATGGGGGGAGCCACTCTTCGAACAAATCAGCTTTAGCCCAGAAGGCTCCATTGAAGGCTTTGTCTTGTCGCCAGAGATCGCCGGCGGGCAGACAGCCGTGCTGCGCTTGGTTCGCCCTTAGGCTCACTAGAATTCCATGTATAAAAATGGCACATTTGCAGTAATATAGAGTACGAAATGAACGCTAACGAATTTTACTTAACTGAAACCCCACGCCCAACGATCGAAGCTGTCCTGCCAGATGGCAGGATCATCACCGGTCTGCGCGGCGCACCTCTCAAGGACTTCATGGAAGTCATCCAGGATCAAGCAGACTCGCTAATTGTGGGCGCGATTGTGGATGGCAACCTGCGCGAGCTGACCTTCCCGCTCAAAAAAGATGCTGAAGTGACTCCGCTGACGCTCTCGGATGCCGATGGGGCGCGCATCTACCGCCGCTCGCTAACCTTTTTGCTGGAGGTGGCTTTCCGGCGCTGTTTCCCGGGCGCTGTCCTCACCATTGACCATTCCGTTTCTTCTGGTGGTTATTACTGCCAGGTGGAAGGCGTACCCGATTTCTCCCAAGCGGCTCTTGATCGGCTGGATGCCACCATGCGCGACCTGGTACGGCAGGATATTCCCTTCGTCCGTGAGGTAGTGCCGCTAGAGGATGCAATTGCTTACTTTAAATCCGTGGGCGAGGATGACAAAGTGCGCTTGCTCAAGTACCGCCCACGCAAGGATTTGGTCCTCTATAGCGCTGCTGGCACACGCAACTATCATCACGGCTATATGGTGCCCTCATCAGGCTACCTCAAGTGGTTTGCACTGGAGATGCTCAATGATGCTTTCATCTTACGGTTCCCGCGCCGGCATGCACCCACGCAGCTTTCGCCTATGGTGCATTACCCCACGCTGCTGAAGACCTTTCGCGACTATGGTGAGTGGCTGAAAAAACTGGGCATCCCCTCGGTGGGTGCGCTCAATGACGCCATCGAAGATGGGCATATCGACGAGGTCATCCTTGTCTCGGAAGCGCTGCACGAAATGCAAATCTCCGAGATCGCCGAGTCTATTGATAAGCGCAAAGACCAAGTGAGCGTGATCCTGATTGCGGGTCCGTCCTCCTCGGGCAAGACCACCTTCTCCAAGCGTCTCAGCATTCAACTGCTGGCGCGCGGCATCACCCCCTTTGCCTTGGAGATGGATAACTTCTTTGTTGACCGCGATAAGACCCCACTGGATGAAGAGGGCAAGCCGGATTTCGAATCTATCCGTGCCCTTAACTTGGAGCGATTGTATGCTGACGTGCGGGACTTGATTGCAGGAAAGGAAGTGCAGCTGCCGCGCTTCGACTTCAAGACCGGCAGGAGCGTGGATGGGCAGGTGGCTAAGCTCAACCCTGGCGATATGATCATCTTGGAAGGCATCCACGGGCTGAACCCAGAGCTGATGCCGGAGCTCAAACGCGAAAACAGCTTCCGTATCTACGTCTCCTGCCTCACGCAGCTGAACCTGGACCGCCACAACCGCATCTCCACCACCGATACGCGCATGCTGCGCCGCATCTTGCGGGACGCGCGCGACCGCGGCTACACCGCCACCGATACCATCCGCCGCTGGGAATCCGTACGGCAGGGCGAGAAGAAGCACATCTTCCCTTACCAGGAGAACGCCGATGTGATGTTCAACTCAGCTTTGGCTTATGAGCTGACCACGCTCAAACCGCTGGTGGAGCCGCTGCTACGCCAGGTGCCCTTTGGCACGCGTGAGTTTATCGAAGCCAAGCGCCTGCTCAAGTTCTTGGAGTGGTTCCTGCCCACCGGCACCGAGTTTGTCCCGGATAACTCCATCTTGCGCGAGTTCATCGGCGGCTCGATCCTGACCGACTTTTCGCTGTGGAACCAACAGGAGCAGTTTTAGACCCTCTATCAAGGTTACGGATATTGAAAATGGCAGGCCGGCGCGGGGAAATACGCTGCGCATAGGCTTTCTTTGACAAACACGAGCGCCAACGGCGTGCGGTAGACCAGGTCGTACCCCTCGATATCGCCGGCGTCCGCATCGCGGTAGAACTGCTGGCTGAGCGCAAACGCTTCTGGGTCGATACCAACAGCATTCGGGTTGGTGTAATCCCAAATGCGTTGCTGTAAGAGCAGCAGCA
This sequence comes from Candidatus Mesolinea sp., assembly GCA_034430095.1. Classification (GTDB taxonomy): domain Bacteria; phylum Chloroflexota; class Anaerolineae; order Anaerolineales; family Anaerolineaceae; genus Mesolinea. The sequence continues at coordinate 166,486 of DAOUFK010000019.1, forward strand.
CGTCAAAATCGTGCTCTTGGATATAAGCATAGCTGAGCAGGTCAAAGGAAGTCTCAATCTGCCAGTTAGGCATATCCGTCGGGACGTAAAGGCGGTAGTCGTAATAGACCTTGAGCTCCTGCCCTGCGAGCGGCTCGAGCACCGTCTGGGTCTCCTCAAAAAAGCTCAGGCGCTCATCGTGCTCAGCCCGGGTTGCTTGTGCCTGAAACATTGACACATCTTGTTGGATAAATAAGCCCAGCTGGATGATGACCAAAATGGCTAGTACGTCGCGCAGGAGCTGCTGCGGGAGCGGTTTGAGGCGCTCGCCAGGCTCTGGGAAGAGCAGAACGAGGTTGGAAAGCAGCGGCAGCGCTGCTGGCAGCCAATACTGGAACTTGAAGTGTGCGCCCACCACGACCGTGAGCGTGAGCGGCACAAACCAGCACAAGATCACCAATGCCAAGTGCTTATCTATACCCTTCACAAGTGCCCAAATGGAGGCGCCTAAAGCGGTTAACAAAAAGAGCGCGCTGCCAAAGTACGTGCGCATCTCCGGCCAGGCTGAAGCCAGCCCGCTAGCGTAGACCACACCGTAACCCTTCGAGACGACGGTGAGCTGGTTATAGACGGTATAAAGATACTTTACCAACGCCGGCGGGGAAAAGACGAACGGGTTGGCGAGCACAAATGCACCGGCGGTGATGCCGACGAAAGCTAACCATTTATGGAATGCAGCTTTGGAAGTGAGTTTGCCCTCGCATACGCTGAGGATGAGCAAGGGGATGATGGAGAGGAAGAAATACACGCCGATGAGTTTGGTGGCGGTGAGCACCCCCGCCATCACCGCTGCCCAGCGGTAAAACTTGCCATACCGGCGCTCGTCCTTCCACAGGAAAAAGAGCGCTAAGGCAGCAAAAAGCAGCACCAGCCCATCCGGGTGCCACCATAGGCTGTTTTTGAGCACGGCTGGCACGAGCAGCAGCAGGAGGTAAAGCAGCACCGAGCGGTAGGTGCGGAACTGGTCCTGCATATAGACGAGCAAGAGCAGCGCGATGAGCGTGGGCAGCAAGCTGATGAACTGGCGCTCCACCAGCATGAGCAGTGGGAGATTGCCAAATTGCCCGGTCCAGCGCAAGGGATACGCCACAAGAGCAGAGAGCCCAAAGAAGGGCAAGCCGTAGTGGTAATAATCGTAGGTGATGAAATACTGCAAGAAGACTGGCAGGTTGGGTTTGGGGGAGGTCATGCGCTCGAGGACGTAGTAATTGGCAAGTTCATCCGGCTCGAACATATTGACCATAGCGAAGTTTTCCGAGCCAACGGAATTGGGCAAGCAGGCGGCAGCAAAATAGAGCACGGAAATTAGCGCCAAGAGGATACGCACAGCCTTGGGGTGCAGCTTCATGGATTAGATTATAACGCAGGAGGGATTATATATTGGACGATGATGAGAAGAAAAATCAATTATTTTATTTGCATTTCTACATACAATTAAATTTCTGGTGTATAATAAAAAATAATATTGTTATTTAGCTTGGTTTTCAAAAAAGAAAGGTTTCCCATGAAAAATCATTTTTTTCGTATATTGGCTTATCTTATTGTCTTAACGTTTCTACTCCAACCTATTCAAACTCTTGCCTATGCAGATCTAGTTGAAATTTCTGATAATTCATCCATGGCTGTTGCTCAAACTCCCGTACCAGGTAAACCTTATCCCGAACAATTTGAAAAAGAGTTCGAAATGGAGCTTGAGGCTGAAAGACAGCGCATTTTGGAAGAACACCTCAGAGAAGAAGGCATGCCTGAGGAACTGCTAAGGTATGAATATGGCTCTAATCCTCAAGAGAGACCAGAATACGTTCCTCCGAGTGAGGAAGTCATTGCCCAAACCAAAGCTCAGGTGGATAGCTTTAGTTGCGCTTCGGTTACTGATGTCCCCCCGATTGAATGTGAAGCTTTAGTGGCTTTATATGAAAGCACAAACGGTGCTGGTTGGGACGATAATGATAACTGGTTGATTACCAACACGGTAGACAATTGGTATGGGATCACTGTTTCTTCTGGGCATGTACATGGAATTTCTTTAACAGAAAATAATCTAAACGGCAGCATTCCCCCGGCATTAGGTAATCTCAGTAATCTTCTTTACTTAAGCCTGCGTATGAACCAACTGAATGGCAGCATTCCCCCGGCGTTAGGTAATCTCAGCAATCTTGCTTACCTATACTTGGACAGAAACCAACTAAGTGGCAGCATTCCTGCGGAGTTAGGTAATCTCAGCAATCTTTGGCAGCTATACCTCAACGACAACCAACTGAGTGGTAGCATTCCCCCAGAGTTAGGTAATCTGAGTAGTATTAGTTACCTATACCTGAGTAGAAACCAACTTAGCGGCAGCATTCCATTAAGTTTCATTAATTTAGCTCATTTAGGTTACTTTGTTTTTTTTCTTACTTTATTATGTGAGCCGGATACACCAGAATTCTTGGCTTGGAAAGAAGGTGTATATTACTGGATAGGAACTGATATTATCTGTCCATCGAACGCAGATATTGGTTTTCGAGCCGTTCCAGATGGTTATGGCTTCGTGAACTGGGGAAGTATAAATCTATCTGACTTTACATTTACAGATCTTATCAGAATGTTTGGTACGGATGCAGTTTGTTGGAAGGTCATTGATTCTATTTGCATATTAAAACCAAAGGCTGAGTTATTCGTCTACCAGGTCAATATACCGATGGCAGGTCACTGCCTCGGAATGGCAGTATCCAGCCTTCGATTCTATAATGATATTGATTTACCATTAAGTTTGGAAGAGGTATTTTTTTTAGGTAAAGATTCAGCTGTCCTAACAAATTGGCAAAGTGAAACGATTTCAACAACAATCAGGAGGAACATTTCATACTTCCATGTGATGCAACAAGCAGATCCCTTTGCATCTTATTCTGATGAAAGCATGAAAAATCTTCCATCACAAATATTGTATATGGTTTCCTCAGCAATGTCTGGTACAGAAGAAAACTACCCTATTCTATTCTTTTACAGGACCGACATGAAAGGGGGGCACGCTGTGACTCCTTATGCTGTTGAAGACAAAGGGAATGGCATCTACTGGATAAGAATCTATGACAATAATTTCCCGGGTTATCATGATAAAAAAATCATTGTAGACATCAATAATGAAACATGGTACTATACCGAAAGATATAAGGGTGATAGGTTTTCCCATAACTTGGGTACTGCTCCAATATCAATATTTGCGCAGCGTCCTGTTTGCCCTTGGTGTGTAAACACATTGAATACAATCCCAACGATCCAATTAACCCATCAAGGGGCAGGAGAGCTGTTAATCCAGGACTCTCTTTCACGGCGTCTAGGGTATCAGGATGGCGTATTTTATAGCGAGATACCCGGTGCCTATGCACAACCTGTATTGGGGGGATTAGATATAGATACACAGCCTATATTCTATCTACCATTAACAGATGAATATTCTTTAACGCTTGCAGGTCTACCGACGAAATCGGTAGGAGAGGCCTCTATCGTAGCGTTTGGACCTGGTTATGGTATTACGATAAACGGAATTGATGTTGATTCAATGACTATGGATGTTATCTCTATTTCGAATGATGGTTCAACAATCAACTACCAACCTAACCAAGATCAGGATATAAGCTACGGGCTCTATCTTGATACGGAAAATGCAAGCTGGCAATTAGAAACAAGTCAAGTGGACGTAAGCGCCAGTCATATGAGTGTAATCACAGTTGATCCTTCGCAAAAATTCTTGGAAATAGATAATTTTCAAAATACTACGGGGGAATACAACTTGTATTTCAAACGCGTCTCAGATGATGATACGGACTACTTTGCATCCAACGAAATTGAGTTCACAGCTTTGTCCAGTCACTATGTACATTTTGATGGATGGCAGACCACTGGAACAGTTCAATGTGATATCGATGAAAATGGAGATGGAGATCCGGATGAAACTGTTTACTTGGAAAACCAATTGAAAATGTTGTACTTACCAGTAATTTGGCATTAGAACAAAGAGTGAAGACGAGACTAAGAGATAAAAAGCAAAAATACAAACCAACCAGCAGATTCCTTCCCCTCAGAAATCTGCTGGTTTGCTTTTAACTCGAGCTCAGCAGGGCTTACTTCATGCAGCGCTTGACCATGCGGGAGAGGCGCTCGACGCCGATGCGGATGGTCTCGGGGTTGCAGGCGGAGAAGTTGAGCCGCATGGTGTTGCTCGGTCCGCCGTTGGGGTAAAACGAAGCGCCGGGCACATAAGCCACCTTCTCCTCGATGGCGATGGGGAACAGCTCCAGCGTGTTGCAGCCCTCCGGCAGGGTCAGCCAGAGGAACAAGCCGCCTTGCGGGCGCGTCCAGGTGGTCCCTTCGGGCATAAAGTCCTCGAAGGCTTGCAGCATGGCATCACGGCGCTCGCGGTAAACCTTGCGAATGGTGGCAATGTGATCCTTGAGCCAATCGCTGCTCGCCAGCTCATAGGCTAAAAATTGGTCAAAGGTAGAGGACTGCAAGTCCGCGCCTTGTTTTGCCATTACCATTTTCCGGATAACTTCCTCAGGCGCAATCACCCAGCCAATACGCAGCCCAGGCGCCAGAATCTTGGAGTAGGTGCTGGTGTAAATCACATTGCCGCGGTAAGAAACGTGGTCTGGGTCGCGCAGTTCGTCATCCAGATCCACGAGGGTCGGTAAGTGCTCGCCCTCAAAGCGCAGCTGACCGTATGGGTCATCTTCCACGATGGGCACACCATAATGGTCCGCCAGCTCGACCAAGCGGCGCCGGCGCTCAAGCGAAAGGGTAACGCCCGCGGGGTTGTGGAAGTTGGGCAGCACGTACATGAACTTGATGTTCGTGTTGATTACCTGCTCCAGCATGTCAATTTTCATGCCATCATCATCTAAGTCTACGGTTTCGTATTCTGCGCCATAGACGTTCCAGGCTTGCAGTGCGCCTAAGTAAGTAGGGCACTCCGTCAGGATGCGGTCTCCGCGGTTGACGAAGATACGGCCGAGAAAATCGAGAGTTTGCTGGGAGCCTGTCGTGATAAGGACGTTATCGGGGGTTACTTTGATGCCGTATTTGCACACATTTTGGGCGATTAGCTCCCGCAAGGGGGCGTAGCCCTCAGTTTGGCTGTATTGCAGCGCTTTAGCGCCGTTTTTGGTGAGGATTTTATCGCAAGCAGCTTTCACCTGCTCGATTGGAAAGAGTTCAGCTGCCGGAAATCCCCCGCCGAAAGAAATGATATCCGGCTGGGCGGTTACCTTGAGCAGCTCCCGGATGGCTGAGCTGGTCATTCCGGTCGTGCGGTGCGCGTAGCGATGGTCCCATGAAGTTTGCATTGTTGTTTCTCTCCTTTTTATGTTATTCAGCTATTTCATGCTGATTTTGAAAAATTTATCATCACTTGCATAATGATTTAGTTTTTTAAACCTCGTTATCTAAAATGTTTTTTGGTTACCCTAACCCTGACCCTTCCCCAGTGGTAAGCGATTTTTATATAGCTCGTTCAAGCCGCTGGGAAGGGGAGTAAGAGGGGAAAGGCTAATCGCAAGCTATTGGTCACGATCTTATCGTTCCTTTGTAAAAAAACCTTGAGTTGAGTAAGTTCTTTCTTCATCATTTTCAACGCTCTTATTTCATAAACCTTGGCAAAATGGTCGCAGCAGTCGGCAGGATCACCCGATCGCCGATAGTGAGTTCTGCGAGCGGTTTTTGCGGTTTATCCGAAGTACTTTGGTAGATATATATGGTGTTGCCCTCCTTGGCAGCTTTGAGATCTATGAAAGCTTGCCCAGTAAGCCAGCCATCCTGGTCAATGGCACAGCTGGTAACCTTGCCAATGACTTTGCCTTTGTCATCGACCACTAAATCACCTAGATGAGCCATGCGCACATTCTTCTCATTGAAGTGGAAGCGCACGACTACGCCGGTGCGGTTGCGTTCGCGTTCGCGGAAAGCCGAGCGCCCGATAAACCAAGTGGTGTTCATCTTGACGAAGATTAAGAATCCAGCTTCGCCAACGCCCAGGTTGAGCTCTCCGCCCATTTCGTGACCGTAGAGCGGCAGCCCAGCTTCGGTACGCAGGGAGTCGCGCGCGCCTAAGCCGCAAGGTTTAAGTCCCAGTGGTTCCCCAGCTTGCATAAGGGCGTTCCATAGTGCCACAGCCTGATCAGGGTGCACAAAGAGCTCAAATGCCATTTTCTCTCCGGTGTAACCGGTGCGGGAGACGATCACGTTGATCCCAGCAACTTTTACCTCGCAGAGTTGGTTACGGTTCAAGCGCAAAATCTGACGTGCATCGGCGGGTTCAACCAGCTTGAGCAAAATCTCACGGCTCTTTGGGCCTTGCAGGGCAATATCCGCGCGCATATCTGCACTTTCTTTAGGGTCCTTCAGGTTGCGTAAGATAACCTTGCGCCCTGGTGCGCGCACCCATGGACGGTCTGGGTCAACGAGGACTTTACCTTCGCGCACAGCATTGAGCCAAGCCCAATCTTTAGCTTCGTTAGCAGCATTCACCACCACGAGGTAAGTCTCCGGTGCGCGGCGGTAGATCAGCAGGTCGTCAATCACATTGGCTTGCGGGTCGAGGAAATGGGTGTAGAGTGATTCGCCTAACTCTAAGGTGAGGATGTCATTAGCGCAGACGGCATCAAGGAAAACCGAGGCGTTGGGTCCTTCAGCTTGAAAAACACCCATGTGCGTAACGTCGAATAGTCCAGCAGCTGTGCGCACAGCTTTATGTTCTTCGAGGATGGAAGAATACCACACGGGCATTTCCCATCCAGCGAAAGGCACGATTTTAGCGCCAAGGGCTTGATGCACTTCGTAGAGCGGAGTGCGCTTAAGCGGCTGATCTTTCGGCTCCTGCCAAGTAAACTCAGGTAAGGCGGGTTTTTGTACTTCTTCTGGTTTGGGCATACCCACAAAGTAAGGCTTATCTATGCAGATAGGGTCACCAATCAGTTTCGAAGGTGTAATTGGTTTTGCCGGCAAGATGCGCACTGGTCCGGGAATTTGATGGCAAATGTCTGGGTCATAACAAATGTAGCCATCAGAAATGCTGTTCATCCAAGAAGCTGCCAGTCCAGCTTTTTCTGCGGGTAAGGTGAGGACAAAGGTATTCGGGTCCAGACATGTCAGGACGCCGGAAACATCGCCTATGCTCGTATGCATAAGGGTAGGTTGGGATTCTCCTCGTTCAAGGGCTTCAACGTCACTGGTGAGTAAATCAATAAGATAGGAGCGGACTTTCTCACCGGAAAGCTCGAAGGCTGCCTGCTCTCCCTCATACTCATCATCCAAGTAAACATAGTGCGGTAAACCGTGGCGGACAGTGGTCGGATCCATTGCCGGCTTGGAATCAGCAAGTTCGCGCACGCGCATGCAGACGTTCATAAGGGTTTCAAAATCCACTTTGGCATGGGTTTTCTTTCCCACTTGCGCGCAGAGAAGGTAAGGCGTGGTGGCTCGTAAGAGTTCGGTAATCAAGTTCGCAATTGCGACCATTTCAGTTTCGACGAAGCCGCGCTGTGTGAGCCAGGTGGTGCCAAAGCGTACGCCGCTGGCAGAAAAAGCTGAAGCATCGCCTGGAATGGTATTGCGGTTAGCCACGATCCCTGCCAATTCGAGGATACGGGCAGCCATATCGCCCTTGAGCGGAATTCCATCCAAGCCGCGGAAAGACTTGGCGTCCATGAGCATTAGGTGGGTGTTGGAACCGTTATAGGGCACTCTCACCCCATTTTTCTGGAAAGCTTCCACGAGCGCGGCAGTATTTTTTAGCGTTTGGGCTTGCAACGCCTTGAACTGATCTGATTTCGCTAATTCAAAAGTAAGCGCCATGGCAGCGATCGTATTGACATGCGGACCACCCTGTTCGCCAGGAAAAACGGCTTTGTCGATTTTTTCGCCTATATCCTTGTTATGAGTGATGATCACAGCACCACGTGGACCACATAAGGTTTTATGCGTCGTGAAGCTAATCACATCCGCTATACCCACCGGAGAGGGGCATAACCCAGCGGCAATAAAACCGGCAATGTGGGAAACATCCGCAAAGAGATATGCGCCAACACTTTCGGCGATTTGCTTAAATTTGTTCCAATCCGGGATCCAGGGGTAGGAAGAGTAGCCGGCGATAATCACCTTTGGATGGTTTTCCTCGGCAATTTTTGCGATCTGATCGTAATCTAAACACTCTGTTTCGGAGTCAACGGTGTAATGCAAGGCGTTATACCACATACCCGAGCGGTTGACTGGTGAGCCGTGCGTGAGATGCCCCCCGTGCAGTAAATTCATGCCTAGGATAGTATCGCCAGGTTTAATGAGTGCTGTGTAGACGGCATTATTGGCGGCGGCACCAGATAGGGGCTGCACATTGACCCATAGGTCTTCGGGGGCAAGCGTATTGGCAGCAAAAAGTTCGGCAGCCCGCCGGCGGGCAAGGGCTTCCACAACATTGACATAATCCACACCCTTGTAATAGCGTAGGTCACCATAACGGCGGTAATAGCCCAGCTGGGTGGGGAGGTCTAGGATTTCAGCCTGAGTTTGCGTGCGCGTTTCCGCTCGTGGGTAGCCCTCTGCATAAAGGTTAACAAATGGCGACCCCAGCAGTTGACGCACTGCTTTTGGAGCAATGCTTTCGCTGGGGATCATTATGAGACGGCGTGCTTGACGTTCGGCTTCTAATTGTGAAAGTTCATTCAGGTCGAGATCTATGTCTGATAGCTTGTCGGTAAATAAAAATCCATTCATGTCATCTAATCCTTAAATAAAATAGACCCATAGGCAGGCTGTAGTTTCTTCTGCCTTGGGTTGCTTTAGTGTGAAAATTTACAGGAGAACATTCCTTTACCTGAAGAGAGAAGGTTTGCTGGAATCTGCCAAAAGCTGGCCCAGTAAATTTAGTGACCATCCTTCTGTTGTTTCCCATTTTATATAAGTATACCTTATCTGTACCCGCTTGGAAAAATAAGCCCCATCACTTCCGAAAAGCAAACGTCTTAAAGGTCGAATTGAAGACAAATTGCCTCTGACGGTATAATTCACGCAAACATGAAAACAATTGGGTATTGCCATGAACTCTGCTGAAGAGGAACGCGAGCTGATTAAGCGCGCAAAAACAGATCCGGAAGCATTTGGAGAGCTCTACGAGTACTATGTTGAGCGCATCTACAACTACATTTACTTCCGCACGGGGAACGTACATGATGCTGAGGATCTGACAGGCAGGGTGTTCTTCAAGGCTTTGGAAGCCATCGGCAGCTACCGTGATATGGGTTTTCCTTTTTCTGCTTGGCTCTTCCGGATTGCCCATAATCAAGTTGCCAATTATCACCGAGACCGCTCCCGCAAGCGTGAATTTTCCATTGATGATATAGGTGTAGCCGACCTCTCAGAGCACCGTAAATCTCCGGAAGCAGCAGCCATCCTGCAGCAGCAGCGCGAAGATCTACTAAAGATCCTAAAAGACTTGACCCCAATCAAACAGGAAGTCATTGTGCTTAAATTTGTGGAGAAGTTATCTAACGCCGAGATAGGAGCGGTGTTAAATAAGAGTGAAGGCGCCATAAAAAGTATTTATCATCGCACATTGGTGGAATTGCGCGAAAGGCTGGATTCCGATGATTTCTTGTGAAATCCATGTGCTTGAGGAGAAGAGTTAATGAAAAATATTGAAGAAGAGAACGGGTCCACAGTGGTAAAAGATATAGAAGAGCGTTTGGGGCAACATGTTTATCGAGTCTCACCCAACGCCGATTTTCGCTCAGCGCTCAAGGATCACCTAAAAGCCTCTAATATTTACCAGCGGCGGCGGGAAATTGGCGCAATTTGGGTGGCATCCTTAGGGTTGACTTTGTTCCTCGTGCTGCTGGGAACCCTCATCTATGCCTTGGTGAAACCGGGCGATCTGCCCAAAGATTAAGATCATTTGATTATTTGGGTTGGAAGTTGCGCAGCTTAGCACGCAAGCTCTCACTGTCTGGCTCGATCAGGATGGTGCCATCCGGAAAGATAATCGTTGGCACGCGCCGCAAGCCGCGATTGACCTGCTGGACAAACTCGACGGCTTGCGGGTTTTGGTCTATGTCGAACCATAAATATGGCACATTCATTTCCGCGAAGACTGCTTTGGAGCGCCGGCAGTCGCCGCACCAGTTGGTCCCGTAAAACTTAATCGGTTCCATTTCTATTAATTCTTTTTCACTGAATATTAGTAATATCCTGACCGAGGAATATCAGGATATTGCTTCCAACTAGAGAAATGATGATTTAAGCCCAGCCCTGCTTTTTACAAAGGTCAGTAATTACAGGGATAGTGACATATTCTCCACGGTTGGCGGCTAAGCCCCAGATGATCTCGACCACAAAGCCGGCAATGCGGATAATTGTGCCCAAAATAATAAAGCCAAAAAGGGCTGAAATGAGGTAAACTGCTACCCCAAACACCAAAGATTGGGCTAAATGTGCTTTAAGGAAAGGGCGTTCGCGTTTTTCGGGGATAAGCAGCAAGATAATCGGTACAATGGGGGAGAGAATGTAGCTGAGCATCGCCCAGAGGCGGTCATCGTCGCTAATTTCAGGAGAGGGATTAAATTGTTCTGACATATAAGCTCCTTATTGTAAATTTTAGATATTACTAAAATTGGTCAAACTTTACTTTATTATACGCGCAACTCTGGTCTCAGGGTAAAAATATTTTTAAAGCTTTGTCTTGGGCAAATATGGTTTACCAACGGAGGTTAGCTTCTCTTGCTTGTAAATCCTACCTCGCGCAAAAAAGCCGGGTCGTTTTTCCAGTTTTTACGTGTCTTGACGTAAAGCTCGAGAAAAACCTTTTTGCCATTCATTGCCTCGATCTCAGTGCGTGCCAACGTGCCAATGCGTTTGATCATTTCGCCGTTGCGACCGATGACGATGGCTTTTTGTGCATCCCGCTCGACAAAAATCGTGGCTTTGATATAGACCACGCCATTCTCGCGTTCCGAGTATTCATCAGTGTGCACCGCAATGCTATAAGGTAATTCGTCTTCGAGTAAGTCCATACAAGCAGCACGGATTAACTCCGCTGCGATGTCCCGTTCGTATGTTTGGGTGATTTGCTCCTCGGGGAAGTACATTGGACCTTCAGGTAAGCGTTCGACTATACTATCAATCAGTTCACTAATGCCTTTGCCAGTCTGTGCGGAGATCTGTAAAACTGGAGCTTCCGGAAACAAGGCTTGATAAAGCTTACGATGTGCGCTAAGGGTTTTGCCGTCAACCAAGTCGATTTTATTAATCACCAAGAGCACTGAATCTTCCTTTTGAGCCTCATGCACTAAGTCTGCCAGCTTACGGTCTTCTTCATCCGGTTTTTGGCTGCCATCCACCAAAAAAAGAATCAAGTCGGCATCGCTCAATGCAGAAACGGCTTCGGAATTGATGAATTGGGAGAGTTTATCCTTAGGCTCGTGCAAGCCGGGAGTATCCACAAAAATCATCTGATATTCTGCTGTGGTGCGGATGGCAAGCTGGCGTTTGCGTGTGGTTTGCGGTTTGGCAGAGACTCCCGCAATAGGCTGGCCTAAAAGCACATTTGTAAGTGTGCTCTTGCCCACGTTAGGCTTGCCGGCAATAGCAATGAAGCCGGATTTAAAGGGAAGGTGCAGTTGGTCCATTATATTTCCTTATTGGGAGTTGCGTATAGGTTTTTATTGATAACCTTTACACCCTCATGGTCAAGCAGCCAGGCTTTAAGCGCCACGCCTTGAGGCGCGGAAAAACCATGCAGCTTGCCATCGCTGCCGATGACGCGGTGGCAGGGGACGAAAAGCATCAGCGGATTGTGCGCCAAGGCGTTACCGACTGCACGAATGGCTTTTGGTTTGCCGATCTGGGCGGCAATTTCGCTATAAGTGCGCGTCTGACCCCAAGGGATCAGGGCGACCGCTGCTAAAACTTGCTGTTGGAATGGTGTTAGCTCAGAAAGATCCAAAGGCACTGAAAAGACCGTTAAACTCCTAATCAAGTAAGCTTGCAGCTCTTCGGTTGCTTGGTGCAGTAACGGATCGGCGGAGCTTGCTGATGAAACTGATGTTTCGATTGGGGCGTTTTCAGCGAGGATCTCACAGTGAGTGAGCCCTCGTGCACTGCGCTCAAGACAGAAGCTGCCTATAGAACATGAGAAAAGCAATGTGGCGATGGGTGTTGGTTTCATGGCTTTATTGTAACTAATTTGACAGATTGTGGGTACATTTGTCTGGGTCCAAAGGTTTACATGTTCTCGCCGGTCTCCGAGTGCGTAGCCTGCTCCTTGTTCTTGCCGGTCTCCGACCGAGCGAGGGGTTTTGACCGTAGGTCTCACAGGCTTAGCATGGTCGGGAGAGTGCGAAGCCTGCCTGTTGGGTACCCTGCAAGGCTAACGCCAGCGTAATTGCCCTAAAAACAACCAAATCGTAGGGTAATCGTAGGTTAAGCGTCAAGCATTTCTCTTGGCGATGGGATATTATATTATCGAAAGGGCGACTTCTCTTCTTCTTCTCCTCCTTAAAACCTAGTGCCGGGGTCGGCGTCCTCGGCACTAGCTGATTCTTAGCGAAAGTTTATTTTTCAAGGCTGTGAATTTCTTCTTAGGGATTCACAGCTTTTTGGATTACAATCCTGATGAATTTTGAACGCTTGAGGAGGAATGATGGAAGCTAAACGTGAAACTTATCCCATTGATATTGCCGGCGTGCACCGCGAACTGCCCCTTTTTGAGGTCAAGCCGGGGTTGCGCATTGCGATTCTGAACATTTTGGGGGATGTGGAGCTGGTAGATGCCTGTGCGGTGGCACTGGCGGAGAAACTTAGCGGGATGATTTATGACGTCATCCTGACGGCTGAGTCAAAGAGCATTCCGATGGCACACATGCTCGCTAAGGTGACACAAAAACCTTATGTGGTCTTGCGCAAGGAATGGAAACCTTATATGGGAGATGCGCTCGTTGCTGAGACCCTATCAATTACCACCGGCAAACCCCAAAAACTCTACTTGGATGAAAAAGATCGTTCCTTAATCACTGGGAAGCAGGTGTTAATTTTAGATGACGTGATTAGCACCGGCTCAACTTTGCAAGGGATGCGTTTGGTGATAGAGAAAGCCGGCGGTAAAGTTGCGGGCGAATCGGCAATATTAACCGAAGGCGACCGAGCTGAGTGGATGCGTATCATCTCGCTCGGTCATTTACCAGTGTTCTACGATTAGCCTTCTATAAATCTCACGAGACCGATAAAGTGCTAATTCGGGTTGGGCTTGAATATGGCATTGGAGGGCGAATCTTGGCTTGGGCGTTGGACTTCCCTGGCTGCTTTGCCTACGGTCAGGCTGATGCTGAGGTGATGCTGAACTTCGCACGCAATCTGCTTGACTATGAAGCTTGGATTAATTTACACGCTGATCAAGCTTGGTTCAACCTCATTAACCTCGATTTTTGGATTGTTGAGGTGTTTAAGCCTGAAAATGGAAGCTGTATGGCTAGGAGCTCTCAACCGGTAGCTTTCTTTGAAGATGACCGCCGTGCCCTGACTCAAGATGAGGTACAACATGCACTTGCGGTGTACAGCTGGCAGCGGGAGGAGTTGCTGGCAGGTTTGGAGTTCCTACCAGAAGCTGCTTACGCCTGTGCAGAGCAAAGAACAGGTAAAACAATCCCAGCAATGGTGAGCCAAATGGCGCAAGATTGCTACGATATCCTGGCGGCAGTAAAGTTGCCGCTGCCGCCGTTCCCCACCAAAAGTGAAGCCCTTGCTCAGCTTGATTTCACTACCGAGCTCGTTCGCGGAACTTTGCCGGCTTGGGTGGGGGTTGAGGCGATATACGAAGTTGACAGGGAGTTGTGGTCCCCAAGGAAGGCTGTGCGCTATTTGCTCTGGCGTCAGCGTGAGGGAATTGAGGAAATTAAAACATTTGCTGGTTAAAGTAAACCAGGCGCCTCACCTGCGCCTGGTTTACTGTCGATCAAGATATTGTATTGTCACAACATGATCCTGATTTGAACAAATTTGAAAGGAGAGAAACAATAGATGTTCAAATCAGTCAGTATATTAGCATGGGTTGATTAATACAAGGCTAAAAGATTGTTAGGATTTTGTTAAATTTTACCGCTTCTTTTTCCACAGTTTGAGTTTATTTGATCAGCTTTGGCGAGGTCATTATATTGAAGATCCTTTGCCGGTTTGTAGGCAACTGCAGAAAAGTTGCTGAAGGTTTTATCCGAAAAAATTGGGTTTATGCTATGATTATTGCAGCCGAAAGCCTATGAAAAAGCACTCATCACTTCTGCCTTATATTCTCCTCAATATCCTCGTCTCAGCGTTAACGGTGTCGCTGGTGCTCTTTATTTGGGAGCGCACCCATACAAGCACCTTGCCAACTGCCCAGCCCACAGCTCTGCAAACCTCGCCGGAAGCTAACAGTTCAACGGCAATAACACCTGAACAAACGCCCAGCCTTAGCGCAGAGCTTAAACTCTCGCTCGAAGCAGTCGTTGGCGTGGGGGACTTGAGTTTGGAATACATTCTCATTCGTAATAATGGCGAAGAAGCGGTGAATCTGGCTGGCTGGCAGTTGGTTGGGCAGGAGGGCGAAGTCTATACCTTCCCCAATTTGCGCCTTAATCGGGATGGAGCCGTACGCTTGTATTCTAAGAGCGGCACTGATTCGGTTATCGAGCTTTATTGGGGCGCGGAAAAGGCGCTGTGGAGCTCTGGCGATGAATTATCCCTCAAAGACCCAGCCGGCATAATTTACTCAACATATCAGGTACCATAAGGAAAAGCGTATGTCTCAAGCTCTCTACCGCATTTGGCGCCCAGCCTCCTGGGAGGAAGTCGTCGGTCAGGATCATATCATCCAGACGCTGAAAAACGCTGTCGCAGCGGATAAGGTCAGCCAGGCTTATCTTTTTGCTGGTCCGCGCGGCACAGGAAAGACCACAACAGCACGCCTGCTGGCGAAAGCAGTCAACTGCCTGGATCCGGACCTGAGCAAAAGGCCTTGCAATGCTTGTGAGAATTGCATCGCGGTTAACGAAGGGCGTTTTTTGGATCTGATCGAGATCGATGCAGCTTCCAACACCAGCGTAGATGATATTCGTGAGCTGCGCGACAATATCAACTTTTCGCCCAGCCAAGGGCGCTTTAAGGTGTATATCATCGATGAAGTGCACATGCTTTCCACTTCAGCGTTCAATGCGCTGCTCAAGACGCTTGAGGAGCCGCCAAGCCATGTGATCTTTGTGCTGGCGACCACTGAAATTCATAAAATCCCTGCAACTGTGCTTTCACGCTGCCAACGGCATGAATTCCGGCGCATACCGGTCCAAACAATTATCGAAAAACTAAAGCTGCTCTGTGCTCAGGAGCACATCGAGATCGAGGATGAGGCGCTAAGCTTGGTGGCGCGCCAAGCCACCGGCAGCCTGCGGGATGCTATCTCCCTCATCGATCAACTATCCTCAATAGGAAAGGTGATCACGCTGGAGACGGCACAGAATATCCTAGGTACAGCTACCAGCCAAGCAGTGCTCGACTTGGGTCAGGCGATTCAAGATCACGATAGCGCACGCGGATTAGAAGTTATCCACACTGCGCTGGATGCTGGCACAGATCCGCGCCAGTTTGCCCGCCAAGTGGTGGACTACTTGCGCACGCTGCTGGTGATAAAGCTTAATGGTAGCAAGGATTTGGAACTGCTACCCGAAGTGCGCAGCTTGATGGAGGCACATGCTCAAAATTTCAGTACTGAACAATTGATAGCCACCATCAATCAGTTCAATGCTGCTGCAACCGACCTGAAAGCCAATTGGCACCCCGGTTTGGGTCTGGAGTTAGCTTTTGCCGCCTCGCTCACGGCTCCAGCTGAGCAGCCAAAGACCTTTACCGCTGAGCCGATAAGCCATCCGGTTTCTTCTACCTCCCGCCACCCAGCAAAAACGGGCACTGATGCCGGTACCCCAAAGGTTAGTTCACCCAAGGAATCCAATGAAAGTGTGAGTGCGCCACAGCCCGCTCCGGTAACTTCTGCGCAAGTGGACTTCAACCTAGATAATTTACAGGAACGTTGGGATCAGATCAAGCGGGAAGTGCGCCAAATGGACCAAGTGGCGGGGGCATTGCTCAACTCATCCCGGATCGTAAGTGCCAATGACGCCTTACTCACCTTAGGCTTTAGCAGCGACCTGCTGCGCGAAAAAATGATGAGTGAAAAAATGCTGCGCTCTGTGCGTAAGGTACTTTCCAAGTATTTTCTCCAGGTGATTACGATTAACAGTATCGTGTTCAGCAAGTCTGAAACTGGTAGCGATGCTGCCGATGTCATTCCCAATGGGCTCGTGGATATGACCCTGCGGGAACTCGGCGGTAGAGTGCGCAAAACGACGCCTAAAAATTCAAACGAAAAGAAGGATGATGCCAATGGCTAAAGGATTCAATTCACCTCGTTCACCCCGCGGGGGTGGAAACATGATGGCACAACTTGCCAAACTGCAAGAGCAAATGGCGGCTGCCCAAGAAGAAATCGCGCAAGCGCGCGTAACCGAAAGCGCCGGCGGGGGTGTCGTTACGGTCACTATGAGCGGCGACCAGAAATGCTTGGAGATCAAGATTCAAGAAGACGTGCTCCAAGATGCTGACGTCGAGATGTTGCAGGACCTGCTGCTTACCGCGATCAACAAAGCTTTAGATAGTGCCCGGGCTCTTTCGGAAGAAAAGATGGCTCCATTTACCAGCATGTTAGGCGGGATGGGCTTAGGTTAGTCAGGTTTTCATGCGCACCTTACCCGATTCAGTACAAAACTTGATTGATGCCTTTGCCAAGCTGCCTGGGATCGGGCCGAAAACGGCTTCTCGGCTGGCTTTTTATCTACTTAAGGCACCTGATGAGGCTGCTTTAGGCTTGGCAGAAGCCTTGGAACAGCTCAAGCAGCAAACGCAGCAATGCTCGGTGTGTTTCAACATCACCACCGTAGGGCAGGATCCGTGTGAAATCTGTGCCTCACCTGACCGCGATGACGGTTTAATTTGCGTGGTGGAAGAGCCGCTGGATGTGCTGGCGATCGAGCGCACGGGAGCTTATAACGGCAAGTATCATGTCTTGCTGGGCGTACTCTCACCTATCGAAGGCATTGGACCGGACCAGATCAAGATCTTCCCGCTGCTCGAACGCTTACAGTCGCACCCCGTGCGCGAAGTGATTATCGCTACTAACCCCAGTATGGAAGGCGACGCAACAGCACTTTACCTGCAGCAGCGTATCGCTCCAATGGGAATCAAAGTCAGCCGCTTAGCACGCGGGCTGCCGGTCGGCGGGGATATCGAATATGCCGACCAGAACACGCTGCTGCGCGCCCTTGATGGCAGACAAGCAATGGACTGAGCCGGTGCGATAGGATTCAAGTATAATTTCATCGTTACGCTAAACTTCTCATCGAGGGAGCTCGTTTATGGTTTTAACCGGAGCAGAAATCCGTCAATCGTTCATTGACTTTTTTGTGGCGCGCGGCCACACATACGTCCCTAGTGCATCGCTGGTGCCTGGCGGGGATTCCACCCTGCTCTTCACCAATGCGGGCATGGTGCAGTTCAAAGATGTCTTCCTCGGGACGGATACCCGCCCTTATACGCGTGCGGTCAACGCCCAAAAGTGCATGCGGGTCTCGGGCAAACATAACGACCTGGACCAAGTGGGGCGCGATAATACCCACCACACTTTTTTCGAAATGCTGGGTAATTGGTCCTTTGGTGATTATTACAAAAAAGAAGCCATTTCTTGGTCTTGGGAGCTGCTCACCCAAGTGTGGGGCTTAGACAAAAACCGCATTTGGGCGACCACCTTCAAGGATGAGCTGGGGCAAATCCCCGAAGATAGCGAAGCTGCGCAAGCTTGGCTTAGCCAACCGGGGTTTGACCCTAACCACCTGATTACCTCCGGTCGCAAAGATAACTTTTGGGAGATGGCAGAGACTGGCCCCTGCGGACCTTGCACCGAAATCCATTGGGACTTAGGTCCAGAGGCTTGTGTGAAACAAGGCGAACCGGGGCATGTGTGCACGGTCAATGGTGACTGCGGCCGCTTTACGGAGATTTGGAATAACGTTTTTATCCAATATAACCGTCTTTCACCTACGGAGCTTGTTCCATTGCCCAAGCGGCATGTGGATACGGGCATGGGCTTTGAACGCATCGTTGCAATTCTTCAGGGCGTGCGCGGCAATTATGATACGGATTTACTAGCACCTTTGCTGGATGCGGTGCAAATGCTTGCCGGTCAGACTCGCGCACAGCGTGAACAGAACCTGACGCCTTACCGCGTCATTGCTGACCATGTGCGGGCTGCTACCTTCCTTATCGCGGATGGTGTGGTGCCGGGGAACCTTGGACGCAACTACGTCTGCCGTATGATCATCCGGCGAGCTGCCCGCTTTGCACGCAAGCTGGGCTTAACCGAGCCTTTCATGGCACACGTCGCTGCGAAGGTTATCGAGATTTACGCAGAAGCTTATCCCGAGGTCAAGCAGAGTGAAACTCTGATCTTTGATACGCTCACCCGGGAAGAGCAGCGCTTTGCTGAGACGTTAGATACTGGCTTTGCAGAGCTCAACCGCCTGATGGATGCGATGCGCGCGGAAGGGCAGACCGTGCTGGATGGAAAGACTGCTTTTAACCTTTACGCAACTTTGGGCTTTCCATTGGAGATTACACGTGACATCCTGACGGAGGAAGGTTTTAGCGTGGATGAAGCCGGCTTTTACCAAAGCATGGAAGAACACCGGATTGCCTCCGGCGCTGGAAAAGCTTTTGGCACTATGGGCACAAAAAACGTGGAGAATTACCAAATAGTGCTGCAAGAACTGGTCAATGCGGGTAAGCTTGGTCCCCAAGGCGTAGCCTATAGCCCTTATGACCGCTATGAGGTAGCATCTCCTTTGCTCGCGATTTTTGAAGATTCGCAGCCTGTGCAACAAGCCCAAGCGGGGGATAATGTGGAACTGCTGCTGGCAGATACTTGCTTCTATTTGGAATCCGGCGGGCAGGTAGCCGATAGCGGCGTTATCACCTCAAACCCGCCTGGCGAGTGGGAAGTAGCGGTGGATGAAGTACGACGACCGGCAGCCGGTGTGATCGTGCATGCCGGGCATGTGGTTTTTGGCACGCCCAAGGTGGGGGATGCCGCCATCGCGCGAGTGGATCGGGACCGCCGTATGGCAATAATGCGCAACCATACGGCTACGCACTTGCTGCATGCCGAACTGCGCAAGGTGCTGGGTGAGCAGGTGCGCCAGGCGGGTTCGCTGGTGGCACCTGATCGGCTGCGCTTCGATTTCACTTACCCTATGGCTGTGAAGCAAGATCAGCTTGAGGAAATTGAAGCAGGGGTCAATCGAGAAATCTTTGCCGAAAATGACCTGACCATTCAAGTGAAACCCTTGGAACAAGCCGTTAATGAAGGCGCGATGGCGCTTTTTGGCGAGAAATACGGCGCCGAGGTGCGCACCATTCGCATTGGAGAAGCTGATGACATCGTCTCTTATGAACTGTGCGGCGGAACGCACGTGCACAACACCGCTGAGATTGGACTCTTTCTGATAACAAGTGAAAGCAGTGTTGCTGCTGGCATCCGCCGTATCGAGGCAGTTACAGGCTGGCAAGCTTATCTCTTTGCCCGCGATCGCCTGAACACGCTGCAAACGGCTGCACAAATGCTCGCGGCTGCTCCGCAAGAAGTTCCAGCTAAGCTGCAAGCCTTGCAAACGCAACTCGATCATCTGGAAAAAGAGAATGCTCAACTGCATTCCCGGTTGGCACAAGAAGCCTTCAACACAGCCCTCAGCAAGGTGCAGCACGTTGAAGGTGTGCCTGTACTGGCTGCGATTATTCCCAGTGCTAATGCTGAGACTTTGCGCAGTTTAGCAGATCAATTCCGCCAGCGTTATAATTCTGGCGTGGTAGTGCTGGCATCGGCTTTAGAAGGTAAGCCATTGATTATTGCGGCGGTTACCCCGGACTTGATTGACCGTGGGCTAAAGGCAGGAGAATTAGTCAAACGCGTGGCAGCTGTGGTAGGCGGTGGCGGTGGGGGCAAGCCGGATTTAGCCCAAGCTGGTGGAAAAGATGCATCCAAATTGGCACAGGCGCTAGATCAAGTGCCAGCCTACATTCGCGAAAATTTAGCCGCGTGACCTGAGCTTATGGCTAAAGACCTCACCCCGATACGGCAGCAATATTTGGAAATCAAAAAACAGTATCCAAATGCGATTGTCTTTTTCCGGTTGGGCGATTTTTATGAAACCTTTGATGAAGATGCCACTATTACCTCACAGGTGCTGGATATTGTGCTCACCTCGCGGCCAGTGGCGAAGGGCGTGCGCGTGCCGATGGCGGGCATCCCTTACCATGCCGCAGAAAACTACCTAGGCAGGCTGATCGAGCATGGATATCACGTTGCCATTGCCGAGCAGGTTGGTGATCAACCCGATAAGGGGCTTTTTTCACGGGAGGTTGTCCGTGTGGTTACACCCGGCACAGTGGTTGAGCCTGGGCTGCTTCCCTCCGCTAAGAACAACTATTTAGCGAGCGTCTATATTCAGGAGAATAAGGCTGGCATTGCCTACCTGGATGTTACAACAGGTGAATTTGCTGGCACGCAGATTGAGGGTGAGGACGTTCAAGCACAAGTGCGCTCCGAGCTGATGCGCATCAACCCTTCCGAGACCTTGCACTCTGAAGCCCAAGTGTTGGGCAATAGCTTACCGGGCACGCAGACTCCTGTTCCCAATTGGTATTACGAGCCTGGCAGGGCTGAGGAACTGATGAAGTCGGTTTTTGGGGTAAGTAGCTTGGATGGCTTTGGCTTGCACGATCACGCGTTGACAGTGCAGGCTGCTGGCGCGCTGCTCAAATACCTGAAAGAAACCCGCAGAGATGCGCTCAAAGCGCTCTCAGGCTTCACTACTTACAGCCTTGCCGACTTTATGGTGCTGGATGCGGAAACGCGGCGCAATTTGGAACTCACCGAAACCTTGCGTGAGAATAAGGTGGAAGGTTCCCTGCTGAGCGTACTGGACAATACCCGCACGCCGATGGGCAAACGCCTGTTACGCCAATGGGTTAATAAACCTTTACTCAATCTACAAGCCATTAACAGCCGGCTGGATATGGTGGAATATTTCTTCCGAGATGGTGTACTGCGCAAGCAGGTTAGCGATCTCTTGGCAAAATTTCATGATTTAGAACGCTTGGTCAATCGCATTAGCAGCCAGGCTGCACGTCCGCCGGATTTAGCTGCGTTACGCGAAGATTTTGCACTCCTGCCGCAGCTTTTAGAATTGCTGCCAAGCGAAACACCTGCGCTGCAGCCTATCTTGGAGCATCTGTATGCCTTTGCTCAAGAAAAAGCTTTGCTTGATGCGGCAATTGCGGATGACCCTCCAGCGACCTTAGCCAATACTGGTGTCATTAAACCGGGTTTTTCGAGCGAGCTGGACGGCATCCTTTCTTCTTCGCAGCATGCACGCGAGTGGATCAATAATTTAGAGCAAGAAGAGCGCAAGCGTACCGGCATCAAAACGCTCAAAGTGGGCTTTAATAAGGTCTTTGGTTATTACATCGAGATTAGCCGGGGCAGTGCGGATCAAGCTCCGGAAGAGTACATTCGCAAGCAAACTTTGGTCAATGCCGAACGCTTCATCACGCCGGAGTTGAAGGAGTACGAATCGCTTGTACTCAACGCTGAGGCGCAGATCCACGAGGTGGAGCTGAAAGTTTTCCGGGCGGTATGTGAACAGCTTGGCGCATCTGCCAGCGAAGTATTAGCAACAGCACGAGCAATAGCAGAGCTCGATTGTGCCGTTTCGTTAGCCAATGTGGCTGCCCTCAATAATTACGTACGCCCAGTGGTGAAAGCTGAGAAAGGTATCAAAATCCTCTCCGGTAGACACCCTGTAGTAGAAAAACTCAACTCTGGTGAGCGATTTATCGCAAACGACTTGGTTTTCGAAGAGGGTGAGATCATCCGCGTGATTACTGGACCCAACATGAGCGGCAAATCCACCTTTTTGCGACAAGCGGTGCTGATTGTGCTGATGGCACAGATTGGTTGCTTTGTGCCGGCGGATGCAGCCGAAATTGGGCTGGTGGACCGCATCTTCACGCGCATCGGCGCCCAAGACGCCATCCATGCGGGGCAGTCCACCTTTATGGTGGAGATGATCGAGACGGCGAATATTCTCAATAACGCCACGCCGCGCAGTTTGCTCATTTTGGATGAGATCGGGCGCGGGACGAGCACCTATGACGGGCTCTCAATTGCCTGGGCAATCGTTGAATACTTACACAGCCACCCACGCCTCAAGCCGTATACGCTGTTTGCCACGCATTATCATGAGCTCACCGAGCTAGCTGAGATTTTGCCGGGTGTGCGCAATTACAATGTTGCTGTGAGTGAGTCTGAAGGTAAGGTGGTTTTTTTGCATAAGATCGTGCCAGGGGGTGCCGACCGCTCGTATGGCATTCACGTGGCTCAATTAGCTGGCTTGCCAGCGCCGGTGATTGAACGCGCTAACCAAATCCTCAAGCAGCTCGAGGCGACTTCTGGGAAGACCATTCCTGAAAAGGTTAGCAACCAAGATCAGCTGCGGCTCTTCCCAGAAAATAATCCCTTAATGGAAGCTTTTAAGCAAACCGATCTGAACGCGCTCACCCCCATCCAAGCGCTTAATTTGCTGTACGAATGGCGGCGTAACTTTTTCCCTGAGGACAAAGAATAGGCGCGAAGTCTCTTGATCTTGCCCGATATCTGTTCTTGCATGGTGCCCTACGGGTAGGCTACGCAACCTCCTGACCATGCAAGGAATTTGACCTTTAGTTCTCAATAATGTTTGAAATGCGGAGACCTACGGTCAAAACCACTCGCTGGTGAGACACCAGCGAGAACAGCTAAAATTCCTCGCTCGGTACCCTACGGGTAGGCTACGCACTCAGGAGACCGGCGAGAACAAGGTCGGAACTTTTTCCCTGACGATTAACACTCCATTTAAAAGAAAGTAATCTCTCAAAGCCAATTGGGTTGACCGCGGAGGAAGTCAGCGCCGCTCATGGGTTTTTTGCCTTCTAGTTGAACACAGTCGAGTACCAGTAAGCCTTGGGCTGTGCCTACCGCTGGGCTTTCATTGACAATATAATGCGCACCTATGGAGCTATCGAAGGTATCGTGCGGGTGCGCCGCAAGCACTTTGAGCTGCCGGTTGTTGAAGTTGAAGTAGGTACCTGGCCAAGGCTGGTAGGCATTCACTTTTCGGGTAAGCTCCAGCGCGGTCCGATTGAAATCCAGTAAGCCGTCAAATTTTTTTAGCATGGGGGCGTACGTGGCTTCATTTTCATTCTGGGGCAGTGGAGCGACCATGCCATCTAAGTAAGAGGGGAGGATCTCAATCAGCGTGCGTGCACCCAGTTCCGCTAATTGCTCTGAAAGCTGGCTGCCTGTGATCCCGAACGGAAGCGGCACAGAGCGCTGAGAGAGGATTGGACCTGTATCCAAGCCCTCATCCATAAGCATTATGGTCACACCGCTGTGATCATCTCCGGAAGCAATAGCAGCTTGAATGGGGGATGCGCCCCGCCAGCGTGGTAGCAGTGAGGCATGCACATTCAGACAGCCCTTGGGGGGCAAATCCAACACAGCTTTGGGGAGAATTTGACCAAAAGCTGCTACGACGATCAAATCTGGAGCCCAAGCTGAGAGCTGTGCCAGCACCTCGGGCTTACGCAGGGAAACAGGTTGGTAAACCTCCAAGCCAAGTGCTTGGGCTGCCTGCTTGACCGGTGAGGCTTGTGGTTGGCGTCCGCGCCCGGCAGGGCGATCCGGTTGGGTAACCACGCCCACGACGTGGTAGTGCTCATACAAGGCTTGGAGCGTGGGGAGCGCAAAATCAGGTGAACCCATGAAGACGATGCGCGTATTCATGGCGAAATTCTATCATGACGCGAGTGATGATATGTGACTTTGAGCATGATTTCTGTCATGACAAAATTGAAAAATTAAACCAAATTGTTTGATATAATTCACCTTCGGCATTGCGTCAAGAATGAAATCTTTACACGACGCACAAAGCGCCGTGATATTATGAAAAATTATAGGAAAGGTCAACACTCATGAAAGAATTTTCTACAGCCTCAGTACGCAACATTGTGCTTGCGTCCCACAGCAGTTCCGGCAAGACGATGCTCACCGAAGCCCTCCTCTACTATACCGGTGCAACTACCCGCCTCGGTAAAATCGAAGATGGTACCACAGTTTCCGACTTTGACGAAGAAGAGCACCGCCGTGGGATCTCCTTATATACCTCGGTCATTCCAGTTCTCTACAAAGATCTCAAGCTAAACTTGCTGGATACGCCTGGCTATATGGATTTTATCGGTGAGGTGATCTCTGCAATGCGCGTGGCAGATTGTGCCGTGGTGCTGATAGATTCCGTTGCCGGCTTGGAAGTCGGCACAGAGATGGCGATGCAGTACGCTGCCCAGTTCAACCTACCGATGATCATGGTTGTAAATAAAATGGACCGCGATAATGCCAATTTTCAAAAAGCGATCGCATCCGTTGAGGAAGGCACAGACTACCGCCTCATTCCGATGCAGCTCCCCTGGGGAGAAAAAGCTAACTTTCAAGGTGTAATTGACTTAGTGATCATGAAAGCCTATAAAGGCGATGGTAAAACGGTTGTGGATATCCCAGAAGAGTATAAAGCCCAAGCAGATGAAGCGCGCCTTAAATTAGTTGAGGCTGCAGCCGAGGGTGAAGATGCCTTGCTCGAGCGATACTTTGAGAATGGTGGGCTTTCGGACGAAGAAATCTTGCAAGGAATGCGTAAAGCCATTGGAACTAGCAATGTCATTCCAGTGCTTGTGGCAGCCGGTGCCCACATGATCGGCATTGGGCCATTGCTGGATGCCTTGATTGCCTTAGCACCCTCCCCGCTCGATCGACCGGCTGCTGTGGCGCAATCCCCTCAAGGCGAGGTGAAGTTAGAACCTTCCGATACGGGACCGTTAGCTGCCTACGTTTGGAAGACCACTGCAGACCCCTTCGTTGGGCGTCAGACGTTCTTCCGTGTTTATTCCGGCGTGATGGTTTCCGATTCTCGCGTTTGGAACGCAAATAAAGGTGAAGAGGAACGCATAGCAAGCGTCCAGGTGCCCTTTGGTAAGGAAAACTTACCTATACCCGCCATTCACAGCGGCGATATTGGCACGGTGGCAAAGTTGGCTGTTACCACAACGGGAGATACCCTCACTACGCGTGAACAAAACCTTATCTTGCCCAAGCCAAGCTACCCTAACCCGCTCTATCGCGTGGCAGTTGCCCCGAAGACGCAATCGGATGCAGCTAAGATGAGCAGCACCCTGACGCGCCTGTGCGAAGAAGATTTAACCCTTTCATGGGAAATGGAACCCGCCACCAAGCAAACGCTGCTCTTTGGTATGGGCGATCAACACATCGACGTGGCTGTTCGGCGGGCAGAGACCAAATTCCAGCTTTCAATGAACTTACTGGAACCGAAAGTGCCCTACGAAGAGCATATTACCAAAGAAGCCAGCGCTATGTACCGCCACAAGAAGCAAACCGGAGGTGCCGGTCAGTTTGGCGAGGTTCACCTACGCGTATTCCCCATCCAAGATGAAGATTTCACCTTTAGCAATGACGTTTTTGGCGGTGCAATCTCCAACAGCTATATGGCGCCGATCGAGAAAGGTATCCGCTCGGTGATGAAAGAAGGCGTGATTGCAGGTTACCCAGTGCATAATGTTGGCGTCTCGGTCTTTGATGGTAAAGAGCATCCCGTTGATTCCAAACCGATCGCCTTTGAAATTGCTGGGCGTGAAGCCTTTAAGTTAGCTTTCAAGGATGCCAACCCCGTGCTTTACGAGCCCATCATGAAGGTGACTATCACTGTGCCAGAAGCTAACATGGGTGATGTACTCGGTGACCTGAATACCCGCCGTGCTCGCGTGCAAGGCATGGCAACCGAAAAAGGTCGCTCAGTAGTTACTGCAATGGTACCCCTGGCAGAAATGCTGCGCTACACTACCACCCTGCGTTCGATGACGGGGGGACGAGGTTACTTTACCATGGAGTTCGACCATTATGACTTGGTGCCAACTCACTTAACCCAAGCGATTATCGAGGCACGCCAAAAAGAATTGAAATCCGAAGATTAGCCTTCGTTTTTAAACATTCACAGCCGCCCCGGTTTGGACGGCTGTTTTGTTTAAACTGTTCTTTCAGGTTTTGGCTTAGGTTTCGCCATCGACAGCAGAGCTTCCGCCAAGGGGACGCAATCTGCTACCACGCGTTCATCTGCAACTTGGAAGATTGGGGCGTGCGGATCTTTATTCACCGCAATGATGTAAGTCCCTTCGGCTAAGCCAGCTAAGTGCTGCACTGCTCCAGATATGCCAAAAGCTAAGTACACTTTCGGCGCAATTGTGATCCCAGTTTGCCCGACTTGATGCGCATAAGGCAGCCAGCCAAGATCTACCACCGCACGGGAGGCTGCTAAACCCGCACCTAGGGCTTTTGCTAGGTCCTGGAAGAGAGGCAAGGAACGCGGGCTGCCGATGCCTCTGCCTATCCCAATCACGATTTCCGCCGATTCCAAGTTCAAGGACTCGCTTGTGGTGAGTCTTAACTCTAACTGCTGGATGAGGTGGTTTTCGGGCAGGCGCACTTCAGTATAGGTTAGGCTGCCTCGCCGGTTAATATCGGGGGCAAGTGGCTGCATCACATGGGGGCGTACAGTTGCCATCTGCGGGCGTCGATTGCGGCAAAGGATGGTTGCCATCAGGTTACCGCCAAAAGCCGGCCGTGTTTGGTGTAGCAAGCCGCTCTGTGCGTGTATCTCCAGACGGGTACAATCAGCAGTTAAGCCCGTCTCCAAACGTGAGGCAATCCGTGGGGCAATCGAACGCCCAAAACCTGTTCCGCCAATCAAAAAAATGGAAGGTTGGTAAGCTTGCACCAATTGAGCCAAGGCAAGTGGATATAGCAGCTCATCGCGCTGGTCAAGCTTCGCGGTTGGCACCGCCAACACTTCATCTGCCCCATAAGCCCAAAGCTGGCTATAGCTATGGGCAGCTTGCTCCCCAAGCACAATTGCGCATACAGGCTCACTGCTGCTTGCAGCGAGGCGGCGCGCTTCACCCAAGAGTTCAAACGTCACCGGTTTGAACTGCCCCGCGAAAAACTCGGCAAAAACCCAAATTCCCCGTGCCTGAGGGTTTGGCTGGACCGTTTGCGGTAAGCGGAGTTCAATTGCCTCATAGCGGCAAGCCGGCACGCATGCACCGCAAAAAACACATGCCTCCGAGATGACCGCCATGCGCCCCTGCATGCTAATTGCGCCATAAGGGCAGGCTGGCAGGCACTTACGGCAGCCGACGCATTTTTCCGGCAGTACACGGATCTCAGCCATGCTGCTCCCTCCCAGCTTGTTGCTGCAAGCTTGCCAAGATCTGACTCGCAATTTCTGACAGCGTACCTTCCACCACAATACTTGTTTTGTGCTGCTCTGGCACAAAAGTGGAAATGACTTGCGTGGGCGAACCTTCCAACCCAATGCGCCCAGGGTTAACATCCAGATCCTCTACTTTCCAGATGAGAATATCGGATTTCTGTGCCCGGTGGAAACCTGCTAGCGTTGGAAAGCGTGGGGTGTTAATCTCCTTGACTACGGTAAGCAATGCGGGCAATTGGACCCTCAGGCGCGCATAACCTTCATCGACCATTTTTTGGCAAATCAGGCTCTCTGCACTAACCTGTTCGATTTTAGAGATTGCGGTGGTATGCGGAATACCCAACTTCTCGGCTAATTCGGGGCCAACCTGAGCAGTATCGCCATCAATTGCCTGTCTGCCGCATAAGATTAGGTCTACTGTGCCTAACTTCCGGATTGCAGCGGCTAAGGTAGTCGCCGTCGCAAGTGTATCCGCACCAGCAAAGCGACGGTCGGTCAATAAGATGGCTTGGTCTGCCCCCATAGCGAGTGCTTCCCGCAATATCACCGCGGCACCGGGGATGCCCATTGTGAGCACGCTCACCCTGCCGCCATGCGCCTCGCGTAAACGTAAGGCTTCTTCCAAGGCGTAGGCATCAAAAGGATTGAGCATCAGCTCCACGCCTTCGCGTATGATCGTACGGGTGCGCGGGTCCAGCTGAACACGCGTGGTAGCGGGCACTTGCTTAACGCAAACGACAATCTCCATACCGCTTTCAAGCCTCCAATGGGAACATATTCCCAGGGTTGAGCAGCCCTTGGGGGTCAAAGCAGCGCTTGAGCGCGCGCATTTCGTTTAGAGCCTGTGTGCCATAGAGCTCAGCAAGCAGAGCATGCTTGAGTTTACCAATCCCATGCTCCGCCGAAACTGTCCCCCCAGCAGCGACGACTTCCCGTGCCCATTGCTCAAAGAGCTGTTTACCTTGCGTATATTCGGCTTCATTGCGAGGGAGGATGTTCACGTGGAGGTGATTATCGCCAATATGCCCAAACTTCAGTGCTTCTAAGCCAGTTTGCGTGAGCGTATCTTCATACAGCTTCATCACCCAGTCGAGTTTATCATCCGGTACAGCCATATCACTGCCCAACTTGGTCAGGTTGGGATGTTGCCGCTTGCGCTCAGCAATGATGCGGTTAATGCTTTCTGGAATGGCATGGCGAAAAGAAACTAGCTTTTCCAAATCTTGGCGAGAAAGCGCTAACCAGGTAGCTTGTTCATCACCGCCTGCAGCGTTGAGCAGGTCAGCAACCCGATTGATCATCTCATCGCGCTCGGGTAAGCTCTCAGCGGTAAACTCTGTGTAGATCGCGCACTGAGCCGCTGGACTAAGTGCAGGGATATTCTGATGGGCGTGCAGCTGCTCTTGCTCGCTGCGGATTAGTGCTAAGCAGGCTTGATCAAAAAATTCGATGGCGGATGGCTGCTCAGCTTGCGGAAGGGCTCTTAGGGCGTGTACATAAGCCAAGGCATTCTGCTCCCTTGTGAAGAATGCCATCATTCCCCAAGTGAAGCCTGGCTGCGGAGCTAAGGCTAAAGTAACCTCGGTTACAATGCCTAATGTCCCTTCCGAGCCGATGAAAAGATCGAGAAGATCCATGTTTTCATGCACATAATACCCAGAGGCATTCTTGACCTGCGGCATCTGGTAAGCTGGCAGCTGCCCAGCGATCTGGCTGCCATCATCCAATCGCAAAGAAAACTGCCGACCTTGGGCAAATTGCTCACCGCGGTGCAAGCTAAGGCTCTTGCCGTTGGCAAGCAGCAGGCGCAATCCAAGCACATGCCGGCGCATAGAGCCATAACGGTAGGACTTTGCCCCTGAAGCGTTGGTTGAAACCATCCCCCCAATCGAAGCGGTTGTCTCGGTGATATCTGCCGGCAGGAACCAAACACCGCTTTGCTGAAAGCGCCGCAAAGCAGATTGTGCTTGTGCACTCCAACCTGTTGTATCAAAAGATTTTTCGGCGATAGCTTTGTTGAGCTGATTGAGCTGCACGCCAGGCTGAACCGAAAGCAAGAAGCAGTTCCGCTCGGCATCCCATGTCATTCCAGTAATACGATTGAGTTTGCTGAGGTTGAGGATATGCCCACCTGTAGGCACGGCACCACCCGTAATGCCCGTGCGCGCGCCTTGCACGGTGAGCGTTTGATGAGCTTGGCGAACTGCGAGCAAAACCTCGTGGATTTCTGCTTCACATTCTGTGAAAGAAATGCTCTCCGCCTGTCCGGTGACTTTGGACTCGTCACTCAGGTAAGGCTGGATTAATACGGGGTCGGTCAGAATTTGTACTGGCATCCTGCCAATTGTAAAGCAAAACTATAGTAAGCGGGCTATTTATCCCAACCTGGAAGAGCAATATAATAATGTCCTAATGTAGCAAATTAGAAATGTCCTAATCAAGATTCGGAGCTATGAAATCGTCGCTCATTATTCCGAGTTTTCCAAAGGAACAATAAAATCATGACAAACAGCGAAATAGAGCCTTTCCCCTCTTACTCCCCTTCCCAGCAAACTAATATTTATAAGATTATCCTCATTAACTATCGCTGGGACGGGGAGTTGATGCTTGAAAGAGGGCTGCGCCCTCTTTCAAACTATTTTCCCTTCCCCAGCGGCTCGATCGAGGCACAAAAAACAGCTTGCCGCTGGGGAAGGGTCAGGGTTAGGGTACTGTGAATCATTATAGACAAGAAGAAATAAGAAAATTAGTTGTGAGAAAAAACCATACTGAGGACTTTATCCACTCATTAGGACATTTCTAAATTGCCCGCGCTAGGACATTTCTATTTAGCCTTGACACTATTTGTCCCAACCCACCTGCCGGAATGCGCTGGGTAAGCTCAAAATGATATCCTCTGGGGTGAGGGCACGCTCCGAAAGCAGCTGGGCTTGCAGGTCAGCGGCTAAGCCGTGCAAATATACTGCTGCGCAAACCGCCTCCCGCAAGGGCAGGCGCTGCGCCAAGAGAGAACCAAGTAGCCCGCTCAGCACATCACCAGAGCCTGCTTTTGCCATACCGGCATTGCCCGAGGTGTTAATCCACACTTCTTGCTTGCCCTGCTCCGGTGGGAAAGCGATTACCGTGCCGGCACCTTTGAGGACCACCACGCTTGCAGTTAACCCAGCCAAGGCTTCAGCGCAGGCAATGCGATCGTGTTCGACCATCGCAGCCATTTCTGGGCAAAGCCGGCGAAATTCACCCGGGTGCGGGGTGAGGATGGTAGGTTCTAACCCGCTTTGCGTGCGCGCTCTCAGCGCAGCCCGACCGGCTTCTAGCGTTTCAGGTTCAGCAAGCAAATTTAACGCGTCGGCGTCTAGCACCAAGCGTGGAGCTTCTGCAATCGCTGCTAAAACTAAGCTGAGCAGGTCCGGGCGCTTCGGTGTACTCTTGCCCATGCCCGGACCGACTAAGGCTGCATCGCAACCTTCGAAGCGTTGCTTCCAGAAATCTAATTGTGCTGCTCCTATTGCCTCCTGCTCTAACGGCTCCTCTGGGAGGGGTGCGCTCAGTAATGAAGGCGCTGCCTCGAGTACTGCTGCGTAGATCTCGGCTGGCACCGTGAGGGAGACGTAACCTGCACCGCTCATCTCGGCTGCACGCCCGCTCAGAATCGCTGCGCCTGCCAAGCCTGGGCTACCTGCCAAGATAGCTAAGCGCCCGAAAGTACCTTTATGCGCATCCATTGGGCGCTGCGGACGCCATGCGCGCAGCTCTTCAGCTGTCAGCGCAGAAGGTGTGTGTAGATTTTGCTGCTGCCAGACTTGCTCTAAAAATTTCTCTGGTAGGTTGAGATCATGCACGCGTACAAAGCCAGCAGCTTTGCGCCCGGGGTAGCTTACTAACCCCGTTTTTATGTAAAGAAAGCTTAGGGTTTCATCAGCTTGGATGACCGTTGGCGCAACCTGGCCGTGATCAGCCTGCACGCCAGAGGGTAAATCCACCGCCAGCACGACCGCGCCATGTTCCTGGCGTGCTTGATTCACCTTGCGAGCTAAGTGCTCAAACTCTGGGCTCAAAGGACGGTCTGCCTTAAAACCGCTGCCATAGACAGCATCAATGATCAAACCGTCTGAAGGCTCAAATTCAGAAAATGGCTGGGGGGTGATGCCCAAATTTAGGCAGATTTGGCGGTTAAGGCGTGAATCACCAGCGTTATTTGATGCCCCTTCGGCTTCGAAAACTTGCAGAAGCTGCACGTGACCGAAGAGCAGCCGCGCCGCAGCAAAGCCATCTCCGCCATTGTTCCCCGCCCCGCACAATACCATCACTTTTCTAAAGCCGTGTTCGGCTACAAGCTGCAAAGCCCGCGTGGTAATGGCGTGGGCTGCTGACTCCATCAATAGCAAGGTCGGGATGCCAGCCTCGGCAGCGGCTTTTTCAAGAATCCATTGTTCGTTCGAGCCTATGGTGCGCATGCTGAACCTCCTTAGCTAAATGTTCTCTTGTAAATCTTCACCAACTCTTCATAAGTTAATCGCAAAATCTTCAACAGGTTTGGCTATGATATGCATAGTTAGTCGATATAACTAACATTATAACGAATAGGAGATAACCATGAAAACTTACGTAAAAATCTTAATGCTCAGCTTACTTGCAATCTTGCTGGTATTTACCGTGAGTGTACCTGTTAGCTTAGTTCAGGCATCTGCTCCCTCTGAAGCTATCACCACAACGAATACAACCCTACCGCTCAGCCCAGAGGAAGAGGCAACCCTGCTTGCCATGCGCGTGGAAGAAAAATTAGCGCATGATGTCTATGTAACTCTTTACGATCTTTGGAATATGCCCATTTTCCTGAACATTTCTCAAAGTGAAAGTCGACACACTGCAAGTATCGCTAAACTGCTCAGTGCCTATAATATTACCGACCCTGTCGATGATAGTCAGATTGGTGTGTTTGAAGATCCAGAAGTTCAAAAGTTGTATACAGATCTGATTGCCCAAGGTTCAGTCTCTTTGGCGGATGCCTATGTTGTAGGTGCAACCATTGAAGAAATGGACATCATAGATTTAGAAGAGGCTCTCGCAGAGACAGATAAAGCTGATTTGGAACGGGTCTATAGCAACCTTAAAAACGGATCCGTCCACCACCTCAGTGCCTTTTCGCGTGCCATAGAAAACCAAACTGGAACTGACTATATACCACGCCTTATGACTATCGAAGAGTATAGCCATCTGACTTCCAGCAGAGGAAATCGCGGACAAGGAAAGCAAAGATAAGAAAAACAAAACTTGCATTGAAGCAAAGCCTGAATTGTTCAGGCTTTGCTTTTTAATAATAATCTCGCAAGGAACTTTTATACTTGGGGTTACGCAGCTTGCGTAAAGCTGTGCTCTCGATTTGGCGGATGCGTTCGCGCGTCAAGCCGAAGCGTTCACTGATCTCCTCCAAAGAATGGTTAATCCCATCGGTCAAACCAAAGCGCATCTCTAAAACTTCGCGCTCACGGTCAGCCAAAGTGCCCAACGAGCGCCGCACACTTTCACGTAGATCTTCCAGGATGACTTCTTCAATCGGTTCGGAAGCCTCAGCATCCTCGACATAATCCGCTAAGGTGCTGTTGTCTTCATCGCCTATAGGGCTCTCCAAGGAGATAGGCTCCTCGCTGATTTTTAGGATTTCCTCGACCTTTTGGGTCGCCTCATCCCAGCGGCGCAAACATGCTGGATCTAATTCTTCTCGGTTATAGTCCGCTCTTTTAATCGCCTTCTGATCTTTTTCATCGAGAAAGCCGGAATTGACAGCAATTTCGGCAAAAGTTGGCTCGCGGCCAAATTCCTGCACTAATTCGCGCTGCACCTTCATCAGTTTACTGATGGATTCGACCATATGCACAGGGATGCGTATCGTACGCGCGTTTTCCAAGATGTAGCGGCTGACAGATTGACGGATCCACCATGTGGCATAGGTGCTAAAACGGAAACCGCGGGTTGGATCGTATTTCTGCACAGCGCGCAGCAAGCCGATATTCCCTTCTTGAATGAGATCCATGATGTTGATGCCCCTGCCAGTATAGCGTTTGGCGACGCTCACCACCAAGCGCAGGTTATATTCCACCAACTGACGACCAGCCGCCTTAGCATTTTCGTGTAATTGTTCCACACACTGGCGATTTTCTTCGTCGCTTGGAAGTGCTGCTGTCAGCATTTTCCAGTCCGGTAAGTGTTCCTGCTGGCTGACATGGCTCAGTAAGGCTTGTAAAAAATTCGGCGGCAGCAAATAGGCATCTAAGTAAATCCGGCAAAGATCGCGGGCTAAAATCTCCCATTCGTGATCCTGCCCCCAACGCTCATCGCGCAAGTAAGTATAGACGTACGAATCCTTGCTTTGCAGGCAGTCTTGATGCAACGCTCGAGCTTCTTCCAGCACTGCACGAAGCCTTGGTGGCGCTTTGTGCACATGCTCGGCATCCAGCTCCACCTGTGACCAAGTCGATTTCATGTCTTTGTACACGGCTTGCAAATCTAAAAGCTTTTCTGGGGTCAGGTATGTCTTTAAGCGCTTTTCAGCCTGTACGCAGATAGCAAGTTGGAACTCGCCTTTATCGTCTAATAACTTATCACGATTAATTTCCTGAAGATAAAGCTGAATGGGTTCCCCTACCAAAGAGGCATTCTCTAAAACTGGCAGGTAGTACTCCTTGATGTCTTCTTCATCATAAACAATTTCTTCATCGTCAAATTGAGGATTGTTTTCCTCTTCATCTGAATCTAAGGAATGATTTTCCATTTTCTATGATTCCTTTTTTATTAGGTTCACCGGCTGTGCTTGTAGGATAAATTCGAGCCGCCGGCTAATGGAGATTGAAATGCCAAGTCCAAAATGCGGCGTCGATTGAGCAACTCGAGCAGCAAAATCTGGGCTTCTTCCTCGCTAAAGGTTTTTTCTTCCAATTCCGATTGTAGGAACTGGATTTCTTGAATGCGATCCTGCACAACATTGCGGCGGATACGTACTACGGTGCGCACTTGCTCAGCTAAGCGTTTTTCCTCTGAAGGCGGCAAGATTTTGCTCATTGTGGGTGGCTCATCTTTTTCCTCTAAACCTTCAGGTAGATTTTCTTCTAAATATTCCTTTGGGGACATTAAATCTTGTTCTAAGCTAGCCTTAACCAGTTTAAACCCTTGGCGGAAGTCGCTCTCCATAAAATCAGCTTCGTCAAAAGATTCCAGCCCAAGCAGCCCCAGCGAACGGTTCAGGCGGTAAAGGGATTCCGGATCCCGAAGGAGGGCTTGTAAAGCTTCCTTCTCCAGGATGCGGTTGCGAGAAGCACTATCCGCCAGTGGACTCGCTTCAGGGCTCAGCATTGATTCCCTTTGCGCCCCCCGTGAGCGCCGCGGTTGGCGTTTCTGTGGAGTGGAAGCTAATAGCGCGCGCACATCCACATGCAGTAGCCTTGCTAACTGCTCGCAATAGGCTTCCCGTTCAACTGGATCAGCTACATCTTCAATCAAAGGCAGCACCTGGGCGGCAATTTCCCGCTTGACTTTGGCATCCTCCAGGTTCTGAGAAGCAGCTAAAGTCTCCATCACATGTACCACAACAGGTTTAGCCTTGGCGATAATCTGCTCCCAGGCTTTCGGGTCCGCAAGCACAATCTCATCAGGATCCTTGCCTTCAGGCAGTGTAGTTACGCGGATGTCTGCCCTTAGGCGCGATTCTACATGGAGCAAGCCGCGGGCATCGAAGCGCAGTTCTGCTTCTTGATCCAGCGTTTGGCGCGCGGTTTCCAAACCACGCAAGGTAGCCTTTTCACCTGCAGCGTCTGGGTCCAGCGCTAAGACGATGTTGCGCGAGAACTTTTTAAGTAAAGTAAATTGATCCTCAGTCAGCGCCGTACCCATTGGGGAGACAGCATTATGAAAGCCAGCCTGATGCAGACCGATCACGTCCATATAGCCTTCCACAATCACTGCTTGCTCACTTTTGCGGATCTCTCGGCGAGCCATATCCAAACCATAGAGCAAGCCGCCCTTATCAAAAAGATCCGTGCGGGGGGAGTTGATGTATTTAGCTGCGGTTTGATCCTCACTGAAAAGGATCCTGCCGCCAAACCCCGCCATCTTCCCATAAGTATCCCGGATCGGGAACATCAACCTCTGGCGGAAGCGGTCGTAACTGGTGCCATCTTCCCGCAGGGTTATCAGCCCAGCGGATTCTAACAAGCTTTGGTTATATCCTTTGCGTTGCAGGGCGCTGCCCAGCGCATTCCAAGATGAAGGAGCATATCCAAGACCCCAAATTTTAATCGTTTCATCGCTCAAGCCGCGTTGATGCAAATAATCCAGGGCTTGCCTGCCTTCATCCGTTTCCAACATTTGCCGGCGGAAAAACTGAACCGCTTCCTCCAGTACCTGCCGCAAAGCTTCTTTGTGGCTCTCGTCGGCGGAGGATTCTTGCGTACGCGGGCTTAGTTGCACACCAGCTTTATCCGCTAAGTAACGCAAGGTTTCGGCAAAATCCCAGCCTTCACGCTTCATCACAAATCGAAATATATCCCCGCCTTCATTGCAAGCTCCAAAACAGCGCCAAGTTTGGCTATCTGGGAAGACGACGAAAGCAGGCGTGCGCGTATTGGAGTGAAATGGACAAAATCCGATGTAGTTTTTGCCAGTTCGGCGCAATTTGACCGTCTGAGAAACGATATCGACGATATCTAATTGCGCTTTAACTTCATCAACGACACTCATCCCCACTCCTCGGAAACATCAGCTGTGTGCTGGCTAAAGAACCTTTTCGTCAAAGGACTTGAGTGAGCTAATGTAGTTGGCGCGTTCGTAAGCGGTGGGGTTTGGCACCTTGTCGTAGCGCAATACCCCACGCATCTGTTTAACGGAATCATATCCATTCCGGTCCATCCAGTCATTAAAGTTCCGCAGCATGGTGGCGGCAGCGCCAATGCCGTGTTGCAAGAATCCCGAGACAACATAAGTTACATTTGCTCCAGCCATTACGCCTCGCACCATATCCTCGGCGGTGTGCACGCCACCGCTTAGGGCAAAGTCTGCCTTGAGCTGTGCAGAGGCAATTGCGATCCAACGCGCTGGCAAGGAGAGATCGGCGCTACTGCTAAGCGGTGCCTTGCGAATGATATCCAGCGACTGGATGTCAAAATCTGGCTGCATAAAGCGATTAAACAAGACGAAGCCTTCTGCTCCGGCTCTATAAGCCCGCGCTAGAAAATGCGGTAGTGTGGTTAAATAAGGGGAAAGTTTCACCGTCACGGGAAGGTTGATACTCTTGCAAACTTCCTCAATGAGATTAATATAGCTCTTTTCGACCTGATCACAGGTTATTTGTGGGTCAATAACCATGGAATAAATGTTCAATTCCAACGCATCCGCGCCGGCTGCCTGAAGTTGTTGGGCTAATTTAATCCATCCTCCCATGCTGGTTCCATTGAGGCTCGCAATCACCGGGATTTCAACAGCCTCTTTAATGCGTTGCAACCGAGCAATATAGCGATCGGCAACGCTAAGAATTTCAGGCGGTTCCACCAGGTAGGTTTGCGCTTCTGGCTGGCTTTCAGTGCCCTTATTGAGGAAATAATCTAAGCGTAAGCTTTCATGAGTGATTTCTTCTTCAAAAAGGGAATTCATCACAATAGCGCTAACGCCGTTATCCTCTAATTGTTTTACCAAATCCAAATGGTTGGCAAAGGGAGAAGCACCGGCAACGAGGGGGTTTTTAAGGTTCAATCCCAAATATGTGGTTCTTAAATCAGCCATTTTTCCTCCTGCAATGAATTATACCCATTAGAAGTAAAAAGAATAACGATGGCGTTATATTCACGCCATCGTTATTCTACCTTAGTTAGGGCTTAATTTCTTGAAGCAGCTCATGCACCTGCATAAAGACTAAGCCAAAAGTCAAATCGACTATTTTTCAGCGGTGCTTGTTTCTCCACTCTTACCGAGCGAGTAATCCATCGCAGCCATCTGAGAGTAAATTGCCCAACGGCGGTCAGCATCTTCTTGTGCTTTACGCATCAGCTCTTCCGCGCGCTCCTCGTCCATCTGCAGTAACATGCGATAACGGGTTTCATTATAAGCATACTCGGAGACCTTGATTGAGGGCGCCTTAGAATCCAGCTGGAGCGGGTTCTTACCTGCTTCAATCAGGCGGGGATCATAGCGGTAAATTGGCCAAACTCCAGCCTCGACTGCCAGTTTCTGCTGAACTAATCCCTGGGACATATCAATTCCATGGTTGATACAGTGGCTGTAGGCAATGATCAACGATGGTCCTTCGTAGGAATCAGCTTCCACAAAAGCTTGCAAGGTCTGCCGATCACTACCGCCCATCGCCACCTGTGCTACATAGATGTTTCGATAGGTCATCGCAATCATACCCAGATCTTTTTTGGCACTGGCACGCCCGTTGCTGGCAAATTTAGCAACTGCAGCACGCGGCGTGGCTTTGGAAGATTGACCACCGGTATTGGAGTAGACTTCGGTATCGAGCACCAGTACGTTCACGTCTAAGCCAGAAGCTAAGACATGATCCAAGCCGCCATAACCAATATCGTACGCCCAACCATCACCGCCAAAAATCCACACACTCTTGCGTACTAGGTAATCCGCCAAAGAAAGTAAGTTGACCAGTTCCGGGGAGTCCTTTCCTTTCAAGACCTCCTTCAACTGGGCAACGCGCTTACGCTGCTCTTGGATTTCTCCTTCGTTCTTCTGGGGGGCGGTGAGTAAAGCCTCAGCCAATTCCTCGCCGATCTCCGCTTTATGTTTTTCTACAAGCGCAATAGCTTCGTCTTTCATCTTATCAATAGCCAAGCGCATGCCCAAGCCAAACTCAGCATTATCCTCGAATAATGAGTTGTTCCAAGCTGGTCCACGCCCATCTTGATTCTTGGTATAGGGTGTGGTGGGCAGGTTGCCGCCATAAATTGACGAGCAGCCCGTGGCATTGGCGATCACCATGCGGTCGCCAAATAGTTGCGTAGCTAATTTGATATAGGGTGTTTCACCACAGCCAGCGCAGGCGCCCGAAAACTCAAACAGCGGTTCGAGCAATTGGGAGTTCTTGACCAGATGTAACGGAATCGCTGCCCGGTCGATGAATGGAAGCGTCAGGAAGAAATCCCAATTCTTCATTTCACGCTCGCGAATGGGCGGCTGAGGAACCATCATTAACGCCTTGCGGCTGGGGTCGGTTTTGTCCTTCCCAGGGCAGTTCTGAGCACACATGCCGCAGCCCGTGCAGTCTTCTGGGGCTACTTGCACCGTCCAAGAATAGCCTTCCATCCAAGGGCGGCTTTTCGAAGCTGTCGACTTAAATTCTTCAGGGGCGTTTTCGAGCAGCTCATTCTTGTACAACTTCACTCGAATAGCGGCATGCGGGCAGACAAAGGAACAGCGTCCACACTGAATGCACAATTCGGGGGTCCAGTTGGGGATCTCCAAGGCAATGTTGCGCTTCTCCCACTTGGTCGTGCCCGTTGGGTAAGTGCCGTCATTAGGCAACTTGCTCACAGGGAGCTCATCGCCACGCCGGTCGATCATCGCGCCTAAGACTTCACGCACAAACTCGGGGGCTTCTGCGGGGACTGGGCTGCGCCGTTGCTTGGTGCTGGTGACCTTATCTGGTACGGTGACTTTGTGCAGGTTCGCTAAGGCATTATCTACCGCCTCGAAGTTCTTCCGCACTACCGCTTCGCCGCGTTTGCCGTAGGTTTTTTCAATGGAATGCTTGATTTGCGCGATGGCTTCCTCGCGGGGCAAAATGCCGCTGATAGCGAAGAAACAAGTCTGCATAATCGTGTTGATGCGATTGCCCATGCCGGCTTTATCGGCAACTTCGTACGCATCGATCACATAGAAGTTAATCTGCTTGTTGATCAGATCCCGCTGCATTTCCACCGGCAATGTATCCCAGACCTCTTCCGGTCCGTAAATAGTATTGAGCAAGAAGGTTGCTCCCTTGCGGGCATACTTGAGCATATCGAAGCGATCGATAAAACTCATTTGGTGGCAGCCAATAAAATTAGCTTCGCCTTCGTGGATTAAGTAAGGTGCATGAATGGGTTTGGGCCCAAAGCGTAAGTGCGAAACGGTTACAGCGCCTGATTTCTTGGAGTCATATTCAAAGTAACCCTGAGCATAATTGTCGGTTTCGTCTCCGATTATCTTGATAGAGTTCTTATTAGCGCCCACAGTACCATCAGAACCAAGCCCAAAGAACATCGCTTGCACCACGTCTTTATCCAGAACTTCAAAGGTGGGGTCCCATTCCAAACTCAAGTTGGTGAGGTCATCGATGATGCCAATGGTAAATTCGGTCTTTGGCTGCTCTTTTTTGAGCTCATCAAAGACTGCTTTTGCCATAGATGGGGTGAATTCTTTGGAGGAAAGACCGTAGCGCCCGCCTGTGATGATGGGCATGCTCGTGAAGGGTACTGAGCCTTCCGCCATAGCCATTTTCACAGCGTTGACCACGTCTTTATACAGCGGCTCGCCCATTGCGCCATTTTCTTTTGTGCGGTCTAAAACAGCAATTTTCTTCACTGTGGGCGGCAGCACAGCCATCAAGTGCTTGGTGGAGAATGGACGGTAAAGGCGGACGGTTACAACGCCAACTTTTTCGCCACGTTTGGTCAGGACTTCGGCAACTTCCCGCGCGGTTTCAGCACCAGATGCCATCACCACAATCACACGGTCTGCATCCGGTGCACCGTCGTATTCCATGATGTGATAGTTGCGGCCAGTGAGTTCACCGAACTTGCGCATTTCCTCTTCGACAATGCCAACTGTTTTCTCATAGAAGGGGTTCACCGTTTCACGACCCTGGAAGTACACATCCGGGTTTTGCGAAGTTCCACGGAGTACAGGGGCTTCTGGGTTTAAGGCACGCTTGCGGTGTTCAAAGACCAGTTGGTCGTCAATCATGGCGCGCAGGACTTCATCGCTGATCCGTTCAATTTTGTTGATCTCGTGGGACGTGCGGAAGCCATCGAAGAAGTGCAAGAAGGGCACTCTCGAGCGCAGCGTAGCCGCGGTAGCAATCACAGCGCTATCCTGCGCCTCTTGCACGGAGCAGCTAGCAAGCATAGCGAAACCGGTCGCACGGCACGCCATCACATCTTGATGGTCACCAAAAATCGAGAGGGCTTGGGCTGAAAGCGAACGCGCCGAAACATGAAATACAGTTGGGGTCAGCTCGCCAGCGATTTTATACATATTCGGGATCATCAACAGCAAGCCCTGCGAAGCCGTAAAGGTGGTGGATAGTGCGCCCGCTTGCAGCGAACCGTGAATTGCGCCGGCTGCGCCGCCTTCGGATTGCATTTCCATCACGGTGGGTACTGTGCCCCATAGGTTGGGAATGCGTTCTGCGCTCCACTGATCGGCAAACTCTCCCATCGGAGAGGAGGGCGTGATGGGGTATATCGCGATTACTTCATTAAGCCGATAGGCAACATGGGCGGTTGCCTCATTGGCGTCAGTCATGACCATTTCTTTTTTCATTACAATGCTCCTTAATTTTAATAAATACGTGTTCTGCCAAAAATTACCGCACAGATTGTGCGTTATTTAACTAACTTCTATTGTATCTTAATTTCTCTTTTCTAGGCACAATATTACTACTATTTTACTCTTATTTTTTTTGCGTACTCCCAGTTGTAATCATTCTTTCTACTCAATAGCTCGATCTGTAGTGCCGCTAAACCCTAAAATGAGTGTATCTTTCAAGTCAGGGAAGCGTTGCAGCAGCTCGGGCAAGGCTAACATCAAGGTTGCGATGGTTTTACCATCCTGCAATTGCCCAGAGCAAAGCATACGGTAAACTTCACCAAGCGGCAGCCGGTTAATCTCCAGAAATTCATCCTCATCTTGTGCCAGCGGGGCTGGGTGTAGCTCTAGGGCTAAGAAGGCAGACATATACTCACTGGAATAGCCCGGAACCATATAAAAGCCGCCCAGCGGGACGAGCATGTCGCTATCCAAACCAGTCTCCTCGCGCAATTCACGGCGGGCACTTTCTATTGGGGTTTCGCCGGTGTCCATCACCCCAGCAGGCAGCTCCAAGAGCTCGCCTTGTGCACCAATCCGGTATTGGGAGACTAAAATCATCTCGCCAGCCTTGGTGATCGGCAGCAAGGTGACGGCATCGGGATGCGCTACCAAATCATAGGCATGCTCGCGGCCATCAGGCAAGCGCAAGTGCACTTTGAGCACGTCAAAAGCGTGTGCCGAGAGCACTTTCTCCTGACCCAGGATTTCAAAAGTCTGCATACTCACCAACCTCTCGGGGGGTAATTATACTCGCCCTCTGCTTCAAACAGGCGATTAATTCTCGCAATTTGTGAGAATCAAAAAATCTCTGTTCTTGCATGGTACCCTACGGGTAGGCTGCGCACTCTCCTGTCCATGTAAGGCATTTGACCGTTAGGTCTCAATAATGTTTGAAATGCAGAGACCTACGGTCAAAATCACTCGCTCGGTACCCTTCGGGTAGGCTTTGCACTCGGAGACCTACGGTCAAAACCACTCGCTCGGTACCCTTCGGGTAGGCTTTGCACTCGGAGACCTACGGTCAAACCCACTCGCTTGGTCAGAGACCAGCGAGAGCAAACCCCGCCACTCCTGTCATTGCGAGCCCTGTAGGGGCGAAGCAATCTCTTTGTTCTGGCAAGGTACCCTACGGGTAGGCTGCGCACTCAGGAGGCCGGCGACCACCCAGCATCAAAAAAGGGCGCAAGCGCGCCCTTGTATCTAAATGCCTGAGTGAATTATGGGATCTGCAGCACCTGACCAGGCGTGAGCTCGTAAGGTTCCTTTAGACCATTCACGGCAATGATTGCCTCGGGGTAAACGTCACCATAGGCACAGGCGATGCTATAAACCGTATCGCCCTCGCTCACCTCCCAGGTATCCGGGTGTGGGATAATCGCACGGTCTTCCGTAGGCCAGCTGCCCGTCTGTGGAATTTCGAGCACATCGCCGATATTGAGCCAGCTGTTGTAATTGTTCAGCGCGAGCAATTCCTCCGGGTCCACATCAAAGCGCCGCGCTAAACAATAGATCGTCTCGCCGCTTTGCACTGTATATTGCAGCGGTCTGGTTACCACGGGTGTAGGGGGCAGTGGTGTGGGTGTAGGCGTACCCGCAGGGGTATTCGTGGGCATGAGAATGCTGGAAGCCGTCGCAACCACGGGCGTGCCCTCGGTGTTGGTTGTCATCACCGTAGGTTGGTTAAACTTTTCCATAATCGCCTGAGCGGTGTAGGTGGCGTTCAAAATCTGCTGATCCACGGGCAAAGGCGTGCTCGCCGAGTCAATTTGCTGGGGCGTAGCGATCGGCGCTGTGGAAGCTGGCCGCTGGCAAGCCGAGAGCATCAGCGCTCCGAGCAGCAAAATCACAAAAATGAGACCAATCTTCTTAGGCATGGTAATTCTCCAATCGTTCAAACAAATGTTGAAAATAAAGGTGCAAGCTTTGTGCCAGAGGAGAGAAGAAAAAACCGGCAAGCTTGCGCTGCCGGAATTGCCAAACTGAGGTGTGGATTGGATTAGGCTTTCTTGAGCACCGGAAGCCCGGAGTTCAATTCGACTACAACCTTGCCAGCAGGGAGTTTATCCACGGTCTCGCCTTTATCAGGATCAGTGGAGAAGTAGTACAGCTCCGTGACCTTACCGCTGGCGCGTTTCATTTTCTTGACGTGCAAGAAGTATTTCTTTCCTTTAGAATTTGTGTAAGTATATGCCATGAGTACCTCCTTTAGGAATATAAATGGCTTCAATAAAAGTTTACAGGGTAAAACCATCCCTGTCAACTGAGATTTTTAGCTCAAGAAGACAAAATTATTGCCAATGCCATTTACTCCAATATTTGATGATAAATGAGTATAATAAATAAAGATGAACACCCTCTACTACGGCGATAACCTCGATATCCTGCGGCGCTACATCAAGGACGAAAGCGTGGATCTGATATACCTCGACCCGCCCTTCAATTCCAACGCCACCTATAACGTGCTCTTCGCACAAAAAGACGGCAGCCAATCCAGCGCGCAAATCCGAGCCTTCGAAGACACTTGGCAGTGGGATGAAAATGCCGTGCGTACTTACGAAGAAGAGGTGGAGAAAGGCGGACCGGTGGCAGATGCCCTGCGCGCTTTTCACCTCATCTTGGGCGGCAGCAACATGATGGCGTACCTGACCATGATGGCGCCGCGCCTAATGGAGCTGCGCCGCGTGCTCAAGCCTACCGGCAGCCTCTACCTGCACTGCGACCCGACCGCCAGCCATTACCTCAAGGTGCTG
The DNA here is from genome assembly GCA_034430095.1 of Candidatus Mesolinea sp. Classification (GTDB taxonomy): domain Bacteria; phylum Chloroflexota; class Anaerolineae; order Anaerolineales; family Anaerolineaceae; genus Mesolinea. The sequence goes on from DAOUFK010000019.1 coordinate 210,368, forward strand.
CTGGATATGGTCTTTGGTGCAGAAAATTACAGAAATGAAATAATTTGGGAGAGAAGTAAAATAAGGTCAGCTATTAGCGTATCATATAGAAGATCACATGATGTAATATTGTTTTATACAAAAAGCAAAGAATATAAATTTAATTTGCAATATAGAGAACTTTCTCAATCCTCGTTAAAACTGTATCAGAATAAAGATGAAAAAGGTTTCTTTCAAAAAGTTCCAGTTTTGGTTAGTGGAGCGGTAAAAGATGGTGACACCGGTAAACCCTGGCATGGAATCGACCCAAGTAAACGAGGAAAAAGTGGAATGCATTGGATTACCAATCCAAAGAAACTTGATGAATATGATGCACAAGGATTAATCGTATGGCCAAGCAAAAAGGGTGGCATCCCACGACTAAAATATTATCTTGAGCAAAGTCCAGGTACCCCTCTAAATGACATTTGGAATGACATCTCCCTTATTGGGTCAAGCTCTAGTGAAGCGCTAGGTTACCCCACGCAAAAACCCTTAGCGCTGCTGGAGCGCATCATTCAGGCTTCCAGCAACCCGGGCGATGTGGTCCTGGATCCTTTCTGCGGCTGCGGCACAGCCGTGGTCGCGGCGCAAAAGCTCGGCAGGCAATGGATTGGCATTGATATCACCCACTTAGCCATCGGCTTGGTCAAGCGCCGCTTAGAAGATGCCTTTGGCGATTCTTTGCAGTTCCAGGTGATTGGCGAGCCTACCACGTTAGAAGAAGCCGCCTCGCTCGCAGCTCAGGATAAATACCAGTTCCAGTGGTGGGCGTTAGGCTTGGTCGGCGCGCGGCCGGCGGAGGGTAAAAAGGGCGCTGACCGCGGCATTGACGGCCGGCTTTACTTCCACGATGACGCCAGCGGGAAAACCAAGCAAGTCATCCTTTCGGTCAAGGGTGGGCACGTGAACGTCCCGCAGGTGCGTGACCTAATTGGTGTGGTGGAGCGCGAGAATGCGCAGATGGGTGTGTTCATCACGCTCGAGGAGCCTACCAAACCCATGCGTGCGGAGGCAGCTCAAGCCGGCTTTTACCACTCCGAGGTCTGGAACCGGGACTATCCGCGCATCCAGATCTTGACCATCGCAGAGCTGCTCGAGGGCAAGGGGATCGACATGCCGCCCATGCGCCAAGTCAGCCAAACCTTCAAGCGTGCCAAGAAGGAGAATCCCAAGGGTGGCGAGCAGATGGGGCTGATGGAGAGGTGAGAACATTAGCGTTTTTTATATAAGCTTTTCATAGGTTAGGTTAATAGCGATTTTAATAATGGGTATATAATACCCATAGGGTATAATGTACTTAGCCTTTATGCGTAAGTAAAGTAAGGAGAACATGAACACAAAGAGACTTCCTAAGTTCCGTGAAGATAAGGCTTTAGCTGCTCTCTCGAAGCTGTTGGAAATGAAAGGTGGAGAGGCAGACAGATACTGGCTTTGTAAAGTCATGTATTTTATTGAAAGAAGGTCTTTAATTGAAAGCGGTCAGCCGATGTTTTTCGGTAAGCTATTTTCTTTGCCCTATGGACCTATTGTTAGCGAAGTCAATGACCTCTTAAAAAAATCGACGGATTTATCAATTCCATCTACATGGGGGAATTACTTAGAAATTGAAGGTAATACTGTCAAGCTTATTGCAAGGCCAGATCAATCCTGTTTGAGTCAATTTGATGAGGAGGTTATCTTTAAGGAATTTTCGGAACACCAAGAGGAAAACTTTAACGACTTAGCAAACTTTTCTCACAAATTGCATGAATACGAATCAACCGATTCTCGTAAAATAATTAAATATGAAAAAATATTAAGGGACAATGGGGCTACCGAAAAAGAAATAAAAGAAACTATAGAAGAAATTTACTATCTCGGTTCATTAGAAGCCACATTAAACAGTGCAGAGTAATCCAGCTAGCCTTGCTGTAGGAGATAGTTTTGTATTAAAAGACCTTGAAGGCTCACACTTGCATATTATCGTCGCACAAGAAGGTTCGCTTGACGAAGACCGTGTCATGATGGTTTATTTATCTTCTACTAAATCTCACCAAGATCCTACTACTATTATCAATATCGGTGAGCATCCATTTGTTACAAAACAAAGTTGGGTGCGCTATCAAAATATAAAGGTCGTGCAAAGATTGACTTTGACGGATAAAATTGCCACCTCGTATGGGAAGGTTAGCGATTCCCTGCTCCTAAGAATTCAAAATGGCGTTCTGCATTCAAAATTTGTGGCTAAAGACAAGCGAGAACTTTTTAGAGAATGGCAAGACGATGAAATATACAAACAGATGTGTAAATGATCAAAAGTGGGCATTTCCCCGCAGCTTGCTGCGGTGAGCATTCATTTTCGACGGTTTCGATTGTCATTTGAGAGTTCCTTTCGTTTTTGGTGTTACAAACCCTATTATCAAGGAACTTTCATCTATTTGCATCCCTCTAATCTATGAACTTTTGAAAAAAATAACACAATTCTAATTAGCCTTGACAGCCACACACTTAGCGTCTACAATAAATTAGTGATCATGGAATTATTCGATGCTCACAGATTCTTAGAGAGAAAATATGAAAAAGTTTACCTTACCAATCCTTATCTTGATGATTTTGCTCACGATTGCTTGCGGTATTGGTCCTCCTTCGGAGGGCATAGATTATGTCCAAGAAATGACCGATAGGGCCAACGAGGAGCTTGAAGAGAACCTTACCTCCGGTAACACACCTGAACCAATCGAAAAGCCGGCAGCCACATCTGAGCCTGATGATCAACCCGGCCCTTCATCCCCGGCAGAAATATCTGGCGTTACTGGCGACTTTGTCGAGTATTCTGTCACCAGCACCGATAATGGTTGCGTCTGTTCCGTCGGCGGCAACATGATGATCTCATTGGAGATTCAGGACGACAAGCTTTTTTTCAACCTACCAGATGGAACATCCAACGAGTTTGCTAAAGTTGGGGCAAACACATACAAAAGAGACTTCATGGGATACTATATCGACGTCAACCCCGAGACCGGTGAGGAAACCCGTGTAGATGAAGAGCGCCATGAAGTCATCATCCTGACAGACAACGGGTTTATCAGAGAATATTACCATGGAAGTGAAAGCGATCCCTGCTGTTATCACTTCTACACTAGTGTGGATCAAGCTCCTTAGTTCTTAGGGCGCCTTGAAAACGCACCAAACCTCAAACATAGTGTGTCTTGTACCCGTTCTTTAATGGTACCCTACGGGCAGGCTTTGCACTCTCCTGACCATGAAAGGCATTTGACCTTTAGGTCTCAATGAAGGAGACCTTTGGTCAACTTCCTCGCTCGGTACCCTACGGGCAGGCTACGCACTGAGGGCACCAGCGAGAACAAGAGCCTCATAACCTCTGCAAACAATTTTTCTCCTTTTCCCTTGCCTTATAATTATCTTCATGGAATTCGAATTACACGCTCCCTACCAACCCACTGGCGACCAGCCTGAAGCTATCCGTCAGCTCGTGGAGGGTATTAAAAAAGGATACCGTAATCAGGTGCTGCTGGGCGCCACCGGTACGGGCAAAACCTTCACGGTCGCGAATGTAATCCAAGAGCTGCAGATCCCTACCTTGGTGATGACGCATAACAAAACCTTAGCCGCGCAGCTCTACGCTGAGTTCCGCGAGTTTTTCCCTAATAACGCCGTCGAATACTTCGTCTCTTACTACGACTACTACCAACCGGAAGCCTACATCCCACGCCGTGACCTCTATATCGAGAAGGAAACGGACATCAACGAGGAGATTGAGCGCCTGCGCCTCTCCGCCACCACGAGTTTGATGTCCCGCCAGGACGTGATTATCGTGGCATCAGTCTCTGCCATTTATGGTTTGGGCGACCCAGAAGCTTATGGCAAGAGCGTACTAACCCTCGAGACAGGTAAGATTTACCGCCGCAACGCTTTGCTGCGCCAGCTGGTGGATATCCAATATCAGCGCAACGACTTTGAGCTCAAGCCGGGCGTCTTCCGTTTGCGCGGCGATACCCTTGAAATCCTGCCGGCTTATCGCGACCGCGATATCTACCGCATCAGCTATTTCGGCGACGAAGTCGAGCAAATCACCCGCCTGGACCGCATGACTGGTGAAGTGGTTGAAAAGCTAAATAGGCTGGATATTTACCCGGCTAAGCATTACATCACCGAAGAAACGCGCAAAGAAACCGTGCTGCAAGGCATCGAAGCCGAGCTGGAGGAGCGCTTGGCTTATTTCCGCAAGGAGGGGCGCATCCTCGAAGCCCAGCGGCTGGAACAGCGCACCCGTTACGACCTGGAGATGCTGCGTGAGGTGGGTTACTGTGCCGGCATCGAAAACTATTCGCGCCACATCGACCAGCGCCCGCCCGGCTCACCCCCATGGACCCTACTGGATTTCATGCCCTCGCGCTACTTGATGGTGCTGGATGAATCGCACATGATGATCCCACAGCTGCGCGGTATGTACAATGGCGACCGCTCCCGCAAGGAGATTTTGGTCGAGTACGGCTTCCGGCTGCCTTCGGCACTGGATAACCGCCCGCTCAAGTTCCCTGAGTTCGAGAAGATGATGGGCATTACGCTCTACACCAGCGCCACACCCGGGCCGTATGAGATGGGCAAAGCTGACCAAGTTGTCGAGCAGATCATCCGCCCAACAGGCTTGGTGGATCCAAAAATTACCGTGCGCCCTACCAAAGGCCAAATTGATGACCTTGTGTCAGAGCTGCGCAAGCGCATCGCCAACGGGGAACGCGCGCTGGTCACCACGCTCACCAAACGTATGGCGGAGGACCTCTCGACCTATCTAACGGACCTGGGCTTCAAGGTGCACTACCTGCACTCCGAGGTCGAGACGCTCGAACGCGTCAGCATTTTGCGGGACTTGCGTATGGGCGTTTACGACGTGGTCGTGGGCATCAACCTGCTACGCGAGGGGTTGGATTTGCCAGAAGTCTCCCTGGTGGCAATTATGGATGCGGATAAGGAGGGCTTCTTGCGTTCCGCTACCTCACTCATTCAGACTTTCGGGCGCGCTGCCCGCCATGTGCATGGCGAGGTGATCATGTATGCCGATAAGATGACCGAAGCGATGCAGACAGCGATTAATGAGACCAACCGCCGGCGCGCCAAGCAGGAAGCCTATAACGAAGCCCACCACATTTCGCCGGTGAGCATCACCAAAGCCATCAAGGACCTGACAGACCAACTAGCTTCCGCTGCTGGTGTGGAACACCCTGCCAGCCACAATGCGCAGGAGCTGGCAGCGAAAATGGAAGTTAAAGAGATGGAGCGCATGATCGCTGAGATGGAAAAGCAAATGCGTGCCGCTGCTTCGCAGCTTGAATTCGAACGCGCCGCGATGCTGCGTGACCAGATTTACGAGCTGCGCGCTATTTTAGCCGAGAGTTCTAACTTGCCAGAATGGAAAAAACAAGAGATCTTAGTGGGTAGGGTTGATTAGAAATCTCTAGAAAGTCACGCGAAAAGAATGGTCTTCACCGGTTGGCGGGAGGTATTCGTACGTGATGTCACGCACATAAGCGCCTGAGGGTCCTTCATATAGCTTGCGTAAAAACTCTTCGAGGTCTTGCCGGCTGCCTTCTGCACAGACCTCAACGTGACCATTCGGCATATTGCGCACCCACCCTGTTAAACCCAGCCTTCTCGCCTGCTCCAAAGTAAAGTAGCGAAAACCAACGCCCTGCACATGCCCCTCAATCTGGGCGTGCAGGCGTTTGATCTCAGAAGGATTAGTCTCCATCGGACCGCAAGCCTGCCTGGAAAGGATTACTCATCCTCTTCCTCATCGAATTCGTCATCATCTTCGCCGTCGAGGTCATCGAAATCATCATCCCAGTCATCGTCATCGACATAGTGCTGCCATTCGTCGGGGTCATAGCCTTTGCTGAGGAAATGGGGACCATCAGTTTCTTCGTCGATCACTTCGAAAGCCTCGTTTTCGGCATGCGTTTCTTCATCCTCATCATCATGGATCAAATCAGCTTCTATATCAACGTTCATCAGCTCAAAAATACTCTTATCATTGGTGAAGTTTAATTCATCCAGTGCGTCTTCGATGAGGGCGAGCTCCTCTTCATCGTCTATTCGATCCATCAGACGATAAAAAGCTGCTTCGATGCCTTCGCCGCCAATTTGAGAGAGTGCCCAAACAAGCTCATGACGCAGCTCTTCGTTTTTATACTCCTGGTTGAGCATGTGCAGAAGGGTTTGACGGGCAGCAATGAGGGCTAATTCCCCAGCTGCGTGAATAGCTTGCAAACGGACTTTGAAGTTTTCGTGTTCTAAGTTTGCCAGCACGAAGCTTTGCCATTGATCATCAGCGGATTTACCCATTGCAAACATTGCGCTCTCTTGCCAGGTTGCTTCCGGACGGAAATAAGCCGCGCGCAGCAACTCCGGAACGGCTGCATGGCTGGAATAGCCTAAAGATTCAAGCACCCGGCGACGTACCAGGTCAGAAATGTCATTTGCGTAGATGTTCAACATCACTTCAACGATGTTCTGCAGCAGGTCGGGATGGATTTTTTCTACCTCGCCAAGATAAATATAAGGACCAAGCGCATTAGCAGCCGCCGCTCGCACCCTCTCATTGAGAGCCACATTTTGGAGAAAGCGCAAGAATGTGGGAATCAGCCGGCTGTCTTCTGCCTGAAAAAGCAGGTCAATCGCTGAAACGAGCACATCGGCATCTTCATCCTCTAAGGCGACTTTGCCAACCTCTTCGAACATCAACAAGTTATCTCTCTCAGCCATCTCAGTCAGGTCTTCGAGCAAAGTGCGCCGGCGCATCAAAGGTAAGTGCGGCCAGGCTGCCTTTAGGATGCGGATATCGTCCGAATTGAGATCCGAAAAGGTGTAGAGTAAAGCCGGCGGGAATGGCTTTGATTCATCTGTCAAGGCGTTTATAGCTTCATTGATATTATGAACTTGGTAGTACTCGTCCATAGTTTGCCCTCCTTCTTTCAGGGCAAGGTGATTGGGTTAATAATATCTTGTATGGTGATGTAGAACATCAAGATAACCAGCAGAAAGAAAAACACCGAGTTTATGGCGTTCGCCACATTTTGCGGCACGCGCTTCTTGAACAAGAACTCTGGCAGTAAGAATAGAATTTGTCCACCATCAAGCGCAGGAATGGGCAAAAGGTTGGTTAAGCCTAAGGCTATCGAGACTGTAGAAATAACCGAAAGGCGGAAAACAGGCAAGGGCGTAGCTGTAGCCACTGGAGCCGTCTCATCGAGCTCGCTGGCATTGCTGAAAATGTTATAAATCCCAACTACGCCTACCAAGCGGGCATTTTCACCAGATACGCGCCCGGTGATGAGGTTATATGGCAGCGAGACAGTTTCCCGCAGCTGAGACCAGAAAGCCTGAAAAGCAAAGCCTATCGATTGAGAGAGCGGTTGAGGCTCGTAAGGGGTGGTATACCAGATGCCAACCGCACCCTCACCCTCTGGCGGGTTGACCCGTGGTGTCAGCTTGAGCGTTAGGGTTTCATCCCCGCGCACGACGGTAAGACTGATCTCTTTGCCTAAGTTAGCTTGGATGATGGTGCCCAGATCGTTCACATCGTTTAGCTTGGTTTCGTTAACCGCCGTGATAACATCACCGACTTGCAGCCCAGCCATCTCGGCAGGGGAATTGGGAGAGATGTCAGTAATTAGGACCTTATCCACTGCTGGGGCGCCAACACCCGCAAAGAGGATGATTAAGACAACAACGCCAACCACAAAGTTCATCATTGGGCCGGAGATGAGCACCAAGAAACGCTTCCACGCAGGGGCTGCAGCCATCCCGCCGGGCACGGTTTCATCCCCCTCCCCTTTGGGGCGAACAAAGCCGCCAAATGGGATCCAGTTGAGGGTAACGTCGGTGCCCTTCCAGGTGAACAGTTTCACCATCCTTGGCGGGTAACCAAATCCAAATTCTTCCACTTCAATGCCTAAAGCTTTGCTGCTAAGGAAATGCCCCAACTCGTGGAAGAAAATCAGCAGCCCAAAAAAGAACACGAACTCAATAATGGTTAGAATACTCGACATAATTAAAACTCCTTAGTAGCAGAAATTATACCTAGAATAAAAAAATAAATTCAGATGCTTCCAGCGCTGTATAAGTCCGCCTATTACACCTTGTTCTCGCCGGTCGCCGAGTGCGCAGCCTACCCGTAGGGTACCGAGCGAGAGGGATTGACCGCAGGTCTCTGCATTTCAGGCATTTTTCATTACCAGTTGTCATCATAGAATGGTCATCTTCTCTGAAACCTAATAGTCATTGCCTGTTCCTAGTTTTTATTAGGACATTTCAAATTTACTACTTTAGGATATTATCACTTTGCTCTTACATCTTATTTAATTTTGCTCATCACCACCTCGCCTGATGTATAATTTTCCTCATGCCTGTAATCGTCTCACTAGACCTGGAAACAACTGGTCTGGATCCCAATCTAGATTCCGTAATCGAAATTGGAGCTGTGAAGTTCAACCAGAACCGCATTGATTCCGAGTTCTCCACGCTCATTAATCCGCGCAAACCCATCCCCCAGTTCATCAGCAACCTCACAGGCATCTCCAACAGTATGGTACAGAATGCACCCATATTGCCAGAAGCACTGCCCGAATTGATCGATTTTATCGGGAGTGCGCCCATTTTGGGGCAAAACATCAGCTTCGATTTAGCTTTTTTGCATAAGGCTGGCGCGTTCCGCGATAATGCCGCCATTGACACCTACGAATTAGCTTCTGTGCTCATGCCTACAGCTAGCCGCTATAATTTAGGATCGTTAGCCAGGCAATTAGGCGTTCTGCAGCCTGCTACCCATCGCGCTCTGGATGACGCCAAAGCCACGCATGCAGTTTACCTCAAGCTGCTCGAAAAGCTCGAGGAGCTGCCATTGGAGCTTGTGGCGGAAATCTTGCACTTGAGTGAGGATCTCGGCTGGAAAGGCGAGCTGCCATTCCGCTGGAGCCTGCAGAAAATGCTGCACCAAGGGATCCAACCAAAACGGGTAATCGGAGAAGCGGGTGCATTACTTTATGAATTGGGCAAACCTGAGAAGACTAAACCTTTGGTTCCCCAAGAGGTAATTAAACCTCTGGATGCAGAGCTCTTAGCGGAAGCTTTACAGCCCGGTGGTGAGTTCGACAAGCATTTCCCAGAATTTGAGCATCGTTCACAACAGGTACAGATGCTGCAAGCAGTCGCTCAAGCCCTTTCTGAAGGCAAACACCTGATGGTCGAGGCAGGCACGGGCATCGGCAAGTCGTTAGCCTATCTCATCCCAGCGGCGCATTGGGCATTGCAAAATGGCGAACGCGTGGTCATTTCTACCAACACCATCGCTTTGCAAGATCAGCTGATCCACAAAGACATCCCCGATATGATGACAGCGCTAAACCTGCAGATTAACGCATCCGTGCTCAAGGGACGGGGAAATTATCTTTGCCCGCGAAGGCTGACGCTGATGCGCCGGCGTAAATTAGAGAACGTCGATGAGCTGCGCGTGCTGGCTAAGGTACTCGTGTGGCTGCAGAGCAGCACTAGCGGCGACCGCAATGAGATTAACCTGAATGGATCAGCAGAGAGTTTGGTTTGGTCGCGCCTTTCGGCTGAGGACGAAGGCTGCAAGTTGGAGGTTTGTCTCAAGCGTACCGGTGGACGCTGTCCCTTTTATAAGGCACGCATGGCAGCCGAAAGCGCTCACATCTTGGTGGTGAACCACGCTTTGCTTTTAGCAGACACCGCTGCCGAAAATCGTATTCTGCCCGAATATAACTATCTGATTGTGGATGAAGCCCATCATTTGGAGTCTGCCACTACGGATGCCATGTCCTTCCGCTTGCGTGCGCCGGATGTTACCCGCTTAGTTCGCGAGATCGGCAGTACGGAGCAAGGTATTTTGGGCCAGCTGCTGGGCTTAGCCAAACCACTACTCAAGCCCTCAGATCTCTCCACTCTGACTTTAGCAATCGAGCGTGCCACAGATCAAGCTTTCCGGTTGGATAACGCTATGACAGCTTACTTCAAAGCTCTGGATTTTGTGCTCGAAGAGCTACGCGAAAGCAAGCCGATAGGCACTTATCCGCAGCAAGCCCGCATCCTTCCGGCGACGCGCACCCTGCCTTGCTGGCTGGATGTCGAAATTACTTGGGAACAAGCAAAGGCTAACTTGGAAGCATTGTTGGAGGCTCTCAAGACCGTGCGCGAAATCTTGCGTGCCTTAGCTGAGGCTGATGTGGAGGAGGCTGAAGACTTGCTTGGCTCCTTAGCCAGCATGAATGGTAACCTGCAAGAAATTGGCATCCAAGTAGATAACCTAACCCTGTCTCCGGATCCAAATCAGATTTATTGGGTGGAACTGGATCCGCTGCAAGGCAGGCTTTCCTTGCAGGTGGCGCCTCTGCAAATTGGCTACCTAATGGAAAAATACCTTTGGCATCAAAAAGCCAGTGTCGTACTCACTTCGGCAACACTCACAACCCACGGAGAATTTGATTATCTGCGCAACCGGCTTTCAGCTTACGAAGCAGATGAGCTTATCTTAGGCTCGCCTTTTGATTATGAAAATGCCGCTTTAGTCTACGTTGCTCGCGATATCCCCGAGCCTAACGATACCCATGGGCACCAGCGTGCCACAGAAGATGCGCTCATTCATTTAGCTAAAGCCACTGGCGGCCGTATGCTTGCGCTTTTCACCTCCTACGCCCAACTGCAAAAAACCGCCCGTGCCATTGAAGGACCTTTGGCTAGTGCGGATATCACTATCTATCAACAAGGGGAAGGTGCCTCAGCCTCAGCGCTGTTGGATGTCTTTAAAGAAACGCCGCGAGCTGTTCTGCTGGGCACGCGCGCATTTTGGGAAGGCGTGGACGTGCCCGGTGAGGCACTTTCGGTGTTAGTCATCGTAAAGCTGCCATTTGACGTCCCTAGTGATCCCATCATTGCCGCTCGAGCAGAGTGTTTTGATGACCCATTCAATGAATACAATCTGCCCGAGGCAATCTTACGCTTCAGACAAGGCTTCGGTCGCCTAATCCGCACACAAACTGACCGAGGTGTGGTTGCCGTTTTGGATAGGCGTATCCTGAGTAAACAATATGGCAAGTTTTTTCTTGAGTCATTGCCAAAATGCACATTTGTGGAAGGACCGTTGGCAAATTTGCCCGAAAAAGCCGCCCGCTGGTTAGGGCTCTAACTGGAAGGATAAGAAAAAACTGGTTTTACACCTCAAAGTCTTGAGAGCAGAGTAAAGCCATTTATAATCAACGTATACGAGCGCTAAGAGTTCATCATTTTATGGAGTAAATATGACCGAAGATAACAAAATTCGTGTAGCAATTATCGGCGTGGGCAACTGTGCCTCTTCGCTGGTGCAGGGCGTAAATTATTACCACGATGCCAAAGAAGATGACCGCATCCCAGGATTGATGCACGTAAACTTAGGCGGCTACCACATCCACGATATCGAATTTACTGCTGCTTTTGATGTGGTCGATACAAAAGTGGGCAAAGATCTCTCTGAAGCTATTTTTGCCTATCCCAACAACACTTATAAATTTTGTGATGTGCCTTATATGAATGTGCCCGTTTACCGTGGCATGACGCACGACGGCTTAGGCAAATACCTTTCCACTATCCTTACCAAAGCGCCTGGACCCACGGATGATATTGTGGGCATCCTCAAAGCCACACACACAGATATATTGATCAATTATCTGCCGGTTGGCTCAGAGATGGCAACCAAGTGGTATATGGAGCAAGCACTCGAAGCCGGCGTTGGCGTGATTAACTGCATCCCCGTCTTTATCGCCAGCTCAGAGTATTGGGCTGAACGCTTCCGTAAGCGTGGTTTGCCCATCATCGGCGATGACGTCAAAAGCCAGGTGGGTGCCACCATAGTGCACCGCGTGTTGACTAGCCTATTTGTGGACCGCGGCGTGCAGCTCGATCACACATACCAGCTCAACTTTGGTGGGAACACGGACTTCATGAACATGCTCGAACGTGAGCGCCTGGAATCCAAAAAAATCTCCAAGACCGGCGCAGTAACTAGCATGCTGCCTTATGAGCTGGAAGAGGAGGACATTCACGTTGGCCCCAGTGATTACGTCCCCTGGTTGAAAGACCGCAAGTTTTGCTACATCCGCATGGAAGGTACGACATTTGGCGACGTGCCGCTCAACCTGGAATGCAAGCTGGAGGTGTGGGATTCGCCCAATTCTGCCGGCGTAGTGATCGATGCTATTCGCTGCCTCAAGTTAGCCTTGGACCGCGGCATTGCCGGCCCAGTGATTGAGCCTGCCTCGTATTTCATGAAAACTCCACCCGTGCAGTTTAAGGATGAGATCGCGCTGGAGAAGACCGAAGCGTTTATTAGGGGAGAGTAAATTAAAACAAGACCCGTTTGAAAGTTTAATCAAACGGGTCTTTCTAAAGAGGGAGGGATTTATCTTTCTAAGAATATTCTTACAGTATCTGTTACAGCTTTTCGAGCAATATCATCGAATGCGGTACCTACAACCAAAATGTTCACCCCAGTTCCCATAAAAGCTTTGAAATTAACTGGGTTAATCCCACCTTCGGCAAGAGTTGGTACAGTTGTAACCTTAATCAATGCTTCCAAACGTTTTCGGACAACATCTGGTATTTCTCCTGCTTCAACGCCTTCATAACTCATCCCTGTCATTAATCCAATCAGGTCAACCCCAATATCCTGCATTGCCTTAGCAGTATCAGCTACTTGTTGGGGACTTTCTGCTGGAATACCAAAAAGGTGACGGTCTGTTGGGTGGGCGATATACGCATCCACAAGCATACCGAATTTATGGCAAAGCTCAACCATATCTTTTAGATCTGCCAGGGTAGACTTGTGTGTATGCACACCATCAGCACCAGCCCTCGAGAGTGCATAAGCTTGCTCGTCTGTAAATGGAGTAGGCATTGTTTCTGTAAAGGAACCGGGAATACCGACGGTAATATAGATTTCATGTCCTACCACAGCACGAACACCAGCTGTAACTCGGCACATTTCATCAAAATCAATCTCATGGCGTACCTCCTCCGCGGCATGCATGCTCGTTACCCCTTTGTGACCACGTGCAAGCGCTACTGCAGGATGATTTGGTTCTAACATCCGAGCACCTGCTTCGACCGCTGCAAGTGCAAATCTGGCGTCATCGCCCGTGATCCCGGTTGCTAAAAGTGTTGTACCACCATCGGCGTTTATAGCATCCTTCACCTTCTTTAGAGCTATTTCCCGTTTTTTTTGCATATCTCCATAAATCATATTAATCTCCTTTATGCCTCTTGAGGTGTTACTTTCTTTGAAGTTTTATTGAACATAATAGTGAGCCCGCAAGCAATTCCCATGGCAGCTAACATCGCAATAGCAAACCCCAACGGATTGTTTGATAGAGTTGGTGCTACGATACTCGGTACGTATGCTGTGCCACGAGCATCAAAAAGACCACATAAAGCACCTGATACCGCAGCAGAAAACAAAGCAGTACCAAATATTCTTTTATCAGCAAACATGAAAGGATATGCTGCTTCCACAAATGTGCCAAAACCAACATTTACGATAAAACCCGGTAATGCGATGGCTGCTTCACTCTTTTCACGAGGGGCAATAATATTTGCTAGTGTGATGCCAGCAGATACCATGACTAAACCGGTCATATCAATTGCACCCAAGAAACTATATCCTGTCTGCTCCATCTCTAATAAGACAATTGGAAGAATCGCGGCGTGGTAAACACCTCCGATAATAGCTGGCCAGATAAGTAGACCTGCCAAGGCACCCGCTAAAACAGGATTGATGGCGATAGCCGCATCGATCAGTGTGCGAATTCCATTTCCCATCCATAAGGTAATGGGCGCTAATACAAAATATACCAAAATCCCTGAAGCTAATCCTCCAATCGCCCCAGCAACCAGGCTGGCGGTCGTAGCTGGAAAGCGTCTTCGGAATGACCAATTAAGCAGGTAACTCGCAAAAATGCCAGCTAAGATACCTCCAACAATTCCACCAAGAATTCCCCCGTTTACGGAAAGAACTCCTGCTACAACGCCGGCAACTATACCAACTTCGTCCAATCCAGAAACTTGTTTAGCAGCAACAACAGCAACAATAATCGGTAAGGCGCCAATCAATATATCAAACAATGGTCCAATTGATGGGTTGAGAGCTGGAATTTTACCTATTGCTAAGATTAAAGCCATAGCAATAAATCCAGGGAGTGAACTCATCATAATACTGCGTAGATTAATTCGCTTCCAGATATTGCTTGTGTCTGCTTCTGTAGTTTTACCGATTACAGGCGAATATTTAGTTTTCCATTCGCTTGCAAAAGCTGAAATGTAACCAACTGCGCGAGACCGATTATTAGTACCTGTTGTCCCTGAGGCTGAAATTACATTTGCTCCCATTGATCGAGCCTCAGCCATGCTTGTTCCACCCGTGCCAACAACTGGGATCTTTCGTTCTGCGGCGGCTTTTATGGCATCGCGATTGATATTCTTAGGATCAGCGCTGATTAATATTAATCCGTCAACTTCACCGTTTCGGATTGCAGCCGCAATCTTGTTAGATTCCATTTCAGCCATTTTATTAGCTTCGTCTAACGACATTTCTGGGCTTGGTTTTGGTCCTTCAGCGGTTTGTGTCCACACAGTCGCTGTTGTTCCATCAGTGACATGATCCATCGAGGTTGAAGCCGCAACAAAAGCTATATGGCTGATTTCGAATCCAGCTGCCTCAGCCTGACGTACAATTTCCCCTAATAAAGCTTGAGGGTCCTTCCCTCCGAGGACAAATAGATGACCTCCTGAACTACCTAATACTGCAATTTTTTTCATTGTTCTCTCCTAAATTGTCTAATAACCTGTAAATTTTCTCTATCGACGATCTTTTGTATTCTATACTCGGTATGTGGTTACCTCCTTACATTTTGGAATTTTATAAAGTATAATAATCTCAATAGGCACACGTCAATTGTAAAATTAGGGATAGATATAGGAACTATATGGAACAGTCAAATTCCAATTTTGGAAATAGTAACTTTCTAGATGAAAACAGTGAAAGCGGAGCTATCTTGTATTCATGGCTCAAGCGCAGTGGTGTAGAGAGAAATGTAATCCTTGAAGAAATTACGACTTCAAACCAGCATATTGGAGAAATCGGACTAAAATCATTTAAACAATGGACTAGTGAGGGTGAAACAGCCAGAAGGGTAAGTGGATTAACTCCAGAAATAAGAGGGGAGCGAATCGTTGCAATTGTGCAATGGTTTGTTAGGGAGCATATTCATAGGGTCAATCCAGTTTTAACTACTTGTGAAGTTCGTCGTCTGATTGCTTTGTACCAAGATATTCCGGTAAAAAATCGCCTACAACTTAAACGACTTTTACATGACCTCGAAATCGAGACAGGAGAGCGGCAATCCGATTTCTCATTTGCAACGGACTGGAAAAACCACTTAGCGAGTTGGCCAGCTTTTTGTTTTGTGATTGATGAATATTGGTGCGTACGTGCATCAACAAGTTACGAGATGGCTCTTGCTGGCTATACTGAGGAAGACATGAAACATTGGAGTTGGTGGCACCGTCTCACCGCTAGCAAATCTGGAAAGCCTAAGTTTTCTCCAAATAGTCTTCGCTATAGTTTGCGTGGTCCTTATAACCTGACTTATTATTGCAATCAATTGAATCAGTTTTATCGTGAGACAAAGGAACTTTGTGAGAATCAAGATCCTCGCTACCAAGCATTAATGGAGCTTCTGAAAACGACCAGTTTGTTTGAGGAAATGTGGAATTGTAGCCTTGAAAAACTGAATCAGTATCAACAACCTTTTAGCTTGCCTGTGCCCTTTTTTAGACCGGATGGGACTCTGCTCTGGATGCTAGAGCTCAGCACAGTGATTTCCAACACAAATAATTACCGGCTTATTTCATGGATGCCTCTAAACGAAGATTCTGCAGAATATCAAGGTGAGATAAAAAGATGGGCGGACAAAAGTGGAAAATTCAATCAGCGAGCTTATTTTATTGAAGATTTTGCTCAATATTTCACTAGAAAAGAAAAATTTGCGTTAGGACTTGAATAAAAAATCACTTAGAGTAGTAATGGACAGTAAACTGCCGTGGATCCCTTTCATTCCACGGCAGTTTTTGGACCTTAAATCTTAGAATCTTATGCTTTAGCGTTTTGTAAAGCAAAATCCCAATTGATCAGCTTATCCAACACGGCTTCCACATAAGCCTGGCGGCGGTTCTGATAGTCTAAGTAGTAAGCGTGTTCCCACACGTCCACGGTGAAGAGCGGCTTCTTGCCATCCAACCAAGGCACACCGGCATTACTGGTGGTCACAATAGCAAGCTTGCTGTTCTCCATAACTAACCAAGCCCAGCCACTGCCAAATTGACCAACGGCTGCAGTGGTGAACTGCTTCTTGAAGTCGTCCACGCTGCCAAAGTTAGCCTCAAGCATGGACTTCAGTTCAGCCGGAATTGCAACAGAACCCACTGGTGCTAAGCTCAACCAGTAAAAGTCATGGTTCCAAGCCTGGGCGGCATTATTGAACAAGCCGGTTTTGCCATCTTTCTGGGCTGCAGCCACAATCTCTTCCAGTGGTTTGCCTTCCAGCTCGGTGCCAGCAATCATTTTGAGGGTATTATCAACATAGGCTTTGTGGTGCTTGCCATAATGGAAACTAAGGGTGTTCGCAGAAATGACCGGGTCAAGGGCATTTTCTGCAAAAGGAAGTTGGGGTAATTCAACAGGGGTTTTGGTTGAAATTGTATTGGTCATATTTTCCTCTTTTCTTTGAACTAATCTCCCATTGTGGGGTCAATCAATTTTGAGCACGATGCTTGGTAGTTCCTGATGCGCTTCCAAGTAGGGCGCTCTTTCTACCACCGTAATTATAGCATATATTATACAAGATTTGTCGCAAATAGGTGGCTTTAAGCCTGTTTTTTAGCGTCTATTCGCCAATAATTTTGATCAACACGCGTTTGCGGCGTCTGCCGTCAAACTCGCCATAAAAGATCTGCTCCCAGGTGCCCAAGTCGAGCTTCCCGGCTGTGAGCGCCACAACGACCTCCCTGCCCATAATCTGGCGTTTGATATGCGCATCAGCATTATCTTCACCGGTGCGGTTGTGTTCGTATTGGCTGATAGGCGCATGGGGTGCGATGCGTTCTAACCAGACCTCGTAATCGTGGTGTAAACCCGTTTCATCATCATTAATAAAAACCGAAGCAGTAATGTGCATCGGGTTCACGAGCACCAGCCCTTCTTGAATGCCGCTTTCCCGCACTGCTTGCTCCACCTGTGGCGTGATATTGACAAACCCGCGCCGCGTGGGTAGGTACATCATAAATTCTTGACGATAACTCTTCATGATTTGCTTCTCCTTTCATGAGGATTTCTTTTTATATTCTACCTGAGAGAAATCCCTTCATCCGCACTTATTTTCTGTGTGTTACAATCTCGCCACACTAACCCGCCAGCTTATCTCGGTAAGCCAGCTATTACACCTCCAGAGAGGTACCGCCTCTCAATGATGGTAAGAGGAATAAAGTATACTTAGGGACAAAGCTAGATCTTATAAAGAACTATGGCAAACCTCGAAGAACAAACACCCCCGACCAAAAAGAAGACTTGGCGGTTTGTAATTATTCTGATTGTGTTGGGGTTAGCGGTCAATCTGCTGCTCCCGCAGATCTCCAATTTCACGGAGGCTTGGTCCGTCGTCAAGACGATGACCTGGTGGGCGGTGGGATTAGCTGCTCTATCTGAAGTTATCAGTTACCTTAGCTATGGGTATTGCATCCATGCGATTGTGGCAAGCCGCAAGCAGCAGCTCTCCGTGCCCAAATCCACGCTAATTGTCATGTCGGCTACCAGCGTCGGTTTAGTCGCAGGCGGTTGGGTTACTCTGGCGGGCTCAATTTTCAGCTCGGTAAAGCGCGAAACAGG
>DAOUFK010000020.1:0-15867 GCA_034430095.1 Candidatus Mesolinea sp.
TTCCCAGACGGGGTCCGGATGGGGTAGAAAGGGACATTCAACTTCATTTCTACCCCATTTCCGTGCCTTATGCCAGATTGTACAGTAACAGGGAAGGGAAATTCGTTTGAATAGAGGGCTCCGCCCTCTATTCAAACATCGACTCCCCGTCCTAGCGATAATTAATGAGGATAATATTATAAATATTAGTCCGCGGGGAAGGGGAGCTAGAGGGGAAAGGCTGTTATTTTGCTGTTCGTCATGATTTTATCGTTCCTTTAAAAAAATCGGATTAATCGAACGATCATTTCATAGCTCCAATTCAAAATTAGGGCATTTCTATTGTGCACCTTTAGGACATTATCACTTTGCTCTTACGAGGGGAAATCCCTGCCGAGACTGCGAGCGAACGGGTATAATTCCGTGGACTGTAAACGAAAAGGATGCCTTATGTTACCTGAAAAAATCACCCGAGAGATGTTTGATAAACTAGTCTCTCTTGCCGCTTTAGAGCTGGATGAAGAGGAAAGCGAATACCTGCGCACCGAGCTCAACCACCAGTTAGCTGCTGTGAAGGAGCTGAGCGAGATTCCGATTGATGAGGACGTGCAGCCTAGTCTCCATGGCATAGAATGCCAAGGGAATCCACCCCGCAAGGACGAGTGGCAGCCCTTCCCCGATCCAGACGCGATCTTAGCGCTCGCACCAGAACGCGAGGGGCGTTACTTTGTGGTGCCCGAGATTGCCCAGCTGAGCGAGGAGGGGCAATGAACACTACTTCGCTTTCTGCACTCGAAATTGCTCGCCGCGTGCGCGTGGGTGAGCTCTCCGCTATGCAGGTGCTCGAGGATCACTTAGCGCAAGTCGCCGCGGTAGATGGCATCCCGGGTCAGTTAGACCCGCCAGCACTGGACGCGCGCGAAGAGCAGAAGGTGCACGCCTTCATCCAAGTTACAGCAGACCTAGCCCGCCAGCAAGCTGAGCAAGTCGAAGCCAAGGTTGCGCGCGGCGAAGACCCAGGTCCATTAGCCGGCGTGCCTGTCTCGATCAAAGACATCTTTTGCGTGCAAGGCACTACCACCACTGCTGGCTCGCGTATTCTCTATAACTTTCGCCCACCCTACACCGCCACTACGGTGGAGCGTTTGGAGCAAGCCGGTGCGCTCATCTTGGGCAAAACCAACTTAGACGAGTTTACCTATGGCTCCTCGAGCGAATCGAGCGCCTTCCAGCCGCATCCCAATAACCCCTGGAACACACAGCATGTGACCGGTGGGTCATCTGGTGGCTCAGCCGCCGCAGTCGCAGCTCACGAAACGCCCCTATCCCTGGGCACGGATACCGGCGGCTCCATTCGGCAGCCTTCTGCCTTTTGCGGCGTGGTCGGGCTCAAGCCCACCTACGGCCGCACCTCGCGTTATGGGCTAATTGCCTTTGGCAGCTCGCTCGATTGCCCCGGACCTTTGGCACGCAATGTATCGGATGCTGCCCTGATGCTGCAGGTACTCGCTGGCGCTGACCCGAAAGACAGCACCAGCGCTACCCAACCTGTACCGGATTATCTGGCAGCTTTGGCGGAAGGCGTGCGCGGCTTGCGCATCGGCATCTCGCCCGATTACGACCACATCGCTTACCCGGATACCGAAACCGGTGAGATGGGCATCCAAGCTATCCAGCCGGAAATGAACCAAGCTGTACGTGAGGTAGCTCAAGTGTTGGCTAGCTTAGGCGCTGAAATCGTGGAAAACGTGCCCATGCCCAATGCAAGGCACGGCATCCCGACCTACTTTGTAATTTCCCGCGTAGAAGCCGCCTCTAACCTGCACCGCTTTGACGGCGTCAAGTATGGCTACCGCACGCAAAAGCCCGTGCAAGATCTCACTGAGCTTTACCGCGTCACACGCGCCGAAGGTTTTGGCTTGCAGCCCAAGCTGCGCATCCTGATGGGTATGTACGTCAGTGCAGCGGCGCATTCGGCGCACTATTACCAAAAAGCCTTGCGCGTGCGCTCGCTGATCCGCGCAGATTTTGAACAGGCTTTTGACCCCACAGGTCCTTACCGTCTGGATGCCCTGCTCACGCCCACCACGCCTACCACCGCCTTCCGGCGCAAAGAAGTACTGGGTGACTCGGTGCTGATGCAATACTCCGACCAAATGACCGTGGGCGCCAACCATGCTGGCATCCCTGCCATCAGCATCCCAGCGGGGCTGGACCCGCAAGGCTTGCCAATTGGCGTCCAGTTCTTTGGCAATGACTTCCGCGAGGACATCATCCTGCGGGTGGCATACGCCTTCGAGCAAGCTACCCAGAATGCAGCCTGGCGCCAGGAAATTCCTCAAGCCCTTCGCGCGGAGGTGAAATGATGACGCAATATGAAATTGTGGTCGGGCTAGAAACACACATTCAGCTCAACACCGAAACGAAAATCTTCTGCTCCTGCAAAGCCGATTCCTGGGGTGCGGAACCCAATACCAACATCTGCCCGGTGTGCAGCGGGCTGCCTGGCGTGCTGCCCGTGCTCAATGCGGAGGCGGTTCAAAAAGCTGCCTTGCTTGCCGCCGCTATGCACGCTGAAATCAACCCGGTCTCCTACTTTGACCGCAAAAACTATTTCTATCCGGACCTGCCCAAAGGTTATCAGATTACTCAATTTGATGAACCCATCGGTAAGGGCGGCTACCTGGACCTGCACATGCCGGATGGCAGCACCCAACGCGTGCACATCCATAAACTGCACTTGGAGGAAGACGCTGGCAAGACCAAAATCGAGGCTGGCAGGCGCTTGGTCGATTTCAACCGCTGCGGCGTACCTTTGGTGGAGATGGTCACCGAGCCTGAGCTGCACTCCGGCGAGGAAGCTGCGCAATACCTGACCGAGCTGCGCCAGCTGCTGCGCTGGATCGGCGTCTCTGAAGCCGACATGGAGCGCGGGCACCTGCGCTGTGATGCTAACGTCTCCATCCGCGAGGCTGGCAGCACGGTGCTGAACACCAAGACCGAGATCAAGAACATGAATTCGATTGAATCTGTCCGCCAGGCGATTACGCTTGAAGCCCAGCGCCAAATTGCAGCAGTGAAAGCCGGCGAACGTGTGGAATCCTACACCTTGGATTGGGATGCCGACACCGGCACCCTGCGCAAGATGCGCTCCAAGGAAACTGAAGCTGATTACCGCTACTTCCGCGAACCAGACCTGCTGCCGGTGAAGTTGAGCGAGGAAGAAATCAAGTATATCAAGAGCATATTTGTAGAACCCGGAGAAGTTACTCCACTGCAGCCTTCTCACGACCTAGAAGGTAAAGACATCAGTTTTGGTGTCAGCATCAGCAAGCCAACTCTTACACAAATAGAATCGCCCTATAACCGCAAAATGCGCTTTATTGCGGAATACCAGCTCTCTCCTTATGATGCCGACATCCTCACCAGCGAGCGCAGCCTCTCAGATTACTTCGAAGAGGCAGTGGGCTTGAGCAGCGCTGCGCCTAAAACTGTCTCTAACTGGATGATGAACGACCTCTTACGCTTGATGAATGACCTGGGTAAGAGCGCCGCCGAGCTGCGCTTGTGCCCGGCAGAGCTGGCTGAGATTATTGACATGGTCGAGAGCGGCAAGATCAGCCCGGCGACAGGTAAAGCGTTGTTGCGAAAGGTGGAGGAAAGCGGGCAGAAGCCGGCTGAAATCGTTGCCGCAGAAGGCTTGGGCTTGATTGGAGATGAGGACGCACTGCGCAGCCAGATCGCAGCGGTGCTGAGTGAGTCGCCAAATGAGGTAGCCAGTTTTAGGGCTGGCAAGGAGAGCTTGCTGGGTTGGTTTGTGGGTCAGGTGATGCGCCGCACGGGCGGCAAAGCCGACCCCAAGCGTACCCGTGAACTGCTCCTCGAGATGCTGAAAAAATAGGCTTTGCTCTCGCCGGTCTCTAGACCGAGCGAGGAACTTGACCGTAGGTCTCCGACCGAGCGAGTGGTTTTGACCGCAGGTCTCCATCCTTTTCAAGTTTAGTCATCCTCCAGAAGCAGCGAAAAACCTGAGACCTAAAGGTCAACTGCCTTGCAGGGTCTCCCGACCCTGCAAGAACAGGGATCTACGAAAGCAGCTTAGACGCTCAATCGTCTCTGGCATTGACCACGCTTCAGGTTTAGCTTAAAATAAACTTACTTGCGGGCGTCGCCAAGTGGTAAGGCATTAGCCTTCCAAGCTAACATTCGCGGGTTCGAATCCCGTCGCCCGCTTTTTTCTTTTCCCCAAAGCTTACAATACTTCCAGGTTGGCGAGCGACGCCACCAACGCTTTGAGTCCGTAGCCCTCAAAATACACTTCCACAGTCTCATCGCCCAGCTCCAGCCGGCTGGTCTTGACCACCCCGCGCCCATAGGTCTTATGCCGCACCTGCATGCCCGGTTTATAGCGCGTCTCTTGCGGCACGTCCGCCTTCACAGATTGCCAATGCACTGGCATCTCCCAGCGGCTGTAATCGGTCTGGAAAGAAGTATTCAGACGGTTGGGCAAGCCGCGCGGGCTGCCCTGCAAGAGCTCCTGGGGCAGGTCATCCAAGAAGCGCGAGGGCTGGGTTTCCTCATAGCTGCCATAAAGGCTGCGCCGGCGGCGGGCGCGCGTGAGCGTCAGCGACTTCTTAGCGCGGGTGATGCCCACATAGAGCAGGCGGCGCTCCTCCTCCAGGGCTTCGGGGTCATCGCGGGAGCGGCTGTGCGGCAGCAGCATCTCATCCAAGCCGGTGATGAAGACGTGCTCGAACTCCAAGCCTTTAGCGGCATGCAGAGTAAGCAAAGTCGGCGCGTCCAAGCTCTCGGGCAGGGTGTCTTGGTCAGCGACCAAAGCCATCGCTTCCAAAAAATCCGGCAGCTCCGCGTATTCCATCACCACCTGGCGCAGCTCCAGCACGTTTTCCCAGCGGTCTTGGCCTTCTTCGCTATTATCTTGAATATAAGTCTGGTATCCCGTATCTTCGATGACACGGTCAAAGAGGATTACTGGTGGGTTATTCTCGGCAACATGACGCCACTGTGCGAGCCGCTTGCCAAACTGTTCCAATCGCGTACCCTCCCTGCCTAGGGCGGTGAGCAGTTCAGCACTGTTGGGCTCACTCAGACGCAGCACTGCCTCACCCAGGGTCAACTCGCTCATGCGCGCCAGCTCAGCCAGTTTTTCGAGCGTTTTCTCGCCAATCCCGCGCGGCGGCAGGTTGATTACCCTGCGCAAGCTGATCTCGTCCTTGGGGTTGGAAACCAGGCGCAGGTAAGCGATCATGTCTTTCACTTCTCGCCTGCCATAAAAGCGTTGGGCACCTACCAAACGGTAATTGATGCCTTCGCGCCGGAAAGCCTCTTCCAGCAAACGGGATTGCGCATTGGTACGGTACATCACCGCAAAGTCGCTGGGCTTGTGTTTATGAGAGCGCAAGCCTTGGCGGACGGCTTCGACGACATAGGCAGCCTCTTCGCGGTCATCGGCAGCCACAAACAGCGTGATTTTCTCTCCCGATTGTTTTTCGGTGAACAGCTTTTTATGCGTGCGATTAGGGTTGCGGTCGATGACCGCCATAGCGCCATCCAAGATGGTTTGGGTGGAGCGGTAGTTTTGCTCCAGCAAAAGCGTTTGTGCGTCTTTGAAGTCTGCTTGGAAGCGTTGGATGTTGCGGTAATCGGCTCCGCGCCAGCGGTAAATGGACTGATCTTCATCCCCTACGGCATAGATGTTTTGATGGCTTTGCGCTAAGCTGCGCAAGATAGCATATTGGGCGTAATTAGTATCCTGAAATTCGTCCACCAGGATGTGCTCGAATTTGTGCGCCCAGGTTTCGCGCACCTGAGGATAATTGGCAAAAAGCTGCTGAGTATAGACGAGCATATCGTCAAAATCTACGGCATTATTGCGGATCAACATTTGTTGATAGCGGATGTAAAACTGACGCACTTGCTCATCGCGGTAATTTTGGATGGGGTAATTTTCGGGGGAAATCAGCTCGTTTTTAGCCCGCGAAATTGCATCCAAGATAGAAGCTGGTCTAAATAGCTTTTCGTCCCACCCTGATTCACGCACGATTTCTTTCATCAACGTATGCTGATCGTCTTCATCGAAAATCACAAAGTTTTGATCCACTGGCAGCAAATCTGCCTCGCGCCGCAAGATACGCCCACAGACGGAGTGAAACGTGCCTAACCAGATACCTTGTCCAGAATTGCCAATAAGCTTCTCGACGCGCTCACGCATCTCCCGCGCGGCTTTGTTGGTGAAGGTAACAGCTAAGATGTGATAGGGTGGCACGCCCAGCACCCCAATCAGGTAAGCAATGCGATAGGTGAGCACGCGTGTTTTGCCGGAGCCTGGACCAGCCAAAACCAACGTGGGTCCTAAAGGCGCAGCCACCGCTTTTTGCTGTTGCGGGTTCAAGAGTTCCAGTAAATCTTCCATGGGTTATCCATTGTACTGCAAGCTGTGGATTAATAAAGCGAGGCGGAGAAGGGATTAATAGGCTATATATATAACCCTGTTCTTGCATAGTACCCTACTGTCATTCTCAAAGAATTCAGGAGACCTACGGTCAGACCCACTCGCACGGTCTGGAGAACGGCGAGAACGAAGGACGGGAGACCTGCGAGAACAAGGCACTGAGGACACCAGCGAGAACTAAGAATGGGAGACCGGCGAGAGCCAATAAGTTTGGATTGCTCTCTACATCCGCTATCCCATCAACCTCACGCACATTTGGCTTTACCTCTTAAAGTAATGCGGTTGCAATCCCGATGACTATCCCCGCCAGCACCAGCCAATACGGCTCCAGCTTGAGTAGGAACATGCCTGCTAAGCCCCCTGCTAAGAGTAGCACTGTCCAAACGTCCACCAAGGCATTCTTCCCCATAGTGATCACGATGGAAATCAGCATCGCCACAACGCCTGCATTGACCCCCTTGAGAATTGCCTTGGCGATAAGGGATTTGGACATACGCGCCAGCAAAGGTCCAAGCGCCATGACGATGAGGAAAGATGGCAGAAACAAGCCAACGGTGGCAGCAATTGCCCCTGGCATACCCGCCACCATATAGCCAATAAAAGTCACAGCCGAAGAAACTGGTCCGGGCGTCATCTGCCCCACGGCAATAGCATCCACCAGCTGCGGCAAGCTCAACCAACCAAAACGTGTAACAACGTCATCTTTAACTAATGGAAACAGCACTAACGCCGAGCCAAAGAGTACTGCCCCGGTACGCAGGAAATATAAGAAAAGCTGGACAACCTTTGATTGCAGCCAGTTTGCACTTTGCTGCAAAAAAGGGATGAGCAATGGTAATGGCGCTAAACTAAACATAGATAAAGCAACTTTTTCAGGCGGCTTCGTAAGCGCATGATAAAGCAGCAAACCTAAAATGGCAGATCCCAACAAAATGATTAACTCATCAACCCCTAAAAATGCCGAAACCAACGCTAAGCCGAAGATGAGTACACTTTGCCAACCCAGGAGGGAAGTCTTGCCGATGCTCCAGACTGTATTGATGACAATTGCCAGCACCAGTGGGTTGAGAACGTAAAAAATCGCGGCAGTCTGTGGCAGTGAGCCATAGCGGATGTAAAGCCACGCCATTGCCACCGTAGCGATAAACGAGGGAAGGATGAAACTAATGCCCGCCACAATAAGACCAAGGTATCCAGCCTGAACGTAGCCAATATGCATAGCCATTTCGGTGGCATTCGGCCCTGGTACCAAATGGGTAGCAGCCAACATTTCCAAGAAATGCTCTTCCGTAATCCAGCCGCGTTTGCGCACAACCTCATGTTCCATCATGGCAATATGCGCGGTGGGAGAACCAAAGCTGGTAACCCCGATGCGTAAAAACACGGCGATCAGGTCTTTCAGCGAGCTTCGTTTTCTAGTGCAAGCCTCAGTCATTATATGAAGCGTTCCTGGTAGCTTTCTGGGGTTCCTTTGCCCCCAAAATAGGCATCTGCAGCAACAGATTTTCTAGCACAAGGCGAGGATTTATATATTTTTCTAACTGGTCTAAAGCTTTCTCGCAAATCTGGACGACGGCATGAATTTCGGTAAACTCCATCTGTTGCGCTACCCGCTGGATGGCATCCTGGCGGCTTTGGTTGACCAATGCAATCTCAGCGTCGCTGCGCGCAATCAGCACGTCGCGCCAGTAGGTGAGCCAAATTGCAATCAGGTCAGCAGCAGATTCACGTAAGTTGCCTTTTTTACGGCTAAGGCTCTCCACAAATTGCAACTTTTGCCGGCGGTTGACTGCAAGCAGCTCTGCCAGCGTATCCAAGGCATCCTCATAAGCGCTAAGCAAGTCCGGGTTTTGATAAAGCTTGACAGCTGCACCAATACGCCCTGAAGTGAGGTGTGCAAGCAGCTTTGCTTGTTCCGGCGGGATTTGATAGGCTTTTACCAAGCAATGAGCAGCTGATTCTACAGGCATGGGACGCAAGCGCAAGATCTCACAGCGCGAAGCAATCGTCTCCAGCAAACTCTCCTGGGCATCTGCAGTCAGGATCAGCACTGCTCGCGCTGGAGGTTCCTCCAAGGATTTGAGCAGCGCATTTGAAGCGGCTGCCGTCGCGCGCTGAAAATCTTGAATGAGCACAATGCGGTATTGAGCTTGGTAGGGTGCCAAAGCCAACGCTTGTTGCATCTCGCGAATCTGATCTATCCGTAAATCTTGGTGCCCCTCAAGAGGCGCTAAGATAGTCAGATCAGAAAAAGCCCCGGCATTAATTTGCCGACAAGCGAAACAATGGTCACAGAATTCGCCTGGCGCCGGTGGTTTGAGGCAGTTAAGTGCTTTTATGAAGGCTAAAGCCAACGTGGTGCGCCCAACCCCCGCAGGACCGGTTATCAGGTATGCATGACGTAGTTTTTCGGGTTGGGTGTGCTCTTTGAGGAAAGCGACGGCTGTCTCATGCCCGCAGATATTCCAGGTCATGCCCTGATTCTAACACAGGCAGTGTTTCCACTTCGAAATCCAAGGGAATCACCTTTAGGAAATCTTCGAGAATATTGATCTCGTAATAGTATGTATCAACAGCAATTTATTCCATAGTGTTCCAAGTACAACTTTTTTAATTTGTGCCATTCGCAGAACTCCGCCTTCTTAGAATATAATATGGCGGTATGCACGTTGGCATTGAAGGAGGATTACATCATGAGTGAGAAACCAATATCGCAGGAACCTAAGGACAATCTTGAACCTAATGTTTCCTGGCACGCACTTACACCTGAAGAGGTGCTAAGCAAGTTGCACGTTGAGCTGGAAAGAGGCCTTTCCACAGAGGAAGCTGCCCGCCGGTTGGAACGCTTCGGCCCCAACGAACTGGTAGAGAAAGAGCGTACTACCTTCTGGGAGATGCTCTGGGGGCAAATCAACAGCTTTGTCATTTGGCTGCTCATTGGCGCTGCAATTATCTCCGCGTTGCTCGGAGATTACGTGGAAGCCGGCGCTATCCTCCTCATTGTAATCTTCAATGCCATCATGGGCATTGTGCAGGAATCCCGCGCAGAAGAATCCCTGGCAGCGCTAAAAAAGTTAGCCGCACCCGAAGCGCAAGTGCTGCGCGATGGCCATCGCATTTCACTGCCAGCGCCAAAGCTCGTGCCCGGCGATATCGTATTCATCGAGGCTGGCAACTACGTTCCGGCAGATATCCGGCTGCTAGAAGCCGTCAACCTAAGCATCGACGAGTCCTCCCTAACAGGTGAATCGGTGCCAGTAAAGAAGAGCGCCGATGTGGTGCTTGAGGAAGACATCCCCATTGGAGATCGACGCAACACTGCATTTATGGGCACGTTGGTTACCTATGGGCGTGGCAAAGGAATCGTGACCAGCACCGGCATGAACACTCAGTTGGGCATGATTGCTACCATGCTGCAAACCGTAGAAGAAGAACAAACTCCGCTGATGAAACGCTTGGACCAGCTCGGCAAGACTCTTGGAATCGGCGCTATTATTGTCTGCATCCTTGTTTTTATCATCGGTGTGGCACGGTTATTCTTTGCAGCCGACCATTTTTCTTTGAGTGATCCTACAACTGTCCAAGAGCTGCTTAACCTCTTCATGATTGCAGTCTCCCTTGCCATTGCGGCTGTGCCCGAAGGCTTACCTGCCGTTGTAACCATCAGCCTTGCCGGCGGGATGCGTGAAATGGTCAAGCGCCATGCACTCATCCGCAAAT
The DNA here is from genome assembly GCA_034430095.1 of Candidatus Mesolinea sp. Taxonomy (GTDB): domain Bacteria; phylum Chloroflexota; class Anaerolineae; order Anaerolineales; family Anaerolineaceae; genus Mesolinea. The sequence goes on from DAOUFK010000020.1 coordinate 10,172, forward strand.
TAGCCTCTGTGGAGACCTTGGGCTCGGTGACCGTGATTTGCTCGGATAAAACTGGAACCCTGACCCAAAACCAGATGACGGTTACACGCCTTTGGGCAGATGGAAAATTTATTACTGTCACCGGAAGCGGTTATGAACCACATGGTGAATTTCTGAATGGTGATCAGAAGATTGACTTCAAAGCTTATCGCGGAGTAGGAACAGCTCTGTGGATCGGCGCGCTGAATAATGATGCTCAACTTGAGTTGAGTGGTGAAAGCGATGGCAAGCCTACCTACCGCATTGTCGGCGATCCTACCGAAGGTTCTATTTTGGTAGCAGCCGAAAAAGCAGGTACCTCAGTTGAGGAGCTGCAAAAAGCCTACCCACGCGTGCAGGAGATCCCTTTCGACTCCGAGCGCAAACGCATGCTCACCATTCATGCAATTAAGCAGCCAGTGGATGATGATATTTCTCCTTTCACCTCGGCTGACCGTGAGAAAGGATATATCATCGCGGTCAAAGGTGCCCCAGATGTGGTCCTAAATCTATGTACCCACCGCCTTAAAATGGATAACGACGTCGAACCGATGACCGAAGAAGCCCGCCAAGAGATCTTGGCTGCCAATGATGCGATGACTAAAGACGCACTGCGTGTCCTTGGGGTCGCTTATCGCATTGTTCCGCAGATGCCCGAAGATATTACCCCAGAAGCTCTCGAGAAAGACCTCATCTTTGCCGGTCTCATCGGCATGATTGACCCTGCCAGACCAGAAGTGAAAACAGCCTTAGCCGAAGCCAAGACCGCTGGCATTCGCACCATCATGATCACGGGAGACTATCCGAATACCGCCCGGGCGATCGCCGAAGAGATTGGGCTGCTCGAGCCAGGGCATCAGGTGCTCACCGGAGCCGATATAGAAGACAAATCCGAGGAAGAGATGCGCGAGATTGTCAAAGTCACGGATGTTTACGCGCGCGTCAGCCCGGAACATAAGATGAAAATCGTGGACGCCTTGCGGGATAACCATGAAGTGGTTGCTATGACCGGCGATGGCGTCAATGACGCCCCAGCGATAAAGCGCGCGGATATCGGCATTGCCATGGGCATCACAGGCACCGATGTAGCCAAAGAAACGGCTGATATGGTCCTCACGGATGATAACTACGCCTCGATTGTCTCCGCAGTGGAGCAAGGTCGCGTGATTTACAGCAATATCCGCAAGTTTGTTTACTACCTAATCTCTTGCAATATGGGCGAGATCTTGATCATCTTTATTGGTACGCTGCTTGGCTGGCCACCTGTGCTGACGGCAATCCAGCTGCTCTGGCTCAACTTGGTCACCGATGGGGCGCCGGCACTCGCGCTCGGCTCCGAGAAGGGCGATCCGGATATCATGCAATATCCACCCCGCCCGCCGGATGAACCAATTATCAATAGAACTATGCTCACCGGTATCATCTTGCAAACCATTGCGATTTCAGCCGCGACACTCTCAGCTTTTGCTATAGGACGCAATATCAGCTTAGACCTGGGAGAGACTATGGCTTTTGTCACCCTCTCTGTGAGTGAGCTCCTGAGAGCTTACACTGCCCGTTCGGAAAATGTAACTGTATTCAAAATCGGGGTTTTCTCCAACCCGATGATGAACTGGGCAGTGCTAGCCTCACTGGCTTTGATCATCGCTGTAGTATATGTCCCCTTCCTGCAGCCGATTTTCAATACTACGGCAATTGACCCTATACACTGGTTGATGATTTTACCGCTCATTCTGCTCCCTTCAATAGTCGCGGAACTTAGCAAGGTACTTATTACCCGTAGAAAACCAAAGGCAGAATAAACTCATAAGCATTAGAAAGCCCTCACTTGTCCTGAGGGCTTTTTTTACATGTTTGAGAATCGTCACAAACTTCTGGTAAAATTCTGGCGTGTTCAGCCAATATAAATTATCTTACTCTAAAGTTAAAAAATCTCCCCTTTAAAGGAATAACCTATGGAAATCTCATCGCAAGAGACAACGCTTGCTAATGTAAAGGAAAGAAAAGCTCGGCGTGCTTGGTATTTGTATGATTTTGGCAACTCTGCTTATGCAGCTATTGTGCTGCTCGCCGTTTATTCGGCTTATTTCAAAGACGCCGTCGTAGGCGGGGCAGAAGGCACGCGCCTGTGGGGCATCTCCGTCGGCATCGCCGCGGTATTGGTTGCCCTGCTTTCCCCTGTGCTTGGCACCATTGCTGATTTCACCCGTTCCAAGCTTCGCCTCCTGGGCGTCTTCACCGGCATGGCTGTGGTCTTCACCGCTGCTTTGTTTTTTGTCGGTCCCGGGGACGTCTTTATTGGTATGCTATTTTTCATCTTAGCCGAGATCGGCTACCGTGGTGCACAGGTTTTCTATGATGCCTTACTCGTTGACGTCTCCACACCGGAGACGATTGGCAATATTTCTGGCAAAGGCTGGGCAGTCGGCATGCTCGGCGGTGTCGCCTGTCTCATTGTGGTGCTTGTTCCCCTGCAGCTAATCGGCAATAGCTTTATCCCTTATGCGTTCCTGATTACCGCACTCTTCTTCCTGCTCAGCTCCATTCCAGCCTTCCTCTATGTGCGGGAACATTCTGCCCCAGCCCATCTCCCGGAAGGGGAAAAGGTCATTCCTTTCGCATTCAGGCGTATAAGGCAGACCTTTAAGGAAGTGAAACAGTACAACGATTTTATTAAGTATATGATCGCCTTTCTGATCTATAACGATGGGATTATGATGCTTATGGATTTTGCTGCCATTATTGGTGCCACCCTTTTTGGAATGGAGCAAGTCCAGCTGATTTTATTTGTCATCCTGATTCATGTGACAGGTGCGGGAGGCGCCTTGCTTTTCGGCAGAATCTCCGATCAACGCAGCAGTAAACAAGCCATTTTAGTTTCTCTGGGCATTCTGTTACTCGACCTTATCGGGTTGTTTTTCATTGAAAGTGTGACCCATTTCTACATCATCGGTGCTATTGCCGGCTTTGCCCTCTCCGGCGCCCAAGCCGTCAGCCGCACAATGGTGAGCCAGTTAGCTCCAAACGGAAAAACAACCGAGTTTTATGGCTTCCTTTCTGTGGCAGGACGCACGTCAACCTTCATCGGGCCGTTGGTGTTTGGGACGCTCTCTTACCGCGGGCACGCTTTTTACCTTGCACGCGGCATGAGCGATCTGGCAGCTGAGCAAGCGGGCTTGTATTGGGCAATTGGCTCGATCATCGTTTTCTTGCTGATTGGCGCCATTGTGCTGCTGAGCGTACGCAAGGTAACCGCCGAGCAGCCGATGGTATACTAAGGCAAACCTTTCCTGGAGGGAAGCGGGATGAAAGTATTAATTACCGGCGGTGCGGGATATATTGGCAGCACCATTGCCTCATTGCTCGAAGATAATGGACACACTCCCATTATCTTGGACTCGCTCATTACCGGACGGCGCGAGTTTACCAAGGACCGCATCTTTTACGAGGCAGATATTGCTGACCGTGCGATGGTGCGCCGCGTGTTTGCTGACCACCCGGATATTTACGCCACTATTCACTGCGCTGCGCTGATTGTTGTGCCTGAATCTGTAGTTCGTCCGTATGACTACTATTACGAAAATGTAGTCAAATCCATGATTTTCTTCAAGCAGCTGAGTGACCTGGGCTATCCACGCGTGGTCTTTAGCTCGTCGGCTGCAATTTACGATGTGGTGCCTGGCTTTATGGTGACTGAAGAGTCCCCTCTGCAGCCATTAAGCCCTTATTCGCGTACCAAATACATGATGGAGATGGTGCTCAAAGATTTCAGCCATGCCTACAACCTCAAAGCTATCGCGCTGCGTTACTTTAACCCCATCGGAGCTGACCCTAAGATGCGCTCCGGTATCCACGTACAGAATCCTAGCCATGTGCTCGGCAAACTTGTGGCTGTGGCGATGGGCGAAGAGCCGGTGTTCAACCTCACCGGAGTGGATTGGCCCACGCGCGATGGTTCAGGCATTCGCGATTATATCCATGTATGGGATTTGGCACGGGCACACCTGAATGCTGTAGAGCGCTTTGACCAAGTGATCGCCCAGGCAGCCGAACCGGAAACGCAATATTGCGTGATTAATCTTGGCACGGGCAAAGGCGTGACCGTCAAGGAGCTTGTGGCTGCCTTTGAGCGCGTATATGGCAAACCTGTTCCAGTTTCCATCCAGCCGCCCAGACCCGGTGATGTGGCTGGTGCTTACGCCAACGCCGATAAAGCCGAACGCTTGTTAGGCTGGAAGGCGGAGCTTCCCATTGAGCAGGGCATCTCTGATGCGCTCAAGTGGGGGCAAATCCGCGAATCTATCCTGCACTATTAAAGTAATTACCTTACATTAACAATTGGATGCCTGAAGTGTAAATTAGTAATTTGGCAAATTTGTCAAAAAGTCTTGCTTTATTTCTTCTTTAATCTAAAATAGCGATTAGCGTGTTTTTGTATTTCGCTTGTAATAATCGAACATTTGCTGTTAAAGACTTGGCTTTAGTTATCCTTTTGTCTTTAACTTGTTCAACATATTTCAATAAATTCTCAAGGAGTGAAAAATGAAAAATTGGAAAAAGTGTATCCATCTACTTGTCTCCTTTATTCTTGTCTTTCTCTTTGTTGTACAACCAAGCTCGGCTTCAGCAGATGAAGTAAACCAAGACAACGGGAATATCTATTATGTTAAGCCGAACGGCTCAGGCGATTGCAGCAGTTGGGAGTATGCCTGTGATCTACAAGTTGCGTTGGGACTAACCAACGCGGGGGATGAAGTCTGGGTAGCAGCTGGCACCTATAAGCCCACGAAAAGCACAAACCGATTCGCTTCTTTTAGCTTAAGGTCCGGCGTTTCCATTTATGGTGGCTTTCCAGCCGAAGGTGGAGCTTGGGAAGACCGAGATTGGGAGGAAAATGTCACAATATTAAGTGGTGATATTGGCGTTAGCGAGGATAATTCTGATAATAGCTATCACGTTGTGATTGGCTACTATTTGAGCGCTACTACAGTTTTAGATGGATTCATTATTAACGGAGGAAACGCTAATGGTAATGATGAGTATCAAGATGGGGGTGGTATTTATTTATATTATGGTAGTTGTCCCTTATTACGCAATCTCATCATAACAGGGAATCATGCTTATCGAAACGGAGGGGGAATTTATAGTTATTGGAGTAGTAGTCCTGTTTTCAACAACGTTAAATTTATTAATAATAGTGCAGAAGACAATGGTGGGGGAATCTATAATGATTATGGTAGCAGTCCTTTACTCCTTCAGGTTGATTTTTCCAATAATGCTGCTAGAAATGGGGGAGGTATGTATAACTTTAGTAGTACTGCTCCAATGATGCTTCAAGTTAGTTTTATTGAGAATAGCGTCTCCAACTATGGAGCCGCTATGTATAATGACTACAATGTGAGCATAGAACTCATAGGCTCCTCATTACTTAATAACTCTGCTAATTCCAAAGGGGGAGGTATTTATAGCTATGATTATTGTTCCTCTATTATCATAAACACAACCTTTTCAGGCAATTCTGCGTATGAAGGCGGAGGAATTTACAACAATAATAATAGCCGGTCAGTTATCGATTACAGTACTTTTTCGCAAAATACTGGCGGAGCAATTTACAATTCTGATAGCGAAGTAAGTTTATTCAATAGCATCATTTGGGGAAACACTGGAGGATCAATCAT
>DAOUFK010000021.1:0-117114 GCA_034430095.1 Candidatus Mesolinea sp.
ATCTTAATCGAACTTTCAATCTGAATATAGGCTCTGCATGAAGGGTTAAGGTAAGAAAGGAACATTCACCTTCAAACAGCTTGCTCGCCCAGTCCGAATGACCACTTTCGGAACTGTTCTGCCCATACGCCTATTTTCTAAATTACCCCCTTGACAAAACGTGTCCCAGCGGCAAGCTGTTTTTTTTGGCTCGGCTGAGCCGCTGGGGAAGGGGAGTAAAAGGGGAAAGGCTCTATTTCGCTGTTCGTTATGATTTAATTGTTCCTTTGAAAAAACTCGGAATAATGAACGATGATTTCATAGCTACGAATCTTGATTGGGACATTTCTATTTTGCTACATTAGGACATTATTCTGTCGCTCTTCAAGCTGTTGGGCTCAAGTTGAACTCCACCCTGAATTGGGATACAATAAACACAAAGAGCTGAAAGGAGGTAGCAATATTATGAATGAGTTTGATAGCCATGTAAACCGGCTCCTGATAGCTGTCATTCAAACTGCTGACTGTGATCTGCTCGAAAAAGCATTGGATGAAGCTGAAGTGAGTTATTACCACCTTCCTAGCGTCGGAGGGTTCTTACGCGAGCATAATGTTACCTTCCTGATTGGCTGCTCAGACGAGAATTACGTCTCTGTTAAGAACATCCTGATTACTACTTGCAAAAAGCGAATCAGCTTTGTGGCGACCCCACTGGAAAACCCCACGATGACAATGCCCTTCATTGCTGAAACAATTGTGGGTGGAATTAATGTTTTTTCTTTAGACCTGGATCATTTTGAGGAGATTTAACAATGAAACTCATTATTGCTATCATCCACGACGAAGATAATGACCGGGTCTCCAGAATGTTGACGGGTGAAAACTTTCGGGTGACCATGATCGCATCAACGGGCGGATTTCTCCGCAGCGGTCGCAGCACGTTGCTAATTGGCGTGGAAGATGAGCGCCTGGAGCGCGCGTTGCAGCTCTTGCGGGAAAATTGCGTGACGGACAAGGAAGGCAAAGAAAAGAAAGCCATCGTGTTTGTGCTCAACGTTGAGGAATTTATTCAGGCTTAAGTTGCTCTGGAAAAATTGTGTAAATTCAGATGAAGAAAGGAACAACAATGAAAATTGAATTTGGTAAGGCATTTTCTTATATTTTTGATGACCCTAAGTGGTTTGATAAAGTCATCATTCCCATTCTCTACGGACTCATTCCGATTGTTGGCTGGTTGGTAGTATCTGCCTATGTGATGCGCGTCACCCGCAACGTGGCTAGTGGATTGGAACAACCTCTACCCGTTTGTGACTTTGGCGAAGATTTAGCGCTTGGCTTCAAATACTTTGTCGTCGGCTTAGTCTATGGATTAATTCCTGCTTTCTTAGGCTGGATATTGGCTATTTGCGGGGCATTAATGGGCACCGACCTCCCTAATTTTATGTTCGTCTTTGCGATGGTATTGATCGTATTGCTTATGATTGCGTATGCGATCTTCCTGATGTTGGTGATGCCAGTGGTGCAAGCAAATGTAGCGGTAAAGAACAGCATTGCTGCTGGCTTCGAATTCAAGAATATCTTTGGGATGTTAGGCAAGAATATCTCCGCGTGGCTGCTTGTTGTGGGTGGTTCCATCTTGGCTAATATGATTGCGCCAATTGGCTTTATTGCCTTTGGCATCGGCGTAATTTTTACCCGAATGTATGCCCAGCTGATCACAGCAAACCTAGAGGGGCAGGCTTACGCTGTTTCGCAACCGGAAGTTGAGGTTATTGAGACTGTCGTTGCCCCTGAGGCTGAAGCATCTGCTCAGGAGCCTACCGAGGCACAAACAGAGGAATCGACTACAGAGACGCCCTCTGATGCTCCCTCAGGCACCCCAGATGTCGAAGCCTAATTCTGTTTATAGCTGTAATATGCCGGAGTGGATTTACCACTCCGGTTTTGTTTTAAACTCCTCGACGTGATAAACCTGCACACTCAACTTCTTCCTGCGCCAGAGGTCAGGATGTGCACCCATTTTCATACACAAGTGGCTGAGGAATTCTTCAGGGTCTGGCAGCTCATCCCAAACCTGGGGGAGAAATGTAGCTCGGCGAAAACCATCTTCCAAGATGACGCCATCTATGCCTGGATGCAGCGCTTTGGGCAAGTCTTCGGGCCGATCATAATGCAAGGGCACTGGTTCGGTCAGGCGGGATATTTCGATTTCGATTGCAGGGAGTTCCTCTGGGCGCAGAGGAGGAAAGCGAGGATCTTCGACCGCGGCTTGTACAGCACGCTCTTGTACGTCAAGCGCGAGGGGTTGATAAGCTTGCAAGCTGCCAATGCATCCACGCAGCTGACCATATTTAGTCAGGGTGACGAAGCTGGCACCATTTTGCTGCAGAGCTGGTGGCAGACTGGCAAGGTCAATTCTTGGTGGCTGCTGGCGGTGTGCGGCAGCGTAGACTGCATCCGCAGCAATGTCAAGGAGGATATTTTGTTCTTCACGGGTTAATGGCTGTGGCATAGGAATTGCACCAATCCTTTCGACCTTTCTTTTGTGGGTCATTCTTAATTATAGTAAGGCTTAAATAAAAAGTCTATTCTTAACCATAAATTAATCGAGATAAGGTAAGATTAAACTATGAGCAAAAGCATGAGCATGAGGGAAGAAACGCCTGATAATAAGGAAAAACGTCCCGTCATGGAGACGGTTACCGAAGAGAAAGTGAAAAAAGAGCGCAAGCCAATGCCTCCGCAGAGCCTAACTTGGCAAACTTTGCGCGTGATTTTAGCAGGCGCTGCTATCCTTGCTACGCTTTTTACTATATGGACGCCTGCCAGTTTGTTTTCGAGTAGCTTGCAGGAACGCTTAGCTGAAGCTTTAGCCCAAAGCAGCGCGGCTGATCAGACCCAAATGGCTGCCTGTTTGCTACCCGAAGGCTTCCCAGTGAATAAGATTGGCATCGTGGTTGGGCACCGCGGGAACGATAGCGGTGCAGTGTGTGCTAGTGGTCTCACTGAGCTGGAAGTTAACAGCACAATAGCATCCTTTGTGCAGAAGAAGCTTACCGATTTAGGTTATGAGGTGGAGCTCTTGGATGAGTTTGACCCGCGCTTAGTTGGCTATCAAGCTGTCTTGCTGCTTTCTATCCATGCAGATTCATGTGAGTATTATTCCGATTCTGCGACTGGCTTCAAGATTGCGGCTGCACTCTCAGAAACCAAAGCGGATAATGCCACCCGTTTAGTTGCCTGTATGGCTGATCGCTACCAAAAAATTACGGGATTGCAATATAACTATCATACAGTGACCGTCGACATGACTTCTTATCATGCTTTTACTGAAATTGATCCACTAACCACTGCTGCGATTATCGAAACGGGCTTTTTGAACTTGGACCAAGAAATCCTGACCAAGAAACCCGAACTCATTGCGGATGGCATCGTGGCAGGGATTCAATGCTACCTCAACAATGAAGGTGTGAGCTCAACCCCCACGCCCACATCAGAGCCATAATCTATGCAAAACACCCCCACAAGCTTCGAAGACCAAATCGAACGAGCCAAACAAGCAATCTTGCAAGGCGACTTGCTGCACGCTAAGAGCATAGCTGAGAAAGTGCTTGCCGAGGATGCAAATAACATTGATGCATTGCTGATTTTGGCGGGAGTTTCTGCTCCGGAGGAAAGTTTGGGCTACCTCACGCGTGTGCTGGATTTGGATCCCCAGAATGCAACCGCGCGGGAAGCAATGCATTGGGTCTCCCAGCAGCTGCGTGAAAGCAGAATTGCCCGCTGGCAGCCCGAAGCAGCGGCGCAGGTTGCTATGCCTGAAATTGACACCACCAACCTGACGCGGCATAAGCTAAATTTGCTCATCCCCTTGATCATCGTGGTTGTGTGCGTCTTGGTTATGCAGTTGCACACGATGGGTGCTTTCCTCTCCCCAGCTGCGCAATCTGGCAAACATTTTGACCGCTATGATCCTTCTGGCTTGGTCAAGCCCAGCTTGACATCTACAAATACGCCTACACCCACGGTAACGCCAACCCCTACGCTTACCCCCACACCAACCCCAACCCAGACACAGACACCTACGCTAACCCCAACGCCTACGCTTACACCCACAGAGGTCCCTCAGGTGACCGTGACGTATGTGGCTGAGGAGGAGGATCCCCCAGAAGATCCGCCTGACCCGAGTGGCACTAAGTGGATTGATGTAAACTTGAGCCAACAAATGCTTTATGCCTATGTGGATGATACGGTGGTGGCATCCTTCTTGGTTTCCACAGGTTTACCGGATACACCTACCGTCACAGGAACATATTACGTATATGTAAAGTACCTTTATGCTGACATGACCGGTCCAGGTTATTATTTACCCGATGTGCCTTATACCATGTATTTTTATAATGATTATGGCATCCACGGAACCTACTGGCATAACAATTTTGGTTATCCAATGAGCCACGGTTGCATCAACATGGAAACAAGTGACGCTGAGTGGCTATACTATTGGTCTTACGTTGGAATAATGGTGTATATTCACTATTGATGAACTCCCCAAAACTAAGGCTGACGCGTCGAAATTTTTTGAAGCTATGTAGTGCAGGAATGTTATCGGCGGCTATACCAAATTTTTCCTTTTCGAAAGCACTTGCAGCTAAAAATAAAATTAAGTTGGGACGTGTTGCCCAGGAGGGTTGGCTTGTATATGCTGAACCCAACCAAAACGCACGACGTTGCTACAGCCTGAAGTTTGACCAAATTATTCCCATATTAGAAACAATTAAGCAAACAGAGGAAGCTAACCAGGGCGAAACTTGGTATCGGCTAGCAGATGGAGAATATGTGCGCTCAGCTTTCATCCAAATGGTAGAAAACCGACGTAACGTGAGCCAGGAACCAATCCCAGCTGATGGAAGCTTGGGAGAAATTACCGTGCCCGCGATTGATGTTTACCTTCAGCCTCGCGTGCAGAAAACTCGCCGGCGTTATTACTACGGCTCCACATTTTGGGTCAAAACGCGCGTGATGGATGAATTTGGCGTCCCTTGGTACGAACTGCCTGACGAAATCAACGGAATACCTTATTTCGTCCGCGCTTATGCTGTACACTTGATGAAGCCTGAGGAAATCGCGCCAGTTTCAGCAGAAGTGCCCCCTGAGCAGAAGCGCATCCTGGTGGATTTGCGAGTTCAGCGGTTAATAGCTCTCGAAGCCAATCGTGAGGTATTCTCTACGCTTATTTCATCAGGACTTCCTGCGACATTTACACCCACAGGGACTTTTATGACCAACCGTAAACGCCCTTCGCGGCGCATGTATCTACTTTCAGGAAATCCAAAGGTGGATTATGATTTTCCTGGCGTCCCTTGGGTAAGTTATCTCACACTCAAAGGCATTGCCTTTCATGGATCCTATTGGCATGCTAATTGGGGCAACCCCATGAGCCATGGCTGCATAGAAATGACCCCGGAGGATGCTAAGTGGATTTACCGTTGGACGACTCCAGTGGTTCCATTTGGTGAGCCTTATCACATTGAAGAAACTGGTACCCGTGTGGACGTCCTCAGCGGATACTAGATTTGTATATGGAAGTTAATCTTTTTTATATACAATGCGTGTAATATTTTATAAAACATAGAGTGGAAGGACTGTTTGTGATAAAAGCTGTTTTTGAAGGATTGGTTTACGACCCTAAAGGCGAACCTATAAAAGTCGCTTATGTTGGTTCAGAGCCGTGTTATGTTCTGAATGATGATGGATTTTTACGCTACATCCCCGCCGGAGATGTGGATTGGCAGGTGTGGGAGGCTTTAACATCGCAAATCACCGGTCACGAGGATATTCTCAGCAAGCAGGCAGCTAAGATGCTGGGTCAAGAAGATATTTTTACTGTGGCGATGTTGCGCAGCCAGTTAGAAAATAAAGATGAGCAATTTAAGGCTATCCAAGAAAAAGGTTTGCCTGAGGAAGCGCGCCAGTATTTGGGCATGATGGGATTTAGAATTACCATCGATATTCACGGGAAGGTGATCGAGGTAAATCAGCCCCAAGTATATGGCGATGAAGGCAATGAATAAAACCATTCGTGTTGGAGTCTGATAAAATTAAGGCGAGAGAAACACATGATGGCTGATGCAAATATCATCGATATTAGTGATGAAAGCTTCGATTACGAAGTAGTGAGTTACTCATCTCACACACCAGTTATCCTTGAATTTTGGGCACCTTGGTGTATCCCTTGCCGGGTGCAATCACCGCTGTTAGCCAAACTTGCTGAGGAAGCCGAAGGAGCTTTTCGATTGGCGCGAGTTAATGTGGATGAACAACCCAAATTAGCTGAGCGCCTCAAAGTCAAGTCGGTACCAACCGTCAAAGCTTTTGTGGATGGGCGCATCGTTTCTGAGTTTACGGGTGTGCTTTCTGAACCAAACTTGCGTGCTTTTATCCGCCGTATTATGCCCGAAACTGGTGATCTCCTCTTGGAAAAAGGAAAAAGCTTAATACTCCTGGGCGATCTTGACGGTGCAGAAGACGCCCTGCGGCAATATCTGGCTAGCAACCCGGAGAGCCCTGCTGGTTTGCTGGCTCTTATTCGGCTGCTACTCCTTGAAGGACGCGCCTGGGAGGCTAAAGAGATTCTGGCAAACTTCCCAGCTAGTTTTGAGTTCAACACTGCCCAACTGCTCAAGCCTGTTGCAGATGCTTACCTATGGTTGGAGAAGCAACAAGACCCGCCTAAGGATGCGCTTGAGGCGGCGTATCGCAACAGCTTGCGCTTAGCCAAACAAGGCAAGATCCAATTAGCCTTAGATGGTTTTTTGGATATTTTGCGCAGGGATAAGCATTACCGGGATGATGAAGTGCGCGAGGTTTATTTGGGCTTGCTCGAGGTCCTAGGTGAGCATCATCCCGACGTGCGCCAATACCGCGCCGATCTTTCTAATGTGTTGTTTTAATGGAAGTAAAAATTGAGCAGTTTCGCGATTAGTGTGGTGGTGTCGATTATAAACCAGCTCGACTCTTCTCCCACCGATTATGCCCTGGAATTATTTGAGGGCAAATTTGGCAGGGCAACTGCATCTAAAATGATGGCAAAGAAATTGCACATGGAGCCAGTAAGAGGTATTCTATAGGAGAAAGCAAGTTTTCAATCATATTTAGTAACATCACTGATCCTCGAGTTGACCGGACGAAACGGCATAAACTTTTGGATATAATTGGACTGACCATTTGTGCAGTGGTATGTGGTGCAGATAACTGGGTTGAAGTCGCAGAATTTGGAAAAGCAAGAGAAGAATGGCTAAAGACCTTTCTGGAGCTTCCCAATGGCATTCCATCTCATGACACATTGGTTCGGGTCTTTTCGATGATCGACGGAGATGAATTTGAGCGCTGCTTTGCTGAATGGGTGAGGCAATTAACCGGATTGACGAGTAAAGTCATTGCAATTGCTGGCCAAACCCCCGAGGGACCCACCAACCTCGTGGAGCGCTACGACCCTCAAACCGATACGTGGACAAGGTTATCAGATAAGGCTACAGCGATGAGTGAAATTTCAGCTGTGGTGCTAGGTGAAAAGAATTACGTCCCGGGCGGTAAGCTTGCTAACGGACTAGTTACCAATCGCTTGGAGGTCTTTGATCCGCGTAAGGGCACCTGGGAGAGCAAAGCGGAACTGCCACACTCCTTAGTTAATTATGGGATCACCACATACGAAGGTAGTCTCTATGTTTTCGGTGGATGGGACGGTGAAAGTATTCAGAATAGTGTTTTGCGTTATTATCCTGATGCAGATATCTGGAAAGAGATGAGCAGAATGCCTACTGCCAAGTCTCGTGCAAGTGTGGTCACCCTTGGGGAAAGAATATTTGTAATCGGAGGTGAGTCGGACAATAACAAAGACCTATTTATTGAAGTCTATTACCCAATGCAGGATGTAGATGGAGAAAAACCCTGGCAAAAATATCTATCACTTGACAGCGATGTTAAATTTCTTGGCGCTCAAGAAATTTCTGGAAGGTTGTTTCTGTTCAGTTTGACTGAAAATGGAGATTTTCAAATAGACAGTTACACACCTGAGAACAGTTCATGGTATACATATGTTGAAAAGAGCAGCACGCTTCCAGATAAACAATCACAACTGTGCAATATGAGTGGTGAAGTCTTTTTTTAGGAGGAATGGACTCGGAAGGTCTCCCTTCCGGAAAAGTCGTTCGTTATAGGGCAGTCTTTACGATCGTGCTGCCTCAAATTAATAATTAGAAGGAATAAACTAATTGTCTTTTTCGAGTGCCAAACGCGTAGCAATTTTGGGGGCCGGTATTTCAGGGCTTTCAGTAGCCTTTTATCTCAAAAAAAATGGGTTCGAAGTAAAGGTTTTCGAACGGGAAGCATACTACGGAGGACTGGCGCGGAGTTTCAACTGGCATGGCTTCTCTTGTGATTTTGCAGCACATCGCTTTTTTACTAACGATGAAGAAGTTTTACGTTCAGTCTTTAAACTCAATCCAATGCTGCGGCATATTCGGCGAAGCAAATTATTTATCAAGAACACCTGGGTCAATGATCCGGTAAATCCATTGGAACTTATCCCACTTTTACCAAAGGCAGAGGCTCTAAGTCTAGTAAGAGAGCTCTGCTTTCCTTCAAGATCTACTGAGGGGGGCAACAGTTTTGAGGATTTCATTCTAGCACGCTATGGCAAGACCATGTATGAGATTTTCTTCCGACCCTCAACTGAGAAATTATTTCGGATCCCGGCGGACGAAATTTCGATACTATGGGCTCAACGTAAAGCCCGCCTCGTTAACCCCTTTAAAAAAGTGGATGGTAAATCACGCAAATACTTCAACTTTTTTTACTACCCACTTGAAGGTGGTTATGGGTCGATATGTGATGCCTATTATCAGGGCGTCGAGAAAGAAGTTGTTTTGTCTGCAGAAGTTATAAGTATCCTCAAGCAGGACAACAAGATCAATGCAGTTCAATATCTCAAAAACGGAAGGACCGAAACCTACGATTGTGATATCATAATCTCTACTCTACCGCTTACTATTACTGGTAAAATGCTCGGATTCAACGTCCCACTCAGCTATCAGAAAGTAGATGCTGTTTACTTGTTGATTGATAAGCCTGAAGCTGGCCCTTTTCACTGGGTTTACTACATCGACAGTGATATTTCGATTAATCGTATGGTTGAATTCAAGCACATGAGTCATTTTAACACCCCCGCTACCACATCAGTATTATGTGCCGAAGTGACATCGGTAGAGGCAAATCCAGTAGCAAAAGTAATCTCTGATTTGAGTCGCTCTGGCTATATTAAGGAAAAAGATGTGTTAGATAGCCTTATAGTAAGGGAAGAATATGCCTATCCGGTCTATAGAGTTGGTTATGAGAAAATTGTTAAGGAAGCCCTTGCTCAAATCTACTTAACCCAAGGTATTCACGTTTTAGGAAGAAGTGCTGAGTTTATCCATCGTGAGGTGGATGACATCATTGCTACCTCGAAAAAGTTGGTGAAGGAATTATTGGAAGAAGAGAGGGGGCCTGGTATAGAGTTGGTAACCGAAGAAACTGTTCCAGAAACTGTTGCTATCGTTGTATTGAGCTATAACAATGTTTCAGACACGCTCGAGTGTCTCGGTTCCCTTGAAAAACTTGAAGGCGGTCCCTATCATACCTACCTTGTAGATAATGGCTCTACTGATAATACTCTTGAGCAGGTTCGCACACAATATCCACAAGTTGAGATCCTTGCCTTAGGCAGCAATTTTGGTATCCCAATCGGTTTCAACAAAGGTATCATCAAAGCTCTGCGGGATGGTTACGGTTATGTGCTTATTCTGAACAACGATACGATAAGTGATGCAGCCATGGTCACTGAGTTACTGAAAGTAGCTCAATCAGACAATGATTGCGCAATAGTCATGCCAAGAATATACTACTACCCACCTAAGGATAGTCCTTTAACTAGGCAAGACATTTGGGCAGATGGTGGATACTTTCGCAAGTTCCCTCCTGCTATTTTGCTAAAGGATAATCGAACGAACATTGATTTTGAAAGTCCAAGAAAGATCGAATACGCACCAACCTGCGGATTGCTAATCCATCGACGGGCTTTTGAGAATATCGGTTTATTTGACGAAGGTTTCTTTTTCTTTTATGAAGATTGGGACTATTCAGAGCGTCTCCGCAATGCTGGCTTGAACATCTGGGTGGCTCCTAAAGCTGTGCTTTGGCATAAAGTTTCTAAAACTACCCGAAAAGATATGAGTTTTTATTGGCGGCAGATGGGTGAAAGTTCAGCTCGCTTTATGAACCGTCATTTTTCTCGCTCTGAGCGTTTCTTCCAGCAAACATATTTAATAATTAGGGATTTTTTCTTTAGACCTCAGAACTTGAAGTATTTCAAATCTTATCGCCAGGGACTTAAACTCGGTCGAAGCAAAGCTTTAGATGCTTATCCTGATCTTTCTGTTTTGTTGCACGCAAACCCAAACAATGATGACTGATATTGCCTTATTACTCAAACATCATCCGTGTAGTTACTGTGGCTCGGAGGGTGGAAATATAATCGTCAGAGGGAAAGACCTTCTCGAAAATCTCCCAGGAACATTTCAGATGATTGAATGTGATAGCTGTGGGCTTATTCGTCAAGATCCAAGGTTAGATTGGGCTGATTTAGCAAATTACTACAAACCTGGTTACGTATGTCATACACCACAAATTCCAGAAAAAAAAGGTGGTCTGCGGGAAATAAACCAATCCTTAGGATCTATAAAAAGAGTCAACCTTGTTCAACGGCATAAATCAACCGGGGCATGGTTGGATGTGGGTTGTGGAAGTGGTTTGATTTTGCAAGCTGCCAAAAAACGTGGTTTTTGGCAGCTTTCTGGAGTAGAACCCGTTCTGGAGATGGCTCGGTACACTAGTAAAAAGCTCGATGTTCCGGTTTTTCCGAGCACCTTCGAGGAATACCCTGTCCAGGATAATGCATTTGATGTGATTACCATGTGGGATGTTCTTGAACACCTTGCTGAACCCTTTATCGCCATTAACAAAGTCGCCCGCTTACTTAAACCGAATGGGGTTTTTATCTTTTCTACCCCTAATCTTTTTAGCTTGGATCGAAAAATCTTCAAAGACGCCTGGCTTGGTTATGATCTCCCACGCCATCTATACCTCTTCCCAGATAAACTCATCCAGAAAGCCTTGCAAGAGAATGGGATGTCCGTGAATAGCCGTTTTTGTTTCACGGGTTCTCACGGCGCTTGGTACCTGGACCTTGCATATTGGAATAGAAACAATCATTCAAAGATTGTAGACTACATTTTGTCCAAGGGACCATCTGGAATCGTATTTCGCTTATTTACATTTCTCCCATTACGATTAGTAGATTGGTTGAAATTTGGAACAACTATTACCTATGTGGCTAGGAAAAATGACTAAAGTCAAGCTACCCAAATGGTCATTAAATTTGATCAAGAAATTAAAGCAGCTTTATGGTAATCCTCGTTTTTCTAAGGCATTGAGCATAATCTCAGTAATTTATCCTCTAACTCTACTCTACCTCAGCCGAAAAGAAATCCTCAAATTGGAGTGGAGCTCTTTTTTGAGGGTCTTTCTTTTATCCCTACTTATATATTACATCTCGATGTCTTTGCAGAACATCGTTTGGTCGCTTATCATCGATGGTAAATTTACGCGATTTTTGTCCAATTCACAAGTTTATTTTCAAACGGTGCTGATGAAGAAATTACCGGGTGGAGTTTGGCATTGGCTCGGTCGATCAAGTATTTATGAAGTCGATTTTCCCGATGAAAACAGGGCTGTCTCAAAGTCTAACTTTATCGAGTGGTTGATTTTGATTTTGACTGGATTGGTTGGATATCTCTTCACAATTAGCCCCTATCTTGGTGTTATCAGTTTTTTCTTTACCGTAGCGATTACCACCTGGCTATTGCGACGAAACGAAGAATCACTGATCAAACCCCTCCGTCTAGCTGTAAGCATTGTGATTCTCTATCTCATTTGCTGGTTGGCTGGAGGGCAGATTCTATACTGGTTGTTAACCGAAGTTCAAACGACTGCATTGGTCACTTTTAAGACTTCTTTTGCTATTTGGTGTCTTTCAAGTGCAATCTCGATGTTGCTTTTCATCTTTCCTAGCGGTGCCTTGATTCGCGATTTTTCTCTAGCTGCCCTAATGACAAACCAAATCGAATTATCGAAGGTATCACTGGTAATCCTGCAGGTTCGAGTTATCTTTTTAGCTGCAGACTTATTTTGGTCCTTTTTAAGCCTTCAGTTTCTAAAACTCAAAAAGGTAAGAAATACACCTAAGGCCAATTAACAAAAACATTGCCAAAATTAATTACATCCCCTCCATTAAGTTCTAACTCGAAAGTTTCATTATCCTCGTTAAAAAGAGGATAGTTTCCAAATGGAGTCACCATCATAAAGTAGTAAGTTCCTGGTTCAATGCCGGTAATCATAAATTGGCCATTTGCATCTGTGTTGGATTGCGGAGATGATTTTTCCTGGATTGTATACACCTTACCACCAGATGGTTCCACTGTTACAACATCAGCTGCATAAACTCTAACGTCCTGTAAAGGTTGTTTATTTGTATAGGAGTATAAAACGCCGAAAATGGAAGCTGTTTCTGGGTCTTGTTCAGGTGTTTTCTGAGGCTCAGGAATAGATCCGCCCATATCAGTGGTTGGCAACATTTCAGTTGGTTCTTGCCCAGCTGGGTAAATGGTTCCAATGTATTCTTCAGGTTTATTTATTGGATAGGCAGGTTCAATAGAAGTCACCGGGTCGTCTGTTGTGTTGACCATGGTCCTATCCGGTTGAATTGAAATCTGGGAAGTGTTGCTACAAGCGGTCAAAAGAATTGTGAGAAGAAAGAACAAGCTTAGGATTTTCGGATTTCGCATAATCTACCTTTCAAAAATAAGGAGGTCTCTTATGAAGACCTCCTTTATTGTACTTGATTTTGACCTATTACTGATTCACACCATTATAGGAATACAATTGGTCCATGATTTGGTCTCTTTCAGGCGGTTCATCCATATTTGAATTGATAATACAAGCTATGGGTTGGCCAGCTTCAACAGTAGCACCTGCGTTGTAACCATCAGGCACGGCAGCCTTAGCGGGCAGGTACACTTCCCAGCTAGCTCCAGGAGCAATCGACCCTGAAGTCTCTGTTGCGCCAGGCGCAGCGGCATAGCGAATAGTCATAGTTGTTGCCACGGCGCCGAGGTTCTGGCATGTCACCGAAGAACTGTACTTGTAGTAGCGCTTCATAATGTTGGGTGCAAAGACTTTATTAGTAGCATTGGCAACTCCGTTATAAGTAGCAGCACGGTTCGCAGAGTTAGAGATATTAACAGAGACCGCAACGTCTTGATCGGAGGTTACTTTTGCGCTCATTAAACCAGCTGGCAGTTCAGCTTCAGCAGGAATGTATATAGCAACAGAAGAGTTTGGTTGTATACTGTAATTTTTCGTAATTCCACTACTATAGTTGACAGTTACGGATGCTAAAGTAGTAGAAACATTCTGGATGGACAGCGCAGCATTCCAACCGTAATAACCCTTATAAAGAGCGGGAACATAGAAAGTCTTCGCTCCACCAGAGAATCCGTTATAAGAATACAACTGAGCTGCAGTGTTACCAGAACCATAGGTATTGCCAATAGCAACAATTTGGTCATCAGCTTTCACAATAGCAGAGTAACTGATGTTTTTGCTCAATTCAGAAAGATCCTTAAGGCCCCAGTTAACGGATGCATTCACGGGAACCGCACTCTTTGTATTAGTATATACAGGAGTTGCACTGCCCGGCGCATAAACCTCCAGAGTGATATCTTGGGGAGCAACAGCAACATTTTGAGCATAGATCTCGGTGAAGTAACCATAATAGTTGTCATAGACTGCGGGGAAGCCCCAGCTCAAAGCACCAGCGGTAGCACCGGAATAGGCAGCGCCACTGTCGGCATCGCTGAAGTTAACTACTGCAGCAACTGGCTGATTGGCCGAGACAACAACAGAGTATTCGCCCGAAGCCAAAGCTGATTCCGCAGGAACATAGATAGAAAGCACATCACTCGCAACAATTGTGTGAGTTGTAGTGTGAGCTTCGACTCCGTCCTTGTTAATATATTGAATGGAAACACTGGCTTCAGAAGTTCCAAGGTTTTGGATCTGAATGGAACTAGCAAAAGGTCCACCGGGTACAGTGGTATTCGCGAAGGTTGTGCCGAAGGTGATAGCAACAACAGCGAGAACGAGAATAAGGCTTAGAAACTTTTTCATATATTACTCCTCTATTTTGACTTTCTTATATTTTAGGAGTTTATATATTAGATGCAATAGTACTTTCAGATTATTCTTGGCAATTCTTGGTTGTTTTACTAATAATAGGCGATTTGACTATAATTTCTTTTAACTTATTTTCGGATGAGTTTTTCTATTTCTACTTTTACCTGTGATGCTAGAGTAGCCCAGTTAAAGTCTAATGATCTAGATTCAACAGTTTTTCTTAATTTTTGCAACAGCAAGTCGTCCATTAACACTTCTTTTATTGCCTTCGCCAGGCTAATTTCATCTCCAGGTTCAGTAAGCAATATCGCTAGGGAATCACCGGACAGGATTTTGCGATCACCAACATCTGAGGTTGCAACTGGAACGCCCATTTGCCAACTTTCAAACAACTTTAGAGGGCATCTTCCTCGAACAGCCAAAGTATCAATGACGGGGTCCACACTTACTTCTGCCAGCTGGTAATACATGTTCATTTCGTCTGGTCTGACCCAACCCGTAAATACTACTCTATCACTTAGCTCAAGCTCCACTACTAACTCTTTCAATTGGTCGAGGTCATTGCCTCCTCCCACGATCAGGAGCTTTGCTTCATCTATCTGTTCAGCTACTCTTTTAAAACTTCGCAACAGTAAGTCAACAGGATGATTAACCAGGTTCAGGGTGCCAAAGTAACCAATTACGTGTTTACCATTAAGCCCCAGGTCTGTCTTTAGTTGACCTACCCTCTCCTGAGGAGGCTCGCTAAACCGTTCAGTGTCTACCCCATTGGGTAAGTAAACAATGTTCTCCTTCTCTACACCCCAATTTATCAATTGATCCCGCATGAAGTAGGTATTAGTTGTAACTAAATCAGCTTTCTTTGGTAATTTTCTCTCAAAAAAAGCCAACATCTTCTTCTGCCATGGTGAGCTCGTACGGTTCGATTCGGCTTCATAATCATCACAATCGACTATCAAAGGCAAATCTCTATGCCTTTTAAGTCGCAAACCAGCCAATCCGTTCATAGGGTGAGGTTTACCCACAAAGATCAAATCAGCATTCTCCTTCAAACTCTCTCGATAAAGGGCTACCATTGCTTTCAGACTTATGAAAACTAATTGCATCGGCGAAAAATAGTGGGTCTTATTGTCAGATTTACGCACATGCATCTGGGCAACATAATGTACTCTCACGCCCTCTTGTTCAAAATCATGCTTTTGTAAATTGGCAAAATCGGAATGAAGTGCAAAGATGCTTACCTGATAGCCTTCCCGCACTAAATATTTTGCCAAGGGAAAGTAGCGTCCCAGTCCGGAAGGGCTTTCTAGGTCTTGAGTCAGGAGCATAACTAGGTGTGGTGTTCGCTTTCCAAAAGTCATGACCCCGCCGTATTCCTGTTGTGACTAGTTGTAAGTGCGCTGATTAAGTTATTCCATGATTCCTGAGCATAATCTCCACATTTTTTTACACCTTTTTGGATACTCAATGCATTTTGCATGGCTTTAGCCAGAACTACAGCATCCCCCGCTGGAGTTATTTCTAAACCACAATTATAAGCACGAATCATTGGATCAGCAATAACATCACTTATCACCAAAGGAAGGTTATAACTCATCGCTTGTTTGATGGAGCCGCTTTGTGTCCCATCCAAATATGGCGCTACAAACATATCGGCGGCTTCAAAGTAAAGTCCTGCTTTGTTATCGGGAATGTAGTATGCGTGAATGCTTACTTTTTCCTCCAATCCAAGTTTCCGTATTAGGCTTTCATAAGTTGCCTGGCTCTGCCAAAACTCACCCGCTATGACCAAATGGATTGGTGAATCGTTTTGCTTGAGAAGGTGCATGGCATCAAGGAGTACTTCCAGCCCTTTATATGGACGTACAAAACCGAAGAACAAAGCTAAAGGTGCATCAGCAGGCAGGCCGAGTTGGGCTCGAACTGCTGCTTTACTTAATCCACTTGCTGGAAATTGCTGAAAAACTGGGTGGGTTGCGATCTGAACTTCTGCGTTTTCCGGAATTACTGTTTTCAAACGTATTGCTTCTACCTCCGCCATCGTTACAAAACTGTTGGCATTACGCAAAGCCCAGCTTGTTGCAGCTCGGTCAAACCACCTTGCCTCATGCGGAAATGTGTTATGAATAAGTATTTTAATAGGAATGTTTAACCTGTTTAACCTGCCAAGAAGCCACGCTGTTGCCGGCGCCCAGAACGTTACCCACCATTGGTAAATCACTAGATCTGGACTAAAGCGTTTGATTTCGGTCAGTGTGCGATGCCAATCGAGTGGATTAAACGGACTAAAAGGGTAAATTACGCCAATAATAGGTTTGCCCAAGCTGTTATCCTTATCACTCTTACCGGGATAGAGCAACCTCGGGTATTGTTTACGGAAGGATATTAACTGGACCTGATGCCCCGAAGCTTCGAGCTGGCGGGCAAGGGTGGCAGTGAAATATGCGATACCGCCACGGTATGGAGCAACAGGACCAACTAGCACGATTTTCATCTTATCTTCTTTTAATTTAATTCTAGTAACCGTTTTTTTCGGTTACAACTTTTCGTCCCTCCGGTTTGAGATTATATCCTCATTCTTAGCACTAACTAAATTGACATCAGAATTAGGGCTTTGTCAATCCTTTCACTCTACAACCCAAATGCTTACGCCGCCGGCTGTGTAGAGCCGCTTGAGGCCGGCACAGCCTTGCAGTGCAGCAGCCTGCAGGCTGCCTTTGCCCTCGCGCAGGTACAGGTATTGGAGATCAGCCCCCTCCATCAGTTCCCAAAATCTCTCATCGCAAATTTTGAGGTTAGCAGCTTTCTCCCCCCAAACGTTCATCTGCGCTTTGAAAGCCTGATCCCCGCCGAAAGGGTAAAAAATAGTTGGTGCCAGGCTCCATCGCCCCGTTGTTGGCATAATCCACGCGCCCCCATCTACGCCGCGGTAAAGCTCATAGCCCCAAGGCGTGGTATTGATAAAAAAACGCGCATCCGGAGGTGTATGATCGTCTATCCATTCCAAAGCTGCCAGATCTGCCTGGTCTGCTAAGATGGTGTCCGGATTGACCGCGTCCCAAGTTTGCTGAGCACCAAAGATGAGCATAAAAGCCACGAGAGCCGTTATGCTAGCCGAAAGCGCAGCTGGCTGCCAAAATCGCTGGAACAGACCGCTCGCCCATTCCAAGCTCAAAGCGGCAAAGCAGCACGCCGGTAAAAACAGCACCAGCGCAAAGTGGTCACTGCGAAAAGGAGCCACACTCAGCCCTAGCGGCAGCGCCAAAAACGCCACGAGCAAGCCCCATAAGGCGAGCCCGCGCGTTTTCTGGTGGAATAGACCTGCCAGTGCGCCGATAAGCGCTAATGCTAGGACGACATACCCGCTATAAGGACCCACCAGCATCCAATAGTAATGCCACTGATTGATGTCCCCTGCCGCTCCTGCTGAAAGCGTGACAGCCGGTTGGAAGACCCCAAGTGAATAGCGGAACACGCGCCAATACCATCGAGAAACGAGTACTAGCCCAGCCAAAGGTGGACCAGCCAGCAAGATAAGCTCCTTCCAGTAAAAGCGCTTAGCCTTCAAGCTGCGAGCGAACCATAGTATCGCAAGGATAATCAGGAAGAGCGCTAATAAAAATGCCGCAAAGTAATGGCTGAGCAGGGTCCCGGCGGTAAGGAGAGTCAATCCTGTCATTTGCCACCAATATTCGTGATTTTCCTTCACCTGTATTACCTCCGCCATTGCTACCGGTAATATCATTACCCCTATTAGGAGAGTATAACGGCCCCAAGTCAGGTAGTACCCAGGCATTTTGGTTGCGAAGGTGACAAAAAACGCTGCCATTGCCCCAATCCGCCAGTCTTTGCCTATAGCCTTCGCCAGAGCATAAACTGAGATCCCAACACAGGCATTTATCACTTGCCCCAAAATCAAGACAGCCCGTTCCGGAGCTAAACCGCTCAATACAGAGAAAAACGCAGTAACCGCATGGAATGCAAAGTGATAGTAAAAAGGTCCAGGCAGATAAGGTTCGAGCGTGCTAGGCAACCCGCCATTTTCTATAATCTTGCGGATGATCAAGACATGGTGTTGAGAGTCGACCCAATTGGGGAAGACCAATTCCCGTGCTTGCCAAATCCGCCAGATGCTAAAAATAGCCAGCATAACCAAGGCGATTAACCAAGTCTTGTTGAATGCGGTTTTCCAACTATGGATTAAGCCGGTCAATACCAGCCCAATGAATAAGCTTAGCAATAATCCGATTGCCAGCGGGGTAATTTTGAGCCTGACTGTGTAAAAGGCTAAGGCTCCGAGAGTTATGACACTAGCACTAACTGCAAATATTCGCGCCAAAGCCTCGCCACCATCTTGTTTATGATCTCCCAGCCAAAGCCACCAAGCCAAACCAGGCAGACAGATCGCCACAAATGCCAACGCTACTCGCATAGCCATACTCCAGTCTTATTCGGAAGCTCTGCTAACAGTTCTGCTATCGTTTTCTTCAAAACTGGGTGAACAAATCCAGGCGCGATCTCATTCAGAGGCACTAAAACAAAAGCCCTTTCTGGTACCCTTGGATGAGGGATTTGTAGGCGACTTGTAGTTTTTATCAAATCATCGTAAAAAAGGATGTCGATGTCGATCAGGCGAGGTCCATAGCGAAAGTTTTCGACTCGTCCCAGCTCTTCCTCAGTTTTCTTGACGAAATTCAATAAGCGGAGCGGGCTCAAGTTGGTCTCAACCTGAATCACCTGGTTGAGAAAGTTGGGTTGGTCTGTATACCCCCAGGCTGTTGTTTCGTAAAGTGAAGATTGCTTCGAGATACTCATCTTCAGCGAGATTGCCTCAATGGCTTTGCTAATGTTTTGTTTACGATCGCCCAAATTGGTTCCAAGCCCTAGGTAGACAATGCTCATCTGGTCTCACTCTTTACAATGTCGATCAGATCTGCCAGAAGCCCGAATGCGGTTGTTTTAGGGCTTGGATCTGTCTCTAAAATGCCCAATCCAGGGAGCACGTCCAGTGCAAAGTTCACATAAGAAGAAGTTCCATCAACGGTATAAAGCGGAGAGCTTGGCTTCACCATTTCCGGCTTTACGCTAACCTGATAGTGCCCATCCTGCCAGCCTCCCTGGCAGACTAGCTTCCAACGCTTTCCTTGGGATTCCGCCGATGCAATCATTTCGGGTGTGATCCTGCGGATACCGATCGGTTTTACATCCATAGGGGTCAGGTTTTGGCCCATTAAAACATTCGAAAGGACAGCCACTTTGATAGCAGCGTCCCAACCATCAACATCATTACTAGGGTCAGTCTCAGTGATGCCAATCGAAGCGCCATAGGCAATCGCCTGCTCAAGAGTTTCACCCCCACGCATGCGGTCAAGGAGTAGATTAGTGCAGGAATTGAGAACCCCATAAAAGCTATGCAGCTTCGCCCCTGCGAGTGGACCCCGGAAAAGCGAGAAAATTGGAGCACCGTCCATTACAGTGGATTCAAACCGAAAGAGGCGCCCATGCTCCTCGGTTAACTCGGTCAGTTCCCGAAAACCGTAGACCACCGGACCTTTGTTGGCAGTGATAAGGTGAAGTCCCCTTTTTGCTGCAGCCCGCAGAAAGTCCAGCGCAGGTAAGCCAGAGCGTGGATTTACGGGTGTGGTTTCGACCAATACATGGGCGGGAGCTTGCCGAATGAAATCGAACATATCTCCTTTGAAGTCTATCTTATCCAAAATAGATAAGTCTAATGGGTCTTTGCTAGCCATAAGGTTGAGTAAGTTATGCTCATCGATTCCGTTTGGGTCGAGGCAAACCCCATGGCTTCCGGTTGCGATTGCCGTGATGCGCGGGTAAAATCCAAAATCCGCTTGTAGCTCCTGCTTTTTCGCAGTCAGCAAGCGTGCAAAAGCCTTACCGACATTCCCAAATCCAAGCAGTGCTAAGTTGATTGTCTTCATAATGGTTTCCTATTAATTATTTCATTGGCTAATTATAGCAACGAATTTTTGGTGGAGGCCAATACAGGATAAAGGCTAAGATTTATAAAAATTGACGCCAAGTGCCTGACAGCTCATGTCCTCTTTTCTCAACTCTTATTGCAAATACTTAGCCTTAGCGACGGACATAACCTCCCGTTCACCCTTACTCCTACCCATACAGCGCCCCTATTGCTCTTGCTCACGCTCACGGCAACTGATGCCCCATCTTCGCTTAGCTTGGCACCAAACCAAACTGATTGGGGTGGCAACCATCACGCCTACACCCATGCCCGTTACCGCAACGCCAACGCCCAGCCCAACATTACCCAACACTCCAACCCTCACGCTGCTGCCCAGCCCTACCAGCATTGCCACCCCTGAACCGACTTTCCTCGGGGTCGGAACAGGCTTCAACCCACTCTAGCTGATCCCTATGGTCATCATCCTTGGGGGTGGCGGATATACGGCAATGCGCTCAGCTCACAAGAAGCGCCTAGCCAATCTACCTTCAGAGCACACGCCGCCGGATGATGATTCAGCAAAAGTTGATCAGGAATAAATCCTGTAGTTCCTAACGGGGCAGGAACCAGGTGGAAAACACAGCTTCATAGCGCGTGATGAATTTAATCGGTCCGCCCACAAAGAACAAAACCAAGGTTAGCGCTAAAACCACAATGCGTAGCGTGCGGTTCTTGACCTGGCTCTGGGTATACCCGACCAATCCATAAACCAGCCCAATAATAGGGAAAAGGTAGCGGCCTTGCAGTGCGAAATGCTTGAATCCATAAGTCAGCTCGCTGTTGTAATTGGTCACAAAAACTACCAAGCTATATCCTAAGATGATAAAAACTGCGCTCCAGATAGCATAAGGCGGGCGCCGCCAATAGCGGGCAGCCAGCAGCAGCATTCCTACGTAGAACAGACGGTAGAAGGTAATAATATGGGCTGGATAATAAGTTTTATGCCCCAAAATGCCGTAGGTCTTGGTGAGCATGTCTTTAATCCAGAATTCGACAAAATATGTCACTGGATCAGGATGACCGGCTTGAATGCTTTCAATCAAGGTCATCCTGTGGCTTAATCCATATTTTTCCCAGCGGATATGGAATGGGCTCAAAGCGCACTGTTCCGGTTGTAGGAGATCAGCGCAAGAGGGTAGCACTGCATGGTAGACCACGAGGTTATAGCCATAGAGCGCTAAATTTCCGCCAATAAGGATGATAAGAACAATTAACAAAGCAATTTGCCCTTTACTGAGTTTGGTTAATGGGAAAATAGATTTGCGCTGGCGCAATGTATATACCAACCAAGCGATGAAGCTGAAGAGTGCTAGTGGTAGAACAGTGTACTTAGTTAAGCAGCCTATGCAAATGCAAATGAGCCAGGCAAGGCTGTTAGTAAAGTAATCTTTGCCATTAAACACGCGTACGAGGAAATACAGCCCTGCCATGCACAGTAAATTCACCAGGTTGTCGTAGTTCACCCCGCCCGAGAGAAAGGCAAACATCAGCGTATTAGCCAGCAAAAATACCGGCAAGAGTGGCCACCAAGGCTTGCGGATTAGCTCTTTGGCAAGGAGGTAAGAAAAATAGAGTGTACCGAGAGAGTACAGGACACTGGTCAAGCGTAGCACAACTAAAAGACCCCAATCGTTGGCGGCTGGGTTGAGAAGCGTGATCAGGTTGATCACCCTGCCGTTGATCCAGTGGTAAAGGAAGGGGTTATGGGCGATGTACCAACCCAACTCATACGTTTCAGGCGAATCTGGTGGGATACCCCACGTGGTGGCGTAGACTTTGGAGAAGATGAAGTGCGCCAGCTCATCAGGAATGATGCCATCGGCGAGATTGAGAGCCACATAAACAGAAGCTATGGCAAAGGCAAGCAGTATGCACGCCAAAACCACTTTTTGGGCTTTGCGCGAGGTGCTTTTAGATACTGCGGCTTCTGATTTAGACATGGATGCATCAACGTAGTGAGATTTTTTAATATTATAAATCAACTAGCCCTATTCTCATCCGGATTCAGTTTTATTACCTGACAAGGGCTGAGAAATCAGCCCTTTAATGAGTTCTATAATTTAATAAAAGGTGCAACGGAGCTTTAAAATAGGTTTGACGCTTCTAAATGGTGCCGTGGTTATTTCTTCACCTCTTTGAAGGTACGATAGGTCTTCTCGAAATATCGATTTGTATCCATAAACCCAATTGTGTTTTCGTTCTCATAACAATAGATAAATAATTCATAAATGCCATTTTCCATCTCAATTGGAGAAAATCTGGTGATAAAAAAATGATTGATGCCTACAAGCCCTTTCTCACGAAACATTGATTTAAGAAAAAACCATTCTATTACCGATGCATCAACTTCGTAGCTTTTGTTTTCTGAAATAAAAACTAAATTTATATCTTTATTGGGACTAGCTTGATTAGTTGGAATAAAGGCGTATCCACTAAATTCTGTGGTAAAAAAGATATCCTGCTTAACATAGAAAGTCTCTATTTTAGCTTCGAAATCCCTTTTATATTCGTCGTATTTGGTTGATTCGACTTCTTCTAATCGATAGGTTTCCTTTAATGGGATTGATAAAACAATATTATTTGCAAAGACAAAAAGTAAAACAAAACTAACTGTAATTACCCAATAAATTATTTTATCCGTTTTTTTCATTATCTCTTATCCTGAATTTTTCAGCAAGATTAATTAACCATTTGTAAGTCAACGTCCAGTAGTTTATTCAGGACCGTTATCAATGTATTTATTCCGGAATAATTATCAATGTAAATATCTTCACCCTGATAATAGACCGCATTTAATATGTTACGCATATAAGGAGCTTCCTCTTCAACGTCAAATTGATTAATTCCATACCAAAATTGTAAGTGGGTTGGGTAGCGATAACCATGGTCGGATTGAATGATTATAATTGCTTCAGGATCATTGGCAATTATTTCAGTGGCCATTTCTAAAATTTTTTTGTTTGCATATTTAAATTGTGCCAGGTAGGGAGCTGTATCACGAAGGTTTAATCTATCTGAGTCTTTTGTTTTATTTCCTTGTTCATCAAATAAAAATGGGACATGTGGAAAATTGAAGTATCCAATAGTAAAGAGATTCGATTGTGTTTTTTTACTTGATTCGGCCGCATAATTAAACATGTTTAACATATTGCTTATTTCGACCTCCCGATCTTCGCTACCATAGAAAGGATAATAAGCAGTATTTTGAATAATTGATGATTTGAATGTTCCATAGGTAGAGACAAATTCAATGCTCAAATGCGTATCCGCTGAATTAATATCAATAAATTCATAATTGTTTGAGTCGAGAGCATTAATGGTGTAGCCATGCTCTTTCATAAGCCTAAAAAGATAAGGGTCTTTCAAATTTGCCCTTTTCTCTGCTGCTGTCATCTCAATGCTATTTACTTTGCTAAGTTGCAGTAAATTTGTTATTTCAGTTAAAGTGTCTGTAGTGTCATTAACTGAATGTTTCGATGTGACAAATCCCAATTCTTCAAGAGCATCATAAAAAGCGCTGTTATCGTAATTACAATAACGTTGAATACTATCAAATCCTGCGTATTCATCAAAGATAAAATAATATACATTTGGTAAATTCCTCTCCTGATTATCGGAGGTCGGATTATTAATTTTTTGATCAAGTTCAGCTTGATTTTGAGCTTTCGTAGCTATGGTTTGGAATGCTTTTGGAACAGCAAGAATTCCGTTAAATATAATTAATCCACCAAAAATCAATAAGAATACCTGATTAATTTGATTAGCAAGTTTTGCAGTACTCTTTTTATAGATAAGATAACCAATCTGGAAAATAAGAAATAAGCAAATAATTGCCACATGCCAGTAGTAAAGCATCGGAATTACTTTCACAATTGCCTTTTCAATGAATGCAAAGTACAGCCCAATTATTAAAAAGATATTGCTGATTAGTGCTGCTTTCTCAATATTTCGAAATATGAGGAAACTAAAACCGAGGATTATTAAACTAATCAACAATAAAATTCCAGACATTTCGATCAGATCCGAGAATATCGCAGCCCCTGTATTTTGAAGATAAAGAAAAAAACAAGGGAATAGGGCTACGCATATTAATGAAGCAATAGAAATTACAGTGTTCTTTTTATTCACAGATGTAACCTCATGATCCAAAAATTTTATTGATAAAAATCTTTCTCAATTTATCCATTAAGTCGCGTTACTGATCTTAATAACATTTCCCGCTCATAGATTTCTTCATGCTGTTTCATAGCGGCTTTATTCCCGGATAAATGCTCATCTACAGAACCGGTACGATTATAATTCATAACGATTTGCGGGCACAAATCTATTTTATATCCTCTCCTGATGAGACGAAAAACCCAGTCATAATCTGCAGCTCGATTAAAAATGGAATAAAAAGGAACATTTATAAAGGCATCTTTTCGACCAAAAAGGATTCCCAAGCCTATATAATATTCCAACTTCAAATATCTTTCCAAGTTGAAGGGCTCGCAATAGACGGGTGTTACACTGCCGTCAGCGGTGATGATATTATAGTTACAATAAACGACATCCAACCCCGGTTTATTAATTATCATTTCTAAGGGAGCACTAATTCTATTTTGCAAGACTGTGTCATCATCATCAGCAAAAAGCAAAAACTGTCCTTTTGCAATCTGCACTCCCAATATTCTGGCTTCAGCCGAACCAACATTAATTGGGGCGCGAAGCTGCGTTATATTTTTATACTTTTCTTGTAATTCGAACAGGAGATTAATCGTTTGTGACTCAGAATTGTCGTCCACAACTATAATTTCAAAATTTGGATAATCTATTTGCTCAATTGATTCGATGGCACTCTGTAATAAGCTGGGTCTATTTCTTGTTGCTACAATTACAGATACTTTCGGAATGAAGCCACTTAAGTCAAAGGGAGCACTGACTGCATATTTCTCAAATAACAGCCGGTCCGACTGCATCATCAATTTTTCTTTCGTCTCGCCAAAAGATTGGTTATCTTTGTGTAAAACGAACGCCTCGGAAATTACCAAAGGGAAACCATTCATGAGAGCCCTAATTGAGTAATCGACATCTTCGCCTCCATAGTACTCAAATTCCTCATTTAATAATCCGACAACTTCTCTAACTCTTTTGGGAATAAAGGCACAAAACATGTTTACAGGAAAATTCGTCAGCCGAATTGGTCCTTCCCCCCACATTTGCGGATTACCCGAGCATTGAAATCCTGTATGAGCACCAGTTAAACACACGCCCTTCGAAGCCACACGTAGCTTATCTAACCAGCCCTCGGTGACCTCTGTGTCATCATTTAATAAAACGACGTCATTGTGCGAATCTTTTAAAACAATATTATTAGCAAAAGAATAATTAAATAGTTCCATTTGGTGGGTATGCACATAAGCATCGTCTGAAAGTAAATCCGTGATTTTTCCCAGATCAGCTTCATGAACTACGAAATGAAGATCGTATGTATCAGCTTTTGTAAATTTTCGGATGCTCGCAACACAAGCTCGTGCATGGACCGGATTAGGGCCAATACAAATGATGATATCTACTTTTTCCGTAACTGGAAGAGGCGTAATTTTATTGTATACATCCCAAGTGCTTACAAAGAAACGCGGGTCGTTAAACTGTTCGAAACCAGAAACAGTGCCGAGGTTCCCTGTATTTTTACTTGAACTGTTCGTGGCGGTTTTGATGGTGGAAATAGGACCGGTTTGTTTGAAAATCCTTTTCAATTTCCGAAACCCTCGTTTTATTAGGCTTTGATTTATAGGCTTTCCTTCTTTTCCATGATAGCGTATATAGTGGACTAGTGGGTTAATATTATCCGACTTGACCGATGGATGATTCTCGATGTAGAAATTGGTGTTAAAAGATTCCGACGGATTTCTCCCTTCTTTCCAACCATTTTTTACGAAATGCATCAATGGGTTAACATCCGCTCTGCGGACATCTGGGTTATGCAGCAGGTAATATTTCTCATCAAACAAACTGCTGTGCTTGATTGAAAAATAATCTCTTAGGTTGTTTAGCATTACCTTCTCCTCACCAGGCGCGAGAGGCGGCGGATTGGGCGGGTTATTTTCCAGCTGGTGCTGGAAGTATAATCCACAATCTCAAGCTGTAAGCCCTCATTTTCAACGGAAAGCTTTTGTATCTGCTCATCTCTGAGATTTATATCAGCGGAAAGCATTTGTATCTGCTCATCCTTGAGATTGATATCCTTTAAGCTTTCTATCAACTTTTGGTGTAAGCCCTCATTTTCAACGGAAAGCTTTTGTATCTGCTCATCCTTGAGATTGAGCATTCCGAGGTTTACTAAATTGCGATATTCCTCTAATTGGGCAGCAAGTGCAGTAATCGCTGAATTGATATTCGGATCAACTTGCGCCTGTTGCACGCCAAGAGTGATAATTTGGTTATAGACTTCCTGCCATTCATTGGCGTGATCTTGAATCAGCCAATTTTGTTGCACTCGTTGCTGCGCCTCCTGAGCAAACTGCAAGCGCAGCTCTGGGCTCTCGATCAACAGCTCCAACTTGCGTTCCCACTCCTCTGGATTGGCAGCTAAAAAGCCATCCTTGCCATCATGCACCACCTCAACATAGGGCGGAAGGGTAGAAAACACGCCAGGCAAGCCCAATGCGGTATATTCGAAGTATTTAATGGAACTTTTACAACAATTAAAAAGATTATTTTCTAAAGGTGCAATAGCGATATCAGCATCCAATTGTAGAGAATCCGAAATAAATTTCTGAAAATCATAAGTATGTAAAGGTATATAGGTTACATTCGGGTGATTAGAAAGGATCTCAGGGGGCTCTGCACCATAAGAACAAAATGATACCTCTCCTCCGTATTTTTGAGAAATTAGTACGAGTGGTTCCGCAATTACTCCTAAATCAGGCTTGTGGGTTGGCGTTCCAACAAAAAGAATCCGAACCGGAAAATGATTAGCGGATAACCTTGGCTCACGAAAATGCCACAATTCATTGTCTACGTAATTGGGAAGCACATAGATATTAGGGTTGTAAGGTAGCAGCGCTTCCCTAAGGGTATGGGTTGTAACTGTAATTGCATCTACATTGATCAAAGCATGCAACAAGGCTGCTAATCCGTCCGCATAGTAACCTGAAATTCGATCAGGATGATCTTTGGGCAGCGCCAGGAGGTGGTCGTCTAAATCCAGAACAACTGGCTTACCCATGAAGTGAGCATGTTCTAATACTTGAAGATAGTCCGAAAAACTGCGTGAAAAATCTCGCTGAAACAGAACGAGAGGAGCTTCGCTGATGCTTTCCAATAATAGCTTACCCTCACGAATTCCAGGAACAATATCAATTCCTGCTTGTTTGAGAGGACTATAAATACGATATTGTTCCAATGCGGAAATACCTTGGCTATATGTAAAAAATGCTATGCGGTCAATGGTCATTTTTTGGCAAATAAAGGTTTGTGTAGAATAAATTAATCATATCACGAATGCACATGTTGCTAAGTATGTCTGTTAATTTTCAGAGTGTGATATTTTCCAATTCTTAATTAGTTCGAGAAATGACTGGTCAGTCATCTCCATTATTGCAGGGGTAAGCTCTTCCAAAGACGCCCCAGGTCTACCGCGCAGTTCCCTTATGATTTGATTAAAGTGTCCACCATATTTTTCTACACTAAAGGTTTCCAAAGCAAAACGCTGCCCCTGAACCGCTAAGCGCTCCCGCAACTCCGCATCATTCATCAGCTTTTCGATCTGGTCAGCCAGCTTCAGATAATCTCCTGGTGGGTACAACAAGCCTGTGTTTCCATCTTCAATCAACTCCAAAATGCCGCCGGAATTAGTCCCAATCACTGGCTTTTTCATAAGCATGGATTCAACGCAAGTTCGCCCCAGGCCTTCCATACGAGAACACACTAAAACAGCGTCAGCTTGTTTAATGAGAGGAATAAGATTTTGTTCAAAAGGCAAAATGCGAGCATGTGACCCAATTCCTGCGGAATTGATCAGCTCTTCCATACGAGCCTTATAAGCTGGCTCAGTATTATAACCTGGCATGAGCAACTCCACTTGGCGTTGACGATGCAAGATGAGTTCTATCACTGCTCGAATGGCATCTTCTTGTCCTTTTGCTTTTGTAATCGACCCGCTTAAGATAAGGTGAAAGGCTTCAGAATTATTGAAGGAAGAATAATTGTTTGTCTTTGGTTCTTTCTGTGGCAATGCTATATTCCAATAAATTGTTTCAACTTGAGGGAAGGTCATATTAGGAAAGAGTTCCTTTTGAATTGCCTTTGACCGAGTGATGATGCGTGTTGAGCTTTTACAAATGAAATCCAGGCTGTTTTCAAAACCCAAGAAAAAAAGCAACCCATGGTCCAATGCACCAAATTCATTTACCATCCAGATATGAGGTTTACCCAATATCAGCGCACAGATAGCGCCCCATGGTGTGACGAGTGTATTAGTGAGTATCACATCAGGATTCAAGTCACGTAGTAATACTATGTTTTCTCCCCACCAGTGACCCGTGTATGTCAGGTTAGCCTTCACTTCATCCGTTTTGTTCTTTTCGAGATCGCACCACCAACCCAAGGGTGCCACCTTGGTTAATGCACCGGCTTTTTGCAGTTCTTTTTCTAAGTCTCCCTCGGCTGGAACAATCACTGTGCAGAGCGTCTGATATTGGCTGCTTAGTTCTTGAACCAACTCTAACAAACTGCGTTCTGCACCTCCCAAGGATACGGAATGCGAAAAAAACAACGCATGCGAAATGGTCGCGCGCGGAGTGCAGACGAGGTTGATGAATTCTTGCGGATGGGATTTGCATATCACTTCAAAATGGTCAGCATCTTGGATATGCCAGGCTAGGCGTTCAGCCTCATCCGGAATGATGAGGTCAAAATCTAATTTTATAAGCTGGCTTACGAGCGCTTGCAGATCGCTCCAACGCTGGTTGCTTTCCAACCCGGTAAGCACTAGAAGTAAATTTTCCCATTCAGTAAGCTTAGTACCAAAGCCCGCTAAAAACTGGGATATTGCATCAATACCGTGTAAATTGAGCAACGTGGTTTTTATGTTGTTTTCATTTAATAATTCAGTTAGGGCTTCAAATGAACCTGGCTTCAAGATAAGCTCTGAAGCTTTGGTGCCGGCAAAACATTGCTCTAAGTTTGGCAATTTTAGATAAGCTGCAACCAGAGCGTAGAGTTCAGCCTGAGGGCATTTCACTGCCGCAAATTTCAATAATCCCGCACCATTTGGAACAAAATCAATCACACGCTCCAAACGAGGCGCGAGTACACTAAGAACTTTTGCGAGCGTCTCAGGTAAGTCTGTTTCTTGATCATCTTTCGCAGTATTTTTTGATCCTTCTGTTGGCGAGATAAGCGCTATACTTTGCTGCTTGGACTCGGCTAAGTCGGCTAAGTGCGCTAAATAGGCTGGGTCGTAGATCTGTCTCAAATCAAGTTTTGATCCCATGATATCATCCCACTCGGGGGGATTAAAATTTCCAAGACCTGCTGCTGGATAAAAAGTCGTCTCGCCAAAATACACTCTACCTTGCACAGGATAAAAGTCCACGCGAACAAAAGGAAATTCACTAGCCAGCCGCATTGCAAGGCTTTCCATTAAATCCATCTGGGCAGGACGTTCAACCTTAGAAGGGTGCCTTGGGAAGGTGGTTGTAAAGTCTAATTGTTGCCAGCTTGCATCTGCCTTAAAAACTGTCGGTGTTCCGGTAGACTTATTAAGTATGAGAGAAATTGTGATAATGTTGCCTTGGGCAATTTCAATTTTGCAATCCTCTGGGATTTTACCATTCTCCTTGGTTAAGAGTTCTTCGATGAGAATCTTTGGTTTGATATTTTTATAAGCCCACTCTCTAAAGTGAGTATAAAAATCGTAATTTAACCAGGCATTCACCTTCATTTCAGCGTCTGCCCAATCGAAATTGGCTTTATCCTGACAAATAAGGGTAAAACCAGAGCCATGGTTGGTCTTCATCACGAAGCGATCTGGCAATTCGTCTTTAGGAATATCGCTGAACCGCTCATATAACCCAATGGTTGGGACGATGTATTGCTTGCCGATAATGGCAGCTGCGAGTTCCTTGGCGTTAACTTTATCGGAAAATACTGTCATAATCGGATTGCGATAAAGCAATTTATAAATTTGGATCTTTTCGGTGAATTTCGTGGGGTGGCGGAAGTCACACAACCGGCCAAAGCGCTGTTGATACACTTCCTGAATGGCAAGCATATCTTCAACTAATTCTGCTTCTATTTGGGCACCATATGGCAAGCGCCCTTCTGTCTTACCAAATTTCAAATAATGAATCAGTGGATTAACACCGGAATGCCGCACATCAGTATAAGTTTCCAAGTATCCTGCGCTATTGAATTTGGGTCCAGGTGTACGGCTTTCAAAGCCGCCATATTCTAAGTAATGCTGCAGCGGATCGATTCCGGCTTTAATCACATCTGGGTTGTTCTGCCGATACCAATTTTCATCAAAGTAACCAGAGTTCTTAATTAATTTTACTTCTGCGGAAAATTTCCCAGGCTCAATCTTGTTTCCAACTCTGTGTAGGCTTCTTCTTAGAACATCTTGCAAACCCAATTCACCAACTCCCCAAGTAAAAAACTTTATTCACAGGGTATTGCCAACTGCAGACCTTCCTGCCATCTTGGCATCCGCAACCCAAATACTTGCTCTAATTTATCATTGCTCAAAACCGATACTATCGGCCGGGTGGCTGGCGTAGGGAATTCGCTGCTCTTTGCACGTTCTAACCTTTTCACTTTTTGCTTGTCTTTGTCGGGGTCAAGTTCTAGGATTTTCTGTGCCCATTCATAGCGGCTGCAGGCTCCATCACCAGCGCAATGATAAATGCCAGCCCTCTCACCAAACCAGCGGTAAGGGTTTTCGCCTGCTCGCGCCAGAATAAGCGCGGTCACTTCTGCCAGCAAACGCGCAGAAGTCGGTCCGCTAATCTGGTCATCTACCACGCGCAACACTTCCTGCTCTCGTGCCCACTGCAGCACCTTAGTGACAAATCCACCCTGGCGCATCGAGTAAACCCAGCTGGTGCGTAGGATGAGATACGCGCCGCCAGCAGCTTGTATAGCCTGCTCGCCTTCTAGTTTGGTCTTGCCGTAGACGTTGAGCGGATTGGTGACATCTGTTTCGATATAGGGACTGCCCTTGGTACCATCAAACACATAATCGGTGGAGTAATGTACGAAAACAGCGTTGATTTTTTTGGCTTCTTCTGCCAATACCCCCGGACCAATAGCGTTGATTGCCCGTGCAAGCTCTGGTTCGATCTCAGCTTTATCGACATTCGTATAAGCAGCAGCATTGATAATGATATCGGGTTTAGTATTCCTAACCAGCTCACGTAAACCCGCACTATTAGATAAATCAACAGCGGGATAGTCCAATCCAATTAGCTCACCCAAAGGTGAACAGGAGCGCAGCAACTCCCACCCCACCTGGCCGTTCGTTCCGATTTGTAGGATCTTTTTCATTTACATAATCTTTCCAGAATAATTAATAAACACTGCCCATATTCATTGCTGGTTAGCGGCTCCTCGCAGCTTCGAGAGTAATCTTTGTCTAAAAAGCCCACGCGGTGGGTAATCTCTTCCATGCATAAGTATTAATACTCTGTCTCTCTTCCACTGGCTGTGTACGCTTGAGAGACTGTTGCAAACTTACATAAATGCCGGCTGTTAGCCGAGTTGCGCCGTGTCCTAGCACTTTCACCAGAAATTCACTTTCATAAAGATCACAATTATTGATTTTGATAATTTCTATTTTACCTCTATAGAAAGGTTCCAGCTCTTCAATATAGCGAAACGCGCAATTATTATAGAATTAGATTACCGATACACTAAATATCGAACGTGGTTCGAGAGGTTTTTTCTCCATGCTGATTGCCTTCCCATTTTCAACAAATTTTACCATGCCATGAGTATCAGGGTCCGTTACTAGGTGTGCTTCATCCAGATGTACACCAATACCGCGCGGATCTTTCTAATGTGTTGTTTTAATGGTTTATCGAGTCCGAATTCTAACGCTCAGTGCGACAGAGTGAATTGGTCATCCCCGCTGGAGAATTACCGCTGTTTCTAAATGATAGGTTTGTGGGAACATATCAAAGAGATGTAAATCCTCTAGTTTATACCCGGCAGTGCAGAGATGCTTGAGATCGCGGGCTAAGGTGCTCGGGTCGCAGCTGATGTAAACGATGCGCTCAGGCGATAGCTTTTCCAAGCTCTCGCGTGCTTTGGGGTGCAAACCAGAACGCGGCGGGTCGAGCAGCACCAGATCCAAAGGCGGGAGCTCACTCTTAAGCGCGGGCAGCACTTGCTCGACTGGTCCCTCATAGAGGCGCACGTTATCGTAGGAGTCTAAATTGTTGGCAAAATCATAGCAAGCTGAAGGTGAACTCTCGATAGCGATGAGCTCGCGGCTATGCTCTGCCAAGAAGAGGCTGAAAAGCCCCGCACCGGCATAAAGCTCTAGTGTATTGAGACCAATCATTTGGGGCAAGTGGTCGAGCACATATTCCACAAGCTTTTCCGCCACTCTGAGGTTCACTTGAAAGAACGATTCCGGAGAGAGGCTAAGCTCGCGCCCTAGAACCTGATAGGTCAGTTGGTCCTGGCCAGCAAGCGTGAGGCAGCTCCCATCCGGTTTGAGATAGCACACTGAAATTGGCAGATCCAGGCTGAGCTCAGGGCCGAGCTCGTCGTTACCTTCCAGCACCAGCATCAACTCACCAAAGCTATCCTCACGTAAGGTTATGCGTGTAAGCCCAGCCTCTGCACCGAGGTCAATCTGTTGCCAAAGTGCATTGATCCCCTCTGTAGGCAGGTGGCATTCCTGAATCGGCACAACGCTTTTGCCTTCTATGTCCATAAACCCTAAACTGCCTTCTGGGGCTGGATGAAATTGCATCTGGTTGCGGTAATTCCACGGAGAAGGGCTGGAAGTAATTCCACCACTGGGTAGAGCGCTGAAGCCGCCCAGGCGATCCATCTGGTCCTGCAGGATGGCGAGCTTCGCCTGCAGCTGGGCATCGTAGGGGATATGCTGGTAGTGGCAGCCCCCACAGGTGCCAACATGTTTGCAACGAGGTTGGATGCGCTCGGGTGAAGCCTCAAGGAGGTTGATCAGCCTGCCACGAGCAAATCTCTTTCCCTCTTGGACGATCTGGAGCTCTACCACTTCTCTAGGCAGGGTGAAAGGTACAAACACTGCACGCCCATCCGGCAAGCGCCCAATTCCATCGCCACCATAAACCAATTTATCGATCCGAGTGCGAACTTTTTCTGCCAAAATTACTCCATTAAAAAGCCTGGAGGCTTTCCAATGCACTCCAGGCTCTTGTGCGTTAGCTGAAGTTCAGGCGATCTTCAAGTATTCCTCAAAAGCATCCAGCAGCTGGTTGACGTCGTCCATGGTTGTATCGCCCATGGTGGCAATGCGGAAAGTTTTGTTCTTCAAATCGCCGTAACCATTGGCAATGCGCATGCCTTTGGTCAGCAAGAATTTATTCAATGCTGAGATGTCAATTTCGCGGGTATTTTGAATTGTAGAAACGGTCTTGGAACAATACTCTGGCTTTGCCAAAGCTGGCATATCGTGCGCTAACATCCAGCTTTGCACGCGCTGTGCCATGGCGGTGTGGCGTGCCCAACGGTTTTCTAAACCTTCAGCGAAGATGCGTTCTAATTGCTTGTCTAATCCATAAATGATCTGCATTGTCGGGGTCATAGGGGTGCTATCTTTGATCCGGTGCTTTTCGAGCAGCAGCAAGTCAAAGTACCAGCCGCGGTTAGGGACGGTTTCGGCTTTTGCCATAGCGCGATCAGAAACTGCGGCAAAGGACATCCCAGGTGGGAGCGCTAAGCATTTTTGCGAGGAAGTCAGCACAAAATCTAAACCCCAAGCATCTGTTTCGATTTTTACGCCGCCCAACGAAGAAACTGCATCCACCATGATGAGTGTATCAGGGCTTGTTTCGTGGATTACAGCGGCGAGCTCTTTAAGAGGGTTCTCCACGCCGGAGGAAGTTTCGTTGTGCACAATCGCAACAGCTTCGTAATGCTTGGCTTTGAGAGCATCGCGCAACATCTCGGGGGTGTGGGCTTCACCCCAAGGCACATCCAGCCGATCTACGGATTTGCCATTAGCAACGCCAACTTTGTACCATCGGTCCGCAAAGGCGCCATTCACCAAGACGAGCACATCTTGAGAAACAAGGTTGCGCATAGCTGCCTCTTGCATTCCAGAACCGGAAGCAGGGGGCTGAAAGACGCGGTTTTGGGTTAGAAAGACTTTCTGCATGCCCTCGGCGGTGCGCCGGAAAAGCTCATCAAATTCTT
The DNA here is from genome assembly GCA_034430095.1 of Candidatus Mesolinea sp. Classification (GTDB taxonomy): domain Bacteria; phylum Chloroflexota; class Anaerolineae; order Anaerolineales; family Anaerolineaceae; genus Mesolinea. The sequence continues at coordinate 34,688 of DAOUFK010000021.1, forward strand.
TACTTCGGTGCGGGATCATTGGCTGGGTCATGGCTTGCATCACTTCTTCGGATACATCCACAGGCCCGGGAATAAACATATGGCTCATCGTATCTCCTTTTAGAACTATTTGTTCGGTGTTAATGCTTGAAATTTAGACTATTAAGGTGAGGTGATTGTCGTCTATACTCAGGCATTGCTCCTCTCTATAAGTTGTAGTGCCTGTATTATACTTCTTGATTGACGGATGGTGATGTTGTAATCAGAAATTTAACTTATTCCAAGCAAAAAATTACACTTGCACGTTTGAAAAAGAGTACTTATAATTATTGTTTATTCGGGTGGTTAGCTCAGTTGGTTAGAGCGTTGCGTTGACATCGCAAAGGTCGTAGGTTCGAGTCCTATACCACCCATTGGAAATCATTTCCAAGCGCCTATTAACGAGAACAAAAGGCGCTCTAATTTCTAGAATTGTAAATTTGGCAGCCATTTCTAATTCTTAGGAATAGGTGTAAGTCCTCCCTCTTATCCAACGCATTTGAAATATTTACCAAGTAATTAAATGAACATAACCGGAAACATAGGATTAAAAATTAATTTATTTAGGAGGTAGATGGAAAAAAATAACCCAACATATCTTTAGTTTCTGTCGTTAGTTAATTGTTTAAAAATTTCAGGAGAAGAGATGAAAAAAACAACAGTATTCGCATTTAGCCTATTGATCGTGCTAAGCATGTTATTGTCAGCATGCGGTGGAACGGCAACCGTTACAGAAGCGCCTACCGCTGAAGAAACGAAAACAGAAGTACCCTCCGCAGAAGAAACTAAAACTGAAGCTCCAGCAGAGACCGAAGCCCCTGTTAGCCAAAAAGATACCTTCATCTTTGGGCGAGGTGGCGATTCGGTCCAACTGGATCCAATCCTCGTAACAGATGGAGAATCTTTCCGCGTCACAGGGCAGATTTTGGATTCCTTGTATAAATTTGAGCAAGGGACTACCAACCCTGTACCAGCTTTAGCGGAATGTACACCGAATGAAAATGCCAGTGTCTGGACGTGCGAATTACGCGAAGGCGTTAAATTCCACGATGGAACCGATTTTAATGCCGATGCGGTGATTTTTAACTTCGAACGCTGGCGCTTTACGGATAATCCCTATCACTTTCCCAGCCAAGTGTTTGAATATTATGAGGCAATGTGGGGTGGTTTCGATGAGAATAGCAAAATCACCGCAGTGAACAAAATAGACGATTTGACCGTTGAATTTGTGTTGGCTGAGCCTATGGCACCCTTCTTGGCGAACCTGGCGATGGATTCATTTGCTATATCGAGCCCGGCTGCAATTCAAGCAGCAGGTGAGGCTTACGGCACCCCAACTGTTGGTGCTGTCGGTACTGGTCCTTATAAGTTTGTTTCTTGGGAAGAAGGCACCGAGATTAAACTGGTTGCGAACGAGGATTACTGGGGAGAGAAACCCAAGGTCAAGAACGTTATTGTGCGCGTTATCCCTGATGACTCGGCTCGCTTCTTAGCTTTGCAGGCTGGTGATATTGACGCTCTGGAGCAAGCCGTGGTTGAAGATTTAGAGACCGCAGAAAACGATCCGAACTTGCAAGTGCTCACGCGCCCGGCTCTCAATACGAGCTATATAGCCTTTAACTTCAAGATTGAAGAATTCCGTGATATTCGCATCCGTGAAGCAATCGCCCATGCAATCGATAAGCAAGGTTTGATTTCCAACTTCTATGGAAAATATGGAACCGTTGCGACAAACTTCTTACCGCCTCTTTTACTCGGTCACAACCCAGATATAGAGGACTGGGCTTATGACCCCGAACTCTCGAAATCCTTGCTGGCTGAGGCTGGCTTCCCCGATGGCTTGAGCGAAGTAACGATAGCGGAAGACGTCATGGATGCCGATGGAAATGTGGTCTATACTGCCGGGCAGAAGATCCCCCTGAGGCTCTATTACATGCCAGTAACGCGCTTCTACTTCCCAGCACCAAAGGAAATTGGTGAAGCCATGGCGGCAAACCTTAATGCTGCTGGCATCAAAGTTGAACTTTACCTGGAAGGCGATTGGCCCACCTACTTAGGTGCACGGCGAAATGGCCTTCTGATGGGTCTGTACATGCTCGGTTGGGGCGGGGATAACGGCGACCCGGATAACTTCCTTGGGTACTTCTTTGGGAATGCACAGGAACCGGTTCAAATGGAAGGTTGGTACCAGAATAAGGAGTTGGCAGACTTGCTTGATCTGGCAGTAACCTTGCCCGACCCTGAAGAACGGGCTGAGCTCTACCGACAAGCAGAACAAATGCTGCATGATGACGTAGCCCGCATTTGGCTTGGCCACAACAATACACCCTTAATCCTTTCAATTAAGGTGCAAGGGTACGTTCCACAGCCAGTTGGCGCTGAAAATTTCGAGTACGTATTCTTCTCGGAATAATCATGCGTAGTGAGGCGTCAACCTATAAAATTTAGCTAAATTGGATGAGGGGCGGTCTTGCACCGCCTCTCATTCTTAGTATCTCAGGAGCGAGGTAACCTTGGGTAAATTCATACTCAAAAGGCTCATTACGGTGATTCCTACTTTGATCGGGGTGACATTGATCATCTTTCTGTTCCAACGCCTGATTCCAGGCGACCCGGCTGTGGCGATGTTGGGCGAACATGCTTCTGAAGAAAATGTTGCCCGTATTCGTGAGCAATTTGGCTTAGACAAACCACCTTTTTTGAATCGCGACGCTTTGGTGGAAGGAGATTTAGCTGGCTTTTTTGATAGCCAATATGTTCGTTACTTTAACCGGCTGCTCCATTTTGATCTCGGTGATTCGATTCACAGGCGTATTCCTGTGGTAGATACCATAAAGGAGCGCTTCCCGGCTACCATTGAATTGGCATTATTAGCTATGTTGATCGCGTTAATTGTCGGCATCCCGATTGGAATTCTATCCGCGGCAAGGCGAAACTCTCTGATTGATGGGGTAACTAGAATAGGATCACTTATCGGGGTCTCTATTCCAATCTTTTGGCTTGGAATTATGGAAATCATGTTTTTTTCGGTAATGCTTAAATGGCTGCCTTCGGGAAGCAGACTTAGCCCTGGGATGACCATCGAACCAATTACAAACTTACTCCTTCTAGATGCTTTGCTTACCGGAAACGGACCTGGTTTTTGGGATGCACTAAAACACATCATCATGCCAGCAATTGCCCTGGCGACTATCCCTACTGCAATAATTACCCGTATGACCCGCTCCAGTATGTTGGATGTTTTGCAAGAAGATTACATTCGCACAGCCTCAGCGAAAGGATTAGGAGAGCGGGTGGTGCTCTTCCGGCATGCCCTTAAAAATGCTTTCTTACCTGTGATTACCATTATTGGTATTCAAATTGGGTCTTTATTAGCAGGGGGCGTGCTCACAGAGACGATATTCTCTTGGCCCGGAATAGGTAAATGGGTGTATGACTCTATTTTGGGTAGGGATTACCCCATTGTGCAGGGGGTTACCTTATTGATTGCCGTCGTATTTTTAATCGTGAACTTACTTGTGGATATCTCATACGCAATCTTAGATCCGCGTATAAGTTATGAATGAGGGTGGCAGAATGACAGAGATTATCTCAGAAGATCAATTGCTTACAGAATTCGCAGTCCGCGAACATCGTTCACTCTGGTTAGATGCCTGGCGGCGCCTTATTTCTAACCGTACAGCCATTCTCGGCTTAGTAATTGTGGCGATTTTTTTGCTCACCGCTATAGGTGCGCACTTTTTTTGGGAGTACGACCCAGCCGTTGACCTTGACTATAACGCAAAGCTTTTAGCCCCCACATTTGTGAGAAGTGCAGAGAGTGATCAAGTTCATATTTTTGGGACTGACAAACTCGGGAGGGATATCTTCCGCCGTGTGGTGCATGGGGGTTGGAATTCGCTTCGCGTGGGGATCATTGCCGTTAGCATTTCACTGCTTATCGGTGGGATATTAGGTTTGCTTGCCGGCTTTTTTGAAAGCACTCACTTGAATGGCGTCGAACAAGCTGTGCTCACTTCGCTTTTGGGTCTGGGCTGCGGCGCACTACCCGCTTGGATCGCCAACCAGCCTTTCCAAGCTTTATTGTTCATGCTATTAGGTTTAGGTTCAGCCCTGTTTAGTACATTTATGGCTCACCGCCAGAATTTAAGGAAAGTCTTGTTTGGTGTGATCGGCATGGCAATTGGAGGGTTACTGGGCTTATTGGTTGCACCGCTCGTGGGATTGGTTTGTACTGTGGTTGGATTGGTAATTGGCATCATTCTGGCGAAACCAATTAGCGGAAAGGCTTTCTCGAGTTTTACCATGCGGGTGATGGATATTATCTTATCCTTCCCCAGTTATTTGTTGGCTATCGCCATTGTGGCTTTCCTGGGGCCTGGGTTAGAAAAGGGCATGATCGCGATAGGGTTTGTAGGGATACCGGTTTATGCGCGCTTGGCACGTTCAGCTGTGCTTTCGGTGAGCCAAAAAGAGTACGTCTTAGCCTCGCAATCTATTGGAGAATCGCATGGACGCATTCTCTTTCGGCACATTGTGCCGAATATCCTCTCCCCGATCATTGTTCAAGCTACAATGGGTTTGGCTGATGCGATCCTCTCGGCGGCGGCGCTCGGTTTCTTAGGTTTGGGAGCTGTGCCGCCCATACCCGAATGGGGAGCGATGTTAGGGGATAGTTATAAGTACCTTTCCAGCGGAGCGTGGTGGGCAGTGCTTTTCCCCGGCTTGGCGATTATGTTTAGCGTTTTAGGTTTCAACTTACTCGGGGATGGGCTGAGAGATGCCTTAGATCCGAAGATGAGGCTATAAAATGGATGCGAACAGTTCAGCCCAACAAAAAAATAATGTGCCGTTGCTCAAAATATCGAATTTGCAAACCCGGTTTCATACGCAAGATGGCGTAGTGCATGCTGTCAATGGGATTTCTTACAGCTTAAATTCGGGTGAAATTTTAGGTGTGGTGGGGGAAAGCGGCTGCGGCAAGAGCGTCCACGCACTTTCGATTATGCGCCTGATCCAAATTCCGCCGGGTGAAATTGCGGATGGTGAAATTTGGTTTGAGGGGCGAGATCTGCTGAAACTCAGCGAAAATGAGATGCGCCATCTACGCGGCAGAGATATTGCGATGGTTTTTCAGGATCCGATGACTTCGCTCAACCCTGTTTTTACAATAGGTTTTCAAATCTGTGAAGCTTTGATGCTGCACATGAATATGACCCGAAAACAAGCCAGAGAACGAACCATTGAACTCTTGAACTTAGTCGGTATTCCTGAACCCACCAAACGGATCGATAACTACCCGCATCAGTTCTCGGGTGGTATGCGTCAACGCGCTATGATTGCAATGGCGCTATCTTGTGAGCCAAAGTTGCTCATTGCAGATGAGCCAACGACGGCATTGGACGTTACGATTGAAGCTCAAATTATCGATTTAGTGATGAAATTACAAAAAGAAATGGGCATGTCCGTCATGTGGATCACGCATGACTTAGGGATCGTGGCTGAGATGGTGCATAAAATCAACGTGATGTATGCTGGTTTTATTATCGAGGAAGGGCTCGTGGATGATATTTATGATGAAACCTTGCACCCTTACACCAAAGGACTATTGGGCTCCCTGCCCAGCATTGACGAAGCTCCTGGCACAAAACTCATCTCGATTCCAGGCTTACCCCCTGATCTGATTGCTTTGCCAAGCGGTTGTCCATTTTATGCTCGTTGTACTTATCGGCAGGACCATTGCCAGGCGGAGCGCCCAGTGTTGGAAACAGTGAACACGAATGGACATGCTGTGGCATGTTGGCGCTGGCGGGAGATCTAATCGAGGAAGAATGATGTCGCAAAATAAACAGTTGCTTCAGGTACAGAATTTAAAAAAATATTTTCCAATCTCTTCCGGCGTGTTATTTAACCGGCAGAAGCGATACGTGAAAGCAGTCGACGACGTCAGCTTTGAGGTGTATGATGGCGAGACCTTAGGGCTGGTTGGAGAAACAGGCTGTGGAAAAACCACTGTTGCCCGTACTTTGCTCCAGCTCTACCGCCCAACCTCTGGGCAGATCTTGTTCGACGGGATCAATTTGACCGAATTGCCTGAAAATGAAATGCGCAAGATTCGCAGCCGTATGCAGATGATTTTTCAGGATCCGTATGCGTCGCTAAACCCGCGCATGACCGTCGGGTCAATTATTTCTGCCCCGCTGGATGTGCATACGCAAATGTCTCGCAACGAGAAGCGCGAAAAGGTGCAAGAACTTTTACAACTTGTTGGGCTAAACCCGGACTTTGTCAACCGCTACCCGCATGAATTTTCTGGCGGGCAGCGCCAACGCATTGGTATTGCCCGAGCCCTTGCCCTAAACCCAGACCTGGTTGTTTGCGATGAGCCAATTTCCTCCTTGGACGTCAGCATCCAAGCGCAGGTGGTCAATTTGCTGGAAGAGCTGCAAAACAGATTGGGAATGACTTACATCTTTGTGGCGCACGACCTGAGCATGGTGCGGCACATCAGTGATCGCATTGTTGTGATGTACTTAGGGAAAGTGATGGAACTGGCTGACCGCAATGAAATCTATTTGCGCCCTCAACATCCGTATACCAAAGCGCTCATGTCTGCTGTACCCATCCCTAACCCTAAGAAGGCACGGTCTCGCCAAAGGATCATCTTACAAGGCGATATCCCCAGCCCTATCAACCCACCCAAGGGATGTAACTTCAACACGCGCTGCCCGATCGCTCAGGATATCTGTTTTAAAGAAGAGCCGGTTTATCGCGAGCTTGCGCCGGGGCATTTCATCGCTTGCCACTTCGTATAAGCAGGTTAAGCTCAACTTCTTCACTGCACCTAAACAGCATTTTCTTGGTGGAACTTGGCTGTCTCCTTGACTCTCCTCCTTTAATTCGTTGATTGGAGCCATGTAAAGACATTAAAAATGCCGTAGGTTCAGGTCCTTTGGCGCTCATTGATCCCCCTTCCCTACAAAGTGTTTTTATTTTCCTAAGGATTATTGAACACTATGGCATTTCCAGCATTTGCTGCAGGGTGTAGCCAGGCGGACGCATCGAGATGCCCTCGATATTGGGCGGAAGCATACGCGGCAGGCACAGCGGGCGGGGATCGAGCCAGCTGGTGAAGTTTTGCTCCATTGGCTTGGTGACGCCGCCCCAGGCTAAGGTGATCCCGAGCGTACTGATGGTATCCGGATAGGCACTGCAAGTTTCGAAAGGCCAGGCTAAGGCGTAAGGGGTGAGCCCCATCTCGGCTTGCATGTCACTGATCGAGCGCTGTAGATCTTCTGTTTGTTCGGCAGGCGTTATCTGGCCGAAATCCTGGTGAGAATAGGAATGCGTACCGAAGGTAAAGTAGCCAGTCTCAAGTGCCTCGTTGAGGTCCTCCCAGCAGCCGCCACCCCAGCAAACCCCGCTTTCCATCGCGCCAGTCCAAATGAAAGCGATCATGTGTGGAGCGTAACCATACTGCGCTTCCAGGTCCGCAAAGGTGCTGGCGATGGAGAGCAATGACGCGGCATGTTCATCGCTGACATCAGTGGTGAGAATGACGGAGCAGCTAGGCAACGCGAGCCAGCCCTGCACAAAGCCTTCCACCTCGTGCAGCGTGGCAAAGTGATAATCCTGCTGTATCAGGTATTCCACCTGTGCGCGGAAAGCTTGGGGGTTCATGCTGTATTTGCCGTCGTACATGATGTAGGAATCCCCATGATATTCCAGGGTTAGGATGTCCTGGGCGCTGCCGCAGCGCTCCAGGCGTGCCTCGAGCTGCTGCCAGTAGGCATCACTCAGGTAAGCATCCTGCACGTCGCCATAAGCTTGCATGCGGGCGGTGATGCGCTCGCGGGCGGTGCCGCTGGGCAGCTCTAATGTTGCGGTTGAGGTGGGCTGGGGCAGCGGGGTGATGTCGGCGGTGGGTGGCTGCGTGGGCAGCTGGGTGGGTGGCTGGAGCGTTGCCATTGGGGTTGGGGTGGGTGCGGGTGGCTGGCTAGTGGCTGTGGATGTGGCGGATAAGGGCGTTTGGCTGGGCGGGAGCGACGTCAAAGTTTGTTGGGCGTAAGCTAAGGCAGTCTGGTGGACTGCTGTGTTGTGAGCGGCAGGCTGCGTTGCCACGGGTATATTGCACGCCGCGAGCAGCGCAAGAGCTAGCAAGATTGCAATAAGCTTTTTCGATGGCACAGGTATGTCCTTAATTCAATTCTATTATAAAACGCATACATTATATTGTATCTTCCCAATAAGAATTTTCTTTCGCAAGGCTAAATTAAGGTAGGTATAATAGTAAAGGCGTTAATGGTTTTAGTGTAATATATATATATTGATTGATCTTAGGAGGTAAAAAATGTCAGATTTTCATATTAACTGGAGGGAAGGGCTTTCAACCCGTCAAATTGAAGCCGCTAATCATATAGGGACACATGCACTTTTATTATCTGGCCCTGGGACAGGAAAAACTAAGACCATTACTAGAAGGGTTTTGGTGCTACTCACAGAACATGATGTAAAGCCCGAAAACGTACTGGTACTTACTTTTACACGCATAACTGCGTATAAATTGAAAAATGAAATTGGAAATAAATTAAAACCTTTAGGGATTTCAAACCCTTACATTTCAACTCTTCATTCATTTGCCTTGAGCCAATTACTAAAAAATTCTTCTAAAATTGACAGATTACCCATGCCTCTGAGAATTGCTGATGATTGGGAAGAGAAAAATATTATTTATGAAAATATTAAAAATGATTTATCAGAACATTTAAAAACAATCATTCCCGAGAAGAAAAAATTGAAGGATAAAGTAGAGCACTTGTTTAATCTACTCTCTTCTGATTGGGGTGATTTAACTATAGAAGGTGATGATCTACAAAAATCTTGTCGCGATGGAAAATTTATTGGGGCATGGAGAGAACACAGAGAAATATTTGGATATACTTTAAGGTCTGAGCTAGTTTATCAATTGAAAAAATCTTTAGAGCAGGTTCCAGATTTTAAGATAGAACCAGCCTTCAAATATATTCTAGTTGATGAATATCAGGATTTAAATTCGTGCGATATGGCTGTTATTGAAGAAATGATTAAGAAAGGTGGTGAGCTATTCATAGCAGGTGATGACGACCAGAGCATTTACGGTTTTAGGAATGCTAATCCTTTGGGGATTAGAGAATTTCAAAGCAAGTATAAAGCCAAGAGATTTGACCTTGAAACATGTTATAGATGCGATAAGAAAATCCTTGAACTTGCCGAATTTATAGCAAATCTTGATTATCAGAGATTATCTAAAAACATTAGGCCAAGAGAAGACGCAGGAGAAGGAGAAGTTAGATTATTTCTTTTTGACAATCAATATCGTGAAGCAGATTGGATTGCTTCAAAGTGTAAAGAAATGTTACACATTAATAATTCAACAAGCATTTTAATTCTTATGAGAAGTGATAACAAGGGTAATATATCAGGAAATATAGCTAGTGCATTAGCAAAACAGAATGTTAGTTTTTCTGTGAAAACAGCAGAAGAAACTCCACTTGAAACGCCTCAAGGAAGAAAAGTTTTATCATTTATGCGTTTGGTAGATAACCCAAAAGATAATTTAGCTTGGTACACATGGTTAAAACTTACAGACGGAATTGGAGAGAAAACATTAAATAAGGTTCGCCAATTTGCAATAGAACGTAAGATTAAATTTTATGATGCACTGGTAGAAAGCAATTCTAATAACAAATTATCAAGTGAAGTAATTAAAGTAAACCAATATTTGGAAGAATTTAGAGATATTGAAGAATCTCTGGAAGAACAAGTTCACAATATCATTATTAAATTCGGTGGAGATGCTGAAAATCGGAATATTTTTGAAAATTATTTGACACAAATAATTTCGGAAGCGAAAGTAAATTCTCTTTCTGAATTATTATTTTCAATTTCTGCAACCATGGAAAAAATTGAACAAGAACAAATACAGGGTAAGGTAAATATTATGACTATGCATAGGGCAAAAGGATTAGATGCTGACGTAGTGTTTATTGTGGGAGCAGAAAAACAATTTTTACCCGGTAAAAATTTAGTCAAAAGCGAGGGAGATGAAAGAAGATTATTTTATGTTTCTATTACAAGGGCACGACACTCTTTATTTATCACATATTGTAAAGAACGCATTGATGAGCAAAAATATTTAGGTAGTGAGAGTGGGACTACTAAAAGAAAACTTACACCCTTTTTAGAAGATTCTTTTTTGAAACCCGAGTATATTTCATGATAAAAAATGAATTCGTTGTCGTATCAAAATAACCTTCTCACTTGCGCTTCTACCGCAAACCGGGTAAGATAAGCGCAATTCAATAAGCGTTGACGCGGGACGAGTAAGCAGAGCTCCAACCCCAGTGAGGTGCTACCAAGTGCAAATGCGCCGGCAGCCTCTGCCCAAAACCACCCGCCAGCTTGAACCTGAACAGGCAAAAGCCCCACTAAGGCAAACGGCAGCCCCGTTATCGGCAGCACGAGATACCCCATCAAGGGTAATCTGGGTGGAACCGCGTGAGAGACCTCTCGCCCCAGGGCGTAAGGTCTTTTTATTTAATGACATGGAGGATCTTTATGGCTAATCAAGAAGAATACGAACACTCGCAGCTTTACCGCATCCGGCACTCAACTGCGCATATCATGGCGGAAGCGGTGCTGGAGAAATTCCCGACTGCTAAAGTAGCTATCGGGCCGGCCATCGAGGATGGCTTTTACTATGACTTCGACCTGCCGCGCAGCCTAACGCCAGAGGACCTGACCGAGATCGAGGCGCGCATGAAGGAGCTTATCCGCGAGGGTCAGGCTTTCGTGCGCCAGGAAATCACCGCCGAGCAGGCTAAGGAACTCTTCAAGGATCAGCCCTACAAGCTTGAGCTGATCGAAGGGCTGGTGCAAGGCGGACTGGATGAGGACGGCAATCCGACGGACGAGCGCATCCCAATTACGATCTACACGTCTGGTCATTTCACTGACCTTTGCCGTGGACCGCACGTGCAAAGTACACGCGAGATCAATCCCGACGCTGTCAAATTGCTCAACGTGGCGGGCGCGTACTGGCGCGGTGATGAAAAGCGCCCGATGCTGCAGCGCATCTACGGCACCGCGTTCGAAACCAAAGAGCAGTTAGATGAGTACCTGTGGAAGATGGAAGAAGCCCGTAAGCGCGACCACCGCAAGCTGGGCAAGGAGCTGGACCTTTACAGCCAAAATGACGAAGTTGGGCAAGGGCTGATCCTCTGGCACCCCAACGGCGCCATGATCCGCCACGAAATCGAGCGCTACTGGGATGATGAGCACATCGCCAACGGCTATGACTTCGTCTATACGCCGCATATCGGGCGCTCGACGCTCTGGGAGACCAGCGGGCACTTAGGCTTCTACAAGGAAAACATGTATTCCCCCATTGTGATCGAGGATCAGGAATACTATATCAAGCCGATGAACTGCCCCTTCCACATCCAAATTTACAAAAGTGCGATGCGTTCCTACCGGGACCTGCCCATCCGCTATGCCGAGAAGGGCACCGTGTACCGCTACGAACGCTCGGGCGTGCTGCATGGGCTGATGCGTGTGCGCGGCTTCACCCAAGATGATGCCCATCACTTCTGCCGACCGGACCAAATGCCCGCGGAGATTGATTTCATCTTGCGCTTCAGTCTTAGTATTTTACGCGCCTTTGGCTTCTCGGAGGTCAGTGCTTACCTGAGCACCATGCCGGAGAAATCCGTGGGCGACCCAGCTCTGTGGACGGATGCCGAAAAGGCATTGGAGGAAGCGCTTAAGCGGGCTAACCTGCCCTATGAGCTGGATTCTGGCGGCGGAGCATTCTATGGACCTAAAATCGACCTGAAAATTAAGGATGCTTTAGGCCGGGAATGGCAGCTTTCGACCATTCAGTTCGATTTCAACCTGCCGGAGCGCTTTGGCATGGAATACATTGGGGAGGACGGCCAGCCGCACCGCCCCTATATGATCCACCGCGCACTCTTGGGCAGCTTGGAGCGCTTCTTCGGCATCCTCATCGAGCACTATGGCGGGGCTTTCCCAGTGTGGCTTGCCCCCAAGCAAGCCGTGCTCATCCCGATTGCCGACCGGCACTTAGATTATGCGTATGAGTTAGCTAAGCGCTTCAAGCAAGCGGGCTTGCGCGTCAGCGTAGATGCCCGCGCCGAGCGCATGAACGCCAAAATCCGTGATGCGCAAAACGCGAAGGTGCCTTACATGTTAGTCATTGGCGACCGCGAAATGGAAACTGAGCAGGTGGCTCTGCGCCGGCGCAATGGGGAAAACCCAGGACCTATGCCGGTAGAAGCCTTCCTGGAGCTGGCTAAGCAGGAAATTGCCCAAAAAATTACTTAATCTTGAATCCTAATTGATCCATAAGCTCCTGTATCATACCAGGAGCTCATTGAGTTTAATTCAAAGATTAATAGATAGGTGTCCAGTCTGTTCCATTCCAAAACCAGGCACTGTTATACCAATGCCCATTTTCACTTTCCTCTTTATAACCGAACAATAGCAACCCCCGGTGAATCGGATCATCGAGGAGAGTACTAGTACTACTGACCCCCGCTAAACCTTCCGGTATTGGGCCCAAACTCCAGGTTTCACCATTCCACAATAAAAGATCAGGTTTGAGATCAGAATCGGAGTAAGCAAGAAATATCATTTGTTGATGGCTGCTATCGTAAGCCATATCCCCGCCTTTGATATAGTGAATTTCTGAATTGGCATTGACCCACTTATTTTCAGTCCAATCCCAGGTAAGTGTCTGTGATTCATTAATTCCTACAATTTGTTGCTGAGCCGCATCATAAGCTATAAAGCGAGGATAATCATTTCTATCCTCCAGAGATGGCACAATCTGAGTCCAGACGCTTCCATCCCAGGTCCAAACGTCATTGAATGCGATTGAGCGTATTGTTTTTTCAACATGTGCATAACCGCCAAAGAGGAACAAGACTTTATGCGCTTCATCAAAGGCGGTTAAGGCATCGTAGCGTGGTGAAGGGGAGGTCGTCAGATCTTGGATCGTCCAATCGGTGCCATTCCAAAGCCAAGTATCATCTAGACACTTTCCATCCTCTCCAATGCCTCCAAAGAGAACAGAGACTTTACGAATAGGATCATAAGCAAAGCTAGCTCCACTGCGGCCTTGAGGATGAACATCGAGTTCGAGAATCCGCCATTCCTTAAAATCCCAAACACGAGTTTTATCACATTGAATGCATTTCACATTAGCCATGGCGTCAAAGGAATAAACAACTTCACGCTCTTTATCCAAAACGTAGTTCAACCACAGCAGTTCAGGTGGATCACCAACCTGGGCAGGGAAAGGCGATGAAGGGGAAGGTTCATTTTTGGGGGAGGTAGAGGTCATGGTGGGGACAGAAGTAGCTGCTTCCGATTCAGGTGGAGTGTTGGAAGGCAGTAACGCCGTCGGGCTTTCACTTGGAGATGATCTTATCTCGCTGCATCCGCTTAACAAAAGCATTGAGCCACAAAGAGACAACGAGAAAATTAACATGAAATTCTGCTTATTGTGTTTCATTGTTTCCTCCGAATCGAACAGCGACCTCACTGAATAAGCGAGTGAGGAGGTTTAAATCTGCCAGTCGCCATCCTTAAGCAGGACGATGCGCGTGCCATCGGCTTTGACGCCAGTTACGGTCACCTCGCGCCCGCCGACCATGAAATCGACATGGATGAGTGAATTGTTCATGCCCAACTTGCGGTTCTCCTCCTCGGAGCGCTCGGTGCTGCCTTGCATGTTTTCGCTATAAGCTGCACCCAGGGCAAAGTGACAAGAGGCGTTTTCATCGAAAAGTGTGTTTTTGAAGAGGATACCCGTGTTGCTGATGGGCGAATTAGCTGGCACAAGCGCAGCCTCGCCTAAGTGTTTGGCGCCCTCATCCATATCCAGCAAGTCCGCCAAGATTTGTTTGCCCACCTCGGCGTCGAAGTCCACCACCTTGCCGTCTTTGAAGGTGAAATGGAACTTATCCACGATTTGCCCGCGCACACTGAGGGGCATGGTTGCGCGCAGGGTGCCGTCCACGCGGTCGGCATCCGGCATGCTGAAGATTTCTTCGGTGGGAATATTGGGCATAAAGCTTTCGCCATCTGCGCTCAAGGCAGCGCCGCCCTCCCAGATGTGATCCTTGACCAAGTGCACCTTTAGGTCAGTGCCGGGGCCTTCATAATGCAGGTAATCGAAGTGCATCGCGTTCATAAAGGCTTTATGCGCCTTTAGGGAAGCGTCGTGCTTTTGCCAGGCAGCCAGCGGGTCGGGTTGGTCGGCACGTGTGGCTTTGAAGATGTTCTCCCACAGCTTGGCTACAGCTTTTTCTTCAGGCAAATCTGGGAAAACAGCTTTTGCCCAGCCTGGGCTCGCCACTCCAGCCACGCACCACTTGACCTTGTTTTGCATGGTGTAAGCCATCAGCGGCTTAGAGGCTTGGCCAGCCGTCTTTTGCCACTTGGCGATGCGTGCTGGATCCACGGATTTGAGTAGCTCAGGGTTATCCGCCACTAAAGAAAGACGGTGGTAATGGTCTTGGAACATCTTTTCCATAAACTCAACGCGATAGGGCGGAAAATGCTCAAAAGCTTCTTCGGGGGCGTAGAGATAGCGGTCGAGCACCATTGTTTCGTCATTTAGGGTTGGGAAGACGTCTAACACACCATTTTGGTAAGCTTTGCGGGTGACCAAGCGCACGAGGGGCAGGCAGTCGGCGTTGAAATTGATAGCGAGCTTATCGCCAGGCTTAAGAGCGAGGGCGAAATTGACGATGAGATCAGCATAATTTTCGAGATAAAGTTCAAAAGACATATTTTCCTCCAGTAATTAGCTTATGATTTAGTTTTCCATTGACCTGTTGGCGACTTCAAACTGTTGCATTGTCTCCGAGCAAGTGGTCATTAGATATTACCGCAATTTCAACGAAAAACAGGAAAAGAGGTTATTTTCTGCCTGTTTGGTTTGACCATTGTTTAGGCATTATGGTAAGATTTACACGTCGCCAGAAAACACTGGAAGTGTTTTCTATTAATTATTGTAGAAGGAGAAGAAACAATCAGTAGTAAACAAGAATATAGAGTTAATGAACGCATCCGAGCGGAAAAAGTCCGCTTAGTGGACGAAAACGGCGAAAATGTCGGGGTAGTCTCTCTAAGCGAAGCACTCCGCCGGGCAGATGACGCTGGTCTGGACCTGGTGGAGGTAGCTCCCAATGCGGATCCACCTGTTTGCCGCATCATGAATTACAGCAAGTTCCTTTATGAGAAAGAAAAGAAGGAACGTGAGGCGCGCAAATCCCAAACTAAGATAGAAATCAAAGAAATTATGCTGCGCCCCAAAACAGGCGATCATCATCGTAACATCAAAGTGAATAATGCCCGAGGCTGGTTAGAGGACGGCAAAAAGGTGAGGGTTACCATACGCTTCCGCGGGCGGGAGATTACCTATCCTGAGTTAGCACTGGAAGACCTGAAAGAGATCGCCGAACAACTTAAGGATGTGAGTGAAATTGAGCAGGCGCCCAATATGGAAGGCCGTGTGATGTACATGATGCTCAGCCCGAAGAAATAGCGGCTTGACTCTGTAAATTATCTGATATAATAGGCGTTTGGTAGTTTTACCAACGGCTGCGGTCGGTACACAGCCGTTGAATTTTCTTAGAGGAGTGTAATCGTGCCACGTAAAAAGAGTAATGGTAAGTACAAATTGAAGACTCATAAGGCAACCTCTAAACGCTTCCGCACCACAGGGACGGGCGTGGTTGTGCGTACCAAGATTGGCAAAGGCCACTTGCGCCGCAACACACCCAAGCGCACCAAAGCCTTGCTTTCGGAGACCATTCCGGTAACCTCGAATGGACTGGTTAAGCACATCAAGCGTTTAGCCCCTTATATGAGTAAAAAGGAATAATTCGGTCAAATCGTTTTAGTGCGGCTGCTGGGTGTTTGCAACTGGATGCAAAAATCTGACGCCCAGGGGACCGCGAAGGAGATAAATTATGGCAAGAGTAAAAAGTGGACCGTATCGCCGCCGACGCCATCAACGTCGGATCGCCTACAATAGTGGATATACAGGCACACGCAATCATTTATTTAGGCGCGCCAATGAAGCTTTCTTAAAAAGCCAATGGTATGCCTATAATGACCGCCGCAATCGCAAACGTGACCTGCGCAAGCTGTGGATCGTACGGATTAATGCCGCTGCCCGACAGAATGGAATCACCTACAGCCGGCTGATTAGCGCCATGCGCAATTCGGATATCATCCTAAACCGCAAGGTTTTGGCAGATTTAGCGGTACGCGATCCAAAAGCATTTGCGGAAGTGGTCAATAAGGCAACCTCTAAATCCTAAGACTACTAACCAAGAATCAACAACCCCTGAAATTCCTCAGGGGTTGTTTTTTGATTGTTCGGATTTACTTAGGGTATAGCCGGCGGTTCAAAGACGAGTAACGTGTTATTGAGCGCATCGCTCACCCATACGGTTCCATCCTGCCCGATGGCGATACCACTAATGATACCCATAAGGTAGCTGTTTTCGTAGCCACCCCAGAGTTGCAAGAAGTTGCCTTCTGAGTCGAAGCGGATCACTCGCCCCAAGTCTGGGTCGGTGATGTATACATCACCATCGGGGCTCAGGGCGATGAAGGGCTTGTTATCCAGCGAATCTGAAGTCCAGGCGTCTACTTCCCAGGCAAGCACACTGGTATAACCCGTAAAATCGGCGTTGGGGGCGAAGACCTGCACACGGTTATTCCAAGTATCCGCTACATACACTTTCACGGCTGCATCGACGGCGATGCCTACAGGTTCATCCAACTGTCCCTCGGCAAGTCCGCGCTCGCCAAACTGGGTAAGGTAGTTACCCTGGCTATCGAAGACGACCACACGCTGCTTGCCTGTATCGGTAACAAGCACATGCCCTTGGGAATCCACTGCAATACCGCGCGGACCCCAGAAGCTATCAATCACGCCCTGCACTTGCCACTCGCTCCACATGCGCACAAAGGTGCCTTCTGGCGTGAAAACTTGTATGCGGTGGTTCCAAGTATCCGCCACATAAACCAGCCCATCCGGCGCGACTGCTACGCCCCAAGGTTCATTGAAGGTTCCCTCGGGGGCTGGACCTTCCAAAACATTTGCATAGCTGCCCCAGGAGTTGAGGTATAAGCCTGTGGGATCCAGGTGCACGATACGATGATTGCGGGAATCAGTGACAAACAAACTGCCATCAGGTGCGACGGCGATACCGCGCGGGGCAGAAAATGTGCTTTGCCCAGCCACACTGATGACCTTGACCGGATCCAAACTGATGGTATTACTGGCATAGGGGTCGATCTTGGGTTCTTCTGGCTGGGGCGTGATGCCGTATTCCCAGATTTGGGCAGCCACATCCTTGCGGATATACATGCGCAGCAGGTCCGAGGGGGACCATGTAGCCAGTGTGAGGCTGGTATTGCCAGTCATAGCAGCATATTCCGTGTAATCGCGGTTGAACCAAATCTGCCATAGCGCCGAGCGCATCGCTGGGTTGGTCAAATCAGCCCAAATTGTGCTTAAGGTTTGATTGCGGTAAAACTCCGTAGGCCACCACATGCGTTTATATTCGTACATGAGGTAGTCATCGCGTACGAGGGGTTCGATCTTGGCGAAATTCGCGCTGCCAACGAGGATAACCGGGCAGTCGCGTAGGTCCTTGGTGATGTTATCGGCATACCAAACGCGGTTGGGGTAATCGCGCAGGTACCACCAGAAAGGGTAAAGCGAGTCGTTATCGTAAGCCACCTTGATGGATTTATCGCCATAGAGGCGCTTGGAGATGGTTTCGATTTGCTCAAGCACGTCCTTCATGTCGCGCGTGGAGTGCGCATAGACGAGAAATTCTTTGGCGTTATCGTAGTTGATATACGCTGCACGGTAAGCAGTGCGGAAAGTAAGCACACTAAGGATGGCAAAGAAAGTCAACATTAGGGTTTTAGTGAAAGTCTTGGTGTGCCAACCACGTAAGAGGATGATCAAGCCCACCAAGCTACCGGCACTGCCTACGAAAGCGAGTAAGAAATTGCTCGTAGCTTGCAATTGGGCAAGTTCCTGCCCTTGGAAAGGCGGGGTCACACCCAAGAGTGAGCCAATCAAATTGCTGAAGGCAAAAATGAAGATGATCAAAAGTACGATGACCTGCCAGCCCTTCTTTTGGCGGACTTCCTCCCAATTCAACTTTTCCACCAAGTACCCTAAGCCCCAACCGGTAGCTAAGATCATCGGCATAGTAATGTGCGTGGTCAACCAAGGCATGCGCTCGCCGGCGATCGAGAAGGTGATCAGGCTCATCACTGACCAATAGAGCAGGAGTGCCACGGTGGGGATGGAGCGTGCCGGCGTGGTATCTTCCGGCGGGTCAGTGAAAAGCGGTCGTTTTACCGGAGCAGCTTCAGGCTCTTCTGGCGGAAGCAGCGGGATTGGCACATTCGAGGGCGAGCTTTCTTCAGCGTCGGTCAGGTTCAGGCTGGCTGGGGTTGCATCTGGAGGCAGCTCCCCCTCGGCTGGAATCGTTAACGGCAAAGCCGACTTGAAGGGAGCGCCAGGCTGGTTAGTGAAAAGCCGCCGAGTAGCAGCAAGAATGAGCGTGAGCACGCTGCCTAATGCGGGCAGGTATTCGTAAACGGGCACCTGAACCAGCGCATAATAGTATAGCGGCTGCGTCCCGCGGTTCACGGCTTGTTGAGACATCCAGTAACCTAAAGCAGCCACCAAGCCCTTAAAGAAGCCTTCACCATGCATGAAAAAAGTGGTGTAAAAGATGATGAAGATGCTCCAGAAAATGGCTAAGCTCTTGAGCCAGACCTTGCGGTTCCACATTAGCCCTAACACCACAGAAATTACCGCTAACACGACGAATACAACTACCGAGCGCAAAATGCCGGCTTGGGAGTAATCTAACGGGTCAAAACCCAGTAGCCTGACCGGCAGCGCAGTAAGCAGCGGCAGTACCAAGAGCAGCTGCAACACCACCAGGTCAAAGCTGCGCATAAGGCGGATTTGCTCCCAGCCTAAGCCCCTGACCAGGTTGAGGATCATCAGCACTAAACCAGCGATCAGCACAGCGCCGAGGATGAGGAGCGCTGGCATGGGGATGCCGGCTAAGCCATCGGCAGAGAGGAGATAAAATCCGCCCAACCCCAAGACTGCCAAGAGCATGACGAGCAGAGAAATGAGGAAATTGCTGCGTGTGCGGCTTTCACTCCAGGGCTTGTGAAGTGCTTCGAGGACAAAAAGCACGGCGAGGAAGATGAGCGCTTCAGCGGTGAAAATGTAAGAAGTGGCTTTATCAGCATAATGCATCGCGATGATGACCGTAAGCCAGAGCAGAAACTTCTTCTCGCCGCTCTCCAAATAGCGCAGGAACAGCCACAGCATCACCAAGCCCCAAAACACGATGAAAATTTCGTTGCGGGCGTAGCGGCTGTAGAACAAAATGTAGGGAGAGATCATGAATAAGAAAGCGGTAATCAACGCGCCGGCCCTGCCAAGATAGCGCCTCCAGGCAAACAAGGTAAAGGCAACCACTGCCACGCCAAAGAGGGCTGCTGGAATGCGGGCACTGAAGTCGGAATCCCCAAAGAGGAAATAAGAAAAGGCAATCGCATGGAATTGGAAGGGACCGTGGGTTACAGGGTCGTAGACGTAAGTCTCAAGCGTGTAGGAAGGCACCACGTGGTTGACCTCATCATGAGACATGGTGCGCGCGCCCAAGTCATAGAAACGGGTAAGCAGAGTGATGGCTAGTATGAGGACAATCAGCAGCTTTTCGATGGTTAGGGCTTGCCACCAGCTAAAGACGGGCTTATCCAGCCAGTGGTCATGGGGTTCTTGGGAAGGTGTGACGCCAATTTCAGCATTCATAAGGGGTCTCCGGGGTGAAGCTTGTTTGATATCGCTAAAACTATACTTTACTCCATGAAAGGTAGCAAGGTCAAGACTCACCGGCAAAGAAATTGGGATTTAAAAAAAGCCCATGACTAAGGCGAGCCATGGGCTAATGTACTGATACGGGTCTATTTCATAATCAACGGCAGCTGGTTGGTCCAGGCTTGGGTGGTAAACCAAGTCTCTTCACAATCTAACCATGCTCCCGAGAGATAGATTCCATTTGAACTGATATTCCCTACAGAAAAAACAGGATCACAATACTTACTGAAAACCATTGTCTTATTGAAGAACCCATCGGAAACGTAATAGTTCGTTTTTGAGGTTAGGTCAGACTCAATCCAAGCTATTGCCGGAAAAGACACGGGAAAAGAAGGATCGCGTCCGTCCACTTTGGTCATCTCGAGCGTAAATTTCCAAGTGTCATCTGTTTGTGAAAGGTTAGTGGGAGCGCTCGAACTATAAGCTTCCATAAAATAAACTTGATACGGAACAACGGAGTCAAAACCTACGAAACTGAGATAAAGTGTTTGCTCAATTCCAAGAATTTCCACATCTGTAATCACCGAGTAAGTACTCCAGCTGCTTGGCAGCGTGACCAAATGAGAGTTCTGACCTGTGCACCCATCAGCAACACACGAATCGATGTAAATTAAATCCCTTGTAGATGAGATCTGAGAAATTGAGGCCAGAGCAGCCCGCTCTACATCAGCGCTATCTAAATGGAAACCCAGACTGACGGGAACACTCTCATTAAGATCATTTCCTTCATAAATGAACCAGTGCTGTGCCATGTCACCATCAGCATATGCACTTGCATTAGAGTGCAAAGAGAGCCGCTCGGTAAATGGCGGGCTACCAGTAACAGTGTAATTATCATGAAAGCCGACGTGCAAATAACCCCGAGAATCAATGCCTAAGTCAAGGCTATAGATGAAACCAGTTTCGAAGTTCTCCGTATACCAATGGACGTGGCCAGTAGTAGCTGGATGGGTTAGCTCCTTATACATCAACGCGCCAATTCGTCCACCGGAATCGCCAGTATACATACTGTCATAAACCGCGTAAGCCTTATTCCCACGAGCAACTACTCTTACATTGCCCGTTGTCTGGATATTTACTTCATCCAGTGGCTCGCAGTCATTCGGCCATTCTTCACCGGGGGGCATAAAGAAAGGCAGTTTCTGCCAACAAGCGAATTTGCCTAAACCGCTACGAGACTCAACCCAGACGATATAGACATCACCGTTGTCAGTTACAGCGATATCCTGGTTATACTGTGTACCAGGCACACCCATCGTAAAGTTATGGGTAACTATGGGCTCGCCAAAACGTGTGAGGTAATAAACCATGTGATTAAATACGTTACCGACAATGTGAGAACGCCCTATTGTATCCACGGCGATTTTCCCTAAGGCGACATGATCTCCAGGATCAATATGCACTTCTTTCGGCGGACTGAAAGAATAAGGGATACAGGCGCCCAGCATTAGGGCTAATACGACAATAAGCAACCAGCGGTTGCAATGTTTCCTCAACATGAGATCCTCCTTTTTTGAATTTTTGATATGAACAAATTAATTCAGATTAGGACAGGACAAGTACGAATATAAAAGAAAATTTCAAGTGTATATAAGTAACTACATAAATAAGTATAACAATAAATTTTAAAAATTCAAGTATTTTTAAGAATTCGCATGGTAACATTTCATCCTTTTTAAGAATCGACTTTAATTTCTTCTTCTTCCAATCCAGGCAAAAATTAATTACATTCAAAAATAGACTAAATCGAAGTAAGGTAAAATTGTCGCGATGAAGACTCACAAAATCGTGATCCTACTTCTCATGAGCGCCTTCGCGGCTCTCCTTCTTAGCGGCTGCGGTCCACGTGTAACCGACACTACCAACACACCTGATGCAGAAGGGATTATTCAGACCGCAGTAGCACAAGTGACGCAAGATTTCTTGCAGACGTTGGTAGCGTTCCAAACCGCGACGATGCCCCTGGAACCCACTGCGACGGGAACGACAATGCCAACGGTTATCCCCACTATCGCACGCAGCCCGCAGCCTGAGCTGACGCCCAGCCAAACTGGCGCGTGCAACCGCGTGGCAGCCGGAATACCGTTTGATGTCACCATCCCAGATGACACCATCATGCAACCTGGCCAAAGCTTCACCAAAACCTGGCGCCTGGTCAATAATGGCACTTGCAAATGGACGCGCTTATATGCGGTGGTTTTCTTCTCCGGCAACCCGATGGGTGCCCAACAAACTCAGTACCTAAATGCTGAAGTCCTGCCCGGGCAAAGCATCGATGTGAGCGTGGAGTTTATTGCACCTTTCGAATCTGGCACATATCAGAGCAATTGGATGCTTCAATCGCAGGCAGGTGAACTTTTCGGCTTGGGGCCCAATGGAGATGCACCTTTTTGGGTGCGCATTCAGGTTGTTGGGCTGGAAACACCCACTCAAACCCCAACCTCCACACTAAGCGGCAGCGAAACGGCAACGACAACGCCAACACCGACGTTCACCCCAACTATCACTGAAACACCCACACCAACGCTAATGCCAACAACCTCAACGCCCTAACGCAAGCATGATGGGAGCACCATAAAGGAGAAGCAGTGACTGATTACGTTGAATTCAACTCCCGAATGTGGGATGAATGGAGTGTAAACAAGAACATCTGGACACAGCCCATTTCCCATGAGGATTTTCTGCGCAGCCAACAAGGGGAACTGAAGATTTATCTGACCCCACAAAAGCCAGTGCCGGCGCATTGGTTCCACGGGTTGGGAAAGAAAGTACTTGGCTTGGCTAGCGGCGGCGGTCAGCAAGGAGCTCTCCTCTCTGCTCACGGCTATGAAGTCACGATTATGGATAATTCCCGGCGCCAGCTCGAGGCTGACCGATTGGTCGCTGAGCGTGAAGGCTATGCAATCGAACTTGTTAAGGCTGATATGACCCAGCCTTTTCCTTTTGAGGATGAGCGTTTTGATTGGATTATCAACCCCGTATCCAATTGCTACATAGAGAACTTGGGCAACATATGGGCAGAGGCTTACCGCGTGTTACGCAAAGGCGGCGCGCTGATGACCGGCTTTACCAATCCAATTATGTATATGTTCGCCGATGAAGATATGCGTCCGGACGCCTTTACCCCATTGGTGTGCAAATTTCCGCTGCCCTATAATGGCAGGATGCTAGAAGCGCAAGGAAGAATCGTAACATCTGCTGAGGGCTACCAGTTTAGCCACACCTTGGAAGCACAGCTTGGTGGGCAGCTACAGGCTGGATTTCTCATCAAGGACCTGTATGAGGATAGCGAGCCAGATAACCGCTTGGCGAACTTCACGAACCTATATATTGCTGACCTGGCTGTAAAGCTTTGAAGTCTGCATGCAATTTTTTTGGGAGCATAACCATGACTGACTTATCCACCAACCTCGACCCTGAAGATATGTTGGGGTATATCGATGCCTTGCCAGAGGACCTTTCCAAAGCTTGGCAGCTCAGCAAGCAACTTCCGCTGCCGGCTTATCCACAAATTGAGCGCGTGGTTATTGCCGGCATGGGCGGTTCAGCGATCGGTGGAGACCTATTGGCTGCTTACTTGGCGGATCAGCTCACCATCCCGGTTATTTCGCATCGTAACTATGATTTACCAGCTTGGGCAAAGGGTAAAAATACGCTGGTCATCTGCTCTTCGCACTCTGGGAACACAGAAGAAACACTCTCTTCCTTTAATAAAGCCCTCCAGGAGGATTGTTCGCTTCTGGTGCTCTGCACCGGAGGGAGATTGCAAGCCGAGGCAACCGAAAAGGGAGTTCCATTGTGGACATTTGCGCATACTGGTCAGCCGCGCACAGCTATACCTTATTCCTTTGGGCTGCTACTAGCGCTTTTCTGCCGCCTGGGGTTAGCAAAGATTGACGAGACTGAAATTGAGGATGCAATCGCAGTGATGAGGACGGCGCGGATAAAACTGACGGCGAGCGCAGAGCTGGCAGCCAACCCTGCCAAGCGCATCGCTGGGCAGCTAATTAACCGCAATGTGCTGATGATGGCTGCGGGTGAATTGGAAGTGGTTGCACGCCGCTGGAAAACGCAAATCAATGAGCTGGCAAAGGCTTGGGCTTGCTTTGAGGGGCTGCCCGAAGCCAACCATAATACCTTAGCTGGATTAGAATTTCCTGAGCAGCTCTTCGAGCATACCTCTGTCCTATTTTTGCGCTCCAAGATCGATCGTCCCCGCAATGCATTGCGCCTTGATGCAACCCAACAAGCTTATTTGATTGCCGGCGCAGCAGTAGATGCCATTTGGGGACAGGGGAACTCGCGCTTGGCACAGATGTGGAGCTTGCTGCAGTTTGGCGATTATGTAGCTTATTACTTGGCGCTGCTTTATGGAGTGGATCCGACGCCCGTGGAGGCACTTACACGCTTAAAGCAAACTTTGGCAGAGGAATAGTGCCAAAGTTTGCAAGTGCTGCCTAAAAAATCGCTTGCACGATAAGGATGCCCCCCAGGAAGATAAGTGGGATGCCTATTATCGCGCCGATTAGTGTGGCGGATAAGAGAATACCTAGGATAAGAATCCCAATCCCGATGAAGGCACCAATGAGCTTGCCAGCGATCCTCAGAATAAGCAAGGCGAGCCCAAAGATCAACTTGATTGGCCAAAAGAGAATTTCTAATAGTTTCATTGTCTACACCTTCGATTTCTTTTGATAGCTCTATTGTAAAACAGTTATGGAACCAGCCCCTAAGATAATCTAGCCTGTTCCCCAAAAATTCCTCTCTTGAAGATGGACATTTAAGAAAAAACCTTGCGGATTGGCTGTTAGTTTCTGGTATAATCTGGCATGCAAGACGGAGAGGTCGCATAGCTGGCCTAGTGCGCTCGCTTGGAGAGCGAGTATACCGAAAGGTATCGTGGGTTCGAATCCCACCCTCTCCGCTGTTCTATTTAATACCCTTTTCGTTCAGGATTAGCGTAAAACCAGCTGCATCACACTAACTGAGCGTTGATCCAGTTGAGCATTGCCCCGATCACCTCATCCTTGTTGAGCTCATTATGCGTCTCGTGATACAGCCCCTCCCATGGGTGGAAGGTTACCATTTCACCAGCACGCGCAGCAAACTGGGCTGAGCCTTCGAACTGGCAGATGCGGTCAGCAGTGCCATGCGCGAGGTAAAGCGGCAAGGACCACTCTGCCGCATGGTCAAGGATATAGCGGCCTACGTCCATCATGTAGCTACCCAAGCGCACCGAGACTTTATCGTGCACGAGCGGATCTTGCAGGTAAGCTTGCCCAACCAGCGGGTCTTGTGAGAGCGCCGAAGCATCTAACCCGTTTGCAACAATCATATTAGGTGCCAGGTGTTTCATCAGCCCTGCCATCAGGCGGTTGAGGGTGGAGGTGGATATCATTAAAGCCGGACTAGTGGCAATTACACCTTGCAGCTCAGACTTGCGCACCAAGCCATAATGCAGCACTTCCAAGCCGCCTAAGCTGTGCCCATAGAGGAAAAGCGGTAGATCAGGCGCATCCGCTTGGGCGCGCTCCAAAGCCACAGCAATATCATCCAAGGGTTGATCATAAGAAGGGATGAGCCCGCGCTTACCTGGCGAGCGCCCGTGCCCGCGTTGGTCAAAGCCCAGCACGTAGAGCCCTTCAGATACGAGCGCCTGCGCGACATGTTCGTAGCGGCTGCAGTGCTCTCCCAGCCCATGCACCAGCACCACCGCCGCACGGGATGCCTGCGGGTCTCCCCAGGTGCGGGCATAAAGCTCTACGCCGTCGTTGGTGGAGAGGGTAAACTCACGTTGGGAGATGGGATTGATTGTCATCATAAAGCTCCTTTTGATACATTATAAATCACCTGCTCCCTGAGGAAGCGCTCGGCGGTCCGGTAATAATCGACCAGCGTCTCAGCCTTGCTGAAGCCGTGCCCCTCGCCCTCGTACAGGCGATAGACGTGCGGCACGCCCTTAGCCCTCAGGCGCTCCACAATGCACTCGGATTGCTCCGGCGGCACCACCTTATCTTCGCTGCCCTGGAGCTTTTTATGCGTACATTTTCATAATCCCAACCGGTTGTAATTTGCCTGCCAAAACCAATCCAAATGTTGGTATTGTATCCAATCCAGTTCTAAACACTTATCCCGGTATCCAACGTAATTCTTGTTCATAAACTGTATACCATGTACTGACCCACGCATAAAACCTGCATAATAGGACCTTGACAATATAACTTATACAGTGTATAACATAAAATATATTTTATAAAGAATTTGGAAGGAGAGAAAATGTCTTCACTTAATAATAATGTGCCTCCTTCGCGAGAAGATTTCGCCTATGATTCCATTAAGGAAGCAATACTTAGTGGAGAGCTCCTGCCGAATCAAAAAATTAGCTTAAGTGACTTAGCGAACAAGCTTGGCATTAGTATCATTCCAGTTAACAGCGCAGTTGGACGATTAGTTGCTGAAGGGTTAGTACGGCAGGACCCACATCATTCACCTTACGTTGTTGAATTTTCATCCTCGACAGTCAATGAAATTCTCACCATACGTTATCATCTCGAAGAATTGGCTTTACGTGAAGCAATACCATATATCCATGAAAATGAATTAATTGAAATACGAAAAAAGATTGATGAAATGATCCAAGCTAGGGATGATAATGCTCCTCATGTTTATGGCCAAATTAATCGCGCCTTTCACATGAAGATCTATTCTTTTGGTCCTTATAAAATGCTCAATGACATCATTGAGGACCTTTGGAATAAATCGGAATTGAATAGGGCACGCTCTGTATTCGTCCTTGTACCAAACATGATGAACTATTCATTAAAAGATCATATCGAATTAGTTAATTTAATTGAACAAAGCAAAACTGAAGAAGCGGTTGAACTATTACAGAAACATAAGAACTTTTCGCGAGTGAAGCTTTTGGAAGAAATGGAAAAGATCGGAATTTAATCATAGATATAGCTATTATATGAAGCCATTTAATTATTTTGCTCCTCAAGATTTAGACTCCTGCTATGAAATAGTTGATAAGCTTGGTAAAAGTGCTTATTTCATGGCTGGTGGTACAGATTTGCTTGTGAGGATCAAGACGGGGCGTATTAGCCCCAACGAGATTGTTGACATCAAAAATATAAAAGAAATTCGAAGTCGCATTGAGAGAAATGAAGAATGGATCGAAGTTGGCGCATTAACATTAATTTCAGAAATTCAGCATAATTCTTTGATCGAGAAATACTTCCCTGCCCTAAAAGAAGCTGCAGGGAGCGTGGGTTCTGTTCAAATTCGTAACCGTGCGACGATCGGTGGAAACCTCTGTAATGCTTCCCCGGCAGCGGATACGGTCCCAGCATTGCTAATTTACAATGCAAAAATAAAGCTAGTAAGTACAGGAGGATCGCGTGTAATCCCCCTTGATCAATTTTTGCTTGGTCCAGGAAAAACAGCACTCCAACCTGGCGAACTTTTGCAAACTATAATTCTCCCGCTTCCAACTTTAAGACAAGCCGAATCCTATGAGCGTTTATCACGTCGAAGAGGAGTCGATTTAGCTATTGTCAATATCTGCGCGCAGGTTATTGCTTCTGGTAAAGTGCGGGTTGCTGTAGGTGCAGCTGGTCCAGTAGCTTTTGTCGTCGAAGATCAATCTGGAATCCTGATAAATCCTGACACCGAAGAGGAAGCGAAGAATGAAAAATTGGTTGAATTGATGCAAATTGCTTCACCTATAAGTGACATACGCGCCAGTAAAGAATATCGACAAGCAATGTTAGCAGTCTTAGCTAAACGCGCTCTTCAACGCGCTTCTTCGCAGTTGAATTCAAAGAAGGGACTATGAAAACTCACTCTATGTATCCAATCCATATACGAGTGAATGGAATTAATTATGCGCTAGAAGTGGAAGCACAAGATACATTGCTCACCATATTGCGAGATAAGTTAGATATCACCGGTCCTAAAGAATGCTGTGGAGTTGGCGAATGTGGAGCTTGCACGGTACTCATTGATGGCAAGGCGGTAAATTCCTGCCTCGTTTTAGCTGTCGAAATGGATGGCCATGATATCGTCACAGTGGAAGGGCTGGGAGAGCCAGGCAAGCTTTCCACCTTGCAGGAGGCGTTTATAGAAGCAGGAGCAATACAATGTGGCTTTTGCACACCCGGAATGATTATGGCAGCACAATATTTATTAAATAATAATCCTCATCCTACTGAAGAAGATGTACGCACAGCTCTTTCTGGAAATTTATGCCGCTGTACAGGATATTCTCGCATCATCACTGCAGTACTTTCTGTGGCTAACAATGGGGAGAGGTAAACGAAGTGAACTCGAGATTATCATTTATTGCTTCATTGCTTAATTATAGATGGATCAATTCGTTTCAAAGGATGCTGACGAGAGACTGCCTTGTGAGAAATATACAAGATAAAAAATTTGGAGATACTGAACAAAACTTTATATCATTGAATCTCTCAAAAGTATCTCAAGCTCTTATTCGCACTATTGTAACGAGAAAGCCAATTTTTACAACAAGGAGGAACGCAGAGGCGTTTCTAACAGGAGGTTCCTATAGCGTAGAACACCAGATAAGTAATCTAATGAAAGAGCGCTACTGTGACCTAAAAATAATTTTTAAATGGATACTTGGTATGGATTTTATTGGGCAGTCGCCAAAAAGAATTTCTAAATATGGAAATCCAGACCTACCAGCTTTGCGTTTCCATGAGTTGTTGCTAAGAGAATGTAGTCCAGAACCAGACATCTTGTTCCTCACAGTTCCGGTTGCAGAATACAAAAATTGAACAGAGAACAAAGGAGATAAATATGACACGAATAATAGATTTAAGCCTTCCCCATCAAAATTTTGCAAGTGAACCATATTCACCGATAATCACCCACACAACGCATGATGAAGGGGCAAGGCGTTTGGCAGCATTAGCAAAAATCGATCCGACTGATTTTGAAGGTGGAATGGCATTAGCATCCGATGAAGTTACTGCCAGTACACATGCGGGTACACATGTTGACGCGCCTTGGCACTACGGACCCACATGTGAAGGAAAACCTTCGAAAACGATTGATCAAGTACCTTTAGAGTGGTGTTATGGCAATGGAGTCGTTTTAGATTTTCGCTATTTGGAGCAAGGGTCTGAAATTACAGTTAAGGATGTGAAAGAAGCATTAAATAAAATAAATTATACACTAAATGAAGGTGATATTGTTTTGATAGAAACAGGTGCTGATAAATATTGGGGAACCAATAAATATCTACCTGCTCAGTCCGGACTTGGCATGGATGCGACAGAATTTATTGTTAATCAAGGCGTTAGAGTCATCGGAATTGATGGCTGGGGGCTCGACCGGCCTGTTGCTAAGATGACTGAAGCTTATCATTCTACACATAATAAAAAAGCACTCTGGCCTTCGCACTTTTTTGGCCGCCAGCGCGAGTACTTACAGGTCGAAAAAATGGCTAACCTTGATAAGCTTCCATCGACAGGCTTTAAGGTATGTGTTTTTCCAATAAAAATCGAACGTGGTTCAGCAGGTTGGACGCGTGCAGTTGCCATTCTTGAAGATTAGACAGAAAGCGTAGAAAACATGGAAGAAAAATTATTTCATAATGAATGCTATTGGACAAGTCCTTATAACTATATTGACGAAGTTCGGGCTAAATTTCAATTACCGGAAAAAATAAAGTTTCATGATGTTACTCTACGGGATGGAGAGCAAAGCCCCGGAGTAGCATTTCGTGCTGAAGATAAAGTAGCTATTGCAAAATTATTAGATGAGCTTGGTGTAGATCGCATAGAAGTTGCCTTGCCTGCTGTTTCTCAGGAAGACCTTAAAGCAACGAAAAATATCGTTGCCTTAGGCCTTAATGCGAAAATTTTTGTACTCAGCCGAGGTATTGCCTCGGATGTCGAAGCTGCTTTAGATTGCGGAGTTGATGGGATTATTCTTGAATTGCCAGTGGGAATTCCTCGCCTAAAATATCAATTTCCAACATGGACTGAAGACGATGTTGTAAATAAAGCCATTCAATGGGCAAAATTTGCGAAGAGCAACGGCTTGGAAGTAGTGCTTTTTCCTATGGATTGCACTCGGTCTAATCCAGAATTCTTCGCGCGGTTTTTACATGAAGCAGGAGCATTACCAGAAGTCGATGGAGTTTGCTTAGTTGATACCTCTGGTTCCCTTACACCACAAGCTGCGGTCTGGCTTGTCAAAAAAATGAAGGAGATTACTCACAAACGCATCGAAGTTCATACGCATACCGATTTTGGAATGGGTGTAGCAACTTCATTGGCTGCGATTACAGCTGGTGCAGAAGTAATTCATGCTTCAATTGCTGGCTTAGGTGAGCGCTCAGGTAACACACCTTTGGACGAGGCGGCTATATCTGCCAAGGCGCTTTATGGTTTAGAGTGCAATATTAAATATGAGAAACTGCTTGAAGTATCCACTAAAGTTCTTGAATTAAGCAAATTTCAAATTGCTCCATCGAAACCGATAATCGGAGAACGAGCCTTTACCCGTGAATCTGGTATGGGGGTTGACCTGGTCAAAAAACAACCCTTAGCGTTGTTTGGAATAAATCCAACTTGGGTTGGTCAAAAACCGAAATATGTCTTAGGCAAGAAATCGGGGTTGGCATCAATTACTATGAAGCTTGAAGATTTAGGGATGCCGGATTTGCCAGATGAGAAAAAATTAGAAATATTAAATAAAGTCAAAATGCTTTCCTTGAAGAAAAAAGGCCTTGTCAATGACGATGAGTTTATCGAAATCGTAAAAGAAGTCAATCAGAAATAAAGGAAAATTGACAATCTTTCGCAAAAGAAGAGTCGGATTAAGACGACAAGGTTGGTTATTTTATGTCAGAAATTGGTAAATCGATAAAGCGCGTTGGTGTAGAAGATAGAGTTTGTGGTGCATTTAAATTTGCTGCTGACTTGAAATTTGCCAATGTTTTACATGTAAAGTTGGTGCGATTACCTGTTTCCCATGCACGTATTCTGAATATCGACACTACTGCAGCTTATCAAATAGAAGGAGTCAAATATGTTTTGACTGATAAAGACTTTCCACAACCCGTTCCTCGGTTTGGGCCATTTATCAATGATCAGCCAATTATTGCCACAGAAGAAGTAAAGTTTTTTGGTGAGCCAGTTGCTGCAGTTGTGGCAGATAGTGAAGAGATTGCTGAACAAGCAGCAGATCTAGTAAAGGTTGAATATGAAGAATTAAAAGGGGTTTATACACTCGAACAGGCTTTGGATCATGATGCTCCCTTGGTACAAGATCCTTCTGTTCGCAATAAACCCGAATTCGCAAATACAAATATTCTAGATGAATGGGAATTCCATTGGGGTGATACAGCAAATGCACAAGCTGACGTTGTTATAGAAGATGTCTTTAATTTCCCAATGACGACACATTTTGCTATTGAACCACATGTATTTGTTGCCTCTCCTGAAAATGATGGGGTATGTATTTGGAGCACTGTACAACATCCCTTTTTATTACAACGAGTCATATCTCAGACATTAAATTTACCTGTATCCAAAATTAGGGTTATTGTGCCTGAGTTAGGGGGCGGTTTCGGAGGTAAGGGATACCCCAAATTTGAGCCCATGATGGCTTTCTTAGCATTGAAACTTAAACGGACCGTTCGCTTACGTTTAACTCTCGAAGAAACTTTCTTGTTGGGTCGCCGAAATTCCAGTTCGATTCGGGTAAAGGCAGGATTTCAGAAAGATGGCAAGTTGAGTTTTATGCAAGTCAATGCGGATTTTTTAATCGGTGCTTATGCTAATGCTTCGCCCAGGGTTGTTGCTAAGGCTGCCTTTTTAGGCTGTGGT
Source organism: Candidatus Mesolinea sp. (assembly GCA_034430095.1). Lineage (GTDB taxonomy): Bacteria > Chloroflexota > Anaerolineae > Anaerolineales > Anaerolineaceae > Mesolinea. The sequence continues at coordinate 66,581 of DAOUFK010000021.1, forward strand.
GCCTTTAATCCACCTAATGCTTCCATTCACGCCAGAGCAATCCTTTCACACACTGTGCCAGGCACGGCATTTCGCGGGTTTGGTGCGCCTCAATTCATGTGGGCTTTAGATTCAATAATGGACATGGCTTCCCAAAAACTGGGAATAGATCGATTACAAATTCGCTTGATGAATATGCCCAAAAGAGGCGAAATATTAGTTCCAAATGAATTGCCGGCAGACGGCGATTGGGCTGAAGGACTTACGAAAGCAGCGGAAGCGATTGGCTGGGGGCAGCCTTTACTTCCAAATGAAGGACGTGGATTAGGTATTGGAATCAAATCACCTGCTCCAGCGACTGTATCCCAAGCTGAAGTTAGGCTATATCATGACGGTAGCCTCAACGTCTTCGTTGGAACTACTGAAATGGGACAGGGCTCCCGTACAGTGTTTGCTCAAATTGCAGCCGATGAACTGCACATTTCTTTAGATCGTATTTCTGTCACTAATGGAGATACCAAGCTAGTACCGTTTGATTCGGTAACAGCATCAAGCCGTTCGACTGTTTTTATGGGGAATGCCATCAAATTGGCTTGTAAAGATGTCGTAGCAAAGCTTATCGAAATGACAAAAGAAAACCTACAATCTTCTCAGCAAGAGGTCTCTTTTTGTGATGGAACTATTCTCGTAAATGGCCAAAAATTAAAATTTACAGAAATTATGAATACATATTTTGGTCATTCAGCTGGAGAGGTCATTGGTATCGGTACATATAAGGAACCTCAAAATACTAAGCACCCCTTAGGTGGCGGCGTGTCTTTTTACGAAGTTATTTTTGCAGGAGCTTTGGTTGAAGTTGATAAAGAAACTGGGTTTGTTCATGTAAAGAAGTTGGTTACCGTTGGTGATATCGGGAAAGCAATTAATCCGCTTTTAGTTGAGTCTCAAGATGAAGGTGGCGCTATTCAAGGATTAGGTCATTCGTTAATGGAACATTTAGTTTTAGATGAGCGCGGTCGCATACTAAATTTGGGTGCATTAGATTATCGCATTCCGACGACCATGGATATTCCAGATCAGTTGGTCTCAATGTTAGTTGAAAACATGGATGGCTCTGGTCCCTATGGGGCTAAAGGAACGGGGGAAAGTGGAATTATCCCTATTGCTCCTGCTATTGCCTTGGCAATTAGTGAAGCTACTGGTGTCTTTTTTCACGATTTACCCATTACTCCAGAATATTTATGGCGCACCTTGAAAAATAATAAATCAAAATGAGGTTTGTGGGTCTATGAAAGGAGGACTATTGAAACAACTCAAAAATTTTATGACAAAAAAAGCCGTTAAATAAATGAAAATATTAAAAAGATAAGGAGAAACATATGAAAAAGTTTAAAGCACTAATTATTGCCTTTGTAACTCTCGCGTTTGTCATTACTGCTTGTGGATCTGTCACCGAAACAGTTACAGAGTCACCAACGGAAGAAACTATTTCTACTCCAGAAGAAGAAGCCACAAGTGAACCAATTACTGAAGAGACTATGGCTCCGAAGAGCGAGATTCTTATTGGCAATTTACAGGATGAATCTGGGCCTATGAAGGCTCTAAGCATCGCCTGCACTTACGCTGCTACTATGCAAGTTGAGAAAATCAACGCCGCTGGTGGAATTAACGGGCATCCAATAAAACTTATCACCTATGACACACGCAGTGATGTGAACGAAGCAATTAATGCTTATCATCGTCTTGTGGAGCAGGATAAAGTAGTTGCTGTTTTCGGGCCACCTATCGCAAATATTGGCATTGCTTTAGCTCCCGTAGCTGAAGAATTAAAAGTTCCCGTCGTTGGTTTATTTATGGATGACAAGTGTACCATCCAAGAAAATGGTGAGCCTTGGCATTACATGTACTTAGTTCAAAATTCAGCTCCGGTTCAAGGAAAGATAATTGCTCAATTTGCAATCCAAGATTTAAAAGCAAAAACTGCTGCCATTTTGTATAACTCTCAAAATTCTTATTCAGTGGGTATGGCAATTCCTTTCGAAGAAGTATTCACTTCGGGCGGTGGTCAGATTGTTGCTAAAGAAACTTATACATCAACCGATAAAGATTTTCGCCCCCAATTGACTAAGATTAAAGCCGCAAATCCTGACGTTATCTATTTCCCCTCATATCCTGTTGAAATCCCATTGATTTATACACAAGCTTATGAGTTAGGCATTACGGTTCCAATGCTTGGGAGCAATTCTGTGCTTCCAACTGGACTTGCACCACAGACTGACCCCGCAGCAACGGCAAATACTTATTTTCCCTATGGGATAAATCCAACAGAACCTGACTCACTTGCGTTTGCACAAGAATATAAAGCTAAGTTTGGAATTGAACCTGTAGCCCAAGCTTTTTCAGGGTATGATGCGTTTGGAGTTCTCGTTCAAGCAATTTCCGCATGTGGTGAAGAGATCACATCTGAATGCATCAATCAGGAACTGAACAATGTTAAAGATTATCAGGGTTTTCAGGGTTCTATAACAATTTCTCCTACGACGCACCAGCCAGTTCCGTTACCAATGGCTATCATGACGATTAAGGATGGAAAAGCAGAATTTGTGAAATGGTATACCCCTGAGGGACCGCTAGAGTAAATTACATTAATTGTGCTTGCAGGGACTCACTAACCTTTAAATGGGTCCCTGCAAGCAGCGGGAGTTCGTATGGATTTCACGGTTTTTCTACAGCAATTAATAAATGGCCTTTCTCTTGGTGCCATTTATGCTCTTATCGCTGTCGGCTATGCTATGATTTACAACATCTTAAAATTTTCTAATTTTTCCCATGGTGGAGTTTTAGGAATTAGTGCTTATGCCGGCTACATCGCAGCAACAAAATTTAACTTATCTTTGATTCCGGTCATCCTAGTAGGCATGCTCACCGGAGCAATTGTCGCAGTACTTGTGGAAATTATTGCCTTCCGTTGGATTCGTATTAAACATCGCCAAATGGTTTACTACTTTGTTACCTCTGTAACGATGTTGATGCTGCTCGAACAAATCTTGATTATCCTATTTGGTTCTTCTTTCGTTTCTTATCCCTATACATTAGTCAAAGTGAGAATTATCCACTTAGGTTCAGTTACCATTTCTGTTACCTATATGCTTGCGTTAGTTGCCGCAATTATCGCATTTGGCGCATTAATTTATGTGTTAAAGAAAACAAAAATCGGGATAGCAATTCGTGCTGCTTCAGATGATTTTATTGCTACTAGTTTAATGGGCATAAATGTCAATTCGGTAGTGGTTGCTGCATTTATAGTATCAGGCTTGCTCGGGGGCTTATCAGGCGTACTTTATGGTATTTCTGCGTCTCTTTCTCCACAAATAGGTCAAGTGGTTGTAAAAGGTTTTATTGCTTCTGTGCTGGGAGGGTTAGGAAATCTTACAGGAGTAGCTATCAGTGCTGTTGTGCTTGGAGTTATCGAGGTATTTCTTATTTCGAGCATCGGTTCGGGTTTATCTCCTGTGGTGATTTTCTTATTAATGGTGTTTTTCCTCCTTATCAGACCACAAGGCTTTTCTGGTTTGAACGCTGAAGATAAAGCATAAACAAAGGAATTAATACAATGGATTTTTATCTGACAGTAGCTCTAGCAATAGCAGTCAACACAATCGCTGTGTTAGGAACTTTCATCCTTACCGGAATGAATGGTATGTTCAGTTTAGGCCAAGGTGCCTTTATGGGCTTAGGAGCCTATATTTCGGCTATTTGTGTTGTCAATTATCACCTTCCATTTGCCTTGGCGATATTAATCAGCATCGTAATATCTGCGGGACTTGCAGTACTTGTTGGCTCGGCAACATTGAGAATTCGACAGGACTTCTTTGCACTGGCAACTTTTGGCTTTGGCCAAGCTGTGATAGGACTTTTAACGGAGACAGTAAATGTTACTGGTGGTGCGATGGGATTCTCTAATATCCCTCATCTCACAACCCCGGCGCTAGCATTTATCTCTTTGGCAGTCGCGATTGCTCTTATCTGGGGATTTAGACGATCCCATTTTAGGCGAGACAGCCTGGCAATTCGAAGCAATGAGTTGGCTGCTAAGGTAGCGGGAATTAATGTGTTTAAACACAAAATGACGGTCTATATAATCTCAGCGGCATTTGCGGCATATGCTGGAGCATTAATGGCTTTTCATACACGCTATGTAGAGCCCGCGATGTATGGATGGATGACCTCAGTGACTTGGATCATTATTGTATTTTTTGGTGGTAGAGATAGCTTAACTGGTACTGTTTTAGGATCGTTTATTTTGCTTGCCCTTCCGGAGATACTACGATTCACTTCTGCATGGCGTATTCTCCTCTACTGTATCGTGATTCTCTTAATCATCAACCTTCGTCCACGAGGTCTATTTGGCAACTGGGAACTTTCATTAAAATCTATCTTTAAATTTCCTAAGAGGGAAAAATCGGTGGAGGCAAAATGAGAGAGCAACCCGTTATTATTGAGATTCAAAACCTTACTAAAAGATTTGGCGGGCTCTGTGCGGTATACGACTTTTCCGGTTGTTTATATAAGAATCAGATTGTTGGCATCATTGGTCCTAATGGGGCTGGCAAAACGACGATTCTAAACATTATTTCAGGCATTTATCCTCCAACTTCTGGAAAAGTCATTTATAAAGGAATAGATATAACTGGGCTGGAACCACACAAGATAAATCACATAGGAATTGCTCGAACATTTCAAAATATACGTCTTTTTGAAGATTTGACCGTCTTAGAAACAGTGATGGTCGGGTATTCGTGGCGGACGACTTATAACGTTCTCGAAGCATTACTTTCACTCCCTCGGGTGCGAAGTTACGAAAAAGAATCTGAAGAAAAAAGCATGCATTGGCTGGAAATGGTTGGGCTCCAAGATCAAGCAAATGTGAACGCCCAATCACTACCTTATGGATTACAAAGGCGCGTCGAAATTGCTCGTGCTCTAGCCAGTGAACCATGCGTTCTGCTCTTAGATGAACCTGGTGCTGGTCTAAATCAAACCGAGGTTCACGATTTAGTCAATCTCATACAAAAGATTTACGAGGACCTTTCACTGTCAATTCTCATTATCGACCATCGTATGGATGTGATTATGCGCTTATGTAAATGGATTTATGTACAGGATTTTGGTAAAAACATTGCTCAAGGTACTCCCGAGCAAATTCAGCAAGATCCGGTGGTAATAAAAGCTTACCTTGGGGAGGAGATCAGCAATGCTTGCAATTAAAAATCTCCATGCTGGTTATGACAAAATCGAAGTTCTTCATGATATCAATATTGTCGTCCCAGAAGGGAAAATAATCGTTGTTATCGGCCGAAATGGGGCAGGAAAGTCTACGCTGATGAATGCCATTTCAGGTTTAGTGAAAATAAAATCTGGCAGCATTTTACTGGATGAAAAACCCCTTCCTTCCTCTCCACACAAGATAGTAGCCCAAGGTATTGTTCAGGTTCCAGAAGGTCGTCGCATTTTTCCTTCTCTAACTGTCAATGAAAATTTGATTATGGGTGGATTTCTGGCATCGAGAGATCAACTGCTTCAACGACGAGAAGAAGTATTCAATAACTTTCCGATTTTAAAAGAAAGGGTAAAACAGCAAGCAGGGACTTTATCGGGCGGCGAACAGCAAATGTTAGCTATGGGGCGTGGTTTGATGTCGAAACCTAAAATATTACTCTTAGATGAACCTTCTCTTGGATTAGCCCCCATTGTATTTAATCAAGTCTTTGATTTGGTAGAAAAACTTAATTGCGAACAAAACATGACAATTGTGCTCGTCGAGCAAAATGCTTCACTTGCATTAAAGATGGCATATTATGCATATGTTTTAGAAAATGGACAGATAGTATTGGAAGGGACAGGTAAAGAATTAATTGCCAATCCTAAAGTTCGAGCAGCCTATTTGGGTGCCTCAGAAAAGGAATTAACCGAAAAAGTCTAATGAAAGAACATTGGAGCAAATACTGTATTCTTAGTTTGGTGCACTTTATGGCTTACCCAGAGCTTCAAAGTGGTGTTGGAGATTTTGAAAGGGCTATAGATCAGGTCGCAGAAATGCAATTCTTCAATGCTATAGAGATCGGGCCAGTTAATACTCTTGAAGACCGAAAATTAATAAATAAACTATCAAAAGAATATGAGTTCGAAATAGCCTACGGAGCACAGCCATTAATTCTTAATTTGGGTTTAAATTTAAACGCAGCTGATAAATCAATGCGAAAAGAAGCATTAGTATGTCTCTATCAAGCTGCTGACCAAGCTGCAGAAATTGGCGCAAAAAATCTTGTCGTACTCTCGGGCAAGGATCCAACAGAGGCGGAGCGAGCAAGTGCATACCAAAACCTCGAAGAGTCTTTGTTTTTTTTAGCGGATTATGCAGAAAGAAATGGAGTTCATGTTTTACTCGAAATCTTTGATAGAAGCGTAGATAAAAAAGCGTTAATCGGACCAGCTTCAGAAGCCGCATCATTTGCGGCTCAATTCCAAGCAAAATATTCCTCTTTCGGATTGATCTATGATATGGGTCACATGCCCCTCAATAACGAGACACCAGAATTCGCTCTTCCTATATTAGCGCCATATTTAAAAGAAGTCCATTTGGGAAATTGCGTTATAACGCCAGGTCACCCTTTATTCGGTGATAAACACCCTAGAATTGGTTATCCTGGCGGGGTAAACAATTTTGAAGAATTAGTTCATTTTCTTTGTTGGTTATTCAAAATTAACTATCTACATGAAGATAGCAATCCTGAGTTCTTACCTTGGGTAGGGTTTGAAGTAAAACCGCAAGAAAACGAAGCGAGCTTGCAAGTTCTAAAAGACATTAAAAGTACATGGGAAATGGCTTGGAATCAAATCTGAGCAGACCAAACATAAAAAGGAACATTTGAATAATGGAAAATTATTTAGAAACTCAAATTGCCGACTTGCAGAGAGATTTTAAATATTTCGAGAAAACGAAGGATATTGTCGATCAACTTATTGACATTATTTTGAATTATCGGCAAAGTGGTCACCCCGGTGGATCCCGGTCAAAAGTACATGTATTTTTAATAACCCTACTTAGTGGTGCGATGCGCTGGGATATTCGTCACCCTGAAAAAAGGTTTGGTGATCGTTTCATCTTAGGTGCAGGCCATACGGTTCCACTGGTGTATTGCACTTTGGCAGTACTTAATGAGGCGATTCGCATTAAATATACACAAACCAACGACCCACGTTATGCGAATCCTCAAGATCCGCAAAGAATTCTTTATTGGGAAGATCTCCTTACGTTTAGGGAAAAGGTTGGATTATCTGGCCATGCTGAGATGGAAGGAAAAACGCTCTTTTTGAAATTCAATACTGGTCCCTCTGGGCATGGCGCTCCCGCCGCCGTGGGAGAAGCCATGGCGCTCAAGCGAGCTGGAGTAGGGAATGTTAGGGTTTTTTTCTTAGATGGGGAAGGTGGTTTGACCCCTGGGGGGGTATCTGAAGCTCTAAATTCAGCATATGGATTGGGATTGGATAATCTTTATTTTGTTGTAGATTGGAATGATTACGGAATTGATAGTCATTCGGTAAGTTCCGTCGTATTTGGCACTCCTAATGATTGGTTCGGCTCTCATGGCTGGCGAGTATATGGTACCGAAAAAGGAAGTGATTGGAGATCAGTCGCCGAAGTAATATTGAAAGCGGTGAACGCTGAGAACCTTGATCACAAGCCTAACGCAATCTGGGTCAAAACTAGAAAAGGTCGAGGTTACTTAAAATATGACTATGCTTCCCATGGAGCACCCCACAAAACGAACAGTGAACTTTTCTGGGAAACAAAACGTGAATTTGCAGAAAAATATAACGTGCAGTTTGTAAATTTTGGCGGTCCAGCACCAGCTGACGAAGAAGCCTATCAAAGTGAGTATAAAGCAAATCTGAAGGTAGTAATAGATGTGCTCCAACAGGATCAGGATTTAGTCGATTTTTTAGCAAATAGGCTTGTCTCTTTGGGCGATTCTATTTCGCAAGAGCATCCTAATTATAATTTGGGAATAAAAGGAAATCCATTTAAGGATCAACGCCTTTACGACTTTAAAAATTATCCACAGGACTTATTTGCAAAACCCGGGGAAAAAGTCCCTAATAGGGCTGCTTTAGCAAAGTGGGGAGCATGGGTTAATGCTTTTGGTTCAAAGGAATACGGCCGGCCACTATTTCTGGTTGCCTCTGCCGATCTAGCAGAGTCTACTAATCTAGTAGGATTTGGTAATACTTATCGCGATTTTCCTGGTTATGGCTGGTTTGAAAGGAACACTAATCCAAACGGTGTTGTTTTACCCCAAGAAATAACAGAATTCGCTAATGCTGGAATTATGAGTGGAATGGTCACAGTCAATTTTTCCTCAAATCCCGAAGAGGAATTTGATGGATTTTGGGGTGCTTGTTCTACTTATGGGTCGTTTTCCTATCTTAAATATGGCCCATTTCGCCTGTTAAGCCAGCTGGCTCAAGATTGCCAATTAAAAATCGGAAAAGTAATATGGATTGCTGGGCATTCAGGACCAGAAACGGCAGATGATAGCCGTACGCATTTTGGCATATTTTCTCCTGGTGTCACGCAATTGTTTCCAAAAGGGCAAGTTATCAACTTATATCCATGGGAACATAATGAAGTACCCGTGTTATTGGGTGCTGCTCTAGAAAAGGAAGTTCCGATTATTGTTCTTCATCTAACTCGACCTCCCATAGAGATTCCAGATCGAGCAAAACTTGGCATTCCATCGCACTACGTGGCAGCTCGTGGCGCATATGTCGTACGCGATTATGACCCGGCTCAACCGCACGGAGGAACAGTGATTGTGCAGGGAACAAGTGCAATGAATTCTATCCTTGCGTTGCTCCCCGAAATCAATCGCATAAAACTAAATATCAAAATTGTTTGTGCAACCAGCCCCCAACTTTTTGTGTTACAGCCTAAAGAATACCAAGACTATGTGCTGAGTCCAGTTGATAAATTAGATTCAACGGTTATAACAACGCAAGCTCGCTACTTAATGCATGATTGGCTTTACACAAAAATCGGTGAAGAATATGCCCTTTCTTCTGATTGGGATAATCGCTGGCGTACTGGTGGGAAGCTTGAGGATGTTATCGATGAAGCACACCTCTCTCCTCATTGGGTGTTAGAAGGTTTGAAAAAATTTGTAAGTGATCGGAATAAGCGCCTAGGATCTATAAAAGAAGCATTAGATAAGTTAAATTTCATTTAAAATTCTATATTAACTTATAGGGAAAATTAATTAATAAGCATAATATTTTTAGCATATCCTTCTTTATAATCAAGGGAGGCCAATTCTGCGCAGCTTGCTGTGAAAAAGAAAGTAAGATAGATGAATACATTATAAGGGACAACTTAAATTGTTTTAGTGAGGAAAAATAGCAAAACAGATACGCCACAACTCGCTACGAGAATCGTTTATCAGCATCTTCCTTTCTCCAATTCTTACTAGTCAAAGCTCAGTACATAGAGGCTCCTCTCTGATACGAGTGCTTGCGCTACATGTTCGTAGCACCCACAGTGCTCGCCTAACCCATGTACCCGTTCTCCCCCTTCACCCCCTCAAAATCACCTGCTCCCTGAGGAAGCGCTCGGCGGTCTGGTAGTAATCGGCCAGCGTCTCAGCCTTGCGGAAGCCGTGCCCCTCACCCTCATATAGCCGGTAGACGTGCGGCACGCCCTTAGCCCTCAGCCGCTCCGCAATGCGCTCGGATTGCTCCGGCGGCACCACCTTATCTTCGCTGCCCTGGAAGATCGCTAACGGGTCGCGGATCTGATCGGCGTGATACTCCGGCGACCACTCCTGGAACCTTTCCGCGGCTTCGGGCAGCTGCCCAACCAAAAAGTCGTTGTAATGCGCCTCGAACTTATGCGTGTCCATCGCCAGCGTAAACAGATTGGAAACGCCATACGAGCACAGCCCCGCCTTGAACATGCCAGGGTAATGGATGAGCGCATTCAGCACCGTAAACCCGCCGGCGCTGCCGCCTTTGACCACCAGTTTCCGCGGGTCAGCCAAGCCCAAAGCCACCATGGCTTGCGCACCTTCCACCGTATCCTGCATGTCTAGCCGCCCCCAGTTGTGGCGCAGCGCCTCGCGGTACGAGCGCCCAAAGCCCGTGCTCCCGCGGTAGTTGACCCCCAAGAAAGCATAGCCGCGGCTGGTGAAGAACAGCCGGTCCAGGCTAAAGCCCACCGTAGCTTGCGAAGTAGGCCCGCCATGCACATAAACGATCAGCGGGGGCAGCCCTTCAGCGCTGCAATGAGGATTGGTTGGGGCGTAGTAGGTGCCATACACCGTGGCGCCGTCGGAAGATTGCCAAGAGACCGGCTGAGGCTGCGGCGCCCAGCCCGTTCCAGCCAGGTTAGGTTGGTTCGATGCTACCAGCTGCAAAACGCTGCTCTTCAGGCGCCAAATCTCGGCTGGTAACTCTGGGGATTGCCCAATCAGCGCCACCTCACCATCAGGCGAAACGCTGATCTGCTCGATGTGGGTGAATTGCTCCGTCGGCAGTGAGGTAATCTCGCCGCTTCCCAGCTCCACCCTGTTCAGGCGGGTCTGGGCTTGTTGATTTTCCAAGAAATACAGCCCGTCACTGCTGGGCGACCAAGCGATAGTGCGCAACCCCTGCACCCAAGCCGGTGGCAGCATGCTCCGATCCTTGACCAACTCGCGCCGCTCGCCGTTGGTCAGGTCCAGCACCACCAGCTCATCCCACTCGCCGCGGTTGCGTAAATATGCCAAATAGCGCCCGTCAGGCGAAAAAGCGGGTTGAAAAGTCGCCACCTCAGCGCTGCCATCCACAAACCATAGGCTGACAGGCGTTTCTATGTCAGGGTCAAACTCAACTGCCACCAGGCGCGAGCCATCCCAAGGCATGTTGGGGTGATCCCACTCCACCCATGCCAGCGCTCTGCCATCTGGGCTCCAGCAAGGTTGCATATAGAAATCTGCTCCGGAGGCAAGGATCTTCGGCCAAACCTCACCCTCCAAGCGGGTATAAGCCAAAACGTCGCGCCCTTCGTAGGTGTGCACAAAAGCCACCCCGCTTGCGTTAGGGGAGAGTGCTGGACTGGCGCAGCTGCCAAAGCCAGGCGTGAGCGCGCGGATTGAGCCGAATGCGTAGGGGGCAAAGTACAAGCGCCCATCCCGATCGGCAAACACCGCGCCTTGCTTGCCCGCGCAGAACTCTCCGCCGCCGTATCCAACCCCGCCAGCAGGGTTGAAGCTGCCAGAGAAAGCTGAGGCAGGCTGCGTGCCGCTTGCGGTCATCAAGGTGGACTTGCCGCCTTGGGATTGGCACCACACCAAGCGTTCACGATCTCCAGGTGCCCACTGCACGTCGCTGTAGCGTATCCCCTGCCCGATGAGCTCGGGTGTGATAAGCGATTGCCACAAGCCGTATGGGGTGAGCTGTTTGTGTGGGTTCATGGTTGACCTCCTGGTGAGCGAGGTTAATCATATCATCAGCTAGCGCGGATTGCATTTGACGCGCAGGCGCTCCCCGTGCTAAAATAACTCTCGCTGGGCGTGTAGCTCAATGGTAGAGCAGTGGCCTTTTAAGCCATTGGTTCAGGGTTCGAGCCCCTGCACGCTCACTTTTTGTTTAAAAGACCTGGTTCAGGGTCCCCCGGAAGGGGGCGAGGACAGTCGAGCCCCTGCACGTTCATGTTTTCGTTTAATTGGGACGGTTTCGACTGTCATTTGAGAGTTCCTTTCGTTTTTGGTGTTACGAACCCTATTATCAAGGAACTCTCATTTTTTTGCATCCCCATAATCTATGAACTTTTGAAACAGTAACCCCCGCCCACGCCTTGTTTGACAAACCGACGGGTCGTGGAGTATACTGAACAATCGTGAAATTATTCTCCTGGGAGAACTGGAATGGATAACCCTATCGAAACGCCCTCTACAAATGAACCAAAGCTGAAACCTAAGCAAAAATATGAAGGTAAGGTCATGAAAACCTCTTTACAAGGTGCCATAGTTGATATTGGCGAAAACTTACCGGGTTTTCTCCACATCTCCCAAGTTGTCGATAGTGCTAATCCTAATGCAGCAGTCATCAATCTCGAAGATGTGCTGAAGGTTGGCGACACCCTTAGCGTATGGGTCAAACGTATCCTCAAAGATCGGGTGGAATTGACCATGAAAGAACCTTTAGAGCTGGAATGGCGAGAAATCAAACCTGATATGGTTCTTCACGGAAAAGTTGTGCGGGTGGAAAACTTTGGCGCCTTTGTGGAAATAGGAGCCGAGCGTCCCGGTTTGGTGCATGTCAGTGAGCTTTCACATAACTATGTGCGTGTACCCTCAGAAGTCGTCAAAGTTGGCGACGAAGTCGATGTAAAAGTGCTCGAAGTGGATAAACGTAAGAAGCAAATCAAGCTGAGCATGAAAGCGCTGCAAGATGAGCCAGAAGTCGAAGCACCTCCTAAGAAAACCGCTCGGAAGGGTAAAGCGAAGAAAGAGGTTGAGGTCGTTGAAGAAGAAACTGAACTTCCAGATCCAACCTACATGGAAATCGCCATGCGCAAAGCAATGGACCAGGCGGAGAAACGTAAGCCCGAAATCACCAATCGGATTAAGCGCGCTAAGATGATTACGGAAACTGAAGCCGATGAAATCTATGAACGCACTTTGAAAGCAAAAGGTGAGCAAGAATAACATGCATACCGAACAGGAGTGCATACAGCTAACTAAAATCATCCGGGGAGGGTCTGACAAAAACCCTCCCCGAAGCTTTTAATTGCTGGACGAGTAAACATGGAGGAACCAATGACAACCAAAGTGATCTTTTTTACAGGCGGTGTGCTTTCGTCTGTTGGTAAAGGTGTTACTGCAGCTGCGATTGGCCGCCTGCTTAAAGCCCGGGGCTTCACGATTACCATCCAAAAGCTGGATCCTTACCTCAACGTTGACCCAGGCACGCTGAGCCCTTACCAACACGGCGAAGTTTTTGTGCTGGATGATGGCTCAGAAACCGATCTGGACTTAGGTCACTATGAACGAATGTGCGATTTGCGCCTGAACAAGAACAGCACCGTTACGACTGGACAAGTCTATCAAGAGGTCCTCGACCGTGAACGGCGTGGGGATTATTTAGGCGGGACAATCCAGGTCATCCCGCATATTACCAATGAGATCAAGCGCCGCATTGCGCTGGTGGGCAAGTCAACTAACGCAGAAATTGCACTTGTGGAGGTAGGCGGAACCGTTGGCGATATCGAAGGTCAGCCGTTCCTAGAGGCAATTCGCGAAATGCGCAACGAGCTTGGGCGCAATAATACCGCTTTTGTGCATCTCACCTGGCTTCCCTACCTGAAGGCGACCGGTGAACTTAAAACTAAACCAACGCAGCACTCCGTACGCGAATTGCGGTCCATAGGCATCTTTCCCGATATGATTATCGCCCGCAGTGATTACCCGGTGGAGAAGGAATTGTGCACTAAAATTGCCCAGTTTTGTGATGTTCCGAGGGAAGCTGTCATCCCCTTAGTGACTTCGAACTTGCTGTATCAAATTCCGCTGACTTTAGAAGATATGCATGTAGCTGAAATTTTGCTCAGCCGCTTGGATTTGGCTCCGAAACAAGCGCCTGATTTACAGGCATGGCGTTGGATGGTGAACGAACTCGAGCGGGAAAAACCTAAAGTGCGCATTGGTCTGGTGGGGAAGTATGTGGAGCTGCACGATGCGTATATCAGTGTACGCGAAGCCTTACGGCACGCTGCCCTGTATGCTGGTGTGGATGTGGAAATCGAATGGATTTCGGCAACCGACTTGGAGAAGGGCATTGGGCTGGAGCGCTTGGAGCAAGTGGATGGCATTGTTGTTCCAGGTGGATTTGGCTCCCGCGGGGTGGAAGGCAAGATCATGGCAGCCAAATACGCCCGCGAACATCAGGTGCCCTATTTGGGATTGTGTTTGGGCATGCAAGTGATGGTGATTGAATATGCACGCAATGTGCTGGGAATGGAAGACGCAAACTCACCCGAATTTGACCAACGCACGCGCCATCCGGTTATCGACCTAATGGCAGAACAGCGAGGATTGGAAGATAAAGGCGGCACGATGCGTTTGGGGCTTTACCCGTGTGTGATCCAACCAGGAACTTTAGCAGCGCGTTTGTACCAAACAGAGAGAATTGAGGAACGCCATCGTCATCGCTATGAGGTCAATAACGCCTACCGGCAAGCATTAGAAGAGCATGGGTTGATTATGTCCGGGCTTTCTCCAGATGGTATCCTGGTTGAGATGGCTGAAGTGAAGGATCATCCATTCATGATCGGCTGCCAATTTCATCCAGAGTTTCTCTCCCGGCCAACCTCACCGCATCCACTTTTTAGCGGCTTTATTAAAGCTGTTTGTCAGCGCCGGAAATTATCCGTTGCAGTGCAACTGCCCGAAAATCTTTCAGGTAAGGAAGATTAGATTATACTTAAGCTTGATTTTACAGAGAGATAAAGAAAGGAATAAAACCATGTTTTCTACAATTGAATTTATCACTGCCATAGAAGTATTAGATTCACGTGGCAACCCCACCGTTGAAGTGGATGTCGTTTTAGCTGATGGCAGCCATGGAAGAGCAATCGTCCCTTCGGGTGCTTCCACCGGTGTGCATGAGGCTTTAGAGCTGCGCGATGGCGACAAGAAGCGCTATGGCGGCAAAGGCGTTTTGGATGCAGTCGAGCATGTCAACGATGAGATCGCTGATGAACTCATCGGGTGGGATGCCACGGAGCAAAAAGCTATCGATATGTTGCTGCTTGATCTTGATGGCACCCCGAATAAATCTGCACTTGGGGCTAATGCCATCTTAGGCACAAGCTTGGCAGTCGCCAAAGCTGCAGCAGATTCGCTTGACCTGCCGCTTTACCGTTATTTGGGCGGGGTATACGCGCATGTTTTACCCGTCCCAATGATGAACATTCTCAACGGCGGCACACATACCAACTGGCAATCAACCGATTTTCAGGAATTTATGGCGATGCCTTTAGGGTCACCCACTTTCGCCGAAGCCCTACGCTGGGGCTCTGAGATTTATCAAGCCCTCAAGGGCGTGCTCAAATCCAAGGGCTATACCACACTAGTCGGAGATGAGGGCGGTTTTGCGCCAGCACTCAAGGCAAATGAGGAAGCGATTGAGTTGATCCTTGAAGCTATCGCCAAAGCTGGCTATAAACCAGGCGAAGATGTTTGTATTGCGTTGGACCCTGCAGCCTCAGAGCTATTCGATGAAGAAACTCGGCTCTATAACCTGCGCAAGGAAGGCAAGATGCTTACCAGTGACCAAATGGTTGACTTCTGGTTGGATTGGGTGAACAAGTACCCGATTGTCTCGCTCGAAGATGGCTTTGCTCAGGATGATTGGGATGGTTGGAAGAACTTCACCGCGAAGGTAGGGAATCGTCTCCAGATTGTGGGCGATGACTTACTCGTGACCAATCCGAAACGTGTGGCACGTGCCATCGAAGAAAAGGCTTGCAATGCTCTGCTGGTCAAGCTTAACCAGATTGGCACTCTCACCGAGACCATGCAGGCAGTAACGATGGTGCAAACCCATGGCTGGCGGGCAGTCTGCTCACACCGCTCTGGCGAGACTGAAGACACCACCATTGCAGACTTGGCTGTGGCAATGAACATGGGCCAGATCAAGACTGGCGCGCCGGCGCGCTCTGACCGCGTGGCAAAATATAACCAGCTGCTGCGCATCGAAGCCGAGCTGGATGATACGGCTGAATATGCCGGTTGGTCTGCTCTGGCTGCACACTAATTATTTGCTAGAACCTCCAGGCGGCTGCTCATTTTCGGGCAGCCGCTTTAGTATTCTCAATAACTTATAATTCATTAGCTATAATTGCTGTTGTGGAACCAATTGACCCCCAAAGCAATGCCCCTGCGTTGCAAGCTTTAGAATTCCAATTAATCCATTGCCATAAATGCCCGCGCCTGGTGGCGTGGCGTGAGCAAGTGGCGGCTGCGAAGCGCAAAGCTTACCAAGATTGGGAGTATTGGGGTAAACCTGTACCTGGATTTGGCGACCCTGCAGCGCGCTTGCTTGTGGTCGGGCTTGCCCCTGGGGCGCATGGCTCCAACCGTACCGGGCAAATGTTCACTGGCGATGCTTCTGGGGACTTCCTCTACCCAGCGCTTTACCGAGCCGGCTTTGCTAACCGCCCAAGAACGGTGGCGCGCGGAGACGGGCTCGAGTTGCGGGATGTGTTTATCAGTGCTATTTGCCGTTGCGCCCCGCCGCAGAATAAACCCACCAGGGACGAAATGCGCAATTGCCTGCCTTGGTTAGCTGCTGAGATGGCTTGCCTGCCAAACTTGCGCGGTATCGTGGCGCTTGGACGGTTGGCGTTTGATGGGGTTTTAGAATTACCGGCTTTTTCAGGTGTCAATAAAAAAGAACTAACCTTCCACCATGGGGCTTTTTATAAACTTGGAGATGGGATGCCATGGCTGTTGTGCTCTTATCATCCCAGCCGTCAAAACACGCAAACGGGACGGCTGAGCGCCGCTATGTTCGACTCAATCTGGCAGCAGGCGCGCGAACAGCTGGAGCAAGGCACCTAATCCGGCTTCTGGACGATCACCCACATTCGCCCGGAGTTTTCCATCAGGGGCGTCTCCTGGATCGGATGCCCGAAGAGATATTTCAGTTCAAAGCCAGCACGACTCAGAAGTAATAGCATGTCTTCGACGTGATAGCCGCGCTCCTGATGCAATTCCTCGTGCTTCACCCAAGTGCGCTTTTCGCCCCGCTCGAACATAATCACGCGCATATTGGCAATTTCTAACTCGTAATCGTAAGAAACCTTGGTGAACTCCATATAATCGGGCTGATCTTGAGCGAGGTTATAAGGGAAGCGCTGCCATACGACTGCTAGCCCATAGATTGTATTCATGTCGAAGATGAAATAACCCCCGGGGTTAAGATGCGCATAGACGGCTTGAAAAGTGTGGGAAAGGTCCTCCACTTTCAACAGATAATTGAGGCTGTCAAAAAAGCAGGTGATGCAATCAAAACGCGCTGGCAAAGAAAAGCTGCTCATATCAGCCTGCACCCAGGAAACCTGTACATTAGCTTCGCGGGCTAACGCTTGACTAATGGCAAGCATATCTGCAGAAGCATCCAAGCCGGTGACGGCGAGCCCTTGCTGGGCAGCAGAAACGGCGAAGACTCCACTCCCGCAGGCTAAATCCAGCAGCGAATGGGGTGAAAAGTTCAGCATCGTGAGCAGGTGTGGGAAGACCTCCTGGCTGATCCAGTGGCTAAATTGGATGTAGTTACCGGCATGATAATGCTTGGCGAAATGACGGTAAGGCTGCAAGCGTGGTTTTTTCATTAGGGAGAATTTTAACATGGAATAACGCCAACCAAGAGCTACCACAAGTGCCAATCAACGCAGGAGAAAATGGTATATTTAGCCAAACTCACTCTGGAGATTTACCATGCCATATCCAATTGCTGACCCTAAAGTAATCGAGCGCGCCCGCCAGGTGCTGGCGCTGGACCCACTGTTTTTGGATACAGAAACGACAGGAACCGGTCAGAATGATGTCATTATCGAAGTAGGGATCGTTGACCGGGAGGGTAACACACTCTACGATAAGCTGGTTAACCCTGGCAGACCTATCCCGCCCGACTCCAGTGCTGTGAATGAGATTACGGACGAAATGGTCGCCACAGCGGACCCCTGGCCGGTAGTTTGGCGGGAGATCGAACCCATCCTGCGCCAACGTGCCATTGGTATCTATAACGCCGAGTTCGATCTGCGCTTGCTCAAGCAATCCAATCAGGTGCATAACATTCCCTGGACGTTGGAAGACGAGCAAGCCTTTTGCATGATGAAATTGTTTGCGGCGTATTATGGGGAGTGGAACCCGCGCTATAACGGCTTTAAGTCCCATAAGTTAGAGTACGCCGGGTACGTGTGCCAGCTGGATCTGGGCAGCTCACACCACGCCATCGACGATGCCCGCCTGACAGCGGCTTTGCTGCGCTATATTGCCTCCCGATAAGAAATCCACACTCAAATTGGGTTTCTTCATCCAAAAGTAAATTCAATTTGATATTTTCTCTTGACTTTTCTCTTCCAAAGGTTATAATATGAATAATTGCTCATATATTCAAATAAAGGTGCTGAGATGATGATGGTCAAAGATGAATTAGAGATAGAGCTCTCGGTAAAAGATGCTCAACGCATGGCAACCACATTTAAAGGCTTGGCTGACCCAACCCGCTTGAAGATTTTAGCTGTGGTCCTGCAAGGGGAAGCGTGTGTCTCTGAGTTATCAGAGCGTGTGCAGATTAGCCAGAGCGCAGTTTCACATCAGCTGCGGCTATTGCGGCATCTCCGCTTTGTTTCTGCGCGGCGTGAAGGTCAGCAGATTTTCTACCGCATTGATGATGAACATATCGAGGATCTCTTCATGCAAGCTTATGCTCATGGCAAGCACTTGGAATCTGCTGAGGAGAAAAGCTAATGCAGACGCAGGTTTACCATGTTAAAGGGCTGGACTGTGCCGATTGCGCCAGTGTGATCAAAGTTGACCTGGAAAAATTACCCGAAGTCAAAGAAGTTAAGCTGGATTTTACTCGGGGAATATTACATGTCTCTGGGGAGGTAACCCCAGAAGTAATCTCTTCGCATCTCCACCGCCTGGGCTTCGAGCTCGCGGAACCTTCGCAGGAACCGCCTGAAACAAGCTTGAGTTTTAAAGGCTTTTGGGAGACCTTACGGAACAGCCAAGAGCTGCGCATGACTCTGCCGGGGTTGATCTTACTGGCACTCTCTTTGCTGCTCGAAGGGCGGGGAATGGCAAATAGTATGCGTATTGGCATTCAACTCCTTTTGTTGGTTGCTGCTGGCTTCCCAATGATGCGCCGCGGCGTACAGAGCTTGGTGCTTGAACGCAAAATCACAATCAACCTGCTTATGGCGCTGGCTGTCATAGGTGCGGTGTTGATTAACGAAACGCAAGAAGCCCTCATTATGCTCGTGCTCTTTAATATTTCTGAGGCGATGGAAGAATACACGAATGACCATGCCCGTGCAGTTCTGACTGCTTTTGCCGACCTGGCGCCGCACCAAGCACTAAAACTTACCGAACAAGGCGAAGAGATAGTGCCCATCGAAGCACTGCAAATTGGCGATGCGATATTGGTAAAGGCTGGAGAGCGCTTCCCCATGGATGGTGTGATCTTGGAAGGCAGCAGTGAGGTCAATCAAGCGCCAGTAACTGGTGAGAGCCGCCTCATCTCTAAAAAGGAAGGCGATACAGTGCTCTCCGGCACAATAAACGGACAAGGAGTTCTCAAAGTGCGCGTAACGGCGCGGGCTAAGGATACGACTATCCAGCGCATTATCGACTTGGTGACCGAAGCGCAATCCGTAAAAGCCAAACAGGAGAAGTTTATCGACCGTTTCGCCAGCGTGTATACACCGATTGTTGTGCTGGTTGCTTTGCTCGTGGCGGTTGTGCCACCGCTGTTTTTCGCCCAGCCTCTGATGAATACGGCAACCACTTATGGCTGGCTGCATCGGGCACTTTCCCTGTTGATGATTGGCTGCCCGTGTGCTTTGGTGATCAGCACGCCAATTACCATGATCAGCGGGCTCACGCGCGCTGCCCGTGAAGGCGTGATCTTTAAAGGTGGGGTTTACTTGGAGAACCTCAGCCAGGCGAAGTTGATTGCTTTTGATAAGACTGGAACACTGACCGTTGGTAAGCCAGTCATCACCACAGTAAAGGCTGTGGATTGCCTCGGAACACCTGAATGCGAGCCCTGCAACGACTTGGTCGCTCTCGCTAGTTCTGTGGAGCGCTACAGCAATCATCCGTTGGGACAGGCAGTGATGGAAGAAGCCCAGAAACGCCATGTTCTTGATCGCTATGCACCAGCG
Source organism: Candidatus Mesolinea sp. (assembly GCA_034430095.1). Taxonomy (GTDB): domain Bacteria; phylum Chloroflexota; class Anaerolineae; order Anaerolineales; family Anaerolineaceae; genus Mesolinea. The sequence goes on from DAOUFK010000021.1 coordinate 86,553, forward strand.
GAAGCCATAATGGCACGTAGTGGGGAAGGGCAATTAGGTTATGTGAATGGCAAGCTGGCTACCGTTGGCAGCCGCAAGCTTTTCGAAGCCGAGCACAAAGTCCCCTCACAGCTCCTCAAGGAGACTATCGCAGCAGAGAACAATGGACAGTCCACTATGTTGGTGTGTGATGGCGAGCGGGTACGCGGCTTTATGGGTGCGCAGGATACCCTCCGCCCGGAAGCTCCGCAAGTTATTCGGGCACTCAAAGACCGTGGCTTCTATACAGTGATGCTTACCGGAGATAACCCGGAGGTAGCCGAGCGCATTTCCGAGGAACTCGATTTGGATGAAGTCCACGCCGGCTTGCTGCCCGATGAGAAGTGGCAGCTGCTGGCTGAGCTGCGTGAGAAAATTGGTCCAGCCTGTATGATTGGCGACGGTAGTAATGACAGCCCGGCTTTAGCCAGCGCTGATGTGGGCATTGGCATGGGTGGAGCTGGCAATGCGCATGTGCTGGAGACAGCCGATGTGGTGCTGATGAACGACGACTTGCGCAAGCTGCCCTTTGCGGTAGATCTCTCACGCTACACCAATAAGCTCATCCGCCAAAATGTGATCATCAGCTTAGGCGTGAAGTTCAGCGTGGCTGTGTTTGCCCTGCTCGGGCTAACGCCGCTTTGGATGGCAGTGTTAGCGGATATTGGCATCACCCTGCTGGTGACGCTAAACGGCTTGCGCGCGATGCGCTTTGCTGCGCCGCCACTACCAGAGTCAGCCTAAAACAGACTAATTTAGTGAAAAGGTGATTTCCCAGATACCGGGCTGCACTTCGCTTGTGGAGCTTTGGGTGCCGGCAAAGACTATCCAGCTGCTGCCAGGCTTGAGCGCCAGTGGCTGCCCGGAAGCGTCCGTGAGTTGGATGGGACTAAAGGGATCAGAAGTCATCCAGGTGCCAGATAGCAATTTTCCATCCCGGAAAACAAGCGCCGGCTGGTGTGGGTCGCCCTCGCGGAAGTCGATATCGTACAGCGACGTGCCATATTCGATGTAGCTGGCAAATAGAACGATAATATTATCGAAGGCGATTGGTGTACCATCCACCCGGTCGTATGAAGGCGCGATGCTAATGCTGCCATCAGGAGCGGCGTAATCCTGCGAGAGCTGATATTGACCGCTTTGGGGGTCATAATCCCACTGCATCACGGAAAAATCTGCATACAGGTAACTAAGTTGTTGTGCCTGGGCATCCCATTGGGATAAATGGTTTGCAAAATTTAAACCTGAGAGATTGATATTGTCACCATCGGGGTTTTCTGCCTGATAAAGCTCCCGCATAGCGCTGGTATTGACGTAAGTGTTTTCGCCGCCAGCGTCCGAAAGGTTGCACATGGCTGGGCAGGGGGTAAATCCGCGCAGGAAGGACCGCCCGGGCAGCACTTCGCTCAGCACCATCTCAACCGTGTTATCGGCGCTGGCGTAAGCTAATATTCCTTGGTAGTGCTCGCTCAAGCGCGCATCCACCATGCGCGCTGGCGCAAGCGGTCCCACCTGTTCACTATCCTGCCCGTGATAAACAGCCAGAAAGTGGTTCGTCTGAGCGCCGATGTAGTACTCAAAGACGAGGTCAGCTTGGTTCAAGCCAGCGGCGGGGCGCAAGCCTTGCGGCCAGTTGGCGATCTTTACCAGCACAGGGCGCTGTTGTAACAGGGTTTGGTCATCCACTGGCAGCCCGGTCAGCGGATTGAGCCCTTCTGCGGCTAAGTCCTTTACAAGAATGGATGATGGCGTTGCAGTTGCAACCGGCCAAGGGGTTGGTGAGGGAACAGGTGTGGGGGTAGCGTTAGCAGCTGCCATGGTTTGCCGTTGGATGGGGTTGGGCGTGGTTGTAAATTCTGGCAGTGTGGCAGGAGTGATTTGAGGAAGATGTTTAGGACCTGCACAAGCACTAATCAGTAAGATTAACGCAAAGGCGGCACCAGCCAACCGAAGGAAATGCGCACGAAATTTTGCTTGCATGATGCTTGATTCTAACATGAGAGGCTAACACACACTGGTTTATCGAGTCGAAGAAAAAACCCTATGGTAGGTTGTAATAATTCTATAAACAAATAACCATTAAAATTTGAAATTAAACAAGCCTATCACCAGGATTTAACATTGCTATAAAAGCCTTTTAAGCATCGCTTGTTAACATTTATGAGCATATAAAATTAAAACTATGAGAAGGAGAAAGATAAATATGCGTCGTTTTGTTTTAGGCCTAGCTTTGATTGCAAGTCTTTTACTCGCGGCATGCGGGAGTCCAACAGCTTCCCCAGCCCCAACTGATGGAGAAGACGTGGCAGCTGGTCTTTCTGGCAGCATCAGCATTACAGGGTCAACAACGGTTCAGCCTTTGGCAGAAAAATTAGCCGAAGATTTCATGGCAAAGAACCCCGATGTCGAAATTGAAGTGACCGGTGGAGGCTCCAGCGTAGGTGTGAAAGCTGCTGCTCAAGGCACTGCTGATATCGGTAACGCTTCTCGCGAAATTAAACCAGAAGAACTCGCCGAATTTCCAAATCTGAAGGTGCATGTGATTGCCCGAGATGGTATTGCCATTGTGGTGCATCCCGATACAGCGGTAAGTGGTTTGACCGTTGAACAGGTACGCGATATTTTTTCAGGGAAGATCACCAACTGGAATGAAGTTGGCGGGGCGGATGCAGCGATCATTGTTGCTTCCCGTGAGGAAGGCTCCGGAACGCGAGATGCTTTCCAAGAAATGGTGATGGGAGATGCGCTGATTAGTGAAAACGCGATTTTACAACAATCTAACGGTGCTTTACGCACAACCGTTGCCAACACACCCAATTCAATTGCTTATCTCTCGTTTGGCTATTTGGACGAGAGTGTCAAAGTCTTGCCTTTAGATGGCGTTGAAGCTACAGAAGAAAATGCGTCCAATGGCACATACCCAGTAGTTCGTCCGCTCAATATGCTGACGAACGGTGAGCCACAGGGCGTGGTGAAAGCCTTCTTAGATTTCGTTCTCGGACCAGAAGGCCAGGCTATAGTCCGCGCAGAAGGCTACATTCCTGTAAAGTAAGCTTTGAAAGTTTAGCCGCTCATCTGAGTGTTTGATTTGGCGTCCTCTTCCCAAAGAGGACGCCAAAATTCTGATAAAATAGTGTCCGAAAGCCTGGAGCCGGAATGCAGAGAAGGTATCGTGTTGATAAAGGGATAAAGTATTTACTTTTTTTCTCTGCAATCGTTTCTATTATTATTGTTTTTCTCATCTTTTTCTTTATCTTTCAATCTAGCCTGCCTGCTTTTCAACAAATTGGCTTGAAGAATATTTTGTTGGAAACAACTTGGCGGCCTACGAATGGACAATATGGCATTCTCGCCATGATTGTCGGTTCTGTCATGGTAACTTTCATGGCGATTGTCATGGGTGTACCATTAGCTCTGGGTGCCGCAATTTTCTTAGCAGAAGTTGCCCCACGAGCAGTGCAAAATGTTTTTCGCTCCGCTATCCAACTCTTAGCCGGGATCCCTTCTGTAGTTTATGGTTTGTTCGGGATGGTTGTGCTTGTGCCGCTCGTCCGTCGTATCCCCGTGCCAGGAAACTCTGGCTATGGGTTGCTCTCAGCTGCCATTGTGCTGGCGGTTATGATTCTGCCAACGATTACCAGCGTGACGGAGGATGCTTTACGGGCGGTACCGCGCTCTTATAAGGAAGCGTCTTTGGCATTAGGCGCAACGCATTGGCAAACCATCATCCACGTGATGATCCCCGCGGCGAAGTCAGGCATCATAGCTGCCCTCATCTTGGGTGTTGGACGTGCGATCGGCGAAACGATGGCAATGATAATGGTGATTGGGAACTCAGTCATTATGCCCACACCCCTTACCGATAATCCCCTTACGATTTTCTTACGGCAAGCGCGAACGCTCACCGGCAATATAGCCGTTGAAATCAATTATGCCACCGGTCTGCATGAAAGCATGCTCTTTGCTACGGGCGTGGTGCTTTTTATCCTCATCATGATCATTAATGCGAGTGCGCATTTAATTTTGCGCAACGGTGAGAGGAGTTGAGCTGCTCATGAATCATGCAGAGTTGAAAGCTTCATCAGCAGTGCAATCCGCCGCCCACCAGCAGCCAAACCTCTCTAACTTAAAGCAGCGGCACTTAAGCCAAAAATTCGCTTTTGGAGCGCTGTGGGTAGGGGGCGCACTGGTGATGTTGATTCTGCTTGTGGTTGTGGGTTACGTAATCACCAATGGAATCCGCGAAGTTACTTGGGAATTCCTTACTACAGCACCTCGCGGCGGGCTTTCTGGCGAGGGTGGTATTTCAACCACGATTGTAAGCACCGTTTATCTGATTGGACTAACCATCGTGATTGCGACGCCTTTAGGAATTGGGGCAGCGATCTTCCTCACGGAATACGCTGGTGAAACAAGCGTTGGCTCAAAATTCTTGCGAAGCTTGATAGGTCTGGTGCATTTTGGGGTGGAAACCTTAGCCGGCATCCCCTCGATTATTTTTGGTCTCTTTGGGTTTGCCTTGTTTGTTTCCGTCTTGCATTTTGGATTTTCGTTGCTTTCTGCTGGCTTAGCGGGGGCTTGCTTAGTTTTGCCAACCATTATTCGCACCACCGAAGAATCTCTGCTCACTGTTCCGATGAGTTATCGAGAGGCAAGTTTAGCCTTAGGCGCCACGAAGTGGCAGACGATTTACCAAGTGGTTTTACCAGCAGCTATTCCCGGCATCATCACGGGCATTATCTTGAGTATCGCTCGGGTTATTAGCGAGACAGCCGTATTTTATGTAACTTTAGGCGGTAGTGCGCGCATGCCAACCAGCATCTTTTCCAGCGGGCGCACCTTGGCTCTGCACCTGTACTACTTAGCCATGGATACCAACGCTTTCGATAAGGCAATGGCAACTGGTGCTGTCCTCATTATTACCATCATCCTCATCAACTTGATTATTGACTTTGTTTCCAGTAAATTAACTGCTGGATTGCGTGAGAATCAATGAACTCAATTAAACTTGAAACTATACATTACAGCCTGAATTATGGAAATTTCCGTGCTATTGAAGATATCAGCATAAAAATCCCAGAAAAGCAGGTGACCGCCCTCATCGGTCCTTCTGGATGCGGGAAAAGCACCTTTTTACGCTCATTCAATCGGATGAACGACCTGATCCCAGGCGTCACCACCGAGGGGGAAATCTTGCTCGATGGTGAAGATATTTTTAAGATGGACCCAGTCAGCCTGCGCCAACGCGTTGGCATGGTATTTCAGAAGCCTAACCCCTTCCCCAAATCGATTTACGATAACGTGGCTTATGGACCACGCGTCAATGGCTTGAAAGACCATAAGCAACTCGATGAAATTGTGGAACGCAGCCTGCGAGGTGCTGCGCTATGGGATGAAGTCAAAGACAACCTCAACAAATCAGGATTGGCACTCTCCGGCGGGCAGCAACAACGTCTGTGCATTGCGCGGGCACTAGCCGTCGAGCCGAGCGTAATCCTTATGGATGAACCAGCAGCTTCCCTGGATCCGATCGCCACCTTGCGGATTGAGGACCTGATTCGCTTGCTCGTGGAAAATTATACAATTGTGATTGTGACGCATAACATGCAGCAAGCCGGCCGAGTCTCGGATTACACCGCCTTTTTCTTTACAGATGAAACGCGTACTGGTAGATTAGTCGAGTTTGACCGTACGCAGGTCATCTTCACTAACCCCAAAGACAAGCGCACAGAGGATTACATTACCGGCCGCTTTGGGTAGGGCATTACCCTCAATCTTATTACCTAATCGCGAAATTAACTGGCTGACAAGTTACCATCCGATTGGCGGTTATCTTATACGCGCAATCTTGAGAATGCGTTTGCGCTAGGGTTATAATCTGCTTATATTTGCGCTCGATACTCTCTTCTATGGAGGAAAAGCATGGCCCAAAAAAGCGAAAACGCTCTCAAGGAATTGCCGCGCAACTTATGGGTGGTCAGTGCCACCAGCTTTCTTATGGATGTCTCCAGCGAGATGGTGATCAACATCTTGCCTCTGTTTCTTTCTGCAGTCTTAGGAGTAAAAACAAATATTATTGGTCTAATCGAGGGCATTGCCGAAGCAACCTCCAGTGTACTCAAAGTTTTCTCCGGTTGGCTTTCAGACAAACTCAAAAGCCGTAAAGCACTTACCGTTGCAGGGTATGCCCTTTCTGCGCTTGCCAAACCCTTCTTTTACCTGGCGAGCACCTGGGAAGCTGTAGCTGCTATTCGCTGGGCAGATCGTGTGGGTAAAGGCATCCGCACAGCGCCTCGTGATGCCCTTTTAGCCGATGATGTCAAAGAAGAGCATCGTGGGTTAGCTTTTGGCTTGCATCGTGCGGCGGATACTGCTGGTGCAATGCTTGGGCTGCTCATCGCTGCTTTTGTAGTTTGGCGGTTACAAGCCGGCAGCGCTGCGCTCAAGGAGCAAACCTTCCGAACAATCGTGCTGATTAGCATGATCCCGGCATTTTTAGCTGTGCTGGTTTTGGCATTTGGCGCAAAAGAAGTTAGACCGAGTGGAGAAGCACAAAAAACCCGGATTACATTCAAGGGACTGGGTAAAAACTTCATCACTTTTATGATTATTGTGGGTATTTTCGATTTGGGTAACTCCTCGGATGCCTTCTTAGTCCTACGTGCGGAAGACCGAGGAATGACAATTTTGCAAATTTTGCTTATGCTGGCAGTATTCAATTTAATCTATGCTGCTGTTTCCGCGCCGGCTGGCAACCTTTCGGATCGACTAGGCAGACGTAAAGTCATCATTGGCGGCTGGATCGTCTATGCGCTGATTTATCTTGGCTTTGGTTTGGCACAGACCGCTGTGCATGTGGGTGTCCTTTATGTGCTCTATGGCTTTTATTATGGTCTGACTTATGGCACCGCTAAAGCTATGGTTGCAGACCTGGTTCCGGTGGAGTTGCGGGGCACAGCTTATGGAACCTATAACGCCATTTTAGGTATTTTGGACTTTCCAGCTTCGCTGATTGCGGGCTTGCTATGGAGCGGCGTGGGTGGATGGCAAGGGTTTGGTCCCTCAGCGCCATTTTTCTTCGGTAGTGCGCTTGCGCTCATTGCAGCCGTTATGTTTATTTTCTGGAAACCGCAGCCTGCTGCTGAGTTAGCATAATTCTGAGGAAACAATGACATCAATAAGTGATGAGCAGAGACAAGCCAGACCAATGAAGATCGGTGTTCTGGCTTACCGCATGGACTTTTACACGAACAAAAGGTTGATTGTAGGCAAGCTTCCAGAGGTTGAGTACGTTCCAGTTCGCGATTGGTATAGTTTTCAGCGTTGGCTGGCGTTAAAAGTTAATCGGGTGGTGGGCAAGCCCCTCATCAACACGTTTAACCTCAATAATCAATTCGAAGATTTTGATTTGAACCGTGTAGACGTGCTGCATTTTTCTAATGGGATTAGCTACGGACGCACACCCTGGGTCTCATCGTTCGAGACCATCCTGCCGCGCTTCAGCCATCTCGTAACCCGCCACCAGGGCAAGGAGAAACCTGAACTGCGCCTGGACGACCACACCCGGCGTGGGCTAGAGGCTTTAGCTGGCAAGGCTTGCTTGCGAATTTTGGCTTGGTCTCAGGCTTCAGCACGCATGGAACGGGATTTATTGGCAGATTTCCCCTCAGAATATACGCAAGCAATTTTGGATAAGATGCAGGTGTTGCATCCCCCACAAGAGCCGCTCGTGGAAGCGGTCGAAGCCCGAGATTATCGCAACGAGCCTTTGCGCTTTATGCTCGTAGGTGCGGCTTTCTTCCGTAAAGGCGGTCGAGAAATCTTACAAACCTTCGAAAAATTAGTCCGTCAGGAAGGTTTACCGCTAAGGCTTACCATCGTGAGTGCGCTACGTTTGGAGCCTTACGCTGCGCATGAAACTGAAGTAGATGCGGCTTGGGCAAAGCAGAAGCTTTCGGAAAATGCGGATTGGATTGAATGGTACCCGCAGCTGCCAAACGCAGAAGTGCTGGAGCTATTGAAACGTACCGACGTTGGGCTGCTGCCGAGCTATGCAGATACGTACGGTCTCTCCGTGCTGGAAGCCCAAGCTTGCGGTAAACCGGTCATCACCACCGATATTCGCGCTTTGCCGGAGATTAATCCCGAAACCGCCGGCTGGTTGATTAAAGTTCCTAAAAACGAATTAGGCGAGGGGCTCTATACGACGCCGGAAGAACGAGCAGAACTGAGCCAAGCGATTCAAACTGGCTTGGAAGCCATCGTTCGCAGCATTGTAGAAAATCCAGATCAAATTGCCGTCAAGGGAGCAGCAGCGCTCGCGCGCATCCGCCAACAGCACGACCCACAAATGTATACTGAAGCTCTTCGGCAAATCTATCGATTAGCTTTGAAGTGAACTGAATAGACCAATCCCAATTTGTGTCAAGGCTAAATAGAAATATCATAATCAATGGACAAAGTCATCAGTATGTTTTTTTTCGCATAATTCAATACCTTACTTCTTCTAGTCTATAGTGGTGCACGGAGCCCTAACCCTGGCCCTTCCCAGCGGCAAGCGGTTTTGTTGTGACTCCATTAAGCCGCTGGGGAAGGAAAATTCGTTTGAATAGAGGGCTCCGCCCTCTATTCAAACATCGACTCCCCGTCCCAGCGATAATTAATGAGGATAATATTATAAATATTAGTCCGCTGGGAAGGGGAGTAAGAGGGAAAGGCTGCAATTATGCTGTTCGTTATGATTTTAGAGTTCCTTTATAAATAAACTCGGAATGATCGAACGGCGATCTCATAGCTCATAATAATATTTAGGACATTTCTATTTTGCTGTTTTAAGACATTATTACTTTGCCCTGACATCAATCCCAATTTGGTCAAACCAAGGTAGCGGTAGTGTATAATTGAATAAAATTTCAAACATATCCCGTTTGAGAAAAGGAGCAGAAATGATCGTTACCACCAAAAAACTCTTTGAACATGCCTACGGCAAATATGCCCTTGGCGCGTATAACATCAACAATTTGGAACAAATCGAAGGTCTCTTCAAAGGGAACTTACAATCTCAAGCCCCCTTTATCATTCAGATCAGCAAAGGTGCGCGTGCATATACCAACAAGCTTTACCTCGAGGCGCTTATCCGCACAGCGGATCAAATCTACCCGGAAGCCATTTTTGCGGTGCATTTGGACCATGGCGATGAGGCTACCTGCTATGATGCCATCGAATCTGGCTTTTATAGCTCAGTGATGATCGATGGCAGCATGCTTCCTTATGAAGAAAACATTGCCGTGACCAAGCGTGTAGTCGAAGCTGCCCATGCCAAAGGCGTAGTGGTTGAAGCAGAATTAGGTCAATTGGGTGGCGTCGAGGAACACATCAAAGTGGATGAGTCAAACGCTAAGTTGACCGATCCCAAGCTAGCGCGCGATTTTGTGGAGCGGACGGGCTGTGATTCACTGGCTGTAGCGATTGGTACCAGCCATGGTGCTTTCAAGTTTTCTGGCACGCAATCACTGCATTTTGATGTGTTGGAGCAGATCCAAAAAGAATTGCCTGGCTTCCCACTGGTGATGCATGGCTCCAGCTCGGTCCCGCAGGAGGAAGTGGAACGGATTAACGCAGCCGGAGGCAAGTTGAGTGGGGCGAAGGGCGTGGATCCCACCCAGTTCCGTAAAGCAGCCACTTTAGGTGTCACCAAAATTAACATTGATACTGACGGCAGGTTGGTTTGGACGCGCGTGCATCGTGAATTCTTCCGCGATCATCCCGAAAAATTTGATTTGCGTGATCCTGGCAAGATTTTCATCGCGGAATATGCCAACTTTATTGCCAAGAAGAATGAATACTTAGGCAGCGCTGGCCAGCTACCAGAAGTACGCAAATTTATCGGAGCATGACGCTTATGCAGCCGATTGAAATTCGCCCCAACATCTTCTGGGTGGGGGTAAACGATCGTTCTACCGATCTTTTCGAAGGTTTATGGCCAATCTTTAATCAGGGTGTTACTTATAATGCTTATTTGATCAAAGATGAAAAGAATGCGCTGATTGATCTTTCGAAAGATATATATACTGATGATTTTGTCGAACAGCTGGAAAAACTCATCGGGCTTGAGCACTTAGACTATGTGATTACCAACCACATGGAGCCGGATCATTCTGGTGCACTTTTACGTTTGAGAGAGCTTGCTCCTCAAGCGAAATTCCTGGGGATGAATAAAGCTGTCGCCATGATGAAGGATTTCTATAACATAGATCAAAACGTGGAAGTTCTCAAGCACGAACAGACGCTTAGCCTAGGTAAAAACACATTGAAGTTTATATACACACCGCTCGTTCACTGGCCGGAAACAATGATGACTTACATGCTTGAGGAGAAGATCCTCTTCTCCTGTGATGGTTTCGGTTCTTTTGGCTGTTTAGATGGCGTGCTTTTTGATGACGAAACCAGTGACCGTGACTTTTATGAGCGCGAAGCTTTACGGTACTACACCAATATCATTGCTGCTTTTAGCAAGCACGTCATCCAAGCGCTGGATAAACTAAGCGCTTATGAAGTGCAAATGGTTGCCCCATCCCACGGCTTGGTGTGGCGTAAAGATCCAGAACGGATCATCTCGCTTTATAAATATTGGGCAAGCTTGGCTACTGAACGTGCCGAGCCGGGGGTGACCGTACTCTATGGCACGATGTACCGCAATACAGAGAGGGCGTTGGAGCATGCCTTGCAGGCTCTTGCCAGCGAGAGTGTACCTGTAGAAGTCTTTAATGTGGGTTTGACGGATCCGAGCTATATTCTTCCTGAGCTATGGACGAAACAAGGTGTGCTGATCGCTGCGCCGACCTATGAACGCGCGATGTTCCCAGCCATGGTACATGCACTGAATATGGCAGAAATCAAGGGTGTGCGTAATAAAACTGCAGCGTATATTGGCAGTTATTCTTGGTCTGGCGGCGCGAAAGGTGTTTTCGAGGGCTATGCTGAGCGGCTCAACTGGGATGTCGTAGGTACGCACGAGTTTATTGGCAGTGCCAAGGCAGATGATTTAGAGCAGATTCGCGCGCTGAGCCGGCAGTTAGCGCTCAAGAGTAAATAGGGCTGAATAGCCAAGTTACAACGAAAAAACCCTGTGTTGTTTAATGCACAGGGTTTAAATTAATTGTTGCAGCGTTTAATTTAAGATGGAATGAATGAACTGAAATATGCAATTAATCGGTAGCGGAACAATTAACGTTGCTTCTCTTGTGGGTGAGATGCTAGAAGGATTTGGCGCTGACAAATGCTTAAAAAGAAAAACCCATAAGGTATAATCAGACAATCCAACAAAGTAAAGGCAACACATGAGTGAACAGACTTCGACCAGAACTAATTTTATTCGCGAGATCATCGAAGAGCATAACCGCAGCGGACGCTTTGGCGGGAGAGTGCACACGCGCTTCCCACCAGAGCCCAATGGCTATCTACATATTGGGCATGCCAAATCGATCTGCTTGAACTTTGGAATCGCGCAAGATTACGGTGGGCTGACCAACCTGCGCTTTGATGACACCAACCCAGTAAAGGAAGACACCGAGTACGTCGAATCCATCAAAGATACGATCCGCTGGTTAGGCTTCGATTGGGGAGAACGCGAGTATTATGCTTCGGATTACTTTGAAGTGCTCTATCAAAATGCAGTCCGCCTGATTGAGAAGGGCAAAGCCTACGTCTGCGATTTGAGCTCAGATGAGGTGCGTGAATACCGTGGCACGCTCACCGAGCCGGGGAGGGAGAGCCCCTATCGTAATCGGTCAGTGGAAGAAAACCTGGATCTTTTCAGGCGCATGCGCGCTGGCGAATTTCCGGATGGTTCCCGCACACTGCGGGCTAAAATCGATATGGCTTCGCCAAACCTCAACCTGCGGGACCCGATTATGTATCGGATTTTGCATGCTGAGCACCATCGCACGGGTAATAAGTGGTGCATCTACCCCATGTATGACTATGCCCATTGCGTTTCGGATTCGGTAGAGGGCATCACCCACTCTATCTGCACACTCGAGTTCGAGGACCACCGTCCGCTTTATGACTGGTTCCTGGATGAGTTGGAACTCTATCATCCGCAGCAGATCGAGTTTGCCCGCCTCAACTTAACTTACACCGTGATGAGCAAGCGGAAATTGCTTCAGCTTGTGCAGCAAAATTACGTTAGTGGTTGGGATGACCCGCGCATGCCCACATTAGCAGGGATGCGGCGCAGGGGGTACACGCCGGAAGCTATTCGGAAGTTTGCTGATGTGGTTGGGGTAGCCAAGAACAATAGCGTTGTGGATATGGAGCTGCTGGAGCACGTTTTACGTGATGATCTCAACCTGCGGGCTAAACGCCGCATGGCTGTGCTAAAGCCGCTCAAAGTGGTGCTGGATAATTACCCAGCAGGTCAGGTGGAAGAGTTCGAAGTCCCTGACTTTCCGCAGGATCCGGAGTGCACGACCAGCCGTAAAATACCCTTTGGGCGTGAGCTTTACATCGAACAGGATGACTTTATGGAAGTTCCTCCGCCCAAGTACTTCCGCTTGGCGCCGGGCAGCGAAGTACGCTTGATGAATGCTTATTACATCACTTGTACTGAGGTGGTCAAAGACACCGACGGTCAGATCATCGAAGTACATTGCACTTATGACCCCGAAACGCGCGGGGGTATGTCTGCAGACGGACGAAAGGTCAAAGGCACCATCCATTGGGTCTCAGCACAGCACGCCATCGAGGCGGAAGTGCGCCTTTACGAGAATCTATTTACCAAAAAAGACCCGTATGAGGTAGAAGAAGGTCAGGATTTCCTCGATAACTTAAACCCACGCTCATTGGAAGTGCTCACGAGCTGCAAAGTAGAGCCTGCCTTAGCCCAAGCAGTGATTGGCGAATCCTACCAGTTTATGCGCAATGGATACTTTTGCTTAGATAGCGTCGACACCCGCGAAGGGCAGCTGGTGTTCAACCGTACCATTTCGCTGGTTGATTCTTGGGCAAAGATGCAAGGTACAAGCGCGTAGCCCAATCGGTATGATAAAATAAACATGTGGGGCCCGTAGCTCAGTGGCAGAGCAGGCGGCTCATAACCGCTTGGTTGAAGGTTCGAATCCTTCCGGGCCCACTGATAAAAACGCGCGAGCATAAGAGCCCGCGCAGTTTATTTCTCATCTTCAGGTGAATTATTTGATTGCTTCAAACCCTCATTCCCATGTGTCTATGTTTCTACGCTTTGAGCTAGGGAGGGTATTAAAAAACTCAAACTGACTGGCAATATGAGTGAGTGATGGTAACCTCCACCATTAATAGAGTAATATCATAGCCCTAACCCTGACCCTTCTCCAGCATTAAGCGGCTCTTTTTTGGGGTAAGCCCACATTGTCATTGCGAAGATGGCGCTCTTTGCCCGACGAAACAATCTTTTCTAACTTGTCTGAAGATTGCTTCACCCCTGTGGAGCTCGCTTAAGGCGCTCGCAGTAACAAATGGCGTGACTCGAGGCTGGAAAAGGGCAAGGTGAGGTCAAATCGAAAATACTTATCTCTATATACATATTGAAAGCAATCGATTACCTATCGTTTTTCAACACCCTTGCTAGGGTTATTTGAGCGGTTCTTTTTCCAAATGTTATAATAATCAGACATACTTTTGTGAGGTGCGCATGTCTGATTTCATTACCATAGAGCAAATTGATGCCGCGACGGCATATATTAGGGAGCGCATCAGCGTACAACCGCAAATTGGCTTGGTGCTTGGCTCTGGGCTGGGCGCTCTGGCTGAGGCAGTCGAGGATCCGGTCATTATTCTAACCCGCGAGATTCCCCACTGGCCAATCTCGACGGTGGCTGGTCACGAAGGGCACCTGGTCATCGGCAGGTTAGAAGGTAAAATTGTGCTGGTGCTGCAGGGTAGGGCGCACTACTACGAAGGGCACAGTATGTCCCGCATTGGCTTGCCTGTGCGCGTGATGCAGCGCTTGGGCGTACACACGCTCATCCTCACCAACGCTGCTGGCGGGCTCAACCCAGAGTTTACCCCAGGAGACCTGATGCTTATCACAGATCACCTCTCGCTGCTGCCCATGACGGGTCCTAACCCGTTACGGGGACCTAACTTGGATGAATTTGGGCCGCGCTTCCCAGATATGAGCCAAGTCTATGATCTAGGTTTACTCGAGCTAGCGCAGCAGGTCAGCGATGCCAATGCGCTTGCGGTTCGGCAAGGTGTGTACGTATGCCTTTCGGGTCCATCGTTTGAGACTCCCGCAGATTGCCGTTTCTTACGCCAAGCCGGTGCGGACGCCGTGGGTATGTCCACCGTCCCCGAAGCCATTGTGGCGAGGCATGGAGGCATGCAATTACTGGGCATTTCGGGTATTTCCAATAAAATTGACCTCAATGGTAAGAACATTGCTTCCCACGAGGAGGTTTTGGAAGCTGGCAAGGTAATTGTCCCTAAGCTGACCACACTGATAAAAGGAGTACTGGCTGAGCTCTAAGTGTTTGTTGCTCTAGCAACCCCGCTCAAGCCTTTAGACGCCTATGGACGCCATCATTAAGTTCCTCGCCGAGATGGAGATCCCCATCTATCTGATCTTAGGTGTAGTTGGGATTGTCTATCTGCGCCGTTTGGCGATTGCGCTCGAGGAGCGCCGCAGCTCGGTCTTCGGGCTGGAACGGCAAGTGGCACATGAAAAAGTGGTTTCTGCCACAACGGTTTTGGTGCTTTTGGGCTTGCTCGCTGTGGGGGAGTTCATTGTGGCAACTTTTTTGGTAGGCGAGATTGCCCAGCAACCGCTCTATGCCACCCCTACAATTGAAGTCTTGAGCACTCCAACGGAAACGCTTCCAGCGGTTATCCCGACGGATGCCACTCCAACCCCAACGCCGTATCCTCAAGCGCAAATCGAGGGCATCGATAGCAATTGTGTTGCAGGTGTGCTGGAAATTTCGTCGCCCAAGCATGGTGAGGAGGTCAGTGGTGTGGTGGAAATAATTGGTTCGGTGAACACACCTAATTACGGCTCTTATCGTTACGAGTATTCCACCATGGGCGAGCCAAACTGGCAAGTGATCGCCGCCGGCAGCGGCGTGCAGGTGGAGACCAGCTTAGGCTTTTGGTATACAACCGATCTGGTCCCTGGGGAATATATGCTTCGCTTGGTCGCGCTGGATAATCAGGGCGTTGAAACCTCAGCATGTGTAATCGTCGTCAAAGTGACGGCACCACCAGAATAGGATATGATTAAGCTATGGCAGAGTTAGAGATTCGCTCCGCAAGGCAGGCAGATTTAGACCGCATGATTGCAATCGATCATGCTTCTAAGAGTGCCTATGCTTACAAAATGGAAGTACTGGATGAGAAGGATAACTTTTCACGTAGTTTCCAGCGCATTCACCTTCCTCGAGCGGTGACGCTCAGTTACCCAAAAGATGAAGAAGCACTTCTTGCCTCTTGGAATGAAGCGGATGCTATCTTTGTTGGCTGTGTTTTGGACGAGGTTATTGGTTATGTGGCTCTGGAGTTGCGGCGCTTTAGAGCTACTGCCCGGGTGAGTGACTTGGTGGTGGCACAAGGGTTGCGGCGAAAGGGCATCGGCAGCCGCATGCTTTTAGCCGGCGAAGCTTGGGCGCATGACCGTGGGGCGAACCGTATTCTGACGGAATTGCAAATCCGTAATGACCCCGCGATCAAGATGATGCTCAAGCTCGGTTATCAATTATGCGGTTACGTTGATCAATATTTCCCTAATCAAGAAACGGCATTATTTTTCGAAAAACGCGTGTGATGGTTTTTTCAATTTCGAACTCACTTTTACAGGTTTCAGTAACTTCAGTCCTGGAAACACTCTCGCAGATATTTACTGCTGGCGTAGCAATCACGGCGATCGCATTATTAATGTATTCCTCGGGGTTCAACCTCAAGGATAAACTTGCGCGCACGTTTGTGATCGTGATGGCAACGCTGGCGTTGATGTTCACCACAGAAACTATTGCCAATATTTCCAATTCACCAGAATTGATTCAACTGTGGTTGCAAATCCGCTGGGCAGCTATGGCGATGCTGCCAGCAGCCTACTTCCATTTTTCAGATGCATTGCTGACGATTACAGGTCGGCCCAGCCGCGGGCGGCGCACCTTGCTAGTGCGGATTTTTTATGTCATTGCACTGGTTTGGATTGCACTCATCCCCGCAGGCATTACCGTTGGCAGTTTGGCTCCTCAGGAGAGCCCTATGCCTTACTTGCTGCGTACAGGTGGCACGCGGTTTTTTGACCTGTATTACCTATTGGTAAATGGGCTTTCGTTTTATAACTTAGGACGGGCTGTGCGGCGAAGCAACACCACTACCACACGCCGGCGGCTGATGTATCTGCTCGTGGGCACGATTGCACCAGCAGTTATCTCCATTCTATTTTTATTGCATGGCAGCCAGCTCTTCTATCGTAACCCAGATTTCTTTTGGATCTTGAATTTAATTGGCAGCATTATTACAGTGGTCTCGTTGATGGCGATGGCTTACGTAGTTTCGTTCTTCGGGTTCAATTGGACCGACCGTGCAATTAAGAGCCGCCTTTTCCGCTGGATGATGCGCGGACCTTTTGTAGCTGTGGTTACCTTGGGGATGACGACTGTGGTCCGCCGCTATGGGGAATTTTATGGGAATCCCTACAGCCCGTATGTGCCCGTGGTGATGATCGCGACGATTATGCTTTTGGAATATGTGATCACTTTAGTGGCACCTGCGCTAGAAAAAGCGCTCTTTTTCGGTGCAGACCGAGAAGATTTGAGCTTGATTCGCAACTTAGAAGAACGCATGCTCACGGAGAAGGATCTTGATCAATTCTTAGAAATCATCACTGCCTCCATCTGCGATCAACTGCAAGTGCCTGGAGCTTTTATTGCCGTTTTGGAAGGCAGCACGGTTTCTTATATCATTCATGCAGGCGACCGCCATATCTTAGACCATTTGCCCGTCTCTGATACACTCATCCAAAAAATCCATCATTCCCCCGAAGAAGCAAGGGGAATTTACCACTTGGATGGTTTCGGCTTAATCCCTTTGGAATACGAGTTAGACGAGCCAGGGCAATACCGTTTGTTCGGCATCTGTGGATTTCCGCTAGAAGCTGATCAAGAATTCGAGCCTGAGCAGCTAAAGGCGGTGCACTTGTTAGCAGAACGGGCAACTTTGGCGCTCAAAGATCGGGCGTTACAAATGCAAGTGCTGGAATCACTATCAACGCTCCAGCCGGAAGTCGATTACATTCAAGAGCTGATTGCCAGCGCTAGCTATAACCAACGCGGTCTATATCGCAACGGCGCCCAGCACGTCCCGCCGGAATTTGTGGACTGGGTTAAAGATGCCCTTTCTCACTATTGGGGCGGACCTAAGCTGACCAATAGTTCGCTTTTAGAGCTTAAAGTTGTCCAGGCGGAAAGCGAATCACACGATGGCAGCCGCACGAACGCTTTACGCGCCTTGCTGAAACAAGCTATCGAGCAGACCAGACCAGAAGGCGAGCGCAAATACACTTCGGATTGGATTTTATATAATATTCTGGATCTCAAGTTTATCCAAGGCGAAAAAGTGCGCGAGGTGGCACGCAAACTGTCTGTTTCTGAGGCGGACCTTTACCGCAAACAGCGGATTGCCTTAGAAAGCGTGGCACAAAACCTGATGAAGATGGAAGCTGAAGTTACTAACGCTGAAATTAAGCCAACACCAGAAACCCAAACAGACCAAGATCAATAAGCCTATGTGCCCTGAAAAGACCTGGCACAGAATTTGCAGTCTATTAAGCAAGGAAAGCTTATTTCACGATGCCTACGCTCGAGACGAAAACCACATCCAAAAACGAAAAAGCCAAAACGCCGGCTAAGTTAGATGCGCGCATAAAACCTAAACCGATTGAAAACCTCGATGCTACCTCAAGTAGCAGCCCCGCTTTTGCTGAGAAGCTTACTTCTTTCTGGTGGGACTTGGCTGGCGTCTTCTTGCTCGCGCTTGGTTTTGTTTTACTCTTAGGCGGGTTAGGGTTTACGCATGGCATCTTGTTGGATGCGATCCTGCATCAATTGGCGATTTGGTTTGGGATTGGTTGCTTGATTATTCCAATTGCTTTACTCTTAGGCGCTTGGCTGCTGCTTTCGCGAGAGCGCCAAACGGAGCTGGAATTCAGGCTCGGGCGCGTTATTTTAGTAGAGTTAGGGGTGTTGAGTGTACTTGGGTCGCTTTCTGCTTTTGCACGCGAAAATATCCTTATTGTGGAAGCAGGGGAAAGCTTGGGGGGCAGTATTGGATGGGGATTAGCGCATCCTTTGGTCTCCCTTATTGGCTGGGTGCCGGCAGGGAGTCTATTGGCGGTCCTTAGTTTGATCCTTTTCCTTTATGGATTTAACATCTTTGCATGGGTAGAGTCGTGGGCGCGCAAGAGGGCGAGCGTGCAGCCATTGGTTACGTCTGTACCTGAAGGCGATCTACCAACGGTGATTGAGCCGGTAGCTACAGAAAGCTCAGCAGAAGTTAAGCCAAGAGTGCGTATGGAGCCCAAACTTAAAACGCAAGCTTCACTCCCGCGTGAATATAAACAACAACGGTTGGAATTGGTGGATACACCCCCAGCAAGCAAGCCTTTGGAACGCTCTAAAGATCTCCCGCCGCTCAGCCTGCTGGAAGATGAAAAACCTGTTGTCGCCAATCAGGCTACCATTAATACGAATGCTGCGATCATCGAGAAAACCTTGCAAGATTTTGGCATTCCAGCCAAGGTGGTTGGCTACCGTGTAGGTCCTTCGGTGACGCAATATGCAGTAGAGCCAGGTTATATCGAGAAGGGGGCTAATGAAGAAGAACGCCAGAAGGTGCGCATTGCACAAATCTCGAGCCTCTCCAAAGACTTAGCTTTAGCGCTCAAAGCCGAACGCTTGCGCATCGAAGCGCCGGTGCCGGGTAAATCCTATGTCGGTATCGAAATTCCTAATGCGGTACATACCATTGTCAGATTGCGTCCCATCTTAGAATCAGAAAACTTTACGCGCATTAACTCGCCGTTGGCTATACCTTTGGGAAGAGATGTATCAGGGCAGCCTCTGGTTTCGGATTTGACGACTATGCCGCATTTGCTGATTGCCGGGGCAACGAACTCTGGTAAATCCATCTGCATTGCCGCGATTACTACGTGTTTGGTGATGAACAATACCCCTGAAGATTTGCGCTTAGTGATGATAGACCCTAAGATGGTGGAGCTGACGCGCTTTAATGGCTTGCCGCATTTGCTTGGACCGGTCGAAACCGATGTGGAACGAATCAAGAAGGTATTGCAATGGGCAGTGGGAGAGATGGAAGCGCGTTACAAACAGTTAGAAACGGCGCATGCGCGAAATTTGGACTCGTATAACACAAAGATGCAGCATGCCAGCCAACCAAAGCTGCCCCGCCTCGTCATCTTAGTAGATGAACTGGCAGATCTTATGCTCAGCTCACCAGAAGAAACGGAGCGTGCGTTGGTGCGCTTAGCCCAAAAGGCAAGGGCTGTCGGCATCCACCTGATCATTGCTACCCAACGCCCCAGCATTGACGTGGTAACCGGGGTGATCAAAGCCAACTTCCCCACGCGCATCGCCTTTACGGTGGCTTCGTCGGTCGATTCGCGTGTGATTTTAGATACAGGTGGGGCTGAGACTTTACTCGGAAAAGGAGACATGCTCTTCTTACATCCGGAAGTGGGTGTACCGCAGCGCTCACAAGGTGTGTTGGTTTCTGATCAAGAGCTGAAGCGGGTGATTAGTTGGTGGCAAGCGCACACTCCTCAGGATGAACCCCAAAAAGTGCAGGCTGCAATGCACAAAATCGATGTAGCGAGAGAAGACTCACCCTGGGAAGAGATAATTCAACAGCAAAGCGAATCAGATGGCGATGAAGTTCTCATTGAACAAGCGATCAAATTACTGCGGCGTACACAGCGCGCAAGTGCGTCCTATTTCCAAAGGCAACTCCACATCAGCTACCCGAGAGCTGCCTGGCTGATCGATGCGTTGGAAGAGCGTGGAATCATTGGTCCAGCGCAAGGGGGTGGTAAGAATCGAGGAGTCTTTTTAGACCACCAAGATGAGGACGAGGAATAGAGGTATACTCTTAGCGCACGCCACCCCAAAATGAAGGAGCGCTATGGCTCAAGAGCAGACCCCTGGATTGGAAACTTTTTTACGCCGCACTTTCCAACCGATATTAAATAAAATCGCGGATTTTTGCATTGCCCATGCAATCACAGCCAACATGGTGACGTTGGCGGGGCTGGTTGGGAATATCGTTGCTGCGCTTCTCATTGGAGCGGGGCATTTGACCTGGGGCGGTGTGGTTGCCATGTTGATGGGTCCGCTAGATGCTGTGGATGGGGCACTCGCGCGCAGGCAAGGTAGGCAAACTCCTTTTGGTGCCTTCCTGGATTCGGTGATAGACCGCTATGATGAATTGCTTATCTTAGGCGGGTTGCTTTACTACTTTTCGACAGCGGGTAATCATACTGGGATCATGCTTACTTATGTTGCAGCGGCTGGCGCTGTGTTAGTTTCATACACCCGGGCACGTGCCGAAGCGTTGGGGTTCGAGGCGAAGGTAGGGATTCTCTCGCGTGTAGAACGTTACCTCATCCTCATCCCTGGTCTGCTCTTTCATATCCCACTCATTTCTGTTAGTATAATTGCTGTTTTAGGGAACCTGACTGCCATCCAGCGTTTGTTTCACGTCCGTAAGCAGGCTGAACAGCAAGCTCCGCAAGAATAAACCGAAAGGAAACTATTATGCCTCAAGGAATTCAGATTGGTCCAATTATGATTCGCTATTATGCGCTCATTATTTTAGCTGGCGCAATGGTCGCTGCTTGGTTAGCGACGCAAGAAGCCAAACGCCACGGAAAAGACCCAGAAATGGTCTGGGACATGCTGCCGTGGCTCCTCATTGGAGGGATTATTGGCGCGCGTTTGTGGCATGTGCTCACGCCATCTTCTTCGAACGCCGCCATGGGCTTGACCACGCAATACTATTTTCAACACCCGCTGGAAATTTTAAAGATATGGAAGGGCGGGTTGGGTATATTTGGCGGCATCATCGGCGGGGCAATTGCGCTTGCCATCTATTGCCGTTCGAATAAGCAAAATTTCTTCGAGTGGACAGATATCATTGCTCCTGGCTTGCTGATTGCCCAAGCCATCGGTCGCTGGGGGAATTTTGTCAACCAGGAAGTGTATGGTCCTCCTTCGGATTTGCCCTGGGCAATTTATATTGACCCAGCGCACCGCCTGCCAGGCTTCGAAGCGGTGGAACGCTACCATCCCTTATTCCTCTATGAATCGCTGCTAACCCTCTTAGGCGGATTGTTGCTGCTTTACATTGCCAGGAAATACAAGGATAAGCTTTTTACTGGAGATCTTTTCCTGATGTACTTGGTCTATTATCCGCTTGTTCGCTTCGGATTGGAGTTTATCCGCCTTGATCCCTCTGCAGTTGGAACCATTAACATCAATCAGACGGTGATGTTGATTGTGGGTATATTAGCGTTGACAATTCTGGTCTTGCGGCATACGGTCTGGCTGCCTAAAGCTGTCCGCGAAGTCCAGACAGAAGGTATCGATGTATCCGAAATGAGACTCGTTGAGCCTGAGATTGAAGCGACAGCAGAATCCGTGACGCAGACTGCATCAACAGAACCTGCAGCCCCAAGCCAGCCTGAAGAAGAACCTGCGGATGAAGATCAAGCGGAGGATGAAACCTCGGCATAAGTTTTTCAGATTATGGATAGCCCCTGCATTTTGGCGGGGGCTTTTTATTGGAATAGCGAAAATTACCTTTAGGAAATGGTAAAATTCAACATTCTATAATCAAGTTTTATCATTTCAGACAAAATCGACTGAAAACGTGGAGGCGAAGATGAACATTGATGAACAGGTCAAATACTTAATGCAAGGTGTCGATTATGGCGATCCAGCCTTGGCTGAGGCGATGGCAGCAGAATTGCACGAGCGCCTGATTGAGGCTGAAAAGGAAGGCAGACCGCTCAAGGTTTATTGCGGCTATGATCCTACCTCCACCGACTTGCATTTGGGGCATACTGTTACAATGCGTAAACTGCGCCAGTTCCAGGAGCTAGGTCATGATGTTACTTTTCTCATTGGGACTTTTACCTCTCTGATTGGAGATCCTTCTGATAAAGATAAATTGCGCCCAAAGCTGAGCATGGAAACCGTAATGAAAAATGCAGAAACCTATGCCCAGCAGGCTTTCCGTGTTCTAGACCCCCAAAAAACGCATGTGCGCTATAACTCGGAGTGGCTTTCCAAGCTGATGCTCTCAGACCTCTTCGAGTTAGCTTCTAACTTTACGGTGCAACAATTCTTGGCGCGCGATAATTTCCGCAAGCGATGGGACGCAAATGAGCCCATTTACTTGCACGAGTTCTTCTATTCGTTGATGCAAGGATACGATGCCCACATTCTTGAAGCTGATGTGCAGGTGGGTGGCTCGGACCAGCTCTTTAACATCATGACCGCAGCGCGCAAGGTGATGGCTTTTTATGGTCAGAAGCCCAATATTGGCATCATCCTGGGCATTTTGCCCGGCACCGATGGCGAAGTTCGCATGAGCAAGTCCTTAGGCAATCACATTCCACTGAACACCACTGCCGATGACATGTACGGTAAGGTGATGAGCCTGCCGGATAAGGTTATGCCAGTTTATGCGCGCTTAGCGACAGACTGGACACCTGAAAAAGTGAATGCCTTTATGGAAGGGTTGGAAAGTGGCAGCCTGCACCCGCGTGATGCCAAAATGAAATTAGCCCATGCGATTACGGCTGTGTTTTATGGGCAAGAAGCCGCTGATAAGGCTCAAGAAAACTTCATTGTGATGTTCCAGAAAGGCGATATGCCTGAAGATATGCCTGAATATCAGCTCAGCGAACCGGAAACCATTGTGGATATTCTCGTCAAGAATAATTTGGCGAAAAGCCGCAGCCAGGCTCGCCGACTGATCGAGCAGCAGGGCGTGAAAATTGATGGCGAGACGGTTACGGACGGCAACTTGGTGGTTGACCGACCTTGCATTTTGCAATGCGGCAAGCGCCATTATCTGCGTATCAAGAGATAAGGCATTTACGGCGCTGCAGGGTTAAGCAGCGCGCTGCCAATCTGCAAGGCAAGGGCTGGCTGGCTGCCTTCGATGGCGATGGCAATAGCAAGCGGTGTACCAGTCCACTCCGGAGTCGTCCCGCCAATATACCAGGTGAGAGGCTCATCATCCGCTATGTTTGCATGCCCAACTTGGTACCAGATGGCTTGTTTTTCAGCTTTCAAGCGTTCTCGGATGCAGAAGGCTACCGCAGAATCGAGGACTTGTTGCTGGGTAGTACTTTGCCCAAAAGCTATCCAATTTCCGTTTTCATCTTGATAGCTGTTGGCTAATTTCGGTGCGGGTTGGTAGCCGTCATTCGTGAGTGTGGCAGCGACCAAAGCCATCTGCAATGGGCTGACCGTTGTCTTCTCAGGGGCTTGGAACCAATCATTTAAGGTTCCTGCAGCGATTGGGTCTTCCGCAGCGGGAGCAACCTCAAGCGCCAAGCTTGGCGCGCTAAAGAGCCCGAAAGCCCGCACAGCCCCGACTAACTGCAAATCCGTAAGGGAGCTCCGTAAGGTTATAGCGGCACTTTCACAGCCATAGCGCAAAGTATCAAGAGTACTAGCGCCGGCTTGGATCGCGCGATAGCATTCGCGGTCCAAGTGGAAAGGCAGTTCTGGTTCAGTGCTTAGCGACGTTTGTTCGCTCCATAAAGCACCCAATTCGAGCAAGTTCATCAACGTTCCTACGGGATAGGCAGCTTGGGTGGTGCGGTTCAACAAAGGCGCATCGGGACTTGCCATAAGGCTTTCCCACTGCTCTTCGAGCGTGTTCGCATTGAAGCTTGGGTGGCTGGCGAGGGCATAAATCTCGCCCGTTTGTGCATTCATCAGTACTATTGCACCTTTTTGGTCGCCGAGCAGCTCATCTGCAGCAATCTGTAGGTTGAGGTTCAGATTGACACGCACGTCCGAGCCGGGCGGAGGTTGGTTATAGAGCAGCTCATGCTGCCAATAGGTGGAAAAAGGTTTGCCATAGCCGCGCAGGTAAGGGTAGAGGCTTTGTTCCAAGCCGGTTTGTCCAAACAACCCACTCGTATAGCCAATCACATTGCTCAGCGGCGGGTAGAGTACCAAACGCTCATATTTGCCTGGCGTGCCAGTGGTGATTGCCAATTCTGTATCGCTCAGTGTAAGGATATCCCCACGTGGAGAGTATTGATCATACACAGCCCAGCGTAAATTTTCTGGCTTTGAGACGAGTTCTTCTTGATTGACCACGGAAATAATAAAGTTCTTGGCAAACAGAGGGATGAAAAGCAAAATGAGAACACTTGCTAAATATTGATAAGGTCTGCGAGAATAAGCCGGCAAAGGCTGCCTGCTCTTCTCAGTGCTTAATAAGAGCAGCAAAAGGATGCTCGTCATACTGGTCAGTAAACTGGAGCCACCATAAGATAGGAACGGCAGCGTAATGCCAGTGAGGGGCACCAGGCTTAAATTCCCTCCGACGATAAAAAAGGTTTGGATGGTAAAGTAAATCGAAATGCCAAACGCGAGGTAGCGTCCGAAGGTTGTCTTGGTGGTAAGGGCAATATGAACCCCGCGCATGACCAAAAATAGGTAGAGCAATAACAACGCTGAAGTGCCCAGTAAACCGCTTTCTTCAGCAATGGCGGAAAAGATAAAATCAGAGACTGCCACAGGGATAAATCCGGGATTGCCTAAACCGGGTCCAGTGCCGAAAATTTTTCCGGCAGCTATGGCAATTTGGGCTTGTACAAGCTGGTAAGAAGCTCCAGCAGGTTGCAGCCAGGGGTTTAGCCAGGTATCCACGCGCACACGCACTACGTCAAAAAGGAAATAGCCGGCTACGCCTGCAGCTAAAGCAACCAGAGGGAAAATCCATAAAAAGCGCCGCCGGCGGGTGGTGAGCACGAGCATAAAAATGTAAATACACACAAATAGCGCAGCAGTTCCTAAATCTTGCTGGAAAACAAGCAAGACCGCAATCAGCGCTGTAATAACAATTGTGGGCAGGATGGAAGCCATCAAAGAGATGTTAGGGCGGATCTGATCGGCAAAGAAGGCAGCCAAATAGACGATCATCAGCAATTTTAGGGGCTCTGAAGGCTGCAGATAAACGCCAAATAGATTGAGCCAGAGCTTTGGTCCGCTGCCGCTGGGATGCACACCAAAGAAAAAGGTGAGCGTGACAAGCAGGATGCCAGCGACCAGCCAGACTGTGCTGTTGCGCTTGAGCGCAGCAATTAAATCGCGCATATACAAACCCGAGACGATAACTAAGCAGCCTACCAAGTACCAAACGAGCTGCTTTTGGCCCAAAGCTGGAGAAAGCCTCCATACGGTGAGTAAACCCCAACCCGTGAGCATGCCCATAATTGGCAGAAGCCAAGGATCTGCTGTTGGCAGGCGCTTCTTGAGAACCAGCCTAAGCAAAAGCATGCCTGCCAGCCAGCCGGCGAAAGGCAGCAGATAGCTTAGCTCCAAGTTGAAGGCATCTGCATGTATGCGCACGGCTGGTGCTAACGCTAAGGCAAAGGCATAAAGAAATACGAAAATGCCAGCGAAGATTAGCGCATCAAAAAATGGTGCGGGTTTGGCGGGCGAGATAGTATCGTTCAAGAGGACTTCGTATATTTTCCGATGAAGAGATCCAGCTTTTCCCGCGTCTCTGGTTTTACCTTTGCCATATCGGTTATGAATGCATCTTTGAGGGCTTCATGGCATTCGCATTCCATCGCCTGGAACTCAGGTTCATCCACGAGATCTACCAAGCGAATTAATGCTCTCTGTGCCAGAGCGGTGTTTTGGCTCAGGGTGCGTACCACCATTTCCACACTGACAGGTGCTTCATTTACATGCCAAACATCATAATCGGTGACATGCGCCATGGTCGCATAGCAAATTTCAGCTTCCCGCGCTAAGAAGACCTCTGGGGAGGCGGTCATGCCTACGATGGACATACCCAAACTGCGGTATATATTGGATTCGGCTTTAGTGGAAAAGCGCGGACCCTCGATGGTGATGTATGTGCCGCCTGTGTGGACTATGGCATTTTCCTCTTGGAGAGCTTTGGTTAGGGCTGCGCTGAGCACCGGGCAGAAAGGATCCGCTGAGCTGATGTGGACGACTAAACCCTCCCCAAAAAAGCTGCGTTCGCGTTTATGGGTAAAGTCGAAAACTTGGTCAGGCACAACCACATGCCCAGGGGCATAATCCTCACGTAAGGAACCGCAGGCGCTGACGCTAATCAACTTTTGGACGCCCAATTGTTTCATGGCGTAGATATTGGCGCGGTAATTGACTTCCGAAGGGGAGATTGTATGCCCGATTCCATGACGCGCTAAAAAAGCTAACTGTTTCCCATGCACCTCGCCGAGGATCACTGGGGAAGAAGGCAAACCAAATGGTGTATCCACGATAACCGTGCGGCGATTTTCCAAGCCTTCAAAGGAGTACAACCCAGAGCCGCCAATAATCCCCAATGCAACTTGATTTTCAGACATAGCCACCTCACTCTAAATTTAAGTTAAGACTTTCCTTGAATATTGATGCTGACATCCACCTCACTGCAAAAAAGGACATCACCATCTTTGACAACGATAGGTTCTTCAATGCGAAGATCCTCTAAGTAAGAGCCATTGGTCGATTTGAGGTCTTCATACCACCACTGATTCTGATGAAAGCTAAAGCGACCGTGGCGGGCGGAAACCAACTCGTGGGGTAAGATAAAATCACAGCTCAGGTCGCGCCCAATAATAACTTCAGGTAGGGTAAAGGTTTTTGCCCCTTGATCCCCTAAAAGCGTGGAAGAAAGCCGGAGCGGGGGAACGGCCTCGCTGCTTCTTGCTTCTTGCTGACTGCCGATGCTTTTCCAAAGGAGCCATATAGCCCTGCCCAAGAAGACATAGAGAACCACCACGATCAAGATTCTTAGGGCAAGCAGGATAACAGCGTTCATTCTTTGGGCTCCGACGGGATCACAGCGGCTTTAGTTGCGTCCGATATGCCGCTAATCTCCTGATTATAGACCAGAATGGTTTTGCCCATGCGGATCACATCACCTGGCTTGAGGGTGGCGGTATGGATATGATGATTATTAATTGTGGTACCGCCAGTCGAACTAAGGTCAAAAAGGAGGTAACGCCCTTGTTGTGCGCGGAGCTGTGCATGATCTCGCGAGACCATTGGGTCTTGGAGGATAATATCGCTTGTAGAGCGCCTGCCAATATTGATAACTGCTTTTTGTAAGGGAACTTGCTCCTTGCCGTTGATAATCAGGTAGGCGTTTATGGGAATGAACTCCTCCGAGGGCTGCCATGGCACCGGTTGAAGGGCAGTCTTTTCGAGTGGAGAAGCGTCTCGGGTGTAGCCGATTTTTACTTCTATCGCATCCACGTCAAGCCTTGGGTTCATTAATATGTTAAATTGCGGTTGATGCTTGAAGTGGAAGCCTTCCGCAGAAAGGCTATTTTCCAACTCCAGAGCAGCTTTGGTGAGCGTATCCTGTGCTGATTGCCAGGCATCCCATTTTTCTGGGGAGACGAAAATTTGAATTTGGTCTGGGGCTTTCTTTTTGCCTTCTGGCTGGGCTTCGATCTGAGCCAAGATGAGTGCCACAAGTTGGCTGCTGAGAGTGCGCGAAACTCCAGGATAAAGCAACCGATCTAAGGTATCTTCAAAGATGGAGCGGAGTTTGTTCTCGATAGTTTCCAACAACATAAGCGGATAGCTCCTTTCAAGGATTATACCAAGTAACTGTTTGGCGGGCTTTGGTTGCGATTCCCTCACAGTTTTACCAAGCAGCAATGGTATAAACCTGTTTAGAGCGCGTAAATCGGATTACTGAAGATCCAGCCGCGATGCCTGCCCAGATAATCTATATACACTTCTGCGCGATAAATACCAGGCTCTTTGGTGATGTGGGTGAGCACTTCGCGATCCCAATGTTCCTTGACGACTTTGCCATCCTTGAGCAATCGGACGTGTGTACGCATGGGCAGGCGCACCTGAAAAGTTAGCCCAGAATCTGCTGGTACATGATCGCCCATAAGGAAGGTACCTACGTCGCAGTTGACAGTGAAATGGAACCCGCGCGTAGAATGCGGCAGGTCATAGGCAACGAAGGAATGTCCTTGGCGCAAAGCGGCGTAAATCATACGCTTGTCCTCCATCCAGTCGCCAGTAAGCGCCTTCGGGATGAAAAGGTGGTTGGTGACTGCGCGGAAATGCTGCTCGTAAGGGTAAAGCACCAATCGAATCGGGCCTTGTTTAATTCGAAGCTCGTGGGCATCCACACCGCCGATGGCTACGACCGGCTGCTTGCTCTTCTGCAGCAGCTCGTCCCATAGGCTTAGCGTTTGTGGCAGAGGTCCCATGGGCATAAAGGCAGGAAAGAGCGCATGCAAGGCTGCTTTGGGCAGGGATTGCGAGCGGGATTTAAATTCGCTCAAATGGTTCCAAAGTTCGATGCCGGTATAACCCGAAACCTGCCAATCCTCCCAGTCATAGGCAGCTTCTCCAAAAGCCGGCAGAGCATCTTCAATCGGGTGAGCGATGAATGTGAGAGCCTCAGCTGCTGTGGCTTGGTCAATTAGCTTTTGTGGGTCCGCAGCGTAACGCGCCAGCTCGCGGTTATTGCCCAGGATAAGCAGGTGATTTTTCCCAACTTCTAAGGTTTGGTCGTGCACTTCTTCGCCTGAGAGGACGAGCACCCGGTGTTTGCCCTTCTGAACATACCCCTCTACATCTTGCACCCAGATGTTGTGATCGGTGACCAGGATAGCATCCAAGCCGGCTTTGAGCGCAGCTTCGGCTAATTGAGCATGCGTACCGTTTCCATCGGAGTATACGGTGTGCATGTGCATTGCGATGACGATTTCTTCCATTAGGTTACTTCCATTTACAACGTATTGTTGTTTAAATTAAACCACTTTGCTTGCCCACCAACACGTAGTTGAGCCTTAGTCCGCAAAAAGCGTTCCAGGAATGAAGAACGAAGGGGAGATACCACCTCTTAGCATGAAACTAATCCGCCTCGTAAGGTGGTATTGCTCTAATCCTCCCAGACAAAGACACTGGTCGTCAGTGGGGGGATCGAAAATGTACCCGCTGATTGGTTAAAGGCAGCTCTGCGTGCAATCGGGTCGGCGGAGTTGACCAGCACTGGGTGCAAGGTAAAACCGGTGCTGATCCAAGTACTGTCACTGAAGGAAACAGTATCTGGGCTGGCGTTGAAGAACACTAGGATTTCACTGTAATTCGGGTCGGTCTCCTCGACATCTACCAGCCGCATAACGATCAAACCAGGGATTTGTTCGGGACCCGTGTTAAGAAATGAGACGGTATCTATGACCTGCTGTTCTGTGGTCAGCCGGAAGAGTGGAGAGCTCTTGCGGATTTGTAAAAATTCCCTAAAGATACTAGCCGCACTCGTAATTTGCTGGGGAGATGGTTTGAGAGCGGGGTCGGCTAATAGTGGGGCGTAAATATCCCACCGATCAGTGCCTTCGATGGGTAGCCCCACGCCCCAATTATTCGTCTGGTAAGTCCAATCTAGGCGGTTGAACCAGTCTCCCGAGTCGTAAGAGTTTCGGTCTAACGATTTGGAACGCAAAATATCATCTCCGGCATGGAAGAAGGGCACACCCTGGCTGAACATCGGGACGCTGAGCGCTAAGTTGTTCATGCGGATGCGGTCCGCAAGGGTTGCTTCTGCCGGTGCCTTGAGTTGGACGGCATCGAAGATGGTCTCATTATCATGCGCGGAGACATAGATAATATTTTCCTGTGGGTCGAGTGTATAGCCGGCTGGGGTATTGTTGTAGGTGATATGTGCGCCATCCACCGTCCTCCCGTCCTTTTGGGTGAGCGTATAGTTCTTCAGATTGCCTGCTAAGCCGATCCTGATCCAATCGGTGTAATCCAGTAATTTTGCCAACTGGTCTTCTGGTGTTCGGGATTCGACGGCATTAGGGAAGAGGTACAAGCCAGTGCTAAATCCTTGTAAGCGTGGGTCATCAAACGGGTTGCCGCCGCGGACGCCATCTCTCAGACGGTCATTGAACACGCCAATGCCCGTACCGCCAATATTTAGCTGGGTGGCATTGATACCACGCGCATTCTTAGCGACCTCGCCAAAATCCCAACCTTCGCCGTAGACGTAGATAGACTTTCCATCCACACCGTCTTTTTCCAGTGTCAATGCATCTAATGCATCGCGCACCGCCTGCATGTTGCTAAGCATGTGATGCCCCATCAGGTCGAAGCGGAACCCATCCACTTTGTATTGGGTTGCCCAGGTGACGATTGAATCGACCATCAGCTTTTCCATCATGCGATGTTCGGTAGCCGTGTTTTGGCAGCAGGTGCTGGTTTCCACATTTCCTTCTAGGTCCAGGCGG
>DAOUFK010000022.1:0-21051 GCA_034430095.1 Candidatus Mesolinea sp.
TTGGGTCTGTTTCGCTCACCGTTCACCTCGGTAACATTTTCTTTTGACCCAACGATTCTATTTCGGTAACATTTTAGATGAACTAACACGAATAATTGAAAAATCACAATACAGCGTGGTAAAATATAGCCAGTTGATCAACAATATTTCCATGGAGGTAAATATATGAAAACAAAAGTAGGTATTAATGGTTTCGGCCGCATTGGTCGTCAGGTATTGAAAGCCATCATGGAGCGTGCTGGCGACGAGCTGGAAGTTGTCGCAGTCAACGACCTCTTTGATGCTCAAACCAATGCGCATTTGTTTAAGTACGACTCTAACTATGGCATCTTCCCCGGTACCGTAGAAGTCGTGGATGGTAATTTGGTCATAGATGGCAAAACAATTAAAGTTTTTGCCGAGAAGGATCCTGGCAATCTTCCTTGGAAGGATTTGGGTGTTGATGTCGTTATCGAGTCCACGGGGATCTTCACAAACGCGCGCTCTGCCGATGGCAAGATTGGTGCTGACGCACACATCTTACGTGGCGGTGCCAAAAAGGTCATCATTTCCGCACCCGCCAAAGGCGAAGATATCACCATTGTGTTGGGCGTTAACGACGATAAATATGACCCCAAAGTCCACCACATTATCTCGAATGCTTCCTGCACGACCAACTGCTTAGCCCCGGCTGCCAAGATTGTGCACGATAAATTCCATATTCAGAATGCGGTTATGACAACCATTCACTCCTATACCAACGATCAGGTAATTCTGGATCAGGGTCACAAGAAAGAATTGCGCCGCTCCCGCGCTGCTGGTCTCAACATCATTCCGACCACAACCGGTGCTGCCAAGGCTGTGGCGCTGGTCATTCCAGAACTGAAGGGTAAATTCGACGGTTTCTCTCTGCGCGTGCCAACCCCCACGGTATCCATCGTGGACTTCGTTGCCACGGTTGAAATCCCTACCACCTTAGAGGAACTCAATGCTGCCTTTGTGGAAGCTGCAAACGGAAAGCTCAAGGGCATCTTAGGCGTCACCACGGGTGAATACAATCAACCGCTGGTTTCGATGGACTTCAAGGGCGATCCCCGCTCCTCCATCGTAGACCTGAAGAACAACATGGTGATGGGTGGGAACTTGATCAAAGTCGTTACCTGGTACGATAACGAATGGGGTTATTCCTGCCGTACTGCTGATCTGGCAAAGATGGTGGCTAAATCGCTCTAATCTGTGCTCAGGTTAAATGAGATAATAGTGCGCAATACTGACATCCAAAATGAGTATTGCGCACTTTTTAACCCTAAAGGAGTGTAAATATGTTCAATAAGAAGATTGTCACCGACTTGGATGTTAAAGGTAAGAAAGTTCTCGTGCGGGTTGATTTCAACGTCCCAATTAAGGATGGCAAGGTCACCGATGATACCCGCATCACCGCTGCCCTGCCAACCATTCAGTACCTGCTCGATAACGGCGCAGCTGTCATTCTCTGCTCGCATCTAGGGCGTCCGAAAGAAGGCCCAGACCCAGCCTATAGTATGAAGCCGGTTGCCGAGCACCTTGCTACCCTAATTTCCGTCCCTGTCAAGTTTGCTGAAGATTGCATTGGACCGGTGGCAGAAAAAGCTGCTGCCGAGCTCAAACCTGGGGAGGTGTTGGTGTTGGAAAACACGCGCTTCCATCCTGAAGAAACTAAGAATGATCCAGCTATGGCAAAGGCATTAGCTTCCTTAGCCGATCTTTATGTTAATGATGCCTTCGGTTCAGCACACCGCGCCCATGCTTCCACAGCTGGGGTAGCGGAATACTTGCCATCGGCTGCAGGCTTCCTAATGGAAAAGGAAATCCGCTACCTTGGCAATGCCATTGCTAATCCGGTGCGACCGTTCGTGGCTATTTTGGGCGGCGCTAAAATCAGCGACAAAATCGGCGTTATCAACAATCTGCTGACCAAAGCCGATAAGATCCTGATCGGCGGCGGGATGGCGAATACCTTCCTTGCTGCCAAAGGCTACCAAATGGGTGATTCACTCGTGGAACCCGAAGTTTTAGGTCAGGCTAAAGAACTTCTGGAAAAATCATCAGGCAAGTTAGTTTTGCCGGTAGACCTGGTTATTGCCGATGCCTTTGATGCGGAGGCGAACAAGAAAGTCATCCCCGTAGGTGACGTGCCGGCTGGCTGGCGTGTACTGGATATTGGTCCGGAAACGGTGAAAGCTTTTGGCGCTGAGATTGCTGCAGCAGGCACGGTCGTATGGAATGGACCCATGGGTGTATTCGAGTTCCCTCGTTTTGCTGAGGGCACGTATGGTGTAGCCAAGGCAGTCGCTAACAGCAAAGCCATTAGCATCATTGGTGGTGGCGATTCGGTTGCAGCCATCAATCAATCTGGATTGAGCGATAAAATCACGCACATTTCCACGGGTGGCGGTGCTTCCTTGGAGATGTTAGAAGGTTTGGAGCTACCCGGGGTAGCGCTGCTTTCTGAAAAGTAACGCACGTTGATCCAATATTACCGCCCGAATTTCTCGGGCGGTCTTTTTTATTAGACTGTATGCTTCGCTTTAAACTGTGTTCCCTACTGGAGGCTGAAGGTTATATTCTCTGCTTAGTCAAGAGCAGGATCGGAAGCCAGGAATTAGTCCTACAGTTGAAGTTGACGTTAAAAGAGGCTTGGGGTAGGATGAACGCAGTTGCATTTTTAAGACCTCACAAGGAGGAAACATGCAAAGTAAATTAGTTTTCAATAAAGCTTTTTGGGGAAGCCTGCTATTTGTCCTGCTGTTGCTTAGTGCTTGCGGACCAACCACAACCCCCACCAGCGCAGCAGAGTACATCGCCACCCAAGTTGAGGCAACCTTCCAAGCCCAAGCCACACTGGATATGGCTGAGACGCTAATCGCCCGCATGACCCAGCAAGCCATCCCAACAGCGACCTTCACGCCGTTGCCAACTGCAACCCCACTTTCGACGCCCACAACGCTCCCAACTGCCACGCAGCAGCCAACGACGGCAATTTATGTCCCGCCGGCGGTAACCTCTACCCCCACACGTACCGCATTGTGCTTACATGCCACGCTGATATCTGATGGGGATATTCCAGATGGGAAAGAAATGTCCCCTAACCAGGCATTTACCAAGACATGGACATTCAAGAACACGGGAACCTGTACCTGGACGACCGAGTTTGACATCTTCTTCGTCAGCGGCGACCAGATGTCCGCGCCCTCTGTTTTGGACTTCCCCCAGACGGTTAAGCCCGGCGAAAGTGTAACGATCAGCATTCCTATGGTTGCACCATCCGCTCCAGGCACATACACCGGTTATTGGATTTTTGCTGATCAAGGCGCTAAGCGTTTTGGAATCGGAACAGATGGCACGGGAAATTTCTCGGTGAGCATTGTGGTAAAATGAGCCAGTTTGATGCCCAGCTGCAACTATGCGTGTAGTGAATGAGGCAAGAAATCTATCAAAGTCTTGTGATGGTGACGTACACTGTAAATAAGACCATTTGAGGAGATGTGAAAATGACAAAGATATTTTCTAAAAAAGGAATGGCGCTGTTTATCGTAGCCTTTGTAGCCATTTTATTGGTTAGCGCGTGCCAGCCAACTGGCACACCCACGCTTTCCCCGGAGCAAATTGCCCAAAGCGTAGCCTCCACTCAACAAGCTGCTGCTACCCAGCAATATGTGGAAACGTTGATCGCGAAACTGGATGAGCTGACGAACCAGCCGACGTGGACACCATTACCAACTTATACCCCGTACCCAACCCCCACGAATCCGCCAGCACCTACGGCAGTTGTGGGCACAGCTACACCGGAACCTACCCAAGTCTATGGCGGTAAATGCTATCAGATGGAATTTCTTGGAGATGTGAACTACCCGCCGGATTCCGTTGTAAAACCAGGGGAAACTTTCACTAAACAGTGGCGGGTGCGGAACACGGGTACATGTACTTGGACCACTGACTTCGATGTAATCTTTGTCTGGGGCGATAAAATTGGCGGAAACGGTGATATCACCAAGGATGTAAAGCCTGGGGAGGAAGCCATACTTTCAGCGCCAATGGTTGCCCCACAGACTCCAGGAACTTATATGGGATATTGGATGGTAACTGATAACCAAGGCGCTCGTTTCGGTTACGGCACGAATGGAGATTACTCATTAGCAATCAAGATTCAAGTGGCAAAATAGATTTCAGATTATCTTAGGATAGATAAAAGCCGTCTTTATGACAGCTTTTTGATTATTTGGAACCTTCTTTGGAGAATTACGTCTTATAATAAATCTGTGTTGTTTATCTAATAAGGAGTGAGAAATGAAAAACCAAAAAAGGAAGTTCAACCGTTGGATCCTGGTTGTGACCACACTCTTAATCGGTGCTGTGGTGCTTTCTGCCTGTAATATGCCCTCCCCGACTGAGTCAATGGATGAAGCCGTACAGCATGCCATGGAAACCCTTCAGGCTCAAGCCACCCAGGATGCATTTCAGACTATGGTAGCTCAGTCCACTCAGACAGCTACCCCACTGGCACCTACGGCGACTGCCAGCCAGCCAGTGGTTCCCACCAATACCCCAATCCCTCCAACGAATACGCCTATTCCTACCGTTGTGGTGACTGTTGTGCCTCCAACTGCCACGAGTGTTCCACCGACCGCTACACGTATTCCACCCACCCCCACGCCCCTACCTTGCAATTGGGTCGAGTTCGTTAAAGATGTGACCATTCCGGATGGGACCAAGATTACCGGCGGAACCAGCTTTACGAAGACATGGCGGCTGAGGAATGCCGGCTCTTGCACCTGGACGACGGAATATGACCTTGCCTTTGTCAAGGGCGATCAAATGTCCGCCCCTAATTATGTGGATATGCCCAAAGCCGTCAAACCGGGCGAGACGATTGATCTCAGTGTGGATATGATTGCCCCAACTGCACCCGGAAAATACACGGCGTATTTCATGCTCGTAAATCAAAATGGTGTACGCTTTGGTACAGGTTCGGATGCGAAAGGTGCCTTCTGGGTAAATATCGAAGTTACCCAAGCCAAGAATGTTTTTTACAACTTTGTTTCTGAGGCATGCAAAGCTTCCTGGTCCAGTAACGCTGCGGGGACGCTTAGCTGCCCAGGGAAAACGAAAGACGTTAATATCGGTTATGTTATCCCTCAAGGTGAGCCAATTCGTGAGGATGGCGCTAAAGAAAATGAACCAGGGCTGATTACCCGACCTGACAACACTGCAGCAGGTTACATCACTGGTTATTACCCCTTCGTTGCCATCAAGAACGGCGATCGGTTCAAAGCTACTGTTATGTGCGAAGGCGGCATGACCAAATGCGATATCTACTTTACCGTCCAGTACCGCGTGGGGAGCGACCCTTTGGAGACTCTCGGTCAGTGGCATGAAATTAATGAAGGTATGTGGACGCGCGTCGATCTTGACCTCTCAGCATTGGCTGGAAAGAATGTTCAGTTTATCCTTACGGTAAATAACGGCGATGACAGCTCGCAAAATAGCGGCTTATGGCTCAGCCCAATCATTTACCGTCCCTAATCTAACTGCAGATTGAATACCAAGCAGGCTGCCATTTCTGGCAGTCTGCTTTATTAATTGATAAATAAGCTAATCTTCGCCTGCGAGTGGTAAAATGAAGCAAATCAAATCACAAATAAAGAAAGGAAGCAAAAATGTCCACACGAAAACCTATTGTCGCTGGTAACTGGAAAATGAATAAAAATATTAATGAAGCCCGTGAGCTTATCCAGGGTATCTTGCCTGAGGTCCAACAGATCGATGCTGTCGAAATCATTGTTTGCCCGCCTTTCGTTTGCTTAGAGGCTGCCAAGAAAGAGACGGAAGGCAGCAACATCAAGGTAGGTGCGCAAAATATGCATTGGGAAGCTAAAGGTGCTTTCACGGGCGAAATTTCCGCAGCAATGCTCGTTGACTTGTGCCAATATGTCATCATTGGTCACTCTGAACGCCGCGCCATGTTTGGGGAGACCAACGAGACGGTGAATAAAAAAATCCACGCCGCACTCCAAGCTAGCCTCAAACCGATTATGTGCGTAGGGGAGACTTTGGAAGAAAATCAAGCAGGTAAGACCGCATTCGTTGTGGAGGGTATGGTGCGTGAGGGCTTGAAAGGTGTAGACCCCGCCGAAGCAGAAAACCTGGTAATTGCGTATGAACCTGTGTGGGCAATTGGCACAGGTTTGGCTGCTACGCCGGAAGGTGCAAACGCTGTCCAGCGTGATGTTATTCGCCCTGTGCTGCGCGAGCTTTTCGGCGAGGAAAAGGGAAATGCCATGCGCATTCTATATGGCGGGTCGGTAACACCCGCGAATGCGGCTGAGCTCTTCGCTCAATCCGATATCGATGGGGGTTTGATTGGCGGCGCCAGCCTTAAGGCTGACTCCTTTGCCGCGATTGTCAAAGCCGCGCTATAAGCAAAGCACAAGCCTGCCAGTAAAGACATTTGGCAGGCTTTTTTTATTTAAGCCATGTCCCTGATGACTGAACTTATATGCTTCGAAAGGGGAACCAGACAAACCCTGCCTTTTCGTGAAAGTAAGTTTGAGGGCATAATCGTGGGAAAGCGGCATTATAGCTCTTTTCGGACGATTTAATTGCTCGGGGGCTGATTCCAGAGTTATCCTTTACTTGTAACATTCTTCTCATCGGGGCACGATTATTTGTGATACGATTTTATTCTAAGGAAGTCATATTATGGAAGAAATCGCATCCTCAGAGGCTCCACAAAATACCTCACAACCCGGAACGATGCAGGCACTAACCCTCTCGGAACATTTCAATGAGCTGCGCAAACGTTTGTTGATCATCGTGATTGGCTTAGTTGTGGCGGTGCTCGTCAGCTTTTCCTTTGCTGAGCGCGCTATCCAATTCTTGGCGGAGCCTATCGGCGGCTTGGAGAGCTTGCAATCCATTGAAGTAACCGAGAACATGGGCGTGTTTATGAAGGTTTCGCTGCTTTCGGGTTTTATCCTTTCGCTGCCCCTCACGCTCTACGAAATTATCGCTTATATCGTTCCTGGTCTTAAACCCCAGGAACGTAAATGGTTGTTTATTTCCATTCCAGCTTTTTTCTTCATGTTTGTGGCTGGGGTGGTCTTTTCTTATTGGGTTATGTTGCCGGCGGCGTTGCCTTTCCTGACGCAATTCCTTGGGGTGACAACAACGCCGCGCCTTTCCAACTATATTGGGTTCGTGACCAACCTGATGTTTTGGATTGGATTGATTTTTGAAACTCCGTTGGTGATGTTTTTATTGACTAAGCTGCATATCGTCACGCCCAAGCTGTTACTTAGGGGCTGGCGGGTAGCTATAGTAGCCTCATCTATCTTGGCGGCGATGATTACTCCCACGGTTGACCCTGTCAACATGGGGCTGCTAATGGCGCCGATGCTTGGGTTATACTTATTAAGCGTATTAATGTCCGTCTTTGCGCAATAAAGAACTGGAGGTTTTTATGTTTGGTGGCAGATTTGGCCTTCCTGAAATTATCATCGTTTTGGTGATTGTGCTCTTGGTGTTTGGCGTGGGGCGCATTTCCAAGGTTTCTGAAGAGCTTGGTAAGAGCGTCCGCTCTTTTCGCAAAGGCTTGAGCGGAGAAGATGAGCCGAAAGAAGAAGGCGA
This sequence comes from Candidatus Mesolinea sp., assembly GCA_034430095.1. Classification (GTDB taxonomy): domain Bacteria; phylum Chloroflexota; class Anaerolineae; order Anaerolineales; family Anaerolineaceae; genus Mesolinea. The sequence continues at coordinate 7,645 of DAOUFK010000022.1, forward strand.
CAAAAAGGAAGAAAATAAGGATAACGATACAAACGTACAAATCTAAATCCGCACTTTTCTTTCTATTTTGATGCCCTATGGAAATTCTCAATATTGGTCCTTTAGAGCTGCTGGTTATCCTTGTATTGGCAGTGTTGATGTTTGGACCGGAGGACATCGTTAATTTTGCGCACAAAGCCGGCCGTTGGATTTACAACCTGCGCAAGTCCGAGCTCTGGCAAGAGATCGTGGGCACCTCGAAAGAGATCCAAGAGCTCCCTCAGAAGATCATGAAAGACGCTGAGTTGGAAGAGACGATGAAGGAGATTGACGCGCTGAACCGAACAATGATCAGCCCCGATCTGCCTAATCAGGCTGCCAGTGCGCCGCTTACGGATTGCGCCCCCGCGCATGCTACTGAGAACCAGCCCGGAACAGCACCCAAGGATGTGCCCAAAGGCTAATTGGCTGCTTATTGCGCTTATCTCGGTCGGAGAGACCGACTTAAAAGTGTAGTTTTTGCTCCTTTCTCATTAAAATTGCATTAAGATTAGCGAGATTTGGCATTGGGCTAGGATTTGGCAAAGTTAATTTGTGAAAAGTTGAGGATTAACTATGGAAACAACTCAAATTGTTTTGGTTATTTATATCTTGGCTATTTTGCTCTATAACTACAGCGGGTTATATGTTTCTCGAAAATCTGGCGCGAGTATCCCTTTTTGGTCAAGCATCATTAAAGGCAAAGACTATACCTATTACCTAATTTACGGCTCTTATTTAGCATTATTGATTGGCGGAGTCTTGGTGATCCTCAGAAAAGAATATCAATTACCGCTCACCATTGCCGGCTTTGTGGTGATTCTCTTGAGCATCGTCATCAACCTAATGGCGAGGCAGGAACTAGCCCGGAATTGGTCGCCCTTAGCTGGCACGAACACGGAGCAAAGCCTGATTAAGACCGGGATTTATGCCCACATTCGGCATCCTATTTACACTTCTGCACTCCTTCTTTCGCTCGGCTTTGCCCTGATCGTCAGCAGCCCGTGGGGTTTAGCTCTCTTTATACTTGCATTAATTGCATTCGTTGTTCGCATTAATGCGGAGGAAAAGGCTTTGCTCGCCAAGTTCGGCGTTGAATACCAGGAATATGCTCAGAAAACTGGCGCCTTGCTCCCAAAATTACACTAAACTCACGTTAAAGGCTGCCTTGACAAGCACCTTCAAATTCCTATAATTACCCTAACAACGGAGAACGAGGAAAGTAGCCCAGTAGGATCCATCAGGGAGGCGCTGCCCCAGACTGAAAGCAGCACCAGGCAAACACTGGAGGAAGTTCCCTCGGGAGTTGTGCGGGTGAAATATCAGTAGTCCGCACCGGGGTTTCCCGTTATAGAATACCTTGAGTGGGCTGCACAGGCAGCCAACAAGGGTGGTACCACGGCAGATTTGCCCGTCCCTTGAACGGACGGGTTTTTTTATTGCCTGTTATTATAAGGTTGCGATGAGGTAAAAATGACAGATAGAGAAAAACAGCTGGAAAATGAAAAAAAAGAGGCGCTCGCCGCTCTGGATGATGTTAGAACTCCTGAAGGATTAGAAGCCTGGCGCATTGCACATTTAGGCAAATCCTCACCCGTGATACAAGCCTTCTCCGATCTGGGTAAGCTGCCTGCGGAAGAGCGTCCGCTGGTTGGGCGGGCTGCAAACACGGTCAAGCAAGCGCTGGAGAGCGCTTACGCCGTCAAAAGTGAGCAGCTGCGGCAGGCAGAGCTGGATCGCACCTTAGCCAGTAAGCGTATTGACGTAACATTGCCAGGTAGAGCTGTGCAGCGCGGCCGCCTGCATCCCCTCAACCAAACCTTGCGCGAAGTCTGCCAGATTTTCCGGGATATGGGCTTTCAGATCTACCGCTCGCCCGAAGTGGAAACAGATGACTTCAATTTTACCTACCTCAATATGCCCCCATACCACCCTGCCCGTGATATGTGGGACACCTTTTACACCGATAAAGACGGCGTACTCTTGCGCACGCACACATCCCCAGGGCAGATTCATATCATGCGCGAGCGCGCGCCGGAACATATTCGCGCCATCCTGCCCGGCACAACGATGCGCTATGAGCAGCTGACGGCGCGCTCTGAGATTGAGTTCATTCAGGTGGAAGTACTGGTGGTCGGCAAGGGCATTACTTTTGCCGATATGAAGGGTACGCTGACTGATTTTGCAGCGCGGGCTTTTGGCAAAGACGCCCGCACACGTTTGCGCCCCTCTTACTTCCCATTTACGGAACCGAGCGCTGAGATGGACGTGGAGTGCTTTGTGTGTGGTGGAGAGGGTTGCAATGTGTGCAAAGGTACCGGATGGTTGGAGATCCTTGGCTGTGGAATGGTGCACCCCACGGTGCTCGAATACGGCGGATATGACCCGCAGGAATTTTCGGGTTTCGCCGCTGGCATGGGCATAGACCGCTCCACGCTTATGCGTTACCGCGTGGATGATATCCGCCACTTCCGCAATAACGATGTACGCTTCTTGGAACAATTTTAGAGGCTGGAGAGGACCTGATGAAAGCACCTTTAAGCTGGATCAAAGATTATATAGACTTAGATGACTTGAATATTGAGCAAATCGCTCACTACCTAACCATGATTGGTTTGGAGGTGGAAGGCATTCGGCTGGTGGGTTTGCCGAAGCCTGAAGCTGAACGGCATGAGTTTAATTATGAAGGCATCTCTTGGGACCGCGAAAAATTTGTGGTGGCTGAGGTGTTGGAAGTACTGCCGCACCCCAATGCCGACCGCTTGGTTCTCTGCCGGCTTAACGATGGCATGCAAGAGTTGGTTATCCTCACCAGTGCGCCTAACCTCTACCCCTATAAAGGGCAGGGACCTCTCGCACAGCCCCTCAAAGTAGCTTATGCCCGCGAAGGTGCCATACTCTACGATGGACACCAGCCCGGGCAAGTGCTAACCAAACTCAAACGGGCTGTTATCCGCGGGGTGGAGTCCTTTTCCATGATTTGCTCCGAAAAAGAGCTCGGCATCTCGGATGAACACGAAGGTGTGATCATACTGGATGCGGATGCACCGGTGGGAACGCCGCTCGTGGACTATATGGGTGATGCGGTTTTTGATATTTCTATCCTACCCAATATGGTGCGCGATGCTTCTATGATTGGGGTTGCCCGTGAGTTAGCTGCGGTCACTCGCCGAGAGCTGCACTTACCTGAAGGCATTCCCTTACCTCAAGGGGATGTGCTGAGTAAACGCGTCAGCTTAGAAGTACGCAACCCGGAGCTCAACCCGCGCTTTATGCTTGGGATGGTGGAGAATGTGCAAGCGCAGCCCAGCCCTTATTGGGTGCAACGACGGCTGAACCTGGCGGGTATGCGCCCTATCGATGCTTTGGTGGACGCTACTAACTACACCATGTTGGAAACAGGCGAACCGCTGCACGCTTTTGACTACGAATTGCTGTGCAAACGTGCCGGCGGCAACCCGCCCAGCATCATCACGCGCACAGCACAGCCCGGCGAAACGCTGACCCTCCTGGATGGCACGACCCAGCCATTAGACGAAAGCATGGAAGTCGTCGCAGATAGCATCGGACCACTCTCCTTGGCAGGGATTATGGGCGGGATGGACTCAGGTATTAGCGCGCAAACCCAGCATGTTTTGCTGGAAGCAGCCTCCTGGAATTTCATCAACATCCGCCAGACCTTAAGTAAACTAAAGATTCCTAGCGAAGCTGGCTGGCGCTTTAGCCGCGGCGTGCACCCGGCACTTGCAGAGCAAGCATTGCGCCTATGCCTCCAGCGTTTACTCGCCTGGGGTGGCGGAAGGCTTGTTGAAGGGGTTCTGGATGCCTATCCACTCCCCCCGCAAGACCCGGTGGTCACCCTGACAGAAGAGGAAATCATCAGCCGCTTAGGAGCAGAGATCTCCTTGGAAGAAGCAGCGAACATACTCACGCGATTAGGTTTTACCTGCACCTTACAAAACGGTCAGCTCACCGCTAAAACCCCACCGATTCGCTTGGATATCGGTGAAGGCTTGATTGGCAAAGCCAGCCTAATGGAAGAAATTGCCCGCATCTATGGCTACGAGCGCATCCCCTCAAAGCGCTTAGCCGTTGAACTGCCAGCGCCGGTATTTGATACGAAGCTAGAGACCGAAGAGCGCATCCGCGACATCCTGGTGAGCTTAGGGCTTCAGGATACAGTGGCTTACCGTCAAACCTCGCCACAGCGAGAGGCGCGCATCCTCCCTAACCAGGCATTGGATCCTGACCTTGCTTATGTGCGTATCAAGAACCCGATCTCACCTGACCGCACGGTCATGCGGCGCAGTGGGCTTGCCACGATGCTGGAGCTGCTGGAATATAACAGCAAGTTTCGCCCAAGCTTGGCACTATTTGAGATTGGGCCGGTATTCTTACCTGTGGAAGGGCAGCTTTTACCCCGTGAAGCATTGAGGCTGACCGTGGGGATAGCGGGCTTACGGGAAATGCCTACCTGGCAGACCAAATCATTAGAAAAGCGAGACTTCTTCGACCTTAAAGGTTTGCTGGAAGCACTCCTCAGGGGTTTGCATCTCCCTGAGGTGAGTTTTCAGCCGGCTGAACACCCTACTTTTCACCCAAGTAAATGCGCCCAAGTGCTCTCTGGCGAGCAGGTCTTAGGCGTTTTCGGAGAGTTGCACCCTATGGTGCAGGAGCATTATGAATTTGAGGCTCTTCCGGTTTTAGCTGCGGAGTTGGATGCTGACCTGCTCGTAGCCCTCAGCCGGGTGGAGTTCGAGCACCAGCCGCTTTCAAATTACCCCGCAATGGTCGAAGATATTGCCGTGATCGTACCAGAGGAAGTTTCAGCTGCTGCGCTGGAAGCAGCTATCCGCCAGGCTGGCGGGAAACTACTGGTAAATGTGCGCTTGTTCGACGTTTATCGCGGTGAAAAACTTGGGCTAGGGAAGAAGAGTATGGCTTACCAGTTGACTTATCAGGCTTTCGACCGCACGCTAACCGATAAGGATGCAGCGACCATTCGCAATCGCATTGTACGTGCTTTGGAACGCGAATTTGGGGCGGTGTTACGCAGTCAGTAAAACTCTGAAGGGTTTGTGCGTAAGCAGAAGATACTTACCGAAAAGGATCAGACAATGGCTGGAGAGAAAAAGAAATATCAGGTAATCTTTCATGTGGATGATTTTGACGAAAAGCGCATCACGCTGGCTTTCAACAACATCGTTAACCTGATGGACGACATGCGTTATGAGGAGTTAGAAGTTGAACTGTTGGTCAATGGACCGGCTGTTCAGGCTTTCCGCAAAGATAATCAGCTTGTCGCTGAACGTGTACGTCAGCTTGCCGCTCGCGGCGTCAATGTGATGCTATGCCGGAATGCCATACACCTCTATGAGATCCCTGAGGAAGAGTTGGTGGAAGAGCGTCAGATCGTCCCAGCTGGGGTGAGCGAGCTCGTGCGCCGTCAGGCTGAGGGTTGGGCGTACATCCGTCCGTGAGGCAGAACTGCCGCCGGCGAAGCTTGCTTGCAGGAGAGAATAACATGGCGAGTAATGAACAAGATGAGATTAAACGCTTGCGGACCGAATACACTCGGAGGGAAAAAGGCGGCTTCTCCGGGGCTATCTCTCGATTTTTATGGGATTTAGAAGCAGAGGATTGGAGCAAATTTCAGCACTCAGCACTTTTGTGGCAGAGTTACGCAGCTATCGACCAGAAAAGCCTATCGCTTAGACAAACAAGCTACTCTGGAAATGCGAATCGTTTTTAACCGTTAAGCGTGTTATAATATTTACATGACTTACTAAGGATCAACCTAAGCTCACCTGTGGTTGGTCCTTTTAATTTAATCTTTTCCGAAAAGGAGTGAACCGATGCAACCCCTAAACTTACCAGGACAAAAAGCGCAAGCCCTAATTGCGCGCGACAATGCTGTCATTTCACCCTCTTACCCGCGTGGTTACCCTTTCGTAATGGACCACGGGCGCGGTACCGAGGTCTGGGACGTAGATGGCAACCGCTTTTTAGATTTTGAAGCCGGCATTGCAGTGGCTTCGACCGGTCATAGTCATCCCCAGGTGGTTAAAGCCATTCAGGATCAAACCGAAAAGTTTATCCATATCTCCTCCGATTTTTACCACGAAAAATGGATCGCTTTAGCTGAAAAGCTGGCAGAAATAGCCCCATGGAGCGGGCCTTCAGCGTGCTTTATGACTAACTCTGGTACGGAGAGTGTCGAATCGGCAATTAAGCTTGCGCGTTATCACACAGGCAGTACGCAGTTTATCGGCTTTTTGGGCGCTTTTCATGGGCGCACTTTGGGGGCAGTCTCCTTAACTGCAAGCAAAGCGCATTATAAGAATGGCTTTTTCCCACTGATGAATGGTGTGGTACATGTGCCTTTCCCCAACCCTTACCGCCCTGTGCTGCAACGCCGGCCTGGCATGGGCGACGGCGAAACGGTGGTTGCTTTCATCGAAGAAGAAATCTTAGAAAGGCTGCTGCCTGGCGAGGATGTGGCTGGCATCCTGGTTGAACCTATCCAAGGGGAAGGCGGTTATATCTATCCACCTGATGATTTTTTCCCGGCTTTGCGCAAGCTGTGCGACAAATACGATATTTTGCTCATTGTAGATGAAGTTCAATCTGGCATGGGGCGCACGGGAAAGTGGTGGGCGATCGAACATTATGGCGTGGAGCCGGATATCCTGCTCACAGCCAAAGGGATTGCCTCAGGGATGCCGTTAGGAGCTATGGTTACCCGCAAGGAGCTGATGGATTGGCCTAAAGGCTCGCATGGCAACACTTTTGGCGGCAACCCTGTTTCCTGCTCAGCTGCGCTCGCGACCATCCAATTGATCGAAGAGCAATATCTGGAGAATACACGCGTGGTCGGGGCATATTGCAAAGACGCCCTAGAAGAGCTGCAAGCCAAACACGCCAGCATTGGCGATGTGCGCGGCAAGGGCTTCATGCTGGGCGTTGAGTTTGTCCACGACCGGGAGACCAAGCAACCGGCGGAGAGCCTGCGCGATGATGTGGTCTATAAGGCTTTTGAGCGTGGCTTGCTACTGCTGGGCTGCGGCAAAAGCGTCATCCGCGTGACGCCGCCGCTTTCGACCAGCAAAAGTGAGGTGGATGAAGCCATGCTCATTTTGGATGAAGCCATCAGCTTGGCGGAGAGAGATCACGCGCTTGTTTGAAAGTGATTGTTCTTGCACGGTACCTTACGGGTAGGCTGTGCACTCAGGAGACCGGCGACAACAATGGGGGGCTGTTCTTGCATGGTACCCTGCGGGTAGGCTACGCACTCTCCTGACCATGCAAGGCAATTGACCTTTAGGTCTCAATAATGTTTTACCAACGGAGACCTGCGGTCAAATTCTCTCGCTGGTCCTTACAGGAGGCTCCGCACTGAGGACACCAGCGAGAACAGGGAAAAAGGAGACCGGCGAGAACAAAAGACTCTGTTTTCGCATGGTACCCAACGGATAGGCTACGCACTCTCCTCACCTTGCAAGGCATTTGACCTTTAGGTCTCAGTATTCTCTCTATAGCGTAATATTCGCACAACATGCGATAAAATAGAGCCATGCTGCCTGATTTTCGCGTTCGCCAAAGGGATTACCTGCTCGAGATTTCGCGCCTGCTGACCGAAGAGCTCGATCTTCAGGCGTTGCTGCAGCGCATCCTACGCATCGCCATCGAGATGCTTATTGGTCATGCCGGCTTCATTGCCCTCAAGGACGAGAAGCGGGGTTGGCACATTGCTGTGCATGAGGGCATGCCAGAAGCTTTGCTCAATTACATCCAACGGTGGTTGGAATCCTTACCTTCGGTAAACGAAGAGAACGATGAGGTCTACGTCCCGGAGATTAACCGCATGCTCAGCGAAGTCAGTATGGGCATGATCACGGGCGTGGGCATCAATATGATCTTCCAGAAGGAGTTTATTGGGCAGATTTATGTTTTCCGCAATTACCGCGGCGCGTTTTCAGCCAACGACCGCGCTGTGCTCACCAGTTTTGCTAACCAAGCTGCAATCGCGGTGCGCAATGCCCGCCTTTTTAACCAAACGCGGGAACAATCCCTGCGCTTGGAGGCGCTACTCGACTCGGTAGCTGATGGCATCCTGATCCTCAAGCCGGATTTGACAGTTGAGCGGATGAACCGTTCCCTAGAGCACATGCTGCAGATTAAGGAAGAGGCTTGCATTGGCAAACCCATTCAGGAAGTTTTTGAGTGGGCAAAACCGCCGCAAGGCACACGCATAGAAGAGGCTATCAAGGAAATTTGGCCAAGCACAGCCCAAGAACACCAATACTTAGAAGGTGACCTTATTCGCAAGGTGACGCGCGACACACTGCCGGTGGGCATCACTTACGGCCCTTTATTCTCGGAAGAAGGGGAGCTGCTCAATATTATTGCTTCTGTGCGCGATATCACCCGCTTCCGCACGGCAGAGGAGATGCAAAACAGCTTTATTTCTGTGGTTAGTCACGAACTCAAAACGCCTATTGCCTTAATCAAGGGTTATGTGAGCACCCTCCGCCGGGAGGACGTGCAGTGGGACCGGGAAGTGGTGCAAGAGAGCTTAGCGGTGATCGAGGAAGAAGCCGATCACCTCACTGCCATGGTTGAAGACCTGTTGGATGCTACCCGTTTGCAAGCGGGCGGCTTGAGCATCCGCAAATCAGAAATTTTTATCCCAGTGATTGCTAAGTCCTTGGTGCCGCGCTTTCAGACGCAAGCGCCTGAGTACCACCTTGTGGTGGATTTTCCTGAAGATTATCCGTCAGTGGTGGCAGATGAAGACCGCATCCGCCAAGTAATTTCGAACTTGATCAACAATGCCATCAAGTATTCGCCTCCAGGCGAAATTCGCATCAGCGGCAAGGTGCGCCCAACGGATGTGGTGGTGTGCGTCAGCGACCACGGTCCGGGCATCGACCCGCGTGATATCCCCCATATCTTTGACCGTTTTTACCGCTCGGATGAGGTGGCAAAAAAGACCAAAGGTACTGGTTTAGGGCTTTACCTTTGCCGCGAAATCATCAAAGCCCATGGGGGTAAAATCTGGGTCGATGAGACCTATCAGGAAGGCAGCCGCATTTGCTTTTCGGTGCCGAAAAATTCTGCTCCTTAACGGCGATGCAATTACCCCCTGGCTTTACTCTCCATATCCTCGAAGAGGCTGGTTCAACCAACGATATCTGCTTAGCTTTAGCTGATGCCGGAGCGCCGGACGGCACAGTGGTTTTTACGCACCACCAAACGGCTGGCAAAGGCAGGCAGGGTAGAGAGTGGTTTTCCTGCCCAGGTTCCTCACTCACCTTCAGCCTTCTGTTACGGTTGAGCATAGAGGAGCTTGGCTTTCTTTCACGTTTCAGTCTGTTAGGGTGCAGCGCACTGGTGGACGTTTTAGCTCAGTATTATCAGCTGCAGGGGCTGATTAAGTGGCCTAATGATGTGATTGTGCATGGTAAGAAAATCTGTGGCGTCTTGATGGAAGCGCTTTGGCAAGGGCAGGCACTGCAAGCTGTCATCTTAGGTATGGGGGTCAACTTGGCACGCGGCGCCATCCCACCAGAGGCTGCGCTGCGCTATCCCGCCACCAGCCTGGAAGCTGAAACTGGCTTTGCTCCTCACCCACTGGAACTGTTGGAGAAACTACTCATAATGCTGGACCAAACCCGCAAAAACCTGGTTACAGATGTATTTATTCGTGCAAAAAACGCGAAACTTGCCTTTAGGGGAGAGTGGGTAACGCTGGAGGAGAACACAGGCGCCCCCCGAAGGGTGCGCCTGTTGGAAATTGACCAGGATGGCGGCTTATGGGTGGAGGCAGAAGACGGCAGCCGCTCCAAAGCTTATGTGGGGGAACTCTCCGATGGCTCTTCATCGAGTTGAGGCGCGATCGGCTTCTCTGCAGGGATGCGTGCGACGGCTGCAATCGAGTCGCCTTCATCCAAGACCATCACCTTAACGCCTTGCGTGGCGCGGCCTTGAACTGGAATGGATGCCACCTTGGTGCGCAGTACAATCCCAGCAGCGGAAATTAGAGTAACCTCGTCGCCTTCTTGGACCACACGCGCCTGAGAAACTTGACCAATTTGCGCAAGAGCTCTCGGGTTGATTGTTGCTACGCCTAAGGTGCCACGCCCTTTAGGGACATATTCATCCAAAGGCGTGCGTTTACCATTACCTTTTTCCGTCAACACCAGCAAGAAACCATTGGGCTCCACCACTTCCATCGAAGCCAAGGCATCGTTTTTGTGCAGACGAATGCCCGTCACGCCCATGGTATTCCTCCCGGTCGGGCGGATTTGATCTTCGTGGAAGCGCAGGGCTTTTCCTTGCCGTGTGACTAGGATGACATCATCGTTACCGGTGGTCAGGCATACCCAGCCTAATTGGTCTTCTGGCTCCAGCCGAATGGCAATCAAACCTGAAGGACGCACGCTCTCGAATTCTGATAGAGCAATACGTTTAACACGACCATGACGTGTTGCCATGGTGCAGTATTCCGCAACTGAGAAATTTGGCACGGCGACCACTGCCGTTACGCTTTCCTCAGGCTCTAAGTTGATGATATTCACGAGCGGGATGCCACGTCCCTGGCGGCTTTCTTCTGGCAGTTCGAACACCCGCTCGGAATAAACCTTGCCTTTATCGGTGAAGAAGAGCAGAGTGCCTAAGGTGTTGCAGCGTAAAAAGAATAAGATTTCATCCTCTTCGCGCATTGTTTGACCGATCACGCCATGCCCTCCACGCCCTTGAGCGCGGTAGGCACTTTCTGACACGCGCTTAACATAACCACGCTCCGTAATCGAGACAAAGACAGCCTCATCTTGAATCAAGGCTTCATCCGAGAGGTCATTATCTAAGTCGTGCGCAATATGCGTGCGGCGTTCATCACCATACTTTTCCGCAACCTCGTTTAGGTCGGTGCGAATGACCTCTAAAATCTTACGCGGGCTGGCAAGTAATTCCTCCAGCCCGGCAATTTGCGCCATGACTTCCTTGTGTTCGTCTTCGATCTTGAGGCGTTCGAGCGCGGCTAAGCGGCGCAGTTGCATATCCAAGATAGCTTGCGCTTGTACCTCATCCAGCCCAAAGCGTTCCATCAAATTAGTCTTTGCCACTTCAGCATCATGTGATTCACGGATGGTCTTAATCACCTCATCTAAGTTAGCCAGGGCAATTAGCAAGCCATCCAAGATATGGGCGCGTTTTTTGGCTTTGTCCAGCTCGAAGAGCGAGCGGCGGGTGATCACGACTTGACGGTGCTCGAGGTAGTGGGTCAGGGCGCGTTTAAGCGTCAGCATGCGGGGTTCCCCATCCACCAGAGCCAACATTTGCACGCCGAAAGTGGATTGCAGTGGTGTGTATTTATATAGCTGGTTGAGCACTTTTTTAGGCTGCGTACCGCGCTTGAGCTCGATCACAATGCGCAGCCCGCGCCGATCGGATTCATCCCGCATATCGGCAATAGCATCTAATCTGCCTTCGCGTACTAATGCGGCTATACGCTCGATCAAGTTGGTCTTGTTGAGTTGATAAGGTATCTCGGTAATAATGATCGCAAAGCGCCCCGATTTAGTTTCCTCAATCGTTGCAACGCCGCGCATAATCAGCCTGCCGCGTCCAGTGCTATAGGCTTGGCGGATACCTTCATCACCAACGATGATGCCACCGGTGGGGAAGTCCGGACCTGGCAAGACTTGCATCAAGTCTTCCACGCTTACTTCATCAATCTCATCATATCGGTCAATGAGTAGGTTAAGCGCCGCGACCAGCTCTCGCAAGTTATGCGGGGGAATGTTCGTTGCCATTCCAACGGCAATGCCACTGGAGCCATTCATCAGCAGGTTGGGTAAACGTGCGGGCAGCACTTCCGGTTCCTGCAGGGAGCCATCAAAGTTATTGACGAAATCCACCGTTTCTTTATCCAAGTCTTGCAGGAGTTCCTCGGCGGTGCGGGCTAAACGGGCTTCTGTGTAGCGCATAGCAGCCGGCGAATCCCCATCGATCGAGCCAAAGTTGCCTTGACCGTCAACGAGCGGGTAGCGCATGGAAAAATCTTGCGCCATGCGCGCCATCGCGTCATAAACGGCTGCATCGCCATGCGGGTGATACTTACCCAATACTTCGCCAACAATACGGGCAGACTTACGATAGGGGGCATTCGAACGATTGCCCATATCCCACATCGCATAAAGAATGCGCCGATGGACAGGCTTGAGACCGTCGCGAACATCGGGCAAGGCACGTGCCACGATCACACTCATGGCGTAATCGAGATAAGCCGAGCGCATTTGGCTGTCGATATCGACTTGCTGCAAGCTGCCGGAGTTATCGTTTTCAGGGATTTCAGGATTTTCAGGTTCTTCGGACATATCTTTTCTCGTCGTTTGATTAATCGCTAACCTTATTATTATACCCCTTAAAAGGCATTTTTGCCCTTAGACGTAAAAACAGCGGGATTATTGAAAAGCAAGTTTATGTAAAAACATCTTGTGATATTGCCTTAAATCGAAAATTTAAGCCGATTTTTCAATTTCCCCTACGATCCACTCAAATCCCAACCTAAAAAGGCTGATGGAAACATCAGCCTTAGGAAAGTGAGGATAGGGTTATCAGTAAATGGGGCAGCCGGGCAGCTGGTTGAAGGTTAGCGCGCACCACCATGATGCTGGCATAAAGATTAGTACGAGTGCAACGATGACGATCACGATGAGCAACACAAGCAGGAGGGTTGCAAACCAGCCCATGCCCTTTTTGGGCTTTTCCACGCTAGGAGCTTGTGCAACGGGTTGCTGCGGCATGGGCGCTGCAACGGGCTCGAATTCTTTCTTGGCAGCGGGTGCGGGCTTAGGCACTTCATAAAGCCCAGGTTCAAAGGTTTGCGTGCTCACGCGCAGTGGTTGTGTAGTTTCTTCTTTGACCTCGAAGCTCATTACGGTATTTTCGGCTAAGGTGATCAGATCGCCATTCTGCAGCAGCTGTGGTCCAGTAAGCCGCACGCCATTGACGAAAGTCCCGTTGGTGGAGCCCAAGTCTTCGATGTAAATGCCGTCAGGTTTGCGCAAGAAGCGTGCATGCCGGCGGGAGATTTCGGGATCGGGGACGGGTAAGTCGTTGCTCAGGTCTCTGCCGAGGTAGACTTCGTCTTTCTCAATATAATAACTGGAGCCCGGGATTGGTCCGGAGCGCATTGTGATGAGGAATTTTTGTTCAGCCATTTCTGCTCCTTTGGCTTAGGTCAGAACATTATAAATCTTAGTTTACCTACTTTATAAGTTAATGTCAATTATTCGTGTTAGTTCATCTAAAATGTTACCGAAATAGAATCGTTGGGTCAAAAGAAAATGTTACCGAGGTGAACGGTGAGCGAAACAGACCCAA
>DAOUFK010000023.1:0-92659 GCA_034430095.1 Candidatus Mesolinea sp.
GTAGATGATGCCACCAGTGAGATCTTAGCGGCAGAATTTGTGCCTGAAGAAAGCTTTTTTGGCTATGGAGACCTGTGTAAACGTTACTTTAGGGAGCACGGCCTTCCCATTGCCTTCTATAGCGATCGTTTCAGTGTATTCCGCGACAATCACAAGGAAAATGTCAGCAAGGAGCCTGTTACTCAGTTTCAAAGAGCGCTGACTGCCTTAGATATTGGGCTGATCTGCGCCAATTCCCCCCAAGCTAAGGGGCGGGTGGAGAGAGCCAATGAGACCCTTCAAGATCGCCTGATCAAAGAAATGCGATTGCTGGGCATCAGTGACTACACACAAGCTAACCAGTATCTCCCTGAGTTCATTCGCGACTATAACCACAGGTTTGCGGTGGTTCCCGTCTCAGACCTCGACTGCCATCGCCCTTTGGATAAAACCGAAGACTTGGACTTCCTGTTCTCGATCCATGACTTCCGCAAAATTACCAAAACTTTGCTGATCCACTATGGTAACAAGGATTATCAAATCGTGACCAAGCGTTCGGCATATTACTATGCCAAACAGGAAGTCTTGATTACGTGTGACTCTTCTGGGGCAATCTCTGCTTGGTTCAATGGCAATTTGCTCACCCTAAAAGAAATTGAAAGGAGACCTAAACAAGGGACGATTGTTTCCTCTAAGTCGACCAAAGCTCAACCTATAGTCCCTGCTTATAATCACCCCTGGAGGACCTATGGAAAGAAGATCAATGGCAAACCTATACTGACAACTTTATCAACCGAATAGGACATTTCTAAATTGCCAGCATTAGGACATTTCTAATTAGCCTTGACAGTGAAATCAGAAAAACAAATACCGGCTTATTGCCGGCATTTTATTCTTTAAAAGGGGCTTTCATGGTCAATCTTCGACCAAAGCCCGGCTGACTAAGGTATTTACTATCGAAACAATAATCGAGCCTAAAAGAGCAGCCCAAAAGTTCTCCACGTGAAAACCTAAATTAAACCAGTTTACAGTAATTGAAGAGGCTAACATGAATACCGCTGCATTTAAGACTAAGCTGAATAAGCCTAAGGTTAAAATAATCATCCCGCACGATGCAACTTTAAGGAGGGGCAATAAGGTCGCATTTAGCAAGGAAAGCACCAAAGCCATCACTGCATAAGCACCCCAGCTACCCTCGCTGACCTGAATCCCAGGGACTAACCAGGCAGCTACCAAAAGTGCCAGAAAAACGGCTAACCAACGTGCTACAAATTTCATTTTCTTGCTCCTTTCGTTTTTAGATATTATCTTGCAAGTTCAAGATGGCTTCACTAGATAATCTATCGATTTATAGCCAGAGGCGCCCTTGACAGGATTCGAACCTGCAACCAACAGCTTAGAAGGCTGCTGCTCTGTCCATTGAGCTACAAGGGCTTCCAAACTTATTGTATAACAAACTGGGCGAATTATATAGGTTTTATTCCTCGATAAACTTTTCCGGAGCCTATCGTTCTGAGAATTAGATCTGCGGGTCGATTAATGAGCTTAGAAAGCTCAATCGGCGTTAGCGGCTGATTTTGATTGACCAAAAAGATTTTAAAGATGGAGTCGACTAAGGCAGTGTTCTCAGAAAGAAAATCGGGTTGGCGGGCACAGTGATTAATGAGCGTGTAGAGAAGGGCGTCTTCTCTTGTAACCTCGCCGGTCTGTGGATTGACCAAGTCAATTTGATCTTCGTAGCTAAAGTTTGCTAAGATTTTTTTATGTTCCTCGCAGAGAAAGGATTGGAGGTAGACTTTCCAGTTTTGGTCCTGATTTTTCCACCAATCAAAATCAACTCTAAACTTTGTGTTCAGCGTGGGTTTGATTAGGCTTGAGAACTTAGAATCCATTTAATCTCCTGTTAGTCTGTTTCTGCCAAGTTGTAATAATTATCCCCAACATGAATAAATTCGTTGCTTTTCGATAAGACTGCTAAAAGATCAAAAGGTGGTGTGCGGCGGATAACATTAATCGATGCGTACAAATCGATAAAGTGGACATGCCTCTGATTGTCTAGCTTAGAGAGCTCAGCCATCATGCGTTTTACGTCTGATTTCAGGCTGATATTTTTAGAGCGCCGTTGGTTCCATAAATTATCGAGGGAAGCGACATCCGGGATAGCAATAGCCATGCGATCATGAATACCTGCGTAAATTGGCTGCCGCAACAATGCAATAACCAAACCGCCGTCTGCACCGACCAAGACGGTCTTGATCCACTCTTTATTCGAGCGCTTTTTCTGCGGAAGGATTTTTACGACACCGGGGTCTTCGGTGGCAGCAATTTCTATGATACTCCCAGGAATGAGGTTTTGTCTTTCGAACCACTCACGTAGACCGAAGACATACCGGTAAGGACGAACAACCCAGGCAGAAATCCTTTCACCATTCTGTGGATCCATGAGTGTAAATTTAACGTGTTCTGTTTCCAAAGCTGTTGGGAAAATTTGAGCTGTAGCGGGGGTAATCGGGAGCGTGCCCGTACGCCAATGGGGATAGTTTAGGACAATAGAAGTCTGGGTAATTCGTTCCTCAGGTTCTGAAATTTCGCTTAGGGTCAGCTCATCATTTAAGCTGAGAATCATCTTGAGCGTGTCCTCGGAAATTTCCGGAAGTTCTGTAACTTCAGGTTCAACCCGTAAATAAAGCGGGACTTCACGAACCTCTTCAGGTTCGAAACGGCGTAAAAACCAGGCAAT
Source organism: Candidatus Mesolinea sp. (assembly GCA_034430095.1). Classification (GTDB taxonomy): domain Bacteria; phylum Chloroflexota; class Anaerolineae; order Anaerolineales; family Anaerolineaceae; genus Mesolinea. The sequence goes on from DAOUFK010000023.1 coordinate 2,720, forward strand.
TTTGCCGCTTGTTCCAACCTCATCAAAGCGTGGATCTTCTTGCATAGCATAGTTGAGCGAGAATTCTAAAAGCTTCAAGTTATCTGTCTGGTCGAGTTCCATTTGCTTGAGCAACTCTTCGGGACTCATTGGTCCGCCTTTTTGGGCATCCAACAAGGCTTCAGCGAGGTTAAGGTAACCCTGGTTGATATCGATGAGCAAAGACTTTGGGAACCACGTTCCGCCGATACGAACGATATCGCTTTGCTCCTCAAGCGCTACCCGCAGCTTTTTCCTGATAACTGCCCCATAGGTTTTGAGCACCGTTTCAACTGTCTGATCAACGCTAGAATCAACCTTATTACGTTGGGTATTAAGGGGATGCTCTGCTAATTCAGCTGCAAATTCACGTTCTTCACCGTCCTCAAATTCAACGGTGATCACCTTAAAGTCCCCGATTTCAGGGTTGTTCCCCTGCCTGGCAGCACTAACCGTTCCGCTTTTCCAATCCAGATTTGGAAACGTTATTTGTTCCCCGGGCGTGTATTGTTCTTTAGGGAGATAAACTTTGCCTAGGGTCTTTTGACGTTCTTCGAGTGCTTTTCTTTCACGTTCTAGGCGATTCTGGACAAGGATTCTGGCTAAACTTTCGATAGTAAGAGGGGTTTCCGTTTCAAAAAGGTAAGCCAGTAAATCTTGTAAGTCTACGTCTGTGACCGTGAAATTATTCCAGTGCTCGTCATTTGAATTGTTTTGCGGTACTGCCATTCCGGACCTCATACATTAATTATTAGTGGCTGAATTATACATGAAAAAGACATAATATACATGTTTATAAGGATGCATAAGACTTAGCCAGGAGCATTGCGCATAGCCATTATTTAACAACTAACAATACTATAATTTGATTACTATTCGTGCTAGAAAACTGTCTACTTTACAAAAAATGCTATCAGGATACCAATAACCAGCCCCAGAAAAGAAGATATAACTAACATAAATGCTTCCCCCTGCTTGATTTTTTGTTTAATCGCTTTTGTTGGAACTGTTGCGCCAAAATAGATAGAACTTTGTCCCCCTCGCTTTTCAATTTTTATGGTTGGCTGAGAGCTTAGATCAACTTCTCTGGATTGCTGGGATAATATTGAACGGATTGGCTCAGGATCTATGACCTGCTGTGCACTCTGAGCCAAGTATTCCAAGCGCACTTCATCTGGAGCGGAAAGGGGTGGGGCAATCGCCTCTTTACGTTCATGCCCTCTTTTCCCTATTGGCAGCAATAAGTTCCAAAAATGGATTTCTAATGTTTTGAACAGGTTCATCATTCGGCTTTCTATCCTCTGGAAGAAGACATTTTTATGATGTTTCCTTCCTCATCCGCTACGACCCGTACTGTCTGTTCCAAAGCTTTCCCTGTTGGAAGTTTATTGGTTTTTGTAAAAATCAATAAATATCTACTTCCTTGGGCACTAACCTTAGGTTTGACTCCTTGAAGTGCGGGAACACGAGCGTAGACACTTTGGCAAACCTTATTTATTGCTGCGGAATCCATGACTTTACCCTTTGATTCATCTTGATTGGTATGAACGCCGCCTAAGAAAAGCGGGTACATCTAAATTGTTTTCCGGCTCCACCTTGGTTAGATAATCTTCCTGGTTAATTTCGTTGAAATCTTGAAACTTTGTGCTTTTGTCAGATTTGTTTTTCTCTGTGTTCCATTCAGTGGGGCTCTCTAAGACCGTCTTTTGTTCAAAAGGGACATCATGCGATTTATTTTCCCTCATCTCTCCCGGCTTATTGCCGATTCCAGTCACAATCAGAATGAGTTGTACGCGGTCCTCCATGCGCGGGTCGGTGATAACACCAGGAATAATATCCGCATGATATCCGGAGGCTTCTTGGAGAATTTGTAAAGCGTCGGTTACGTCGCGGAAGGAAAGGTTTGCGCTGCCGGTGAAATTCGCGATCATATTTGTGGCGGAGTAGAGATCAATTTCATCGAGCAAGGGATGGTGTAACGCTTTTTCGATGGCTTGTTTGACCCGGTCTGGGCCGCTGCCCGTGCCGATAGCCATAAGGGAGCCACCGCCACGCTGCATAACGCTCTTGATATGCGAAAAATCAACGTTAATAAGTCCAGTTTCTGTTATAAGCTCAGAAATGCCCTGTACGCCCTGACGCAGCACATCGTCAGCCAAGGTAAACGCCATTTCTAACGGTAAATCACGCGGGGCTACCTGGATCAGCTTATCGTTAGGGATTGCGATGAGTGTATCTGCAAACTGGCGCAGCTTTTGCAAACCAAGCTCACAATTTTTTTGCCGTTTACCCAACTCGAAGGAGAAGGGTTTCGTAACGATAGCGATCGTAACTGCGCCTACCGCCTTTGCCACTTTAGCTGCAACAGGGATAGCCCCTGTGCCTGTACCCCCTCCCATCCCTGCCGTGAGGAAGACCATTTCAGCGCCGTCCATAACAGCAGCAAGGTCGCGGTAGCTTTCTTCTGCAGCTGCTTCACCGATTTCAGGGATGCCGCCTGCCCCTAAGCCGCGCGTAGCTTTAGGACCTAATTGGATCTTGTTTGGTGCTAGATTAGTTCTCAGCACTTGTGAGTCGGTATTACAAGCAACAAAGATAACTCCTTGCATTCCGCTCTCAATCATCCGATTGATAGCATTACAACCACCGCCGCCTAAGCCCATGACTACAATTTTGGGTTGCGGACTAGAGATCGGGGTTCTTGAAGAATAAGAAGGATTAGTGCTCATTGTTTCACCTCGGGTATATTATCAGGCGGTAATCCTGACGCTATTTACAACTTTCTCATCTATTTGGCATCCAGCTTCTCGAAGCATTTGGAGGTCATGCTCGCTAAAAGCTGAATCTTCGTTCCAAACGGTAACCTTACGCGCGTTCATTGCTTCAATCAGCGAGAAACCAATTGTTGGCCGAGCCTCGCGGATAATTGGACGGACGCGATCTAATATATTCTCAGGGATTCCCCAGTCATAGGAGGGTAATAGCAAATAATGGTCGATTGGATACAACCATTGTGCGACGCGATCTGCGACTGGGTATTCCTCATTTTTCTTGGATGTTTCTTTGATTTGTTTTTTATAAAGACTAACCGTCTCTTGTTTTGGATTGCCTTGTTCATCAAACCACGCTGCTTTTTCCAGTGAATCAGCCTCATTTGAGCTAAGCAGCCAAAGCAAGCAACCTATAATTTCCTCGGGTAAGCTATTTTCGTTCTCTGCACTGGCAGGGTCTGAGTTTGCCAACTTCACCAAATCTTCAAAGTTAAGCGCAGGGTCTAACTGGTTTTTTTCGATACTGGCTGCTCCAAACCAAAATAAGAACATTTTGGGGGTGATGTTCAGGGTGGACTTTATAAGATCTCGGTACCATTCCCAAGTATTGATTCCCTGATGATCCTGCTCGCCAATTTCAGTTTTGCTGTATGGGCGTGGGGCTTTCCACTTCGCTGTTGCGCCCTTGCCCCATGTAAGAGATTTAGAAAAGGTCTGACCACTGACAGCCATATGTAAATTAGCAGTAAAGTCAAGCAAGCGCCGCTGTTGAACTAATTGCAAAACCTTTTTCAAGAAGGAAAGATCCCAATAGTCACCACCTGGCTGTAAAGGAGGAAAGACCGGAATAAGATTGTTTTGCTCTGCAATGCGCACAAATGGCAAGTACCGATCTAAAAACCGTTCAACCAGATCTCCCTGAGACCAAGTACCTTCCAGCCATGATGATTTTACGTTCGGGCTTCTAAAGAAAACTACATATTTAACGCCCCAACGCGCATAGGCTGAGAGCAGTACTGACAAATCATCAGGTTTAGTATTGTCATTGATCCGCATGTCAAAGTCAATGATTGGTTGAATACCTCCCTGAACTAAACCCGTAATAAATTCTTCTGGTATTGCCTGGGTGGTTGAGCTTTTTATGACGAGCCAGCCGGCATTGAGCGCTTGCAGCTCTGGCAACCAAAGATTGAGATCCCGGACCTGGTAGTGGTTGACATCTTGAAAGTAATGAAATCCCAGTCGTTTGTTCATGGCTTTTCCTATACTTAATTGCAAATTCAGCTATGATGATGCAAGATATATGCCATAAATCGTCATATTATTATGCTATAATGTCGCGGATGATTCTAATCACTGGTGGTACCGGCTTTATAGGAATGGAATTGCTCAATCAGTGCTTAGAAAGTGACCGTCCCATTCGGTTGTTAATTCATCCCGAAGAACCCACGTTAAAACTTCCCAAAAGCGTCCAATTTGACGCTGCTATCTGCGCGTTTTCGGATGAACGAGGGCTGAAAGCTGTTCTACAGGATGTTGATGTGGTTTACTTCATTTCATTAGCCGATCAGAGCACCGCGAACATTGACCTCCAACAAATTGAAATTAGAGAAATCGAAAGTTTTGTCCATGCGGCAAAAGTGGCTGGCGTAAAAAGATTTATCTACTTGAGCCATTTAGGCGCAGATCGCGCTTCGGCTTTTGATCTGTTGAAAGCCAAAGGAATTGCAGAGCACATCATTAAAGAAACTGGCATCCCATATACCATTATTCGCAGCAGTATTGTTTATGGAAAAGAAGATGTTTTTTCAGAAAACTTAGCTCGCTGGATCCGCTATTTTCCTGGTCGTGTTCCAATCCTTGGCGATGGCAATGTCAACTTACAGCCTTTATGGGTACGAGATCTGGTGACCTGTATGTTATGGGCATCGGATATGCCTTCAACTGAAAACAGCATCATCGAAATCGGTGGACCTGAATATCTCACTTTGCTAGAAATCCTACAAATTATTGCTCAAAAACTGCGAAAGAAACGCAGTTTTTTTGCTGTGAATACGAACCAATTGCAACGTTGGTTGCGTTTGATACGAAGCTTGCACCATGATTTTCCCCGCACAGCTTATTGGATGGATTATTTTATTGAAAATCAAATTTGTGCATTGGATTCCATTCCGCGCATTTTTGGTATAAATCCTGCAAGATTCCATCAGAACATTGATTACTTAATTCCACAGACAAAAGGAATTTAAAGAAAAATTATGAAGATTTGCATTCATGGTCATTTTTATCAACCGCCGCGAGAAGACCCCTTTTCAAACTATATCCCTGACGAAACTGGCGCAGAACCATTCAGGAATTGGAATGAGCGAATACTTTTTGAGTGTTATCAACCTAACGCCAAAGCGAGAAATTTTGAGAAACTCAGTTTCAACGTTGGCCCCACCTTGTTCAATTGGTTAGCTGACTTTGATCCTGGAGTGAGCGATATGATCATCAAGCAGGAGCAGGAGAATTACCACCGTTTTGGGGTTGGGAATGGGATGGCACAGGGATATAACCATCTCATCATGCCTTTAGCCACCTTAGAAGATAAAATCACCCAAGTGCGCTGGGGGATAGAAGATTTTTATTACCGCTTTGGGCATAAACCAGATGGGCTATGGCTGCCCGAAACTGCTGTCGATCTAGAAACACTATGCGTTCTCTCAGATTGCGGCATTAAATTTACAATTTTAGCCCCGTGGCAAGTAATTCCGGAAGAGACAAGCCGGGGTCCTTTTCTGATCGATTTGCCTAATGGGCGGACACCATTTATCGTATTTACTTATGACCAGGAAATGAGCACTCAGGTTAGTTTTAATCCAAGCGCAACGGTCAATGGCGACCTCTTTTTGGATAATCTTCTCCGCATCCGCCCTGATAACCCCAATGAATTGGTGCTGATTGCCAGCGATGGTGAGCTTTATGGGCATCATCAACCATTCAGAGATCATTTCCTTTCTTATCTGATGGACGGTGCCGGCACGCGTAGGAATATCGAATGGACTTATCCGGCTAAGTGGCTGCAAGAGCATGAGGTAACTATCAAAGCTCGACTCGTGGAAAATTCTTCCTGGTCCTGTATGCATGGTGTAGATCGTTGGAAACAAGCTTGTGGGTGCACACCGAACGCTGTCTGGAAAGGAGCCCTGAGGGATGCCCTTGACCGCACCGCAGTAATCCTGGATACACTTTATGTGCAAACGCTCTCACCCATTTTTCCCGAACCGTGGGAGCTTCGGCATCGATACATCGAGGTACTTTGGGGCAAGCGCACACTACAAGATTTGTGTTACCAGCTTTCAGGGAGAAGGCTCACGTCAATGGAATTGAATATCGTTCAAGATTTGCTCTCGGCGCAATATGAACGGCAGCGAATGTTCACTTCTTGCGGATTTTTCCATGATGAGTTCTACCGCTTAGAACCGCAAAACAATATCGCCTATGCCGCTAAAGCGGTTTACCTGACCGAACGGGCAACTGGCGCCGAGCTTAGGTCGGTTGTTACCGATTTGCTCCAACGCGTGCAAAGCGAAAAGACAAGCCTGAGGGGAGATACCGTCTTCTCTCAGACGATGATGCGCGCTCAGGCTGAGAAAGCCGCTTAATCCAGCGCTGCTTGGAGTTGATCGAGCCGGAATTCGGATTGCGCAAAAGCTTTTTGCAGCGCATCGAAAATAGGCTCTACCCGCAAGATAGCTTCAACTTGTTCAACCGAAGAAATGCTTGGATCAGATGCATAACGTAAAATCGTGGCAATGTGCATGTACCAAAGCATCGACTCGAATTTCTCTTTGTTGAACCAATATACCTGGTTATACTCGTTTAATTCCAGATATTCTTTGAATTGCTCATCCTGCAGCCACTGCTCTAGAAGCTTGCTTGGCGTCAAATCTTTTTCGGTTAGCCAGTTCGTGTTGATCAACATCCATTTTATAGCTTGGCAGGCTTTGTAAGCTTCGTAATCGCCAAAACCTAGACCCTTTAGAGTTTCCGTCACCAACTGTGAAGTTGGTTCTTCATCTAAGAAGCGTCGCGCGTTTTGCGTGTTCTCTGCTTCATTAGCAGGACCAGCCAAATTGCTAAGGAAATTCCAGATAAGCAATACAAACTTAGCCCGCGGATCGATTTCTTGCAAAGCCTTGCTTAGGAGCGGCGCAATCTTTTTGCCGGAAAGTCCTATTTTTTTATCTAAGTTTTCTAAGTCAAGAATTTGCCGCAGGCATTTTTCGAGTTGTTTGCTCGCAGCTTCCATATCGCCGCCCAACGCAAGCCCTTGGCGCTGCATCGCGTAGCCAGCTTGGTGTATCAGGTCTAGATTAATGCGGAGTAAGCTTTCAAGTGAGGCTGGGTTTTCCCTATCCTGCGCTAATTCAATCAAGTTATTCAAGTTAGTGGGGTTGATGACTTGCCCAATTGGCTGCAACACTGGTCCAAGCACGATTTCCCGTCTGGCGACATCTAAGTTGGAAACTCCTCTGCCATTGAGGTGTGCGTTCAGTTCCTCATATTCCCGGCCGCTCACAAGCCGAAAATCCATGAATACGTGATGCTTATAAGCGTCAAGAGCAAAGAACATCCCATGTTCGCGAATATCCTGCACCGAGCGGATATATTCGAGTTTTTCGATGTAATCTCTAAATGTCACAAAAGTGTTGGAATCACCGCCGAGTTGGAGCGCGTCGGCTAATTCACTTGTCTCCAGATGGGCGTTCTCAGAACCTTTCACTAAATAAGGCACCGAGGTTTTAATCCAACCCGAGGTGGAGCCATAGCGGTTGTGGTAAACCACTAAAGCCGCTTGACCGCCCTCGGTATTACTGTAAGCAAAAACGTTCTCATCCACACTTCCTGTAGGCGTATAGAAGTCATACAGTCTAAAGTTATCCACGTTGGCAAAAACGCGCCGGCGGTGAACAAGAGGGAAAACGTCGGTTTCGTGCCGATGGATGAGATAGTAATCTGGGGTTTCATCCCAATAGGGGCGGTAATATTCCATGCCATATTTCTCGGCATAACCCTCGATTTGCCCATGCCCAAACATCGGCAGCCCTGGCATGGTTATCATCACGGTACAGATACCAAAGTATTTATCGCCTTTGCCAAATTGTTCTACCGCAGTTTTTTCATCTGGATTATTCATAAAGTTAACGTAGCGCTTGAGAATTTGCGGGTCGTAAACCAATGTGTTTTTAATCAGCTGGCGATACTTATCGTTTTCCTCATTGCGCAGCATGTTCATAAACGCACTGTTATACACGCGATGCATGCCTAAGGTGCGGACAAAATAGCCTTCCATCAGCCAGAAAGCTTCTGCTAGCAAGAGTGTATCTGGGACCTCTTTAGCCACGCGTTCGACCACTTCGCGCCAAAATTCGTTAGGCATGGCACGGTCAAATTCCTCTTTGGTCATAGCATGCTCAGCACGCGATGGAATGTCGCCTCCAGTGCCCGGCTGCGGGAACCAAAGGCGCTGGTAATGCTTTTTTGTCAGGGTCATGGCTGCATCGAAGCGAATGATGGGGAATTTGCGTGCTACCGAAAGAATGGTTTGGATGACAGCTTCGCGTACTTCTGGGTTGAGGTAATTGAGTTGAGCCGTGTCATTCCAAGGCATACTGGTGCCGTCATTTCCATGGTAGATGAAGCGCGTATCGCCATTGCGGTGGTCATAGCGCTTGAAGACGACGGCAGCATCGCTTCGGGTGTAATAGTGGTCTTCGATGTTAATGCTAATATCTGGGTTTTGGGAGAGATCTGGTCCATTGAAAGTGTAGTTTGGAAATGGGCTGTAACTCTGACCGATAAACCAGTCAGGGTGCTCATAAACCCAATCTGAGTCAATGCCCATGTGATTGGGAACCATATCACTCGCTAAGCGAATCCCGCGCTGGCTGGCACGTTGGCTGAGGTTTTGATAAGCGGCTTCTCCGCCTAAGCGCTCGGCGATCTGGTAGCGCGCCAGCGAATAGGCTGAGGAGACTGCATCCGGATTACCGCACATTTGTTTGATGCGGCGGGAAGCCTCGCTGCGTTCCCATAAACCGATCAGCCACAAGCCCGTGAAGCCCCAACGCGCTAATTGATCTAAAGTTTCATCTGGTACTTGATCGAGACGCTCAATTGGGCGTTGATACTGTTTTGAAAGCTGATTGAGCCACACAAAAGTGTTTTTGGCAATCATCACTACCCTTGGCATCCAATCGCTATCCGGGCTGAAGCGCTCTACTTCAAGATCCTGGCTTGCATAGTCCGGCACCAGCGTAGGTCCTGGGCCGGCAAAGATAGCGCGCTCTTCCTCCTTAATCAAATCAAGGCTGCCAAGCAGGCGATAAAGGAATTTGCCTAAGTATTTCGCCCAATGTTGGCGGATGTACTCTAACTGACCGCTTAAGGATTGCGGCACAACGATGGCAGGCGTGCGCAACATTGTGACGAGGTCCTGATTCTCAGGACCAAAGAAAGGTTGATGCTTAAAGAACACTTTGATACCATCAATGATTTGATCGTAAGCAGTGGTTTTTTGGAGCTTACTGTCGTCGAAAAGTTCTGAATAAGGTTCAGCTGCTGGGTTAGCGTTAGTTAACCAGAGCATCAGCAATTCTTCGAGTGCTAACTGATAGTGTGAAACGCCCTCTGTTTCGCCAGCGAGATAATCCTTTAAACTGATCTTGCCCTGATAAACTTCCACAGGTGGAAATTCATTCAAAAAAGCTTCCAAGGTGGATTCAACCTTTTCCTTACCTAATTTAGAGATCAACTCAGTATAGAGTGCTTCGCGAATGTCCTTTCCATATTCCTGATAGTATTGCGAAACGATAAGATGAAAAATTTCATCAATCAATCCTAAAGCGTTAATTTGCCCTGGGGAAACGAAGCCTTTGTCTCCCGGTTTTTTCTGGGCATTAATTTGCGCAGCAAATTGACGCGCAGCCTGAAAATTGGCAAAAATGACGTTACCGTTTAGTGAAAATAAGACCTGGTCGAACTGATACTTATCGCGGCTTGCACGGGAAACATGGAACTCCATCATGAGGGCTCTCCTTAGTTATGTGCTGGTTGTGACTCTTCAATGGTGTTCAATAGTACCCAACGGATTCTACAGCCAATGGATATATTATCCAGCGGTTTTTTTATTACCTTAGGGTGCTCTTGAACACCGGCACTGTGAGAATTTTATCATTCTTGTCTGAGAATGTGGGTGAAAATATTCGAGCCTGATCCGCCGATGTTTTGTGCCATCCCATAGTGGTTGCGCTGGACTTGGGTAGCACCTGCCTCTCCACGTAATTGCAAGGTGACTTCGACAAGTTGGTAAATACCAGTCGCACCAACGGGGTGACCACGCGCTTTCAATCCTCCCATAGTCGCTACAGGGATTTCCCCATCAATCTTTATTTTTTCTTCCAGCGCCATGCGTGGACCTTGACCAGGATCACAAAACCCACAAGATTCTAAGGCTAAGGCTGCCATAATCGAAAAGGCATCGTGATATTCGAATACGCCGATATCCTTGGGGCTAATGCCGGCTTGGGCATACGCTTTGCGAGCGGATTCCCGTGCAGCGAAAAGCTGCATGGGGTCTGCGCGGTGCTGAATTGAGATGGTATCCGTTGCTGCTGCAGATGCTGCTACGGTTACTTGCCGATGTCTCGCATTCGGGCGGGAACTGGTAATAAAAATCGCTGCCGCACCATCGCACACTGGGGAAGCATCCAGCAAATTGATCGGGTCGCAGACCATGCCGGCACGTTCAAAATCTGCTGCACTAATCTTGTTGTGAAAGCGTGCATTGGGGTTGTGCACCGCATTTGCATGGGCATTAATCGAAAAACCGGAGAAATCCCGCGCTTCCCAGCCATATTCAAACATATAGCGGCGCATCAATAATGCATTTAGCGCCACGAAAGAGACACCAAAATCGCCTTCAAGTTCAGCATCCGAGGCTGTTACCAAGCTGGCAGTTATTTCGTTGATGGGCGAATCGGTCATCTTCTCCACACCCACAATGAGCGCAGAAGACAGCTCTCCTGAGGCTACAGCCATCAGACCAGCCCGAAAAGCAGCAGCTCCAGAACCGCAGGCGGACTCGACGCTTAGGCTTTCCTTGTGGTGCGCACCGATCCAATCAGCAATAAGTGCACCTAACTGCAACTGCTTATTAGCTGTGCCGGACATCATGTTCCCAATAAAGATGCCCTCCGGGTAACCCAACTCGGCATCTTCAATAGCCATAAGCGCAGCATCTCCAGCTAATTCCTTGAGAGATTTCTCCCAATTTTCTCTAACCGGGGTTTGACCAACCCCGGCGATATATACTTTTTCCATAGAATTTCCTTATTACTCTCAGGTTTCAATTTATTCTATTGCTAAACTCTCTAAAAAACTCTCAAACTTTGTGCGCTTGTAGGTATAATCTCAGAAAATGACCTAAAGGAGCCTAAAATGGCGATCTTTGATATCAGTATAGGCATCGACGAAAGCTTGCCGCTCTGGCCGGGGGACCCAGAATTGAGGCTACATTGGGCAGCGAACATCGAACAGGGCGATTCGGTAAACCTCACTGAACTTTCTATGAGTATCCATACCGGTACGCATATCGACGCACCGTTGCATTTTTTACCTAAAGGTAAACCGATTGATAGTTTGAGCTTGAATGTTTTCGTGGGGGAAGCTCAGGTTGTAGCGATCCCGCCAGATGTGAATTTGATTACTGTTGATATTTTGCAAGATGTATGCGAAATTAATGCAGCCCGGATCCTTTTTAAGACTAAAAATTCGCAGCTTTGGGGTACTTCTAAATTTCAGCAGGATTATGTCGCCTTAGAAGCCAGCGCAGCCCAGTGGCTGGTGGATCAGGGTGTACAGCTGGTCGGGATAGATTATCTTTCCATCGCGCCTTTCAAAGACCCAGCCCCAACGCACGAGATTCTGTTGAGTAATGATGTAGTCATCGTTGAGAGCTTGGATTTGCGTTCGGTTGAACCTGGATTATATACTTTGATTTGCCTACCACTTAAACTAGTGGGCAGAGAAGCTGCACCCGCCCGGGCGATCCTCATGAGCCCTAGCCCTGAAAAATAAGCAGAATTGCGTATAAATTAACCGATTAGCTTTCTATAATCGGCATCGTTATGAGGTGAAAAGCCAAGGTTTCCACATCGCGTGCCTTTTTAGAATCTCCTAACTGCTCAACAATTTCTTCGATGTGGGAGCGGATAACAGGGTCGTCCTGCAAATATTGATAGGGATCTATTTCCCCGGAGAATATCTCTTCTAATCCCATCCGGGTATATAGCTCACTGACCATCCCATAGCTCCATTGATCCGAAATCCTCAGTTCATCTGCCAAGTCTCGCCTGCCGATGGAGAAGATAATCGCCAGGCGAGCAATCTCTTCTTGCCGGGTAGTTAATCCAGAAAAAGTTCTGCCACGCAAAATCATCTTGTTGGGTGGTAAGGCAATATCATTTTGGTAGAAAGCTTCTTCAGCGCCTGGGGTGAGCACAAAATTCCCCTCGGAGGCAAAAGTTAGCGCCCATGCTAATGAAGTTGAAATCTCTTGTTTGAGCAGATAGCCATTGAGAAGGTTTGGATCAGTTTTTCTGAGCAAGCGAAAGTTGGTATCTGAAGCAATGAATATCACTTTGGGATGGTTGGCTATTTGGGTTAGCTCATCAAGTTGTTGGCTATATCGAGCCCAGTCCTGGTTTGTATCCAAGTCTACCAAGAGCAAATCTGGCTTTGGGAGCATCGGTTTAATCGATCTGGTGAGGTTATCATGCAGCGTGAGTTCAGCAATCACACGCGTGCGCCAATCGCGAACGAGGAGCAAACACATCCAGTTCTGTGAATAAATATCGTCACTTACTATAGATACTAAAATATCTTTGGACATCATTCCTCTCTAGTAATTATCCATCAAATTTCAGGCGTACTTTCTTCAGGTATTATAATTACAAACACTTATTTTTTTATTGAAACGTCCTATGAGGTGAAAAATGACACAAAGGGTAGCGGTCTTGACAAGTGGTGGTGATGCCCCTGGTATGAATGCAGCCATCCGAGCAGTGGTTCGTTGTGGTGTGAGCAAGGGTTGGCAGATGTATGGCGTCTTGCACGGGTATCAAGGTCTTATTTCTGGTAATATCAATCAAATGACCACACGCGATGTGGGTGGGATTATCCAGCGTGGCGGTACGATATTGGGGAGCGCACGCTGCCCAGAATTTATGACGGTCGAAGGCAGAAAACTCGCAATTCGAAATCTAAATCAAGCTGGGATCGATGTATTAGTTGTTATCGGGGGTAATGGTTCCCAAACTGGTAATTATGAATTGCATCGGTTAGGCTTCCCTGTGGTTGGGATTGCTTCGACCATTGATAACGACCTTTCGGGTTCGGATATCACTATAGGCGTGGATACAGCCTTGAACATTGCTCTAGAAGCTATCGACCGCCTAAAAGTTACAGCTTCTTCCCACCAGCGGGCATTTATCGTCGAAGTGATGGGGCGCAAGTGCGGTTATTTAGCTCTTATGGCTGGCATTGCCGGCGGTGCTGAAGCCATCACCCTGCCAGAGGTACCGACTAATCCCGAAGAAGTTGCCCAAACTTTACAGCTTGCTTATGAGCATGGCAAATCCCATGCCATTGTGGTTGCCGCCGAAGGCGCCGATTACAACGCTGCTGCTTTGACGGAATTTTTTGTCAGCAACAAAGAACGTTTAGGATTTAGTGTGCGTTCGACTATCCTTGGACATGTTCAACGCGGTGGCAATCCTAGTGCATACGACCGCACGCTGGCAAGCCGCTTTGGCTGTGAGGCTGTTGAAGCCATCGATCGGCAAGAGTTTGGTGTCTTGGTAGGTCAAATGCACGGGAAAATTGCAACTACACCCTTAGAAGAAGTGGTTAATACCAAAAAAGAACTTGATCTGGAAATGGTGAAATTGGCTAAGCTTTTGGATTAACCTACTTCATGCGTAAGTAAGCTTCCATAAAGTTATCTAGATCACCATCGAGAACAGCTTGCGTGTTAGACGTCTCGTACTCAGTACGGTGATCCTTAACCATTTGATATGGGTGCAATACATAAGACCGAATTTGGCTGCCCCATTCCACCTTTTTAAACTCACCTTTGAGCTCCGATACCATTTCCTCGCGGGCTTGCATTTGTAGTTCAAAGAGACGGGAACGTAAAACCTTGAGCGCATTCTCTCGGTTCTGAGTTTGAGAACGCTCATTTTGGCATGTGACAACCAATCCGGTGGGTAGGTGGATAATGCGCACAGCGGTCATGTTCTTTTGAACGTTTTGCCCGCCGGCTCCCGAAGATTTATAGACTTCGATGATGATATCGTCGGGATGAATCACGACTTCTTCATTATCTTCTAATTCTGGTAACACTTCCACCAGGGCGAAAGAGGTATGCCGGCGATGAGCGGCATCAAAAGGGGATAGCCTCACCAGGCGGTGAACACCTTTTTCGGCTTTGAGGTATCCATAAGCCATCTTGCCTTGTATTAAAATGGTTACCGATTTGATACCGGCTTCTTCGCCGCTGCTCCGGTCTAAGATTTCTGTTTTATAACCGTGCTGTTCCGCCCAGCGCAGATACATCCGTTCTAACATCTCCGCCCAATCTTGGGCTTCAGTCCCTCCAGCTCCGGCGTGGATGGCTAAAATTGCATTTCCTTTGTCGTACTTGCCAGAGAATAGCAGCTCAGTTTCTTTTTGCGCCAAGATTTGCTCAAGAATTTCAACTTGGCTTTCAATCTCCGTAGTTAAAGAGCCGTCATCCAGTTCAAGTAGTGATTTGAGCTCGTTTATATCGGAAGTCAGTTTGTGCCACTCATCGATTGTGCTGTTCAGTTCCGCGATGGACTTCATAACCTTTTGAGCAGCTTCTGGGGAATCCCAAAATCCTGGTGCTTCTGCTTGTTGTTGCAGGTCTTGTAGTTCTTGCTCTTTTACGGCTAAGTCAAAGATGCTCCTGAAGTGCATGGCTTTGAGTCTCTAAGGTTTCGATGCGGTCAGATAAATCAGACATTTTTTACTCCAAAATTAGCGTTCTAGGATGCCATCTACAAAGGCATTGCGGTCAAAAAGCTGCAAGTCATCCATTCCTTCGCCTAATCCAGCGTAAAGGATTGGGAGATTGAGCTGGTGTTTGATTGCAAAAGCCATCCCACCTTTCGCAGAGCTATCCAGTTTTGCCAAGATGGCACCATTCAGGTCTATAGCTTGCTGAAAAGCTTTGGCTTGCTGGAGAGCATTTTGCCCCGTGGTGGCATCTAAAACGATCCATGAATGGTGGGGAGCGCCTGGCAGAGCTTTGCCAGCCACACGGTAAACTTTCTTGATTTCTTCCATCAGGTTATAGCGCGTGTGCAACCTGCCAGCTGTGTCGATCAATACCACGTCCATCCGCCGCGCAATCGCTGACTTAATGCCATCGTATGTTACCGCGCCGGGGTCACTATTGGGCGTGGAAGTAATAATAGGAACGTCAACACGTTCGCTCCAAATCTCTAACTGATCGGCGGCTGCTGCCCTAAAAGTATCTCCTGCAACCAGGAGGACTTTTTTCCCCATCTTTTTGTAACGAGCAGCCAGTTTAGCAATTGAGGTGGTTTTTCCAGAACCGTTGACACCCGCAATCATGATGACGGTAGGCTGTGCAGAAAGCTCTGGTTCTTCTGGCTGATCTAAAAGATTAATTAATTCTTCTTTTACGAGTTGATAAAGTTGTTCGGTGCGCGTAAGCCCTTGCTTTCGCACTTTTTCCATGCAGTTCTCGATGATGCTGGTTGTTGTTTCCACGCCTAAGTCAGCTTGGATCAGCAAGGCTTCTAGCTCATCCCAGGAATCCTCATTAATCTCGGTGGTACCGAAGAAGTTCGCAATGCGCCCAAAGGTTACATTGCGCGTTTTGGTCAGACTTTCGTGCCATTTATCAAAGATATTTGTCATAGGGCTTGTATTATAACGGAATGTTCGCCAAGACAGTTAAACGAATAATGTTTGTCAAGGCTAAATAGAAATGTCCTAATGCTGGCAATTTAGAAAAATACTGTTATTATTGCGAGCACCGATGGGCGAGCCCAGGTGGGGCGAAGCAATCCTCTGCCACGTTAGGAAAGATTGCTTCGTTGGGCAAAGAGCGCCCTCCTCGCAATGAGAATGGGTGGGGATCGTGACCATGTTTTGTTATCGTTATAAACCTAGCGATTTAAAGACCGATAATCCGGATACTCTAAACATCCTCTTTTAGCCTAATTTCTTATGTTCACTTCGATTACGCAGTACACTTCGTGTGTCCATTTCATTGTTTCTAATCTCAATAGGACATTATCACTTTGCCATTACAATCACTTTGCCCTAATAACGGTTAAAGGAATAAGATTGTAATCACAACTAATAGGACTAATAGTGAAGTAAATCCTAAAGTGGAACAACCGCAACCTCGCAAAATGCCAGCTCCGAACTTTCTCTGCCTACCGCTTTTAGTTAAAGGGATGCCTGTTTTTCTCGATATTCTCTGTTTGGCTTGCGTGATTCCTAAAGCCCGCTTCCAAGAAAAACCACCTCGGTTTGGCATTGCTCTCCTAATCTTAGCTTATTACTAATTATTATCAAACGTTTTTTCAGCACTCGCGAGCTGACCACAGCCGGCTTGGATCTCAACACCGCGCCGTAATCGTATTGTTACAGGGATCCCATGTTCTTCGAGGGTAGCAGAAAATGCGTGCACTTTAGTTTTCGAGGATCCTTGCAGAGGGTAATTTTTACTCGGGTTAAGTGCAATTAGATTGACATGACAAAGCATGCCTTTTAACAAACTGCTTAAGCCAAGTGCTGCCTCATGCGAATCGTTTACGCCATCGATGAGTGCATATTCAAATGAAATCCTGCGGTGAGTTTGCTCAGTATATGCTTTGCAGGCGGGAATAAGCTTGCTCAGCGGGAACATGCGATTGGCTGGCACGAGTTGACTGCGCAAGGAGTCAGCGGCTGCATGCAAGCTAACAGCTAAGTTGACTTGCAGGTTCTCCTTGGTAAATTGTTCAATCTTGGGAATAATCCCAACCGTACTGATGGTAATGCGCCGAGCCCCGAAGTTCAGCCCTCGAGGATCCATTAATCGCTGAATCGAATCCATCGTAGCTTCGTAATTCAAAAAGGGTTCACCCATACCCATATAGACAATATTGGTTAGGTTTTGGTCTTCAGCCTTTAACTTACGCATGAAATGCAGAACCTGGGCTAAGATCTCCCCTGAACTTAGGTTTCTGATAAAACCCATTTGCCCCGTGGCGCAGAAAACGCAGCCCATTGGGCAGCCAATTTGAGTGGAGATGCACAGAGAGTTTCGCCGCTCATAACGCATCAGAACAGTCTCGATGCTGAGATTATCGGGTAGTGCAAACAAAACTTTTTCGGTTAAGCCATCTTGAGAGAGCAAAGATTTCTGCACACGTAAAGGGTCGATGATAAATTGTGCGGATAAACTGTCGCGTAAGTTCTTGGGGATGTTTGAGAACTGCCCAAAATCGGTAAAGAAGTGTGTGTACAGCCCTTCCCAAATCTGCTGAGTGCGGAAAGCCGGTTGGTCTAGCTCAGAAAGTGCTGCTGCTAACGACTCAAAATCGAGATCGTAAATAAGGCGTTTAGCCATAAATGAGCTCGGTTAAGTCTCTTGCGATTAAATCGGGCTGTGGCTGCCAGCTGCGCGCTTTACTTTCATCCGTCACACCAGAAAGTACAAGCCCTGCCAGACAGCCAGCTTTTTGCGCGCCGGCGATATCGGTCTCTAAGCGATCCCCGATAGCCATAATCTCATGAGGAGCAAATCCTAAAGTTTGAAAGGCGAGCTCGTACATTGGTGTCTGTGGCTTGCCAATCAAAAGGGGTTGCACCTCCGCTGCGGTAGCAATCGCTGCAACGCAAGCGCCTGCCCCGGGTAAAAGCCCTTGAGGGGTAGGGAAGGTGGCGTCCATATTCGTGGCGATAAAATCAGCGCCATGGCGAATTTGCGTAGCGGCATTGCGGATCTTCTCATAGGTGAGGTTGGTATCCATAGCCACTAAAACAACTTGCGCTGAATCCCTTTCGGTATCATCACAAACTTGAAAACCATGCTCACGGATTATGTCTTTGAGCGAAGCAGAACCTACCACATAAACCTTGCTATTTATCGGGTAATGTTGTTGTAAATACTTAGCCGATGCAATAGCAGATGTGATGATTTGCTCTGGTTCCGTGTGAACGCCAAACGAGGCTAATTTTTGTTGATACTCTTGTACCGATTTTGTGGCGTTATTAGTTGCAAAAACGACTTTTAAACCTAAATCGGAGATGCCTTTGAAAACATAAGGCAAATCTCCGATTGGTTTGTTATCTTTCCAGAGGACCCCATCCATATCTAAGATTAATCCCTTAAGCTCAGGGAATTTATCTATCAGCATAGATCCTCCAGGATATTTTTGCTCTTCTTAATCTTTTTCCGGTGGCCGCAGCACTTTATCCACGATCCCGTATTCAGCGGCTTGATCTGCAGTCATATAAAAGTCTCGGTCTGTATCTCGGCTGATGACCTCAATAGGTTGACCCGTAGCTTCAGCTAAGAAAGAATTGAGCTCATCTTTCAGCCGTAGAATTTCTTTCGCCATAATTTGAATATCCGTAGCTTGACCCTCGGCTCCACCTAAAGGTTGATGTAAGTGAATGGTCGCATGCGGTAAAGCGTAACGTTGCCCTTTAGTGCCACCAGCTAAGAGGACTGTTCCAAAGCTAGCCGTTACGCCTACAGCAACCGTGCTAATCTTATTCGGGATCATTTGCATCGTATCTAAAATAGCCAAGCCTGCGTAAATCGATCCGCCTGGTGAGTTAATGTACATCTGAATGGCTTTATCCGGGTCTTCCCGGCTGAGATAAAGCAATTGAGCAACGACCAAATTAGCGATTTGATCGTTTATCGCTGTCCCCACAAAAATGATACGTTCCTTCAGCAGCAATGAGTAGATATCATACGCCCGCTCACCAGCTCCGGTAGCTTCAACAACCATGGGAATAACGGATTTAAATGTGTCTTTATCCATAATTTTCTTTTCTCCGTAATGTTTCTCAGAAGCTTACCTTAGTGTTGTAAGAGAAATATCAAAATCTATATACAAATTATGCTTCGCTTTCTGGTTCTGTTTCTTCTTCTGCAGCTGGTTCTTTTTCTTGTTCTGTTTGGATTTCCTCCGCGCTTACTTCTGATTGGTTGGACTGTTCCTCACGCTCTTCTGCTTGAAGAGATTCAGGCGCCGCAAGCTGGCGTAACTGTAGACGGAGGGCTTCTTCGAAGGCTTGCTCCGTGGCAAGAAGAGAAACACTTTGAGTGAATTTTCTTTCGCCTAAGCTGCGCTGCACCTCTTCCAGTTCACCCGAGCGTATTAGTTCAGAAAGAACATTGCTAATTTGTCTCTCTAGTTCTTCCTTACTTATTTGAATATTGTATTTCTTTACAATTGCTTGCTTAATTAGGGAGCGCTCCAAACGATCGACTGCAGAGGGGCGTACTTCCTTCTTGATAAATTCTTCCTTATTGAGCTTCCGCAGCTTAAGATATAAATCGAGATTCATCTGTTGATGTGAAAGTTCATGCTCCAGATCATCCAAGACGTCCTCTACTTCTTTGGAGAGCACCTGAGGGGGATATTTAATTGAAGATTTTTCCCGAATCCGATCAATCAATCTATTGTAGTAATTCTCATCATATTCTGCTTTTGCGCTTGTTTGCATACTGTTGCGAATGTATTCTTCTATCTCTTCACGAGATTTAAAGTCCCCCATCTTCTGTAAGAAATCTTCATCAACTTCTGGTAATTCCAACCCTTTCACCGATTGGACTTTCACTTTGAAAATGACACGCTTACCAACCAGGTCCCCATCTGGAGTATCATCGGAGAACTCATGCTCGATCTCGAGTTCGTCGCCAGCGTTGACGCCAATCAATTGCCGCGCAAACCCCTTAAAGGGCCATTCGGTTTCATTCTGTTCTTTTTCCGTAGGAATGAAAACTTGTTGGGGGGTGGATTGAATAAGTTCTGCTTCCTCTCCTCCTTGGGCTTGGGCATTCACAGCGCTAAGCGTGAAAAAGACTAAATCGCCTTCTTTTGCTGGAGTATCAAGCGGAATAATGGTGCTTGCGTTGCGTCGTGCTGCGAGAAGAGTTCCTTGGACATCTTCTTCGGCGATAGTTGGTGGTTCATAAGGCTCCTTGAGGTCATCTAGATTGCCAAGTTCCACAGTTGGTTCGAGTGGAATCGTGAAAAAGAAAAATACAGAATCTTCAATTTTTACATCATCTAAGGCGCCCGGTCCAGAAGGCTCGATACCTGCTTCCTTGACGACTTCGGGATAAAACTTATCTACCATCAAGTCTATAGCGTTATTTACAATGGTTTCCTCACCCACATAGTTCACAACCATGTTATAGGGCGCCTTACCAGGGCGGAAGCCAGGAATTCGGGTTTCCTTTGCTAATTGACGAGCTGCTTTTCGCTTATAGGTGTCTAAAACCTCCGTTTCAAACTCAACGGTTACTTTTGCCTGATGGTCTTCAGTAAATTCGGTTTGAATCTTCAAAATATACCTCTCAACAATCAATTTTTAAGTCAATGCTGTGGGGAAAGAGAGGCTCGAACTCTCACGCGTTGCCGCACATGATCCTAAGTCATGCCTGTCTGCCAATTCCAGCATTTCCCCTGGGAAATGAAATTATAAACAAGTCGGATATTCCCGTCAAACAAATTCTGAAAAGCAGTACTTTTGGTAATAGTTTCATATTTTCAGAGATTAGACAGAGAAGATTACAGAATTCTGGAAGGTGCTAAAATACCAATAATTTGTTCATTTACTACATATTTATCGGAGGTAAATATGCTTTCACTTTTAAAAATCCCTGGCTTTCTTGGAACAAAGGCTTCAATGCTCTCAGATATTTCTTTAATTTTGTGTGCCATTTCACTCGCCCTATTCATCTTGGGTGCGGTCCAAGCGCGCTCGCGCAAATTTCGCCAGCACAAGGTAACTCAAACTGTAGCCATTATTTTGGTCTTCTTGGCGATCGTCTTATTTATGGCGCCAGTTTATACTCAGGATTACGAAGCAGCGGGCACCACGCCCTTCCTTCCGAATGGTTTGGTTGTACTGCACGCCGGGTTGGGTGGTCTCACGCTTTTGTATGGCATTTATGTGACTTTGGTCGGTTATAACGTTTTCCATGCAAAAAATAAGAAGTTGCTTATGCAAATCGCTACCGTGCTTTTTATTATTGTGAATATCAGCGGCATCGTGATTTACCTCAATTTATATCTATGAGATTGAATCTTCCATAAAGCCCCACTCTCCTGAAGGAAATTCCTGCCTTCAGGAGAGTTTATTTACGCAATTTTGACAGAAGCTATAATAGATTGAGACTCCTTTTTCCAAAACAGGCTGTTTGCTTATGGCTGAACAAATTCGCATTGGCACTTCGGGTTGGGTCTACAGACATTGGCAAGGGCTCTTTTATCCTGCGAATCTGCCACAAAAGCAGTGGTTTGCGTATTACGCGCGTTCTTTTGATACTGTAGAAATCAACAGCACTTTTTACCATCTCCACAACGCGAGCGTATTCGAGCACTGGCGGCAACAAGCTCCAGACGGCTTCTTATATTCAATCAAAGCCAGCCGTATTATTACGCACAACCAGCGGCTCGAAGGCTGCCAGGACACATTAGAAACCTTTTTAAGCCGCGCCAGCCTACTGGGGGAGACCTTGGGTCCCGTCCTTTTCCAGCTGCCGCCTAGTTTCTCGCTTGATCTCGGTCGGCTCGAAAGCTTCTTGGCTCTCCTGCCCGAGGGGTTTTCGTACGCGATGGAGTTCCGCAACCTCACCTGGTTGACAGAAGAGGTCTTTGCGTTGTTGGAGCGCTTCGGCGTGGCGCTCTGCATTCACGATATGCCCCCGCTGCAGGTGCCGTTGCGCATTACCACTAAGTTCGTCTATTTGCGCTTCCATGGCGACGTTGACCATGCTGGTGATTATCCTCTCGAGACGCTCGCGTTCTGGGCAGAACGCATGCGAAATTGGCAGCGCAATGGGCTGGTGGTTTTTGCCTACTTCAATAACGACACCGGCGGGATGGCAGTACGCAATGCACTGACGGTTAAGCAGCTCTTGGGGCAGGGCAGCTGACCAGAGCGTTCAAACTTCTAAAAGCGCCCTGTTCCAAGTATCCAGCGGCAGTTGAATGCCGCCTTTGAGCGTCCATTCCATCAGCACCTGCGGGTCAATACCAAAGGGCAGCAGCACGCTTCCGCCGGCTTTAGCCAGCAATTGCAAATACTTGTGCTGATCCAAATTAGCTGGGTCCACCTGCCCGCCCAATTCCCAAGCGTATACATCCGGCTCGCCCTGCATGAATAGAAAGCGCACACGCTGCCCCGGGCGGATCTGCATGCCGGCAGCTTGCAGCTGGCGCGCAGCGCGCACCGAAGCCGTCGCGCTCTTGTAAGCCTCCAAGGCGTAGCTAACCTTGCCATTCACCACCAACAGCTCCGGCGGCACCTGACCTTGCTTCAACTTCCTGACAGATTGTTCATACACCTGAAAAGCTGCGTGCAAAGCCTCTGGCAATTCGGCGCGGGTCTTTGCCTGACCCAGGCAAGTGAGCATTTCGGTTTGCACCTGAGCGATCCAGCGTGGGGTATCCCGCCGGCGGGCTTCCAAGCCGCGCACTTTAATCTCGCCGCTCTGGAAGACGCCAAAATAGCGGTTGGGGATGGGCACACGTGGGTCGGTTTTGGAGGGCAAAAAAGCCACCCAGCGGTAAATGCCATCTAGGGCAATCGCCAGCCCAGTGCGGCTGGAAATCTTGTGCATCACGTCTTCGAAATGCTCTGGCTTGCTGCAACCCTTTTTCTTCAGCCAAAGGGCATCCACATACATGTGCAGCACTTCGAAGCCTTCTTCCTCGGCGACTTCTTTAGCGCGCAGCAGCACCTCGCGCCCGCCTTTGGTAACTGCTTCATGTGCTTCGATGCGCCCGTAACGCGCATTTTTGTAGCCCAAAAAACCAAAACACACCACCAGCAGCCATTTCAGCGCCGAGGAGCGCGCTTTTAGTGTCTTTGCCATGGGATGATCGGGTGGGTAGAAGCGGGTTTTGGCTTTGAGTGCCACGCGCTTCTCGTAGATGGGCTTGAGCGTCAGCGGGACCACGCCCAGCTCTTCGCTGGCTGGTGTGAGCACATCTGGCAGCGGCACTTCCGGAGAAATATTGCCATGAATGATGACTGCTGGGTACATGGAGACGAAATCGATCTCAGCTACGTCGCTGTGCAGCCCCACTTTGGGCTGGTAGATCATCCCGCCGCGATCGGACTGAATCAGCTGCAAACCGCTTTTAAACTCTTCTACTTGGCGCTTTTGATAGGGCACCAGGATGTCTTTTTGCAGTGCGGTAATTACTTGCATAGCTGAGATGCCCTGACCAGGCGAAACGCGCGCCGCTTTTTCGATGGGCAGAGTGGTAACGCGCGCCATCTCTAACGTGCCGGCTAAGCTGTAATCGGACCACATCATCGCGGATTTGCGGTCAACGTGGCAGCGCCCGAAGAGGTGCGCTTCTTCCGGGCGGAAAATGATATGACCATACGAAAAATAGGTGATTTCTTTCTGCCAGCGCACCAGCCGGCTGGGGTCGCGGTTGAGCGCCAAAGGAATGCCTAACTGTTCTGATTGCCGCAGCAGGAAGGGCAGCAGCCAGCTATCTCCCCAATCCGTTACCAAAATGTCTGGGTCATAAGCTGTGAGCGCGGCATTGATCGCTTGCAGGTAATTGCCCTGCGCGTCCAGCGGCAGGCTCTGGCTAAAGCGGTCCGAGCGCAGGTTGAGCGCCTGCACTGCGCTGTGGGTAGGGTCTACGTCGGGCGTAAGCTCCAGAATGCGCAAGGGTGGCAGCGCGGGCATCACATCCCAGCGGCTGTTGAGCGTCTCTAAGAATTGGATGCGGTTCTGGCTGTCGGCTTCCAACTGGCACAGCGCCAAAGGAAAGGCGCCATAGCGCGCAATGTAACGCGTGCTAATGGTCACGTCTGCGTCGTACCAGATCAGGGTGGGGAATTGGTCTTCTAGCCTGTTGAAAAGCTCCTCTTGGTGGGCAGGTGTATCCACGTCGATCGCTAGTACGTCAACCGGATCCGCTACAAAGACATCTTGCTTTTGTTGGCGGGTGAGCTTGGTGACGGCTGGCTCTTTGCGCAGCGCCTTCCATAAGCGGCGCAGGTCATCGGATGCGCCGGCAGCATAAAACGCGACTGGAAAGCGCTGGGTGAAGCAGACACGGCTGTCATCACTTTCGGAGATAAACCACAGCGTCAAGCCGTCTTGCTGGTTGAGGTACAGGTCCAGAAGCCATCCGCGGAAGGTTGGGTTGCTCATGGCGCCTCTTCGAAAGCGGTGTAGGAGACAGAAACAGAAAAATCTGCTGGCACAGCTTGCGGGCTTTCAGCTGCTAATTCAAGCGCCTCCTGCGGAGCGAAGTTTTCCAGCGTTTCATTGAGCAGCTGCAAAAAACGGGCTTCTTTGCCAGAATTAAGCTGCACTTGTGGGTCAGTAGATGCCTCGGCTTGGGCAACCTGCCTTTGCAGAGCCTTGAGCTCTTTGTAGACCTCCAGCAGAATGGCGATCAGGTACATATCCAGCGGGTAAAGGTTGGAAGCGTAAGAAGCCTCTGCCAAATGCTGGCGGGAAAGCACCAGCAATTCCTCCAGCAAAAGTTGGTCATCTTTACGCAGAGCGCGTTCAAAGCGCTTGAGGGCAGCTTCTTCCTGCAGCCAGGTTTGGGTGATGGATGCAATTGTGCGGCCCATAAAAGCTCCTTTCTATCGATAAAGCGTCACATCATCGCAAATAGCGTCGGCTGCAAACCTTGCTCGGCAGGCAGTGCCGTCGGTTCTTCCCAGTGCGCGTCCGAAAACGAGCGCAGCTGGTCTAAAAAGCCAGTGCGTGCGGCAGAAATCTGCGGTACAGGCTTAGCACTCACCACCACGGGGGCGCTCTGGCTAAGCTGCCGCAGGCAGGCTAAGCTGCGTGTGAGCAAGCGCTGACTGTCTTTCAGCTCCACATCTTCATCCAGGAAGGTAGCCAGCAAATCCAGCACGATCAGCGGTTCGTGAGGCGGCACAGCAACCACAGCCTCCAGCATGGCTAGCACCTGATAGCAGGTGAAAGCCCGTGAGAGGCGGATATTTGCCATTACAGCGGCTGGGTCGGAGGTGTAGGGGCGGATGGTTTTAGCCACCGCATACATGTTCGAGCGATTGCCGCAATCCAGAATGGTGACGCGCTGCTTGAGCGCTAAGGCAGCCACAAGTTCCAACATTTTCTCTGTGAGCGCGTGCTGCCCAATGACCACCAGCAAGCCGGCGGGTAAGGGGTCCTTAAAGGGAATTAAGCTGAAATCTGCGTCCATATTCATATTATATAGAATATTTGTTCTATGTCAAGGGGTTTATAGAACATCTGTACTATTTTACAGCTTGTTTTGTCGGCTGGCAGGGGAGGAGTGTGTGATTTCACCGGAAAAAGCTGATTCGATTGGTTATAATAATGCGCGAAAAGAGAGACATTTTACAGGTAGATGCGTAAAGATGACAACGATCAGAGGTAACGAAAGTGGCACCACGCTGCGCAACCGATTGAGCAAATCGATCGTGCAGGCGCTCCGCCTGCTCATGCAAAAGCAAGAGCCGGACGCAGAAAGCCGCGACTTGGCAGCTTATATTGTGCTGGCATTAGAGAAAATTACCGAGTCTGTCGAAACTACTGCCAGAGCTTGGGAGAAACGGGATTACTGGCTGAAAGCCGATCGCTTCCGCCAAGAATGGGCTTGGTGTGAAGCCAGAAGCCAAGCTTTGGCGGCGGCGCTGCAAGCAGACGACTGGGCAAGCGTAGCACGAGAATTAGCGTTGATTGGCCAGGCGCTGCGTGGGGTAGAGGTCAGCGCCAATAACCGCTTAGGGAAGCCTTGGGTTGGTGCATGGGAAAAGTTTTCAGAACGAGCTGAGTAGATTTTGAATAGCATTTTGACATTTGCACAATCCTTACGGTTACAGAAACAATGGGTGAGGCATAAAAACCCGAATTGTAGTTTATGGTTATGATAAGTATCATTATCACAAGCAATTATTATCGAGCAAAAGACGGCTTCCTAGGGAGAATTGGGCTGTTCTAAAGAGGTCTTATTCTAATAGTGGATTTTCCGACCGTAAAAATGGAAAGCAACAATATGTAGCAGATGACTCGCACCTTGTTTATATTGAAGGTTTGCAACACCGAAATTTTACATTGACTTGAATTAATGAACTGCAGAACTCAATGCTAACTAATTTCTTTAGATTCGTGAGGTACGTTTACACCTTTTTATGAACATGTTGAAAATCACTTATCCCTCTAGGCTCAGAATATTTGAATAAAGGTATAGTGACAGTAAATCTACACTTATGATGTGGATATAAGAAAACAACTATACGCAAGACACATTAAATAATAGGGTTAACAATTGTAAAACTATAATTTATCAAAACCATTCAGAAAATGAGTTATAATTTTACCAATGACTGTTAACCTTACCATCCAACAAACCATCGATCGCTATCTCAATTCTGTGCGCCTCTCACGCAGCGCTAATACTGCCCGCACGTATCGTAACGCGATGCGACTTTTTATTACGGTGCTAACGGTTCATCAGATTGACCCGGAGCAAGAGCTTATTACAAAATTGGGTGAAGAACCGGTCGTTTGGATGACCACGGCGCTTAAGGACTATTCCGCGCATACTGAACAATGTTACCTCACAGCAATGGTAGGTTTCTATGAATACCTTGCTGGAGAGGACTTGGCGCAAATCAACCTGCCAAGGGTACGGCTGCTCATCAAACAGCGCGCACGTAAACCCGGGATCCGCTTACCACAATTCCCCAAATCAGATATCGAAACTGTCCTTGAATATGCTGCTAATCTAAACCAGCAAGAAACCAGTAATGAAATTGAGCACTTGATAAACCTGCGAGATCGTGCTTTTTTGCTTACCTTAGCTGATACTGGCTTGCGTGTGCATGAGGCGTGCAACCTACGCCGCGGGGATATTGATTGGCACGAGAGCCGCGCTGTTATCATTGGCAAAGGCAATCGAGAAGCAGTTTTACGCTTTTCTCGGCGCAGCTTGAGAGCAATTAAGGATTATCTTTCGGCGCGGGCTGAAATGGATGGAAGCAGCTCAAAAGCGCTGAGTTCTCTACCTGTCTTCGCACGCCATGATCGTGCCAGCGGGAAAAAGGTCAAACCCATCTCCACCACCACCGGACGCGAAATTGTCAACCAACGGGTACGTGAGGCGCTTGGAGAAGAAGCCGTGGGTACCATAACCCCCCATTCCTTCCGGCATTATTTTGTGACTACTATTTTGCTCGTATCTGGTAATCTAAAACTCGCACAGGAACTCGCACGGCACCAAAATATCGCAGTAACGCAACGCTATAGCCACCTGAGCGATGAGGAACTTGACCGTAAGTACATGGAAATCTTTGATTAAGGCGCTTCATGGTATGATATTCTCCGATTAAACCAGCGGAGGTATTAAATCTCACACCATGACGGATTATCGCATCAATTCTCACCCCATTCTGCACGATAATTCTCTACCCACCCTCACTTTTTATTGGAATGACCAACCATTTTTAGCCAAGCCTGGCGAAATGATCGCCTCAGCACTGTATGCTCATGGCATCCGCATTTTTGGACATCACCCTAAAGACAATGCCCCTCAAGGCATTTTTTGCGCGAATGGGCAATGTGCACAATGTATGGTAATTGCTGACGGTTTACCGGTTAAAGCCTGTATGACCGCTATCCGCTCAGATATGCGCATTAAGCCAGCCGATGGGCTGCCTGTGCTGCCAGAGGTGCCCATGCAGGCATATGCTGGTTTGCCAATTACTGAATATTCAGTTGAGGTGCTGATCATTGGTGGGGGTCCAGCAGGTCTTTCAGCGGCTAAGGAGCTTGGCGATCAAGGTATTAATGTCTTACTTATCGACGATAAGAGCAAATTAGGTGGAAAGTTGGTACTGCAAACACACCGATTTTTTGGTTCCAAAGAAGCCGTTTTCGCCGGCACGCGTGGGATTGATATTGCCAAAAAGTTGGAAGAGCAAGTGCGCGCCCTGCCAAGCGTAACCGTTTGGCTAAGTTCCACAGCGATAGGCATCTTTGAAGATCATTCTGTCGGCGTGCTCCGTGAAGGTTCCGAATATGTGTTAGTTCACCCACAGGTTTTGCTCGTGGCTACAGGCGCACGCGAGAAGAGCTTAGCCTTCCCGGGCAATACACTTCCGGGTGTTTATGGCGCTGGCGCTTTTCAGACGCTGGTCAATCGGGACCTGGTGAAGCCTTGTCAGAACCTCTTTATCGTCGGTGGCGGTAATGTAGGCTTGATTGCCGGATACCATGCCATCCAAGCGGGCATTCACGTGGCTGGCTTGGTGGAGGCTGCTCCGCAATGCGGCGGTTATAAAGTGCATCAGGATAAATTAGCACGGTCAGGCGTGCCGATTTACACCTCCCATACGGTAGTTGAAGCATTAGGGGCAGATCATATTGAAAAGGTAGTTATTGCCCAACTGGACGAGCAATTCCAACCAATCCCTAGCACAGAAAAAATCTTTTCTTGCGATACGCTGCTCATCGCGGTTGGGCTGGACCCAGTAAACGAATTTACACGCAAGGCACAAGAGGTTGGCTTGCCAGTATTTGCCGCTGGAGATGCTTATGAGATTGCAGAAGCTTCTGCTGCTATTTTTTCTGGCAAAATCGTTGGTAATCAAATTGCCGAGCACTTAGGTATACCGATTGAATCGATCCCCCAGGAATGGTACCGCATCGAAGATATCCTCAAATCCAAACCGGGTAAAACCTTTGCAGAGGTGCCTTATTCTGAAACCAAAGGGGTTTTCCCAGTATTACACTGCACACAGGAAATTCCTTGTGACCCTTGCGCTAATATTTGCCCGCGAAATCTCATCCATGTAAATCCAAATGATATTCGTTCCCTTCCCCATTTTCTGCAGGATGAGCAAAAGGGTTGTACTGGCTGCTTGCGTTGTGTTGCCGTTTGCCCCGGATTAGCCATTACCTTAGTGGATTTCCGCAAGAGCCAAGAGTTAGCACAAGTTTCTCTACCCTATGAGCTGCTGCCTGACAATTTGAAAATCGGCGATTTGGTTGAAGTAACCGATACGGATGGTGAGACGCTTGGTTGTTTTCCCGTGTTGAAGGTTCGGCAACTACCTTCCTTTAGCGGCACAACGATTGTAACTATCGAAGTACCCACGGAACTCGCTACACAGATTGCTGGTATGCGCTTGATTGCGCAAAGCGAACCTGAGCCTTTTGACCAGGTCGGTGAATTCTCAGAGCATCTGGATGATGAAGCTTACATTTGCCGCTGTGAAAGGGTGAAAGCCGGCGAAATTCGCAGTCTGATTCGGATGGGCGTGCGAGATATCAACCAGATCAAAGCCCTCACCCGCGCGAGCATGGGTTCCTGCGGGGGGAAAACCTGCCTAAGCCTGATCAAGCGCCTCTATCAAGAAGAAGGCATTCCCCTCTCGGAGGTTACGGAACCACCGGTGCGGCCAGTTTTTGTGGAGGTTCCCCTTTCCATCCTAGCCAATATCAGGTTGGAAGATGAAGAAGGTGAGCGATGATGAGCTCAGCGCGGACCTTTGATGTTATTATCGCTGGCGCCGGTTCCGTCGGCACCCCCACGGCGATGTATTTGGCACAAGTAGGCTTTAGCGTTCTAGTTATCGAAGCACTACCCAGCTGTGGTCAAGCGTCCAATAAGCACGCTATTGGCGGTGTACGCGCTACCCATTCTGACCCCTCAAAAATATACCTATGCGCAGATAGCATTAATATCCTATCTACATGGCAAGAAAAATATGGGGATGATATCGAATGGCGCTCAGGTGGTTATAGCTTTGTCGCTTATGATGAGAACATTGAAGCTAACCTAAAAAGCTTACTGGCTGTGCAGAAATCCTTTGGGTTGAATATCAATTGGCGTAGTGCCGACCAAATTTTGCAGCTTATCCCTGGCTTGCAGCCTAAAGGCTTGCGTGGTGGTACATTTTCACCCGAGGACGGCTCTGCTTCTCCACTCAAAACCGCTGCGGCTTTTTATAAGCATGCGAAAGCTTCTGGTGCAGAATTCCACTTTAATGAAAAAGTCAGCCAGGTAGCGTTGGCAAATGGGAGAGTCAACCAGATAATTACCGATCGCGAGCAGTACAACTGCAAGTATTTCATTAACGCAGCCGGCTCCTGGGCAGGAGAGATTTCAGCGTTATTAGGGGTGCCTCTGCCAGTGCAGCCAGAAGCCCACGAAGCGGCAATCACGGAACCAACACAACCGATGTTTGATGCTATGGTTGTCGATATCCGCCCTACACCCGGATCGAATAACTTTTACTTTTATCAACATCCGACGGGTAAGATTATCTTCTGCCTCACACCGGACCCACCAATTATGGGTTTTTTGAACCAAAATACCAGTGGTTTCCTCACAGCCGGCTCACAGCGGCTGATCGATCTGATGCCAAAGCTGATGAACTTACGCCTGAGGCGTTCTTGGCGCGGCACCTACCCAATGACGCCAGACGGTTTGCCCATCCTTGGCAGTGTCAATTCGGTGGATGGGTACATTTTAGCGACTGGCTTATGTGGACAAGGCTTTATGTTGGGTCCCGCCGTTGCGCGTTTGTTAACCCACTTAATTGAAGGAAACATAAATCCACAGGAACAAGCTTGCCTAGAAAGCTTGAGTTTACAGCGGGCATTTACAAGTGAAGAAATGTTAAAATAAAACTGGCAAAATGTGGCATACTATAGCTGCCGTAAATCATGGAGTTCGAAAAAGCTTTTCATAAATTTCCTGCGAGTTATTCTGCAAGCGACATCGAGCAGATAAAAAAAGCTTACCTGCTCGCTGAACAAGCTTACGCTGGGCAAACGCGCGCTTCGGGATTACCCTACGTCTCTCACTGTGTTGGCGTGGCGAATATCTTGCTAGATATGGAAGTGCATCCAAACTTAGTAATTGCTGGTTTGCTGCATGATATTCTCATCGACACAAATGTAACATTGGATGAAATTCGAGCCCAATTTGGCGATCAAGTAGCCAAATACGTGGAAGACGTTACGAAGATCACCAGTCTTCCACAACTTTCCCGTGGAGATCAGCACCCCGAGGAACGCGTTCCAATGCCCGAAGCAGAGAGTCCAAGCTCAACATGGAAAGTGGATACAGCTGCTGAGACACTGCGTAAGATGCTGCTTGCCATCGGGGAGGACGTTCATATAGTCATCGTCAAGCTCGCTGACCGTTTGCATAATATGCGCACTCTGAAAGACTTGCCCCCAGATCGGCAGAAAAGAATTGCACAGGAAACACTGGATATTTTTGCTCCACTGGCAAACCGATTGGGTATCTGGCAGATTAAATGGGAACTTGAAGATTTAGCGTTTCGCTATGTGAACCCCGAAGAGTATAGCCAAATCGCAGAACAACTCGCTTCCCGCCGAACGAAGCGAGAAGATGAGATCAAAACAATCATTTCAGAGTTGGAAGATCTCTTGCGTAAATCTGACGTCGAGGCAAAAATCACGGGTCGCCCGAAACATATTTATTCCATTTATCGCAAGATGCTGCGTAAAGGCGAAAGCTTCGAAGCCGTCCGCGACCTGCGAGCAGTGCGCATCATCGTTGATGACGTTGAAACATGCTATAAGGTCCTAGGTATTATTCACATGCATTTCCAACCAATCCCTGGCGAATTCGATGACTATATTGCTGCCAGAAAACCAAACAACTATCAATCCTTGCATACTACGGTTATATACAAGGATGGAAAACCTTTGGAAATTCAAATCCGCACCTGGGAGATGCACTACAACGCAGAGTATGGTGTGGCTGCCCATTGGCGCTATAAAGAAAATAAGACCCCAATTTCTAACGAATATGAGCAAAAAGTCAACATCCTGCGCAGCTTACTTTCCTGGAGTATGGATATCGAAGAGAGTTCTGAGAGCCCGGAGAGAGAGCATTTAGATGTGCTGCAGGATCGTGTGTATGTCATCACGCCCAAAGGAGACGTCGTAGAGCTGCCTTATGGCGCCACGCCAATTGATTTTGCTTATATGGTCCACACTAATGTTGGTCATCGCTGCCGAGGCGCTAAGGTAAATGGTAAATTGGTTCCTTTGGATTACCAGCTTAAAACAGGCGATCAAGTCGAGATACTAACCGCAAACCGAGGAGGACCCAGCCGAGATTGGCTAAACCCCAACTTAGGTTTAGTTAAATCCGCCCGAACGCGCTCCAAGATTAAACAATGGTTTAAGCAACAGGATCGAGAACAAAACCTCGAGCACGGCAAGATGATCATCGAAAAAGAGTTCAAACGGCTCGGGATTGGGCAAGTTGATCTCAGTCAATTTGTGGATGAATTCCACGTAAAAACTTTAGATGATTTATATGTAGGGATTGGCTGCGGAGATATTCCTATTGGTCGCTTGGTAAACCGTATCGCCGAAACCCAGCGGGAACCTGAACCTGAGACTATTGTAGTCATGCCCACAGCACCGGCTAAGGTTCGGCCTGGCGCTACAGTCACGGTGATGGGACTTAAGGGCTTAGCCACGAGCATGGCACGCTGCTGTAACCCAATGCCAGGTGACGAAATCATTGGCTATATTACACGCGGCAGAGGCGTTACCATTCATCGTTCCGATTGTCCCAACGTCCTACGGGTCAAAGATAACGAGCGCCTGATCAAAGTCGATTGGGGCATGGAGGAAAAATCTTATCCCGTCCCTCTCCAAATTAAGGCTTATGACCGCCAAGGGTTAATGTCTGATATTTCAAATGTAATCTCCAGTGAACCAGTGCATCTCATTGATCTTTCCATGAACAGCCGGCAGAATATTGTTGTCATCAATCTGGAAATTGAGGTTGGCGGTATCAGCCAATTGAGCCGTTTGCTTGCTCGCCTGGAGAATATCCCTAATGTAATCGAGGCTATCCGCGTCAAACCAGGATAAAATATTGGGAATGTGCTTTACGGCTGGCTTAACCTAAGGTAAAATGCCAGCCGAGATTTTAGCTTTTTTAAGGAGAATTTGAATGCCAAAAATTCGCTGTCACTATTTAGATTGCCTGTTCCTTGACGAGCGCTATTGCACCGCTGCTGCAATCGAACTGAATCCAGATACGGGTTGCCAGACTTATACCCCCGATGAGGAGGCTGGAACAGAAAACTGGGAAGATGAAGATTTGGATGAATGGGAACCTCTAGCGCCGGAGGATGAAACTGAGGAGTGGGAAGAAGAGGTCGAAGACGAGGAAGAAGAAGACGAAGAAGACGAGAGTGAAGAGTATTAACCAATATTATTTACTTTCAAAGCTTTTTCAAAGGATAGTTGGGCATGCGTGCTGATTTGCCAACGCTGAGGAGCTAAAATGAGTAGTTTATTGCCAATGATTTCACTAAACGTCTTTCTACTGCCAGATTTTCGTAGAGAAATTCTCACAACCGTGCTTAATGAGAAAGACACCTTATCACCAGAAAATAAGCGGGAGCTCACGCAAGCGATTAGAGAATTCGTTAAAATTAGCGGATTTCGCAATCCTTTAGCTGCTCCACAAGCATTGCAAGTGCGTGCTACGGAATCCCCCTTCGAGAAAGAATCGCGTTTCGTAAAAGCGATCCTCTCCTCTTGGGCAGATATTAATTCGGACCTACAGGCGAATTTACAATCGGTTATTCCCGAGTTGGGTTTTGAACCTAACGATCAAGCGCCTCTTTACCCCGATCCAGAAAATGCTTTTGCGCTTGGCTGGCCAGAAGATCTGAGCTTCGAAAAGTTGGCAGACCTGGTAAAACAAAAAAATGAAATTGACGCCAGCTCAGATGCGATTTCATTGATGACTGTCTGGCTGACTGGGCGCTTGCCTGGCTCAGAACCTGCTGGCGAACAACCTTAATTAAGGAGAAAAATGGAAGAAACAACTTCTGGCAAGACCACCATTGCTCCCTCCGTGCTTAATACCATCGTGCGCCTGACGACGCTCGAAACCCCTGGTGTCAGCCGCATGGCGCCTGTATATTTCCCGGTTGCCAAATCAGAACGCCATGATGATGAAGGCGTAAAAATTGTAGTTAAAGACTCGACCATCTATGTGGATGTATACGTCGTCATCAATGGCGAGGAGAACGTTCGCGTGGTCGCCGAAACCATACAGCAGCGCGTTACAAGAGCAATTTCCGAAATGGTTGGTATGGATGTTGCATACGTAAATGTTCATGTTACGGATGTTGACCTCGAAGCGTGATTTTTTATGAAATCCCGCACAAAAGCGCGATACACCGCCCTGCAAACCTTATATGAGGTGGATATGGCTGACCACCCTTTGGGTACGGTACTTCAGGAACGGGCTGAAGAAAATGAGCTGGACACAGCAGAATATGATTTCGCGCAAGAAATCGCATTAGGTGTCAACCAGAATAAAGACCGTTTGGATCGTTTGATCGCGCAACATGCCCCAGAATGGCCCTTGGATCAGGTCGCGATTATCGATCGAAACATTTTACGCATCGCCTTGTGGGAGATAGCCATTTACCGGAAAACTCCCCTCAAGGTGGGCATCAATGAGGCGGTAGAACTGGCTAAAACCTTTGGCACTGATAGTTCGCCTCGTTTTATAAACGGTGTATTAGGCAGTTTGGTTGACAATTTGGATGCTTTAAAACAAGCACTTTCTCAGTAAAGGCGGTTTATGAAACCGAAAACGGTTAGGCAAGTTACCACTTATCTCTGCATCATTACCGTTTTGGGTTTCCTCTCGGGATGTGCCCTTTCCATTGTTCCAAAAACTGAAAAACCAGTAGAAACAACCTTAACCTTGCCCGCGCGCCTTGAGGAGCCCGAGCTTGTGCCTGTAGTGTTCAATGCGGAACTTCGCCGAAGTTATTCTGATGAGACTGTGATAGCCATTGAGGTGCTGGATGAGCTCAGTGGTCTGGATCGCAATATCACCCGTTACGAGCTGACCAAGATTGAAGAGAACCATTATGCTGGGACGCTTCTGCTTCCTTGCGGTGAAATTATTAAGTATCGTTATGTGAGCACCTTCCCTATCAGCCAACCCGAAGCTACTGCAGATGGCAACACGGTTATTTACCGAACGATGACTGTAGCCAAAAACAAAACCGTCAAGGACATCATTGCGGGCTGGCCCGAGCTGCTTTACGAGGGGGATCTCGGCAAATTGACCGGAATTATTTCTGATCAAAGCACAAAACAACCTTTAGCCGATATTCTCGTCACTGTGGCTGGTTACCAGACCTTCACAGATGCGACTGGTCGCTTCGATTTCTCTCAGATCCCCGTAGGTACACACAATCTCTCTGCTTTTTCTATTGATGGCGCCTACCTTTCATACCAACAAGAAGCCAATATTATGGCAGATCTTTCGACGCCGGCTGTAATCGAACTGACGCCATTGCCGGAAGTCAATGTCACTTTTACTGTTAGCGTGCCGGAGGAAGCAAGTGGTGCGCCGATTCGATTAGCCGGAAATCTTTACCAGCTGGGCAATGTGTATGCTGATGTGTCTAATGGTGTTAGCAGTCTTGCTTCACGAATGCCTATCCTGAGCCGTTTGGACGATGGTAAATACTCCTTGCAGCTCAAATTCCATGCTGGTAATGCGCTAGTTTATCGTTATACCCTTGGCGATGGCTGCCTCAACGCCGAACGCGATAAAGATGGCAGACTGGTTACCAGGCGGATAATTATTCCAGATCGCGATGTGACCATCAAAGATACTATCGTATCGTGGGGCATGGCAGGCGTTGAACCCATTACGATTAAAGTAACTGTCCCAGTGGAGACGCCTGCAGAAGATTCAATTTCCATTCAGTTACAACAAGGGATCTGGCAACAACCCCTTCCGATGTGGCCTCTGGGTAATAATCAATGGATGATCTTGCTCTTCCTGAACCCTGAGGCAAGACAAAACACCCAATATCGTATTTGTCGGAACGCCCAGTGTGATCTTGCGTACGATGAAGCAAGTTACGCCTCGCCAATTTCATTAGCTAATATTACTGCGAACACAAGCGTACATACTGTCTCCAACTGGCATGCCTGGCAGCCTCAAATAGGCGGTACTCAAGATTCTGTTTTGCTCGGAGATGGCATTGAACTTATCGGGGTTGAATTCCTTCCGGACTATCAACCCTCTGATCTTAATCGTTATCGCGATAGTTTAACGGAGCTGAAACAATCCGGCTTCAATTGGGTTATTTTTACGCCTACTTGGAAGGTTTCAATCGTAAACAACCTTCCTCAAGTCTCCCCTAACATCGAACAAAGTATGCTGATGATGGACTTAGCTGATTTGATACAGTTAGCCAAAGAAAGTGGCTTTACTGTCGGGCTTTACCCGCGTCTGGATTTTTCTCTGGACTCAGGGGAGTGGTGGAAAAATTCTAAACGAGATGCGCTGTGGTGGCAGCAATGGTACCAGGAATACGAGCGATTTGCAATAAGCTATACGCAATTTGCTGCTAATAATAAGGTTGATCAACTTATGCTTGGCGGTGTGGACGTAACCGCCAGCCTCCCAGGTGGCGTCGAAACCACAATAGATAACAAAGGTACACCTAAGAATGCCGATCAACTGTGGGAAGCATTACTTCAAAAAATAAATCAGTATTACCAAGGTCTAATACTTTTGGCATTACCCATTGAAGAATCAGAACTCCCTGAATATACGTTTTACGATCAAATTGACGGCTTTTACTTACAGTTTCAACCTGCTGCTGATATTAGTCCTAGCTATGATCAACAAACTGTAGAAAACACCCTTAATGACATTGTAGTTAATCTCCAGCGGAGTTTGAACGATAAGCAATTTTTTGCTGGGTTGAACGCGCCTGCATTCTCTGCGGACGATTTTGCCTGCCCATCGAACGACTGCCTGATTAGCCCCAGAGCATCTGCCTATGCCACCTACCCGGTAGAATTAACAGCCCAGCTAGACTTTTATCGAACGTATCTTAGTGCACTTAGCCAACGAAGCTGGGTGCAAGGCATCAGCTCACGCGGCTTTTTTCCAGTCGTCAAACTACACGATTTTTCCTCATCTATTTATGGCAAACCTGCTATGCAGTTGCTATCGAACAGCACAACAGATGCTGAATAAATACTTAGGAAGGAACAAGTGGAACGCAAACATTTAGAACAAGAACTCTCGAAAATAGGCATATCAAACCCCCAAACGATTTTCTATAACCTCAACCGAGCAGAATTAGTTGAAGCTGCTTTAGCCAAGCAGGAAGGCAAGTTTTCTCAGGCTGGTGCGTTTGTCGTCAATACCTCGCCATATACTGGCAGATCCCCTAATGATAAATACCTGGTTACAAATGGTGATCCAGACTTGTGGTTTGCTAGCGGGACGCAAGCCATGGATGATAAGACTTATGCTGCGTTGAAAGCTAAGTTGATGGCACATATTCAGCAACAACCGTTCTTCGTGAGGGATATGCGTGCCGGCGCTGATCCAGACCAAACGCTCCAGATTCGCATCATTTCCGACCTCGCCTGGCATAACCTTACCGCCAGTAACATGTTTATTCCCCGTTGTGATGACGAGCCAATCACGGATCCAGACCTGACAGTCGTGGTCGATACTTCCTTTGCTGCTGACCCAGCAACTGATGGGGTACGCTCACCAGCATTTATCATTATGAACTTCGAAGAAAAGCTGGTGCTAATAGGCACAACACGATATGCTGGCGAAATCAAGAAGTCCGTTTTTACCTTCATGAATTATGTGATGCCCAAACGCCACGTGCTTTCTCTGCATTGCTCAGCCAATGTAGGCGCCGCTGGTGATGTCGCTCTATTCTTCGGGCTTAGTGGCACGGGGAAAACCACCCTTTCTTCAGACCCGCAAAGAAGGCTGATTGGAGATGACGAACACGGCTGGGATGAGCGAGGTGTTTTTAACTTTGAAGGCGGCTGTTACGCAAAAACTATTCGCATTAATCCAGAGTTTGAACCTTTAGTTTGGTCAGCTATTAACCGCTTTGGCTGCTTGCTGGAGAACGTCCCGCTCAATGCCCATCGCGAGCCAGATTTCGATAGCAGCGCAATTACTGAAAACACACGTGCATCCTACCCGCTGGACTTCATCCCCAATTACGAGCCTTCTGGGCAAGGCGGACACCCGAAACACATCTTCTTGCTTACCGCGGATGCTTTTGGCGTGCTTCCGCCTTTGGCGAAGCTGACGATTGAACAAGCGATGTACTATTTCCTCAGTGGTTATACCTCCAAATTAGCCGGCACCGAGCGCGGATTAGGCGATAAACCCGAAGCAACCTTTTCAGCGTGTTTTGGAGCACCTTTCCTGCCGCTTAAGCCTTCAATCTATGCCAACCTCCTTGCCGAAAAGTTAGCCCAATATCAAACCCATGTGTGGCTGCTCAATACTGGTTGGTCTGGCGGCGGCTATGGAGTAGGCAAACGCATCGCACTCCCGCTCACGCGTGCCATGATCAGCGCTGTCCTATCCGATCAGCTCAATGATGTGGAGACGCATCGTCACCCCATATTTAACTTGGATATCCCCGATGAGGTCGAAGGAGTTCCTCTAAATGTCCTCAATCCAGAGTTGGCATGGACTGATCAGGCTGCTTATCAGCGAGAAGCGTTTCAATTAGCGCATAGATTTGCTGAGAACTTTAAGAAATATGAAAAGACAGTTCTGCCGGAGGTTAGTGCAGCCGGTCCTCGCGTGGCGCTCTAATTGACAATTCGTCTGTACCTTGCAAAGGAGTACCTATGGACAAGTTTATTATTCATGGAGGAAAACCTCTAACCGGGACGATGGTCCCATCGGGTAACAAGAATGCTGCCCTACCATTGATGGCAGCTTGTTTGCTTACGGAAGAGCCTATTGTTCTGCATAATATGCCCAACATTACTGATACCCAGACGATGCGTAGACTTATGGAAAGTTTGGGCGTGCAAGTACGGCAGATTGATGCTTCTTCTTATGAGTTCCTCGCTAAAGATATTCACCCTTCTGATCTTGACCCTGATCTTTGCCGCCAGATTCGTGCCTCTATTTTGTTGGCTGGACCAATGCTCGCACGCTCAGGGGAGCTCATACTTCCTCCTCCAGGTGGAGATGTGATCGGACGGAGGCGCGTTGATACGCACATATTAGCGCTCAATAAACTTGGGGCGCTGTTTTCCTATAATGATTGTTTTCACTTTTCTGCCCCCCAATTGAAAGGCGCTGAAATCTTGCTGGATGAAGCCAGTGTTACAGCGACTGAAAATACGATTATGGCAGCTGTTAAGGCTGAAGGGCGCACCATAATCCGCAACGCAGCCTCTGAACCGCATATTCAACAGCTTTGTCAGTTCCTCAATCTACTTGGTGCCGATATCAAGAACATCGGCTCGAACACGCTGATTATTGATGGCGTCAAGGAGCTGCATGGCGGGGAGTTTACCATCGGCCCAGATTATCTCGAAGTAATCAGTTTTGTAGGCGCAGCTGTAGTAACGCGTGGCGAAATACGGATTAAAGACGCCGGCGTCGAGCACCTCAAGATGATTCAACTTGTGTTTCGGCGCTTAGGCGTGGATTTCGACTTCATTGGAGATGATGTGTGGGTTGGCTCCAATCAGCGGCTCGTCATAGAGCCAGATTTAGGCAATGCTATTCCAGAAGTCAGCGTGATGCCCTGGCCGTCTTTCCCTACTGACTTGATGAGCATCGCGATTGTAATTGCCACGCAATCCATTGGCAGCATCCTCTTTCATGACTGGATGTACCCCAGCCGCATGTTCTTTACGGATAAGTTAGTCTCAATGGGCGCTCAAATTGTGCTTTGCGATCCGCACCGTTGCATTGTGCAAGGCCCAACCCGCCTCAACGGTGAAAAATTAGACAGCCCCGATATCCGTGCAGGGATTGCATTGGTTTTGGCTGCGCTTTCTGCCAAAGGCACCTCGGTTATCCGCAATGTAAGCCAGATTGACCGTGGTTATGAAAGTATTGATCAAAAATTAGCCGCGCTCGGAGCTGATATCGTTCGCGAGAATGGAAATAAATAAAAAAAAGGAGCTAATGGCACTGCGCCTTTCTGTCGGATTTTTTGTCCGACTTTTAGGACGCAGTGCATAATGCTCTCTTTTTCTAATCGAGTTTAGTTCTTCTTATGGCTGTTAACTACTTCCAAGAACTGATCGATGACCTCTCGCAGCATCGGCTCAGGTAACGCCCCCACTTGGCGATGCACCACTTTCCCGTCAGCGATCATTAACATCGTTGGAATACCTTCCACGTTGTACTTGCTTGCCCATTGTTGATTCTCATCGGTGTTGACCTTCGCTACGATGAGTTTATCGGCATATTCCTTGGCAATCTTCTCCAAGATGGGCGCAACCATTCGACAAGGACCGCACCAAGGTGCCCAAAAATCCACAATCACAGGCACGGGCGATTCCAGCACGGTCTTCTGGAATGCTGCATCAGTCACATTAATCGGTTCACTAATCATTGATAATCTCCTTCAGTTAATTTCTGACGATAGTATACATGAATAATTTCCATGAAAAGTTTTAACCTTATTCAACTTTATTACAACCCCAGTTTAATTCGCAAATGCGGACCTAGAACCAAGATTCCCACAATAACAGCGATCAGAGCAGCAAAGAGGACAGCTGCTGCAGCAACATCTTTACCCACTTGGGCAAGAGGATGACGCTCAGGGCTAGCCATATCGACGATGCTTTCTAACGAGGTATTGATAAATTCTGCAGTCCATACCATTCCGATTACTAAAAGGATCGCCACCCATTCCATGCGCGTTAATTGCAGCCAAAAGCTCACCGCAATAACCGCGAGCATGACAACCGTATGGATCCAGGCATTTTTTTGTGTACGCATAACATAGCTTAGTCCTCGGCTGGCATATTTGAAAGAGTTACCCCGAGAAATGATAAACAACTTTAGAGCTGAGGGCTTTTTACGCTGAGACTGTTGCTCTGGTATGACTGGATCCATGGCTTGCTCTCCTTTTCAGAAATCTGATAGGTCTGATCAAACATAATTATAAAGATAAACGAACTTTTGGTGGTTTTTAGTTTACGATATGAAAAAATGCGGTAAAATATATTCCAAGCGGGTGTAGCCAAGTGGTAAGGCAGTAGCTTCCCAAGCTACCATTCGTGGGTTCGAATCCCATCACCCGCTCTTTTGTTCAAATAAAAGTATACGCCCTTCTATGGCATTGTTCATACTGATTTAGATCCTACCAGCTGATAACCCATAGTCACATCCACGCCCACGAAGCGCTTGAGCATGAACACGAACACACGCCTGACATTCATCACCGGCACGTTCATGCGAAATAGCATTGTTACTTAAGTAGAAAAAGGCGAACCGGAACCCTTTTTGCCTATTCTACTTCCTTGGTCAAACGGCGGTATTCGCAATATTCGCAATCTGGATTTGCCTCAGGGATAGTGTCGCTTTCCAAAATCGCTTTCATGTCCATCAGAGTGGGACTAACCCAAGAATCGTCCCCGTGATGAGTGAGAATCGTTAGCTCGAACTTAAGCTTGTTATCGAAAAGCTTGCGGTCCTTCAAAGCATTTGCAAAAACAAAATACCCCACTGGGGAGACCTTAAAGCCCATTTTCCTAAAAATCCATTGGTAAACTTCCATTTGACGCTTATAGGGCTGTTTAAACTCATCTTCTAAACTAATTTCACTGGAGGTAGAAGTGGACTTGTAGTCTACGATATGCAGTTCCCCTTGAGGAGTGATCCATACATCATCAATAATTCCCTGAACCTGAAAACCCGTTTGTTCATCCAAAACGGAAGCCCCCACATAATGGTAGACATCATCTCGCCAAAACGGCAAATCGGGATGAGAAAAAGGGACGGCATCAATGCCATATTGAACCATAATTGGGTGAGGTAGTCGTAGTTTTCGATAATAGTCAAATTCCTGCTTCAGAAGGTAATCAACTGCAGAATTGAGAGGCCAGCCAGGCATGGAAGGCTGAGCCAATCCAAGCTTCCTATCGAGATAAAAACAACGCGGGCAGTTAATAAACAGGTCTATCTTGGATCGTGAGATTGCATAAGTATCGGAATTTTTTTCGTAGAGATTGCGCTTGCGCTGTTTATATTTGGTCATTTCCTTATCCCTCCATTATTAATTAGCTTTTTTTATACGAATTTTCACCGCAGCTTGCTATGGATAATAGACAGGGAAGCAAATAAAGAGGAGCATCTAACCAGTTTTTATCAGGGATAACAATATTGGCTCTTTAATACATCAGAACTATTGCGCAAATATCCACAGTCACCGCTATTGTTCCAAATTGCTGACCCTGAATGATAATTAAACCCACAATATTCCGAGTGGGTTTCATTTGTGTAAATCCTACAGATTTGATTTGGAACCATCACAAATTGTGGAAAAGTAAATATGTGGAACGCCTTATCGCTAAGCGTCCAATTCTGAATTTGTACGGACGTAGAACCAACATTTTTAATTTCGACATATTCATCTGCTTCATTAGGAGCCTCACCATCGTAATATATATATATAATCTGAACATTTCCATCCAATGGTATTGGTGTTGGAGTTCTAGTTGGAGTTCTAGTTGGGGTTTTAGTTGGAGTTCTAGTCGGGGTCGGCGTCCGCGTCTTTGTAGGTGTATTTGTTGCAGTAAAAGTAGATGTTCTTGTGAAAGTACTTGTGGGAGTCTTAGTTGGTGTGGCAGTAGAAGTTTTTGTAGGAGTGGGAGTAGGGGTTCTCGTAGGTGTATACTCAGGCTTGATAATTATTGGTAGATATAGTTTATGAGACAATATTTCAGCAGCAACCGATGTCACTCCAATTGCTGATAATATCAATAATACAATCATCAAGCGGTCATATTTTCTTTTTATTAAACATTTTTTCCCCTTTATACTTATGAGATCAAAAATCAAGCAATGCGAAAATATTCCAACCAAAAACCTAAGTTAGATTATATGGTAAAACAACTAAAATTACAAACAACAAGTTTAGAACCCATCGAAAAGGGCTGTGTATATCTATGTTGACTTTATTTAAGGTTACCTGAGCACTTTTTTATACACTCGATGGTTCTTGTAAAACGTGCAGCCGAGGTTTTTCAGGTCTTTGCGCATTTGCACAGCAGTCTCAGCTACCTGGGTTAATTCCGCATGCTGGTAGCGAGGATTTGCAGTCACAGAATTGATCAGGATTTCATAAATAAGCGCATTTCCACCAAAACCTTGCGCTTCAGGCAAAATGCCTATGCCATTAAAGTCGATCCAATTGGTTTTATTGATTTCCTGCAGAATACGCAAGATTTCAATTGGTCCTAATTTGCCATTGTTCTTTTTAAACGCTGCGGAGACATCCGGAAAAGGCAGCACAAATCCAACCACCTTATCGCCTTTGAGCACGAGTTGCAGAAGTTCAGGGATGACCAAAATGATGGCATTATCCACCACAAAGTTAATTTCGCGCTCGGTGAGTGGATAGTATTCCCAGTTATTGACGAATGCACCATTATAGGCTTCGCGTATCTTCGGTGCCCATTTGCGGATTTCGGCTTTGTTCTTGAAGTTCTTTATGGTCAGTGTGCCGCGTTTCTTGGCTATACTAGCAGCTTTGGCAATCTTTTCCGGCACCTCAAGATGTTGTGGATCGATATAGCTAGAGACAAAGTCAACTTCCTTGATAAAACCGTAATTTTCGACAAGATCGCGGTAATAAGGATAGTTATAGTTCATCATGTTCATCATTTGATGATGCTCGAAGCCTTCGACTTGAATGCCATAGCCGTCCAATGGACCAAAACCCTTTGGACCAACCAGCCGATCCATCCCGCGTGCTTTCGCCCATGCCACCACACGGTCAAAGAGCGCATTAGCGACCTCCTGGCTATTGATGCAGTCAAACAAGTAAAACTCAGCATCTTTGGTGTTGTGATAGGCGTTAAAGGGCTTATTTTGCAAGGCGGCAATGCGGCCCACAACCTTATCTCCATCCAGTGCTAAAAAGAAATCTGCATCCGAATGTTCATAATAAGGATGTTTTTTAGGG
Source organism: Candidatus Mesolinea sp. (assembly GCA_034430095.1). Classification (GTDB taxonomy): domain Bacteria; phylum Chloroflexota; class Anaerolineae; order Anaerolineales; family Anaerolineaceae; genus Mesolinea. The sequence continues at coordinate 46,876 of DAOUFK010000023.1, forward strand.
TTCATCATCGCATAGATATCACTTTTAATTGGTGGAGTAAACTGTGGACAATCTTCATAGAGCTGATATTGAAATTCGACAAATTGCTTTTGCAGATTCTTGCTATTAACAGGAATAACAGTTACCATAATTTCTCTTTCTATTGCATAAATTTGTTAGTGATAGGCTGTACTAATCTGATATTATAAACCCACAAAACAAGCTTTCGTTACAGTTTTATCAGGCTTGCCATCACTCCATGCCTGATTTATAATCTGCCTGTTTTCAAATAAGCAGTGAGAGGTTTATTAAATGATTGATGTGAATGAATTGCGTAAAGGTGTTACTTTCCAAGTGGATGGGGAGCTTTATAAAGTCTTAGACTATACGCACAATAAGCCAGGTCGCGGGACGGCTACCATCCGGGTGAAAGCACGTAACTTGCGCAAGGGTAATACGCTTGAAATGACGTTTATCTCCGGGGATCGTGTGCAAGATATCCAGCTGGATTACCACAATGTGCAATACCTCTACCGAGATGATAACTTCTTCTATTTCATGGATATGGATACCTTCGAACAACCTGCCATTCCGGCTGAGCTGGTTGGAGATTATGCCGGCTTCCTCAAAGGCGATATGGAAGTTAAGCTGACATTTTTTGGAGACGAACCCTTAGATATCGAGTTGCCGACCAGCGTCGATTTAGAGGTCGTCTCGGCAGAACCCGCAGCGCGAGGCAACACAGCCACAGGCGTCACAAAACAAGTCGTCACTGATACCGGGCTGAAAGTCCAGGTACCCTCTTTCGTTGAGGAAGGCGATGTGATCCGCGTGGATACCCGCACTGGGGAATATATAACCAGGGTTTAAGTTATAAAATGAAAACACCTTATGGCAAGGAGTGCCGTTTCTTTTATGGAGATTATTACCGTGGCAGAAATTTTGAAGAGTGCCGCCTGCTCACAGATAGTGATAAACACCAATGGGAGCCTATTTTCTGTAAGAACTGCCCTGTGCCTGGCATTTTGATCAATAATGGCTGCCAGTATATGGTCCTGAGTGGAAAGATTAAAAGAGCTCTTTTTAGTAAGCGCATTCAAGTGAGCGCTTATTGCACAAAGTCCCATAGCGAAGTTAAAGATCCGAACGTCGGCTGTGAAATCTGCCACCGAGAAATTTTCTCTGCGAGTTCTGATCCAAAATCATAGAGAATTCTAAGAAGTTACCCTGAAGATTAGACGATATTTTCGTTATAAAATGGGTGCTGATATAATAAGCATGCTTATTGATACTTTTTAGTATCAATTATCGGAGGTTTTTAGTGAATTCACGTAATCAAACTTTTGTGATTTACCTTTTATTGTTCATGGCAATTATTACCATGCTATTTTTTAATTTCCAGCAACAAGCTGCCGAGGTAAGAACAATCCCGATCAACCAATTAGCTGCGGATATTCAAGCAGGTAAAGTTTCTAAGATTGTTGCCAATGGTGATGATTTGACCATTACTTACAAAACGTTGGAAATTAAAGAGAGCGTCAAAGAGCCCAATTCTGGCTTGATTGACCAACTCGCTCAGCTTGGGGTCACACCTGAAAAGCTACAAGATCAGAGCTTGAGCATTGAGATTAAAAAACCGAGTGCTTGGATTGGGATTTTGGACGTCTTAGCCTATCTCTTGCCCATCGTCTTTATGTTCGGGCTGCTCATCTTTTTCGTTCGCCAAATGCAGGGCTCAAATAACGCAGCCATGTCTTTTAGCAAATCACGTGCTCGTATGATGACTGGTGAGCACCCTACGGTAACCTTTGATGATGTCGCTGGCGTGGATGAGGCTAAAGAAGAGCTGAAAGAAGTGGTTGAATTTTTGAAAGAGCCTCAAAAATTTATTGCCCTAGGCGCACGTATCCCTAAAGGGGTTCTGCTGGTAGGTTCCCCAGGAACAGGTAAGACTTTGATGGCTAAGGCTGTCTCTGGTGAAGCAGGCGTTCCCTTCTTCTCCATTTCTGGCTCGGAGTTCGTAGAAATGTTTGTAGGCGTGGGTGCCAGCCGGGTGCGTGACCTTTTCGACCAAGCGAAGAAACACTCACCTTGCATTGTATTTGTGGATGAAATCGATGCTGTTGGGCGCCATCGTGGTGCCGGGTTAGGCGGGAGCCACGATGAACGCGAGCAAACTTTGAACCAATTGCTTGTTGAAATGGATGGCTTTGAAACCGATACTAATGTCATCGTGATGGCAGCCACCAATCGCCCAGATATTCTCGACCCCGCTTTACTGCGGCCAGGGCGCTTCGACCGGCGAGTGATATTAGATAGACCCGATATGCGTGGCAGATATGAGATTCTTAAAGTGCATGTGCGCGGTAAACCCTTGGCACCTTCTGTAGACTTGGAAGTCATCGCGCGAGCAACGCCTGGTTTCGTCGGCGCTGATTTGGAAAATTTAGTTAATGAAGCCGCAATTTTGGCAGCACGTCGCAATAAGAAAATTATCGAGCAAGCCGAATTTGAAGAAGCTATCGAGCGGGTGATAGCTGGCCCAGAACGCAAGAGCCGCCTGATTCATCCCGATGAACGCCGTATCATTGCCTACCACGAGGCGGGTCATGCGATCGTCACCAATGCTCTTCCGGAAGGGGACCCTGTACAGAAAGTCTCAATTATCTCTCGCGGTATGGCAGGTGGCTATACCTTATCTCTACCAACCGAAGACCATGTCTTAGATTCAAGACGGAAGATCTTCGCCAACATGGTATCGCTATTGGGTGGACGTGCGGCTGAAGAAATCGTGTTCAATGACATTACTTCTGGCGCGTCGAACGACATTGAAAACGTAACCAAGCTTGCCCGCCGTATGGTAACCCGCTTAGGGATGAGCGAAAAATTAGGACCGCTCGTATTCGGAGAAAAGGAAGAGTTGGTTTTCTTAGGAAAAGAAATTTCCGAGCAAAGGGATTACTCTGAAGCAGTTGCTGAGCAGATTGATCAGGAAGTCAAAGAGCTGGTAAATAGAGCTTACCAACAAGCAAAAGAAATTCTTATCAAATACAAAGATAAGCTGATTGAAGTAGCCGAAAAGCTCCTGGAAGTGGAACAACTTAGTCGCGAAGAGTTTGAAGCGATCTTCCCCCCTCCAGTCCCAAAGAACGCTGGTATTCCCAAGCCTGTAATCGATCTCGCTCCAGGCGAAGCAGCAGCTTAATCGTTTTAGAACACCGCTTTGATCAGATCCAGCATGTGTGCAAGCATGGCTGGATCTGTTGCATTAAACCAGTGAATTTTGGGGTCGTTAGCTTTAAACCAATTAGCTTGGCGGCGGACGAAAACGCGCGTATTATGCTTGATCATTTCCTTGGCTTCTTCTAATGAACACTTGCCATCCAAATATTGGAGCACTTCAGAATAGCCAATAATACCCATTCGCTTGAGTGCTTCTGCATATCCTCTCTCAACCAATCCCTGGACTTCCCCAACCAGCCCAGCAGCAAACATCGCATCGATGCGGGCGTCAATGCGCTCATAAAGCAGCTCGCGCGGCCAAGCGATACCGATGATGAGCTGCTGATATGGGGAGACAGACTTTTTGCGCTGGTCAGAAAAGCGCTGCCCTGTGGAAAAAATGACCTCTAATGCCCGAATGGTGCGCCTCTTATTGCGGTAGTCAATAAACTGGGCAGCCTCAGGATCCAATCGTGCTAAACGTTGATGTAGCGCATCAAAACCAATCCGTTGCCCCCATAGTGCGATGGCATCGCGCAATTGATGCTCTGGAGCTTGGGCGGGGATTTCCCATTGTTCAGTGATGGCACGAACATACTGACCGGTTCCACCAGCTAAAATCGGTAGATGACCGCGCAAGTTAATTTGCTGAATGAGCTGATGAGCAACTTTTTGATAAACACCTAAACTCCAAGGAATATCCAGTGTGGTGACATTAATGAGATGATGTGGTACAAGGGTAAGTTCATCAGGGGTCGGTTTGGCAGTGCCAATGTTGAGTTCTCGATACAAATAACGCGAATCAGCAGAGATGATCTCGCCATCAAGCGCTTGGGCTAACCGGATGGCTGTTTCAGATTTACCGGAACCTGTTGGTCCTACTAATACCAACAGCTTTCGCGCTGCCGACCCATTCATAAAGCTTCCTCGCCAATGTTTTCGTAATGTAGGATCGTTGGAGCAGGATCACCTTTACGACCTTCCACGATGATGATGTCTATCTGCCATTCCGTTGGAGCTGCGCTGCCTAAACTTTCCAAATAACTTTCGATGCTGGCTAACATCGCCTGAAGTTTCTTTGAGTTAATTGCCTCTTCGCCAAGCCCATAAGCGTGATTAGAGCGGGTTTTTACCTCAATGAAGTACAAACCTTTATTTTTTGTGGCAATCAAGTCCAATTCACCATGGCGGGAATGATAATTTCGAGCGAGAATCTCATAACCCTGCGATTCCAAGTAAGTACTGGCTACTTGTTCACCCCAATCGCCTAATGTCTTACGATATCCGCGTGTCATTTAATTCCTCGGTTTTAGTATACATCAAGCTTCTTAATAGAGACTGGTACTCAGAAAATCTTTACCGACACATTTCTGAGATTTTCCCCATCAATGCACATCCTTTGAGATCTTCTAAAATTAATCCAAATCCTCGTCACTTTGGGATAAAATTGTAAAAATTTCGTGAAGAAACGAGTAAAATAGATTATGGCTGTTGCAGAAATTGTTACTATCGGTACAGAATTGCTTTTGGGGGAAATACAAGATACCAACTCGAGATACATAGCTCGATTTTTACGCGACATTGGTGTGGATCTTTACCGCCTAAGCACAGTCGGCGATAATGTTCAGCGCATTACCGTTACACTACAAGAAGCTTTAATGCGCGCCGATGTTGTCATCACTACCGGCGGTTTAGGACCGACAGTAGACGACCCAACTCGCCAAGCAGTGGCAAAGACCTTCAACGTGCCGTTAGAATTCCATGAAGAGCTTTGGGAGCAAATCCTTGAACGGTACAAACAATATGGTCAAAAGCCAACCGAGAACAACAAGCGCCAAGCATACATCCCAGCTAATAGCATTCCAATTCTAAATCCAGTGGGTACAGCACCTGCTTTTGCGTATGAACTTGGCACAAAAGTGGTAATTTCTCTGCCAGGCGTCCCGCGAGAAATGGAATACCTCATTGAACATTTTGTGCGTGATTACCTCAAACGGCGCTATGGCTTACAGGAAACTGTCATTAAACCCTGGGTTATCCACACAATTTCTAAGGGTGAATCGACTATCGACGAAATAATTGGAGATTTGGAAGAACTTAGCAATCCCACAGTAGGGCTTTTAGCCCATCCTGGACAGACCGATATCCGTGTTACCGCAAAAGCAGGCTCCTTAGCTGAAGCCGAGCAGATGATGGCGCCAGTACTTCAGCGGATTCGCGAGCAATTAGGAAAGTATATCTACGGCGAAAACGAAACCACCTTAGAAGAAGCCGTGGGCAGGCTCATCGCAGATCATCACATCAGTGTCGAGATTATTGAAGTTGGCACGAAGGGAGAAATTCTTTCTAAACTTAAATCACAAGTGCCTGACCTTGCAAACGGAGAATTTATCGACTCTTATGTTTCCAATGAGACTCTGAAAACCCTGCTCAAGGAATCCCAAGCTCAGCAAAATGCTGACTTAGCCCTCGGCGTTCGCTTGGTTTCCAATGGGGATAAGCAGGATCTTCTCCTGGTTCTACGTGGTGAAGAAATTATCAAAGAGGGCGAGCGCTCTTATGGAGGCCCTCCGGGTGACGGACAAATCTGGGCGGTGAACTCTGCCTTGGATTACCTCCGCCGCTATTTGATTGAAAAGTAAATGACGCAGAATGAAGAAAGGAGCTTATGAAAAAACACGCTGATCAAATCCTTTATAACGCCATTCTCCTCACGATGGATGATGTCTATAACATTTATGAGCCAGGAGCACTCGCCATTTCTGGTCAAAACATTTCCGCAGTCGGGAGCCAAAATGAGGTCTTAGAGGCATATCAAAGCGAATCAATGTTCGATTGCCAAGGTAAAGTTCTTATGCCGGGCTTGGTCAATGCGCACACGCACGTCCCAATGACACTTCTACGCGGCTTAGCAGATGATTTACGCTTAGATGTGTGGCTGATGGGTTACATCATGCCGGTGGAACGCGAGTTCGTTTCACCGGACTTCGTACGTCTGGGTACGAAGCTTGCCTGTGCTGAATTTATCCGCTCTGGGGTAACCTGCTTTAATGATATGTATTATTTCGAAGACGCAATTGCCGAAACGACTGCGGAAGTTGGCTTACGTGCTGTGGTCGGTCAGACTGTAATGAAATATCCTGCCCCAGATTCGAGCTCTTACGAGGTGGCTTTGGAGTTGGCTGAAGCTCTTATCCAAAAATGGAAAGGGCATCCGCTGATTGTCCCTGCCATTGCGCCCCATTCCGTTTACACGACCACCCCCGAAATCCTTACGGCGGTAAGTGAGATGGCTAAAAAGTATGATGTTCCGGTACATTTTCATGTGGCTGAGGTGTCTTCTGAGGTGGAAGCTTTGCGCGCAGAAGAAGGCATGCCGGAAGTGCCTTATATTCGTAAATTTGGGATGCTGGATACGAAGTTGATCGCCGCACATTGTGTGCACTTAGATGAAGGTGAGATTCGCTCCCTGCAACATGCTGGCGCTGGGATTGCCCACAATCCCTCCTCTAATCTTAAGCTCGCCTCTGGTTTTGCTCCTGTGCAGCGTATGATTGAGCTCGGCGTCAATGTGGGCATTGGCACCGATGGTCCAGCCTCGAATAACGACCTGGATATGATTGATGAAATTCGCCTGGCGAGCTTAGTTTCTAAAGCAGTGAGTGAGGATCCCACAGCTTTGCCGGCTAAAATTTCGCTCGCGATGGCTACCAGTATGGGTGCCAGGGCATTACACATCGGAGAAATTACAGGTAGTCTGGAGCCGGGAAAACGCGCAGATATGATCTTGATGGATATTTCACCGCTGCATAACCAACCCCGTTTTCGAAATAATAGCGACAACATCTATGCTCAGATTATCTACGCCAGTAAATCAACAGATATCACCGACGTGATGGTCAACGGTGAGTGGCTTATGCGCGATCAAACGCTGCTTACACTCGATGAACAAGTCCTAATTGCAGAAGCACAAGGTATTGCAACGGAAATCGATCTATTCCTGAAAGATCGAGAGGAATCGGTGCTCTCAAAGCTGGTTGCTATCGGCGGAACGATGCAAGAAGAGAGCTTTGAAGTACAAGCTAAGGTGCGCGTGGACGATTTAGAGCCAGTGCTGAAAGCCCTCAACCAGCCGGGGATTGAGATTGTGCGGAAGCGCCATTACCACGAATATGATACATACTTCCGGCAGGCAGATCCGAGCCAAGGCCGCTTGCGCTACCGTGAGGATGAATTTATTGGCGAAAATGGTGAGATTACCAACGTACGCTCCCGCCTGACTCTGATCGGAGAAACCGGAGAGAAATCCCACCTGAATGGCGAGGAGATTATGCTTTCGCGCAGCCGCTATTTGGCTCCGGCAACACAGAGCTTACGCTTTTATCGAGAGTATTTCAAACCTGTGGCAATTGAGGAAATCGTCAAGGACCGCCGCCGTTTCTTAATTAAGTTCGAGGGTACAGAATTCTTCGTAAACTTAGATGATGTGACCAAACCTAACTTGGGCAAATTTGTGGAAATTAAGAGCCGCACCTGGAGCCGCCAAGATGCCCAGCTAAAAGTTAAATTGATGCAAAAATTATTGGAGACATTAGGCTTAGCCTCACAACCCTTGGTTACTAAAGATTATATTTATCTCGTTGAAGAAGGAGAAGAGTAGCCATGAGTACCGCAGAAAAACTACATGTCCTTTTTGCGAGTTCTGAGGCAGAGCCATTAGCAAAGGTCGGCGGTTTGGGGGATGTTGCGGGGGCACTGCCAGCTGAGATCAACCGTATTGCCAAAGATCAGGTGGATATCCGCTTGATTATTCCCTTTCATGCAGTCATCAAAGAAAAGAATCCGCCGGTTGGCTGGATCGGGTCATTCCCTATAAAGACTAAAACGGGTCAATCACTTTGCGACCTCTATGTTACTGATCTTGATGGGGTCATAACATACTTATTAGATAGCGATGGAATCAACCACAACTCGCCTATCTACTATGGTGATCCGACATTAGATGGGCGGAAATATGCTCACTTTTCTCTTGCCCTTCTGGAAGCCATGCGCTTTATCGACTGGAAGATAGATGTTTTACATGCCAATGACTGGCACACTGCCTTAGCGGTCTATGCACTTAAAGACTTATATAAGGACGATCCCTTCTTCACTCAGACAAAAACCATCCTGACCGTTCACAATCTTCCTTATAACGGATATGGTGCTGATGCTGCAATGACAGATTTAGGTTTTTCACCCTGCAGTGACCCGGATCTACCTGATTGGGCTCGCCTGACCCCATTACCCGTGGGTCTAGCCGCTGCAGACCGCATTATCGCTGTTTCGCCTGGATACGCAGAGGAAATTCTAACCCCCGATTATGGTTGTGGTTTGGATGGGTACTTGAGGCTGCATTTGGACAAGCTCAGCGGGATTGTGAATGGCATCGACCTCGAGAAATGGAACCCGGAGGCAGATGCATACATCGGGCATCCTTACTCTATCGATCGTTTACACAGCAAGCAGCTAAACAAGCTCGACCTTCAGCGGGAATTAGGCTTGGAAATGAATCCAGAAATCCCTATGCTTACCGTTGTCAGCCGCCTTGATTTTCAGAAAGGTATCGGCTTGATTTTCGACGCATTACCTGACTTAGCTGATCAAGCTTGGCAGTTGGTGATCCTTGGAACAGGCGCAAAAGAACTAGAAGAACGCGCTCAGGAAATTGCCGCGGTATTTCCGGATAAAGTCGTCAGCATCTTAAAGTACGATAATGCTTTGTCACATAAACTATACGCAAGCGGGGATATATTTCTGATGCCTTCTCTCTATGAGCCCTGCGGACTTTCCCAAATGATCGCTATGCGCTATGGGAACATTCCAGTAGCCAGAGCAACCGGGGGTTTGAAAAATACGATCATCGATTTTCATGCCTCACCCGAAAAGGCAACCGGATTCTTGTTCGAAGAAAAAACAGCTGAGGGGCTAAAAGCTACACTTGAAATGGCGCTTAATGTTTTTAAGAATAAACAAATTTGGTATCGATTGCAGCGTAATGCTATGTCTACGGATTTCTCCTGGAAACGGTCTGCACTCCAATACCTGCAAATGTACCAAGAATTAAGTCAAAATTTAAAATAAGCGAGGAAGAACTTATGCTTACAGTGCGTGCATCCGGAATTTTACTCCACCCAACCAGTTTCCCAGGTCCCGACGGCATCGGCGATTTGGGTCCCGAAGCTTACCGCTGGATCGACTTCCTAAAAGGCTCAGGCTGCCAGATGTGGCAGATTCTACCTCTCGGACCAACTGGCTATGGTGATTCTCCTTATCAGTGTTTTTCTGCTTTTGCCGGTAATCCCTTATTGGTCAGCCCCCTGCTCCTCATCGAAGATGGCTTATTAGAAATCTCAGATATAGCCAACCGTCCAAACTTTCCTGCAAATCGCGTCGACTTTGGACCAGTCATTATCTGGAAAAATAGGCTTTTAGACCGCGCTTATTCCCGTTTTCGGGCATTGCGATCAAACGCAATAAAAACTGCCTTCGACCGTTTTCGCGAAGAAAACCAGGCGTGGCTTGCAGATTTTAGCTTGTTCATGGCAATCAAAGAAAGCCAAAACGGACAGCAATGGAGCCTCTGGCAAAAACCTTTGAAATATCGTGATCCTCAAGCTTTAGCAGATTTCTCTGAAAAACATGCTGAAAGTATAGAAAAGCAGCAGTTTAATCAATTTCTTTTCTTCAGCCAATGGGAAAAACTGCATGCTTATGCTAAACAAAATGGCATCCTTATTATTGGCGATGTGCCTTTTGTGATTGCCCTGGATAGCGTAGATGTTTGGGCAAATCCGAACTTATTTTTGATGGATGCAGAGCTCAATCCTACCTTTGTTGCGGGCGTGCCGCCGGATTATTTCTCTCGCGATGGCCAGTTGTGGGGTAATCCGCTTTATAACTGGGACGTGCATCGTGCGCAAGGCTACCAATGGTGGCTCGACCGTATGACAGCCGTGTTGAAATTAGTTGACCTCGTCCGCTTGGACCACTTCCGCGGGTTTGCTGCTGCTTGGCATGTGCCCTTTGGGGAGACTACAGCGCGCAAGGGTGAATGGGTACCTGGACCAGGTAAAGAGATTTTTACTGCTTTCCAACAGAAGTTCCCAACCATGCCCATTATCGCTGAAGACTTGGGCGTTATTACTCCAGACGTGGAAGACATGCGAGATAGCTTCAACCTCCCAGGGATGAAAATCCTTCAGTTTGCTTTTACAGGCGATCCTGAGGACGATTTCCTTCCCCACCACTACCCGGTGAACTGTTTTGCATACACTGGCTCGCACGATAATAACACCTCGAGGGGTTGGTATGAGCAAGCATCGGCACGCGAACAAGACTTTTGCCGGCGTTATCTTAATGTTTCTGGGGATGATATCTCTTGGTCGATGATGCGCGCTATCTGGCAATCGGTGGCAAATGATGTTGTTGCACCTATGCAAGATTTGCTCTCCCTGGGCGCTGTAGCACGCATGAATTTACCAGGTTCCCAGGGCAGCAATTGGGCTTGGCGCATGCTTCCCGATGCCATCACCGAGCTTTTACGCCAGCGTATGTGGGAGCTTAATCTGCTCTATAGCCGGCTGCCACCGGAAGAGAAAGCGCGTTATAGCGCTAAGTTGAATGCCGAGTTATCCGGAACTGTCAAACCGCATTAGGCTTGCTTTCTGGCAGCACCGAAATCACAATACCGAGCAGAATAAAAATACCGCCGATGATTTCTAAAGTCGACGGTATTTCGTTTAAGAAAATAACCGCCAGAATGGTAGAACCAATCGGCTCGCCTAATAGCGCCATGGAAACAACCGTTGCCGGTAAAACTTCTAGGGAATAATTTAAAACGGAATGACCTAATAGCTGCGGGATGACTGCTAACGCTACAAAAAGCGCATAAATTTGTTGCGAATAACCCAAAACCTTTTCTCCGCGCAAAATAACCACCAAAATCAGAACTATTGCAGAAACGGTATAAACAGCTGTTGTGTAGCTTAAATTATCCATTTTGAGGCGCATTTTTCGACCAATCAACATATAACCGGAAGCCATCCAAGCGCCAAAGAGCGCTAAAGCCATGCCCCAGAGGGTTTGGCTGCCGCGCTCAAAAACACTGCCTGAACAACTCAGCCCTACTGAGCTAAGGCGGCATGGGCTACTTATGGCAATGCAAATTCCTCCGATGATTGCTACAGCCATCCCCCAATAAAAGCGCGAGCTAACTTTTTCTTTGAGCACGACTGGTGAAAGCAGCGCTACCCAAAGCGGCGTCGTCGTTACTAAAATTACAGAGCTGCTCACGCTAATAAATTCCAAAGAGGTAATCCAAGCGGCAAAATGCGCTGAGAGGAACACGCCCGAAAGGACTAACAAGCCAATATCTTTACGATTGAGTCGAGCACGCTCGCTCTTATGAGAAATGAGCAGAAGGAGCCCGCTGATGAGGGCTGAAAGTGCCAGGCGGTAAGCTGCAATGACCAATGCGCTTGCTTCGAGCAGAATTAAGCGGATCAATATGGCAGCAGTGGAGACCGCTAAAATCCCAATGAGAAGTAAGAGATAAGGGTTAATCGGTTTTTTAGATTTCAACTTCAGCGCCTGTTTATTATGATAAACTTACGTCATTAATTTTACCTTTGGAGTAGAAAATGGCGTTTGTAATCACCAGTTTATGTCTTCGTGATGGCGGATGTATGGCGGTCTGCCCGGTTTCTTGCATCGTTCCAGGTAAACCCGAAACAGAATGGCCACTCTACTACATCGACCCGAATACATGCATTGATTGTGGAGCGTGTATTCCTGAATGCCCTTATGGTGCCATTTTTACGCTGCAAGATGTACCCTCAGCTTATATTGCTCGGGGTGGCGAAGTGCTTAGTGCCCCCGTAGGAACTCCAGGTTACGATCAGCCGTTGGATACAACTACCTACGAAGGCGACCCTGTCCATATTCCTGCCACTCGGGTACTTACAGAAGGCGAGGTGGTCGACCTCACCCCAGCGATCCAAGCCAATCGTGACTTTTTCGAAAAAGGCCCCGGCTACGAAGCGCTACTCTAACACCTTAGGGTAAGTTAGCTTCTTTCGCAGCCATCGCCGCGCCAATAATGCCGGCTAAGTTCTCCAACTCTGCCGGCAGGATTTTCGTCTGGATTTTGAGATACTCCGCATAATTTTCAAACTTAGAGCTGATCCCACCACCGATAATAAAAAGGTCGGGATTGATTAAGTTTTCGTAAGTGTTTAATACTTCGGTAAAGCGTTTGCCCCAGCGTTTCCAACTGAGTTTTTTCTGCCTTCGCACCGCATCTGAAGCACGATGTTCAGCCTCTTTACCACGTACCTCAAGATGTCCAAGCTCGGTATTTGGCAAAAGGTGCCCGTCAACGAAAATTGCTGAGCCAATCCCAGTCCCCACAGTCAGGAAGAACACGGTCTTGTAAAGGTGTGCATCCTCAAGACCAAAACGCATTTCCGCTAAGCCGGCAGCATCAGCATCATTTATAACGGTTACGGGCTGCCCCGTTTGGGTAGAGAGTAATTGGGCAATATCTGTGCCGATCCAGTTTTTATGCAGGTTGGCTGCTGTATAAGCAATGCCTTTTTTCACGACGCCAGGGTAACCAACCCCAATTACACCATGGTAATCCAACTTTTTTCTGATTTTTTCCACCAATTCAGCTGCAACCCGAGGTTTGAATAAAGGTTCTGTTTCGTAGCGCACCCGTTCGGAAACTAACTTCCCCTGATCAAGGTCAACAAGCGCACCTTTGATGGCAGATCCACCAATATCAATACCTAATGTAATCATTATTCCTCCTTTTGATGCTTAAGGGCAAGCATTGTTTAAATGCTCTTCATACGTGACGGAAAAAGCATGGGTTCCACTGCCGTCACATTTCGCGCGGAAATAAAAGTAAGGTGTTTGAGCTGGGAAGGCAACCGCTTCAAGCGAAGCAAGGCTTGGATTTGCAATGGGACCAGGCGGTAAACCCGCATATAGATAAGTATTGTAAGGTGAATCTACTTGGAGATCGGCTTCTGTTAATTGCGTTTTCCACCAAGTTTGTTCTATTTCCTCAAAACCAAGGGCATATTGAACTGTTGGATCAGTCTGCAAGCGCATCCCTTCAGCTAAGCGGTTATAGAAAACCGATGCAATTGTGGCTTTTTCTTCATCCGCGCGGGTTTCACGTTCGATGATCGATGCCAAGGTCAGCGCTTCGTGAAATGTGAGCTGTTGCGTTGAAATACCTGCCAGTAACTCTTCTGACTGCATGTGCGCACGGAAGTTGGATAGGAAGACTTCTATAGTGCTTTCCATGTCAATCTTCGGTTCAAGGCTGTATTCACCTGGGTAGAGGTAACCTTCCAACGAAGCTTGTGCTGGCAGTTGAAGCTGAGCGCGTATACTATCTGGGGGCGCGAAGGTATATGCTAAAAATTCTTTGCCGCTAAACTCAAAACCACTAAGGTCGATGCTTGCGGCGATCTCTTCTAAGCGCCAGCCCGGATAGATATAAAAAGCAATATCCCGCGCTTCTGGATTTGTAATCGTATGTGCGATTTCGATACTGTTTAATTCTGGCTTGAGAGTAAACGTTCCCGATTGAATTTTACGATCCAGCCCAGAGTAAACCAAGTAGGTACAGAAAAGCGCGCCTGAGGATGTATAAGCCTCATCTTCGAGCCTGCGGCACAGCGCTTCGACGGATTCGTCTGGTTCAATGTTAAATTTTCGCGGAAAGTTGGATTCTTGTGCACTAGTGAGCAACTCATCTTTAGACCGTAATAGCGTGATCGCGTAATGCGCCCGCAAGATAGGGTTCAAACTACGATCCGCTGGACCAAATGACCTCGCGGTAATGGCTGGTGCGCCAATTAGCGTGCCGATAAGTGCAACAAGCAAAATCACCAATACTATAACCAAAAGTTTAGGAAAAAATGAAGGCTTATTGTTTTGTGTCATTTGTTTCCTTAGTACCATGGTGGTTCTCTAAGAAATCCTGTAAGATCAGCGCTGCAGCTAAGTCGTCTATCGGTTGGCTGCGCTTCTTCCTTGATACACCTTTTGCTATGCGCAGCTCGGCTGCTTTTTGAGAGGAGTAGCTTTCATCCCAAAGGTAAATGGGCATCTCCTCAAGTGCCTGTAGAGCTTCTGCTAACCTTGCTGCAGAGCGCGCTTTAGGTCCAGGTTTGCCGTCACTATCTAAAGCTTGACCGACCACAATGGCATCCGCTTGGTTTTGAAGCGCCAATCGCATAATCTCCATAGCATCAATTACTCTTGAAACATGACCGAGAATTGCGAGCGGACGGGCTAATGTGCCGGTTTCATCACTGATTGCAACACCAATTCGCACCTCACCTGGATCAACACAAAGAAATTTCACTGCAAAGTCTCCACAGTTTCTTGAAAGCAACTTCTAAAAATTATACAATACTTTCAATTTAGGCAGCTTATCAACATCACGTATAAGGAGACTAAATGGAGCTCAAAGGAAAGAACGCATTGATCACCGGCAGCGGCATTCGCCTTGGCAGAGCTATTGCGCTTGCACTTGCAGCTGAAGGGTGCAACCTAGCGCTACACTACCACCGCTCTGCAGAAGAGGTACACGAAGTGCAAACAGCTGCGCTCAACATGGGTGTGCAGGCAGAAATTTTCCAAGCAGATTTATCCGATCCAAATCAATTGCAACAGTTAATCCAAGCTGTAACAACTGCGTTCGGTCATATCGATATCCTCATCAATAACGCTGGGGTTTATCTCAAAGGTAAGGGCATGGAGACGACCCCAGAAATCCTAGAGCAGGTCTTCAGGATTAACCTTTTTGCACCCTTACTATTGACCCGCGCCTTTGCCCAGCAGCTGCCAGAAGGCTTTGAGGGAAAAGTTATCAATATTTCTGATGCTAAAGTCTTCCGCCACCAACCAGACCATTTCGCGTATCGCCTTACCAAGAGCAGTATCAACGAGATGACCGCTCTCTTTGCCTTTGAATTAGCCCCTAACATCACCGTAAACGCAATCGCGCCTGGAGTCATGCTCCCGTTAGCTGGTCATGAAGACGCTGACCTGCAAGATCTGGCGGAGAAACGCATCCCTCTCAAGCGCATCGGCAGCCCTGAAATCATTGCAGAGAATGTGCTTCACATCCTGCACCAAGATTTTATGACGGGTACAGTGATTCGCATTGATGGTGGTGAGTGGGCTTAATCAGTCAGCGGAACTAAGATCCCCATCCGGTACCATTGCTGCATTTCATCCCAGAGAATAGACCGATCTCCTTTTTCAGTAAAACTAAGCGTATCACTCTCTGCTAACCAAGCTTCAAGCTTGGGGATGGGATAGTATTTTGCGTGGTAATCGTGAAATATCCCCCGCGTGGCAAGATAGCACCATGGAGCTAATTGGAATTTGGTCTCTGGGGAAATTGTTATGGTTTTTGATTCCAGCTGGGGAAGTTTTTCAGCTTGTGTAATGATTTGTGCGTAAGCCTCCAATTGATGCTCGAGGGAAAAATAGTTGAGGATTTGTTCTAATCGCTCCCCTCGAACGCGGGTTTGTTCGCGCAGAATCGTCGCTGCAATCTGAGCGGCAGCATCAACGTCACCATATTCTACTTTGTCTATGAGCGTATCCGGTAGCTGGCTGCGGTGCACACCAACTTTAGCCACGATGCTGGGCGTACCGCAGGCTAAAGACTCATATGCCACATTGCCGAAAGCTTCCACTACATTCCCCAAGCAAAGCGTCAGGCTGGCAGCTGAGTAGTATGCTGGCATTTCGTCTTGGCTGAGCCACGGATGAAAGATGAAATGTCCTTCTAAGCCGCGGCGCTGGAGCTCCACAGATATTTGAGCATGAAATTCGCTTTCACTTTGCCCGTTCATCTCACCTAACCACTGGGGAACGAGCACGCGCACATGTTTAAAACCGTAAATTTTCACTAACTTTTCTACTACCAAGATTGTTTGCATTAATCCTTTTCCAGCTTCGGGTCGGTGCGGGTGCAGAATAATCTGGTGAACGGCTGGATCCAACGCATACCGCTGGAAAACCGGAGTAGGATCCACTGTATGATAAAGTTGCGTATCAATCCCATTTAATACGGTATGAATACGTTTTTTTAGCTCAGGTAAAATTCTGCCCGCAGAGGCTTTGATTACCTCAGCTGAAAAGTCCGAAACCGCAATAACCGCATCTGCTTGCGTCAGAAAAGAGCCCAAGATGGATTCAGGATAATGATTATCGCGAAACGAGCTCACCGTGGGAACGTCGTTATAAAGAAAGGGAAGCAACAATTCGCCGTCATGCATGTAAAATCGATCAGCTGTGTTCAATTCTTCGGCAATCAGCTCACAAATCAGGGCTAAATCTCCGGGTGGCAGCTGATAAGGTTGAGGGAAAGGCAAGTGAAATGGCAGCTCGGGTTTAACGTGAATATTACTGCCGAAGGTGAAAGACTTATGGTTGGAATCTGCTTGAGCGCAAAGCACTATAACCCCGTGTCCTTGCTTCTCCAAGTATTGGCAAATATTCATGAAGTGCTTAGAAGCCCCGCCGGTAACCTGATTAATAAAAATAGGATTAATCGAGAAGCAAACGATTTTCAATGCTCAGTTCCTTTTGTCGTAAAATTAGCCCAAGAGGTACCCATGGATAAAATCATCATTTCAGACTTGCAAGCGACGGGCATCATCGGTGTTAAGCATCCGGAACGCGATAAGCCGCAAATCCTTCTAATAAATCTTACCCTCTACCGGGATCTACGAACCGCCGGTGAGAGTGATAACATCCTCGACACCATCAATTATTCCACGATTTCTAAAGCGGTTGCAGCGCAGGTCTCACAAACGCAATTTCACACGGTAGAAGCTTTAGCCAGCCACCTTTCCCGTTTCCTTTTGCAGAATTACCCGCTCGAAGCTGTTCGCATTCGCGTGGAGAAGCCCAAAAAAGTTTCTAATACAGCGCGTGTTGGTGTCGAAATTTTCCGCCGCAAAGGCAATGGTTAAATCTTCTCCTCAGAGGCGATCCGATTTAAGAATTCCATGCGCGTTGAGGGCTGAGAGCGAAAAACGCCCAGCATTGCTGATGTGGTCATGGACGCTTCTTGTTTTTTAATTCCACGCATCATCATACACAAATGCTTGCCTTCAACAACCACTCCAACACCCTGAGGGTGCATACTCTCTTGTAAGAAATCAGCAATCTGTTGGGTCATATGTTCCTGAACCTGCAAGCGGCGTGCAAACATATCAACAATGCGGGGAATTTTGGAAAGACCGATAACTTTACCATTAGGGATATAGCCAACATGCACCACACCATAAAAAGGCAGCATGTGATGCTCGCACAAACTATAAAACTCAATGTTCTTAATAATGACGAGTTCATCGTAGGCGACAGTAAAAAAGGCATCGTTGATTAATTCTTCAGGGTTGATGCGATAGCCGGCTAAAATCTCTTCATAAGCTTGCGCCACGCGTGAAGGCGTCTTCAACAAGCCTTCTCGCTGAGGGTCTTCCCCGATCGCCTCAAGAATCTTGGTAGTCGCTTTTTCGATCGTATTGAGATCCATTTCGGATTCACAGAATAAGTCTGCTGCTTTGAATAAGGGTTTTTCACAGTCCATTATCGTACCTCCGCAGGTATTCTAACAAAAAAGCAGCCCCCAAAGGGGCTGTATAAAGTTTGTATAAGCTTAGGCTAAGATGGGATCGATCAAACCGTAAGTCCCATCGCGTCGTTTGTAGAGCACGTTGATTTTATTTGTCGTCGCATTATAAAACACAAAGAAATCTTCGTGACCTAGGAGTTGCATCTCTTCCAAAGCGTCTTCTTCCGTCATGGGCACAAGCACAAAGCTTTTTCGGCGCACAATGATTGGCTGCTCTTCTTCTTCGGTTTCTTCAGCTATCTTTTCAATCGTCTTTGTTGCTACACCTTCAGCGCGATGATCCCAATGTTTCCCCTTGTACCGTTCGATTTGTCGGGTCATTTTATCCACAGATTTATCGATAGCTGCATCGATTGAATCGGCTCGTTCTTCTACGCGCAGGATAAAACCCTTACCTCGTAGCGTGATTTGCGAAATAAACCGATCACTCGCTTTCCTCGCTGTTTTGACATAAGCTAAGTCCACTCGGCAATCATCAATACCACTTAAAAATCTTTCTAATTTCGATACTTTCTTGATTGCATACTCGTGGATTTTATCGGTAAGGTCCAGGTCTTTTGTGAAAACATCAATCTCGAGCGCCATACTTGCCTCCATTATCAACTGTAGGTTTTACCCAAAGTGGACTCTTCCCTGACTTTTTGCACCTCGGGTTCTCTTTTTGAAATTATACATCGATTGCAGGAGCATTTTCAATTGTGACTTGCCTCCCTAAGGCTATTGCGACGGTAAGTGCATAAACGCGTTTACTCCCAGCTTCTCGAAGGGCAGCAGCTGCTGCGTTTATTGTCGCCCCTGTGGTGAAAACGTCATCAACCAGAAGTATGGTTTTATCTTTCACAATGGCTGTATCTGCACTGAAAGCGCCTTGTACGTTTTCCTGGCGCTCTTGAAAGTTGAGGTTTACCTGGGATCTGGTTTCATGGATGCGAGCCAAGCCTTTTGTGTTTTCGGGGATATGTAATTGTAGAGATAGCGGGTAGGCTAATAATGCGGCTTGATTGTAGCCGCGCTGAGCTTTGCGCTTCTCGCTGAGCGGTACAGGCATGATCAAATCTATCTGCCAGTTGGTCGCTTGCATAATCTGAGCTAACATATCCGCTAATTCCAACGCAATCCCCAAGTCCCGTTCGTATTTCAGACGGTGGATGGCTGTGCGCATTACGCCTTGATAGGCAGCCACGTAACGAAGTTCATGAATAGCATGTTGTAGCTGTTCACATCTCGTGCAAACACCTCTGGTGGGCAGTTGCGCCCCACAATAAATACAGCTATTTAAGTCGGCACGCACCATACTATGCCAACATTCCGAACAAATTAAGACACCTTCCTTGCCGCAGCCAATACATTCTGGAGGGAACAGCCAATCTATGCTGTTCCAGAAAAAATGATAAGCTTTTGCTTGAAGTGCAAATTTATCCATCAGCTCAAAAATTAGCGTTTACGAGATGTTGGCGTTATAAAAAAGCTGTATCGCAGGCCAAAATAAGGAAAACAGGGTGAACAGCAATAGAAAAATCAAAATTATTAGTAAAACATATTCCAGAGGTCCCCAGCCTCGATTGGAATGAGAACTCATGCAGCCACTCCACCAATTAACATTGCTTTTTCCCATTATAATACCTACAAAGCAAAACAGCCTTTCAATCAGATAGGAAAAATTCTATAGATAATCTGTGGTTACCGCGATTTGCTTGTAGTATGATTTAAATGAAATGATAATTAATAAAATAAAGGAGAATTATGAGTGATATTTACGATAGGGTCGTCGGTGAACAGGATGCCGTGACAAAAATTATTGCCAAAATTCCTGGGTTTAGCGGCTATGTTGAGCGCGCTGACCGCCGTATGTCTGATAAGTTGTTACGCGAGCAGGTGGCTAATACCTTTGAACCGCTTTACCAACGTATTTCCAGCCTGCAACGCCAGTTGATTTCACAGGGTGGCTTGACCTACATCGATGAATTAGAAGCGGCGGCAATTAAACTCCGCCAATTCATTGACCGTGTGCGAACAGCGAGCTATGGCTATGCTGGTGTCTTTGACGCCGTCAAGGTCAAGGCGGATGACCTCGCTCGGATTTATCAATTCGATCTCGAGCTGCTGAACTTGGAAGAAACTGTCCAACGCGCGATTGAGAATGTGGAAGTATCCATTGGTGCTGATGGTTTACCAGCTGCTTTACAAAACCTGATCACGACCGCGCAGGAGTGTATAGATACCTTCAACAAACGCTCCGAAGCGCTCAAGGGCATAGCTGCCAGTTGATAATTGTAAAAATTGACTATATTCGGAGGAATAAAAATGGCTAGAATTTTTGATGTTGTTGAATACCCCAGTGAGATGACCGATGAGATCGTGCATCGCTTTCCTGAGACTGGCGTTGCAGACCTACGCTTGGGCTCCCAGGTGATCGTGCGCGAATCGCAAAATGTGGTTTTCTTTCGTGATGGAAAAGCACTTGATGTATTAGGACCAGGCAGACATACCATCACCACCGCGAATATTCCGCTGTTGGTAAATTTGATTGGAATCCCATTTGGTAATCGTACGCCTTTTACGGCTGAAGTCTATTACGTCTCCATGCGTGAATTTCCGGACCGCAAATGGGGTACCCCCCAGCCAATCATTGTACGTAATGCTGGTGTGGGCTTAGGGATTGCTCTGCTGCAAGGCTTTGGCACGTACAGCTTCCAGGTTAGTGATCCGCAGCAATTTGTTACCCAATTAGTTGGTGCTCAGGGCGCATACCGCATGTCTGATATCGAAACCCGATTGCGCACTATGCTGCTTTCCAAATTGCAGGACGTGCTTGGAGAAACAACAACCCAAAGCAACGTTTTAGATTTGATTGGTCTTACTGAGGAGTTAGGGGCTGCTGTTAGAGCAAAAGCCCAAGATGATTTCTTAGCCCTCGGGCTTCTCCTCAAGTCATTCTATATTGGGAACCTGAAACCATCTGATAAATCTGCAGAAGAACTCCGCCAGATGGGTGTGTTGGATATGCAGACCTATACCCAACTGCAAGCTGCCGACGCAATGCGCGAAGCAGCCCAAAATCCAGCCGGCGGTGCAGGATTAACTGCCGGCATTGGTGCTGGAATGGGCATCGGGAATGTGCTCGGCGGTACGCTTGCTGGTATGCAGCAGGCTAGTCAGGATCAAGCAGGAGCTGCTGGCGCAGCTGCAGCAGCGGCAAAGCTCCCTGATGTGATGACGCCTTCTGAGGCGGCTGGTTTCCTCAAAGTATCTGAGGAAGACGTTATTGCAGCCATTAATGCAGGTGAACTCAAAGCTCGGAAGATTGGGAGTGCCTATCGTATCAGTAAGGAAGCCTTACAGGACTTCCTCAAGGGATAAGCGAGATGAAAGCATTCAGCCCGGTTTTTACGCCGGGCTGTTTGTTTAAATGGAGTAAAATTAAGTATCACCATCTCATGGAGCTTTATGAAACTTCACGAATATCAGGCTAAATCCTATTTCTCGCGTGAAGGTATCCCCGTTCCTCGTTCAAGATTAGCAACCACACCTGCTGAAGCCAAACAAATTGCTGCCGAAATTGGCTATCCTGTTGTGCTAAAAGCCCAGGTTTTGGTAGGGGGTCGAGGCAAGGCTGGGGGTATTCTTCTGGTTAAAGACGAAAACGATCTCGATCCAGCTGCCAATGCCATTCTAAACAGCAAAATCAAAGGCATTTCAGTCCAGCGGATCTTGGTCGAAAAGGCGGTGAATTTCACCCAGGAAATTTATCTTGGCATCACAGTTGATCGCGCTTTAGCCCAACCGGTTATTATCCTCTCAGCCTCGGGCGGCGTAGAAATTGAAGAATTAGCCATCCGCCATCCTAATCGAATTATCAGAACAGCAATTGATCCTCTGCTAGGTCTACAGCCTTATATGGTGCGGGCGATGGCTTCGAAGATTGGGTTAGATTACGCCTTATGGAAGCCGCTCTTGCAGATTGCCCTCTCCTTATGGAACTTGTTCAAGCAATTGGATGCAACCCTCGTTGAAATCAATCCATTAGTGATCACGACAGAGAAAGAATTAGTTGCCTTAGATGGGAAAATGACAATTGACGATAACGCACTCTTCCGCCAACAAGATTTTTTGGAATTGGCTGATCAAGCGGTTGAGACGCCAGCTGAACAAGAGGCTCGCAAGTTTTGCCTATCTTACGTTCAGCTTTCGGGGCATATCGGCTGCCTGGTTAATGGAGCTGGATTGGCGATGGCAACCATGGATTGCATCCAGCAGGCTGGCGGCGAACCAGCCAACTTTCTAGATATTGGCGGCGGTGCCAACGCTGATAAAGTCCAAGCTGCCCTGCGGATTATCCTTTCGGATGAAAATGTGCAATCTGTCCTGATTAATATTTTTGGTGGCATCACACGCTGCGATGAAGTCGCTAAGGGTTTGCTCTCAATCCTCCCAGAAAACACGCGTAACCTCCCCATTATTATTCGCTTAGAAGGTACCAATGCAGAGGAAGGCCGCAGGATGCTCGCTCAGGCACCTAATTTAATCGTCGTAGAGAGCTTAATGCAGGCAGCCGAAATGGCTGTGCATGCGGCTGAAGGCGCAATGGTATGAGCATATTATTAACTAAAGAGTCTAAAATTTTAGTTCAAGGTATCACTGGGCGTGAAGGGCGTTATCATGCTCAACGCATGCAGGAATATGGGCATAACGTCGTCGCTGGCACGTCTCCAGGGCATGGCGGAGAGTGGGTATTAGATGGCAAAGTTCCAGTATTTGATACCGTCGAGGAAGCAAAAACGTCTACCGGAGCTGATACCAGCGTGGTATTTGTGCCAGCTTACTATGCATTTGATGCGCTTTTAGAGTCGATCGACGCAGGCATACAGTTGATTGTGTGTATTACAGAGGGCATTCCAATTATGGATATGCTCAAAGTGCGCCGCGTTTTAGCAGGTAAGGAGTGTTACCTCATCGGTCCTAATTCTCCGGGAATTATCACGCCTGGTCAAGCTAAAGCTGGTATTATCCCTGGAGACATTGCAATTCCTGGTAAAGTCGGGATAGTTTCCCGTTCCGGGACGCTAACTTATGAAGTTTCATTAGCACTCAAGCGGGCTGGAATTGGCGTTAGCACTTGTGTGGGTATTGGCGGAGACCCAGTTATTGGCACGAGCTTTGTGGATTGTTTGGAACTCTTCGAAGATGACCCCCACACAGATCAGGTCGTCATCGTCGGTGAAATTGGAGGTAATGAGGAAGAGAAAGCAGCCGAGTTTGTTCTGAATGAGATGACAAAGCCAGTCTATGCGTATATCGCTGGTAAGTCCGCCCCTGAGAACCGTCGTATGGGGCATGCCGGCGCCATCATCGAGGGTAACACCGGTTCAGCAGAGTCCAAGATAACCGCTTTTAAGCAAGCTGGTGTCAAAGTAGTCTCCTTCCCTGAGGAGATTGCCACCTTGATAGCAGCTGTATTAAAGCAAAAAGGAGCGTAAAGCTCCTTTTTGGTAGCAATTAACAAAACTTACTCTTTGGTAAGCTCGTCAACCACTTTTACCGCATCACCTACTGTGCGGATACTGCGTGCAGTTTCGTCGGAAATGGTAATATCGAACTTCTCGCAAAAACCGTCGATAAGGAAAAACTGGTCCATCGAATCAGCTTTGAGATCTTCAATGAAGCGCGTGTCCATGGTGATATCGTCCCCATCGATCTTGAGCACATCAACAATGACTTCCTTGACTTTTTCAAAAGTATTTTCCATCCTTCACCTCATGTCATTATTATGGATATTTTAGCATTTTTGATTGCCAAATTATAATACGATTACTATAACACAGGAAGATTATGATGGATGCACATACTGCTTCACGAAAAGAAGACCACTTGCGAATTAACTTGGAAAATCAGGTGAAATCCTCACTGACCAATGGCTTTGAGGCTTATCGATTTCTTCATCAAGCGTTGCCTGAAATTGACTTGGATGAAGTCGATACCAGTCTGACGCTTTTTAACAGGCGTTTATGCGCTCCGCTCTTGATCTCATCGATGACTGGCGGAACACAAAAAGCAGCCCATTTCAACCAACTTTTAGCCCGCGCTGCACAGGAATTTGGACTAGCAATAGGCGTAGGTTCACAGCGCGCCGCGCTCGAAGACCCATCCCTTGAAGATACTTTCCGCATCACCCGCCAAGAAGCACCCGACGCGCTCCTGTTTGCCAACTTAGGCGCGGTACAACTCAACATGGGCTATGGTATTAGGGAGTGCCAGAGAGCGGTGGATATGCTCGCAGCCGATGCGCTCATCCTGCACCTTAACCCCCTGCAGGAAGCCTTACAACCCGAGGGAGACACCAATTTTCGCGGCTTGCTTAGGCGCATCGAGGAAATTTGTACAAAATTACCTGTTCCGGTCATTGCCAAAGAAGTCGGTTGGGGAATTGGTGCAGCTGCCGCAAAACAACTGTTGGATGCCGGCGTAGCAGCTATAGACGTAGCAGGTGCAGGTGGAACTTCCTGGTCTCAGGTGGAAATGTACCGGCAACCTGACCCGCAGCGCGCTCAGATGATATCGCACTTTCAGGATTGGGGCATCCCTACAGCTCAGTGTTTAGTAGAAATCAAGCAAAACATCCCGAATGCATGTGTTTTTGCATCTGGTGGGCTTCAAAATGGGATCGATTTAGCAAAGAGCTTAGCTTTGGGTGCAACCCTGGGAGGAATCGCGGGTCCACTGCTGCGCGCTGCCAACGAAGGTTATGACCAATTGGGCAAGACGATCACGCTCATACTGGAAGAACTACGCATCTGTATGTTTGCTACCGGTAAAAAAACTTTAGCTGAATTTGATGAATCGGTGATTACATCTATTCATTAAGCATTTGCGGCGTATTAGGCAGGTTGATCGCTTTCCAGAGGTTCTACCGTGCGGGTTAAACTTTCAGAGGCTTCAATGAATTGCTGGACTTCTGCTTGATGGCTAATGCGCCTGGCTGCGACTACGAGCCCTAATGCGATCCAATAATAAGGTAAGCCGAATGTATCCATGCTGAAGCCTTCCATGATTAGCGCTAAGATAAACAATTTGCCAGTAAACCCGAGTGCCCGTTCCAGTTCACTCACGCCTAATCTTTCTAATTGGACTGCTTCTCGCCAATGCAGGTAAACCCAAGAGACATAAAAAGCAAAGCCTAGGATTCCCGTCTCAGCTAACAAACGCACCCACAAGTTTTTGATATTAGGGAGAACATTAAGCGTGAAGAGGTACCGCACCACCTCTGGTAAGCCATAGCCAAACTCTGGTACTAAAGCGGGGAAAAAGAACCCAGCTCCACCCAAGCCTACCCCAAACCAAGGATAGGCTAAGAAAACGCGGAAGCCAGTAATCCAATAAATCAACCGATCAGCAAAGCTGAGTCTGCTCGCCCAACCCAATACGCCAAACTGCCTTAGGCGCTCGATGTTGAAGAGCTGCTCCATTCGGGGGTCAATACGTGAAAACACTACTCCTAAGGCTAAGACTACCACACCAAAGACCAATAGGAGCCCGACCCACATGCCAAATTTGGTTATAAAGTGTTGCGTACGGCTAATTACCTTACCAGAGCCTTCGCTGCGTTGGCTTAGCCAATGATTCATTGCCCGATCAGCAGCGCTAAAAACAACGAAAGCAAACACCACTAATGTCGTCAACCAGCCAATTCGGGAAAAACTTAGAAAAAGTACTCCCAAACCTAAGACCAACAAAATATTTTCGAAACTCAAAATACCAAAAATGCGCTTTTTCGAAATCGAAATATTTTTGACGCTGAACCCTAACCACAGCGGAATGTAGAGCGTGTTGAGCTGATGCGCCAGCCAGGAAGGCTCGAAAGCTACCCCAGTTACGCGCTGCCGGTAAAGCAAGCCGCTCGAAGAGAAATATGATTGCAGCTTCCATAAAAATTGTGGATATTGACCGTATACTTGCCAAGCCGCTGCCTGAACGAAGCTAGTGAATATAGCGATCAGCCCGCCAAGGTAAATCCAGCGTAGGGTTTTCCGAAGAGTAGTTTCATCTTGAATTAAGGTAGCCGTGATCAAATAGAATCCGATGCCAAGTACTAACGTGAGCAAACCTTCAAGCGCCTGTCGTGAAACCGAGGCATTGCGAAACGACTCAAAAGGTAAAAAAGCTGCTAATGCAGTGGTAAATCCTGCCACGAGGAGAAATACAAGCATTGGTAGGCTTTGCTTAGGAAATGAACGGATCTTTATAAAGCGGGGTAAGAAGAAAACTAGTGCAAGAATGGCTAAAAATATAGCAGAAAGCGGTGCAACAGACGAGCCTTGGAAGAGTTTCGCTAAAGCGGGAAAGCTCGTAAACGGCAAGCACAATAATAATAATGCCCAGCAAACTTCCGTAAATGACTGCCAAACTTTAGGCTTCATCGGATTTTTTGTGCTTGCTTGGGATCTCATTGAATATGATGCCTATGATTAATCCAACTCCAGCTCCACCAAGGATCAATGTACCACGCTGGTAATTTAGTGGATCAGCTGGAACAGCGGCTGGTTGGTATTGGCTCACGTTGAGCGCTAATGTTAAGCCTAACGACTTTGGACTTTCTTCTAAGATAATCGCATTCAAGCGCTCCATTTCTTTGGAGAGCTCTTCAGCTGTCAGAGAAAGGCAGAATGTTTTGGGTGCTCTCTTATCTTCTGCAAAACAAGCAGATAAAGCTTCATATTGGAGTTTAGCTTCCGAGAGCCGCACAGCGTGAAGATAAGCGTCATTCAAGCGGTTATAAAGGATCTCAGCCCACTCAGAAGCAATACGTGCTGCCAACTGTGGGTCAGGGTCCTTAACCTTGATGATAGTATTCATCAATTGGCGTTCAACGCTGGTTTTTTGCTTCAAATCTTCTAAAGTTAACTCATTCCCCTGGGCGGCTTCTGTCTCAATCAAGCGGGAAACTACCTCCGGGTAGAAGACGAGCTCACCGATATGATTAATCTGTGCATCGAGCATGATCTCCGTGAGCGTCCCATCGACGCGCAGCTCCATATTAGTAGAGACAAGAGCTTTTGCTTCGTAAATAGGGGTAAAAAATAGACTCAACACTCCCCCAATTAGGGCACCTAAAATGATGCCTACAGCCACTATCAGCCAAGGTTCAAATCCCTTTTTAGACAAAAGCTTCACTTGATAGTCGAGTTCAGAATGTGTTTGTGGCAAATTTTGCATGATAATAACTCAATACGATATATTTAGAGCACGCTGCCTATTTTAACATAGTCTTTTTGGAGCCGCCTCAGCGTTGGCAGAAGTTAGCAGAATAGGGTACATTAGAGCGCAATGTCAACCCTTGATCAGGTATATAACCTAAAAATCCCTCCACATAGCCGTCTTTTTGACAACCTACAATGATTACGTCTTGTCCCGGTTGCATCTTAGTGAGGTCATCCTCGTCAAAATGGAAGAAAACCTCGGTTAAATCTGGCTGCAAAACGGTGAGGAACAATCCAATATCCTCAAGTTGGGCAAAATCTCGATAACGGGGATAAAGCATACGTCCAGCAAAAACTATGCCGTTTTCTTGCTCGATGAGGTCTGATACTTGGTCTATCAGTTCTGGTTGTTGCGTGAAAATCGAACTTTGGTAAAGTGCTGCCAATGTCTTTTGCTCGTTTTGCTCGGCATAAAGCTTGGGATAGCTGACATTAATGACAGGAATAAGGCTGGCTGCAATAAAGATAACCAAACCTGCAATAAGCACGCCTCTCCATTCATGTTGCGAGGCACTTTCTTCCTCGACAAGATTAGGTTCAGCTTGCATTGCGGGTGATGTATTCACCTTTAAGCCACGCCAGAGCGCGGCTAGCCCAAGAAGGAAGTAAAAATAAAGTGTCCAATCTGCTGGAAGGAGGTAGCGGCTACCGGAAGTACGGCCTAAAGCATTGGAAAGATAGTAACCCACATTTATCAACAGTGGTATTAATCCAGCCAATCGGTTTTTGTGCCAAGCAGCTGAAATTCCTAAGCCAATAAGGGTTAAATTTGCTGCAAATGCCAACCCGGTTGAAAGCGGCATTTCCCCCCGCCAAGTGACAGGTTCGTCCCAATATTCCTGACTTAGAACTGGCGTAAGTTCGAGCGGATACAGCTGGAAAGGAATGACAAAAAGAGCCTTGATTTCATTGTTAAGAAAATGTCCAGCGACAATTTCTGCAGCATCTTTTGGAAGTTTCAGCCTAGGGGTGTTAACCAAGCGGGGCGCGACCCTAGGGCTCTCCGAGGTCTGTGGCGTTCTTACACCCAATAAGATCGGGTCATTAGCCGGTAATCCTGTTGGCGCTGGGCCTTGTTTTATGTGTAAAAACCGGGTTTGAACAACGGCTTGGATTTTATAGCTAAAAGGATCCGTTCCGTATTCTATCCGGTTATAGGCTGTCCACGGGGTAATGGCGAGTGCAAAACCTAAAATGAAGATGCCCCAAGCTGGCCAGATCTGCTTCCATTGGAATTTATAAATGAACACAGCTGCCAGCATCACACATGGGACCAGTAATAGAGCATTTGTCCGCACCATTAATGCAAATCCCAATACAGCGCCTGATAGAATAATCCAGGGGCTTTTCTTCTGAGGCTTCTTAAACCACTTGAGCAATATCAGTGCTAACAATGCCATCAAAATCATTGTCGGGAATTCAGAGAGGTACAAGCGTGAATTCGAAACAGAAATTGCTAAGGTAGAAAAAATGGCATTATATTCTTTCACAACCGCAAAAAGCGCTAAGCTCAAACCGAACAAGCGGTGATAAAACTCTTTTCCGAAAAGATAAAGTATCACGGGGAATATGGCGAAGCAAACAATCTGCCAAGTTGTTGTGGTCAAGTAATTTTGCCCTACAAATTGGTGCAGCAAACCTAAGAAAAATGTATACAGCGGCTTCTCAGTAAAGTAAGGGTATTCTAGCCGTTCTCCGATGAGCATATACTGACCCCCAAGATCAGTGAGCGCGGCATCACTATAGGGGTAATAATCCTGGTTAGGCGGATAAGGACCCTCAGCGAAGAAGCTATTCGAAAAGGGTGCCTGATTCCACAGCCAAGCTGCCCCAACCCAAAGTAACAAACAAATAACCACGTCTAGCCAAACGCCTGGCGTACGCTTGCCAGTCTTGCGTACTTTCATCTTATCTAAAATAAGGTCTCCCATAAGAACGAGGAAAATAATTAGTACCAGCTGGTTGAGCAGCACTGGCACACCAGCCACATTCCAGTAACGGTCATCCGGATTCAGCCCGATTCTAGTAACGACGATGAGCAGCCAAAATGCAGCTATGCTTGCTAAGCAAATTAGAAAGGCTTTTTTATCTCCGCTGCCAGATGGAAGGACAATACCAAAAACGACTAAAAATAAGAGTTGGATAAAACCTAAATAAATCCAAATGCTGAGTGGTTCGGTGAAATACTTAATCACTGCATTACTTGCTCCCCAAATCAAGATCATCGCTGTAGTAAGGAGCAAAAATGCCATGCACAATATCAGCATAAAACGACGTAGACGCGGATAATCCCCAACAAGTGAGCTCTTTATGCGGTTGTATAAATCTTGAGTTGCCTTATTATGCAGGTGTAAAAAGAGTCCGAAAATAACAAGTGCTGCGGCTAAAATTAGCCATCCCAGAGTGATGATTTTTATTTGCCTTGCTGAAACCCAACCTTCTGGTCTAATGAAGGCTCCATCTTTATAATTCAACCAAGCCAGGAGACTCAATCCTTCCAAGCCTATTACGATAAAATACAGTGCAGGAATATACAGTTTGGTAGATTTGAGTGGCTTCATTTTTTTACCAATAGGTGTAAATGTGGCTCAATTATAAGTCAACCCTGAAAGCTTATGGCATAATCAACCCAGAGCATCATAAGAAAGGTGAATTATGTCCCGCATAACCCAGCTTAATCAATCTTGCGTTCACCTGAACGCAATCCTCGGTGAAGGTCCACTCTGGAACCCTCTCGAAGCCTGTTTGTATTGGCTGGATATCGAAGCTGGGATGTTATTCAGATACCATCCTCACAATGATCATATCGAAACCTTTTCATTAGGAAAACGCGCTGGCTGCTTTGCGTTTCGTCAAAAAGGCGGTTTGATTATCGCTACCGAAAATGGATTAGCCTATTGGGATCAAAGCCATGGTCTAAGTGCCAACTTCGTTGATCTTTATCCATCAGATGCTGCCAATATGATGAATGACGGACGTGTGGATGCTGCTGGCAGCTTTTGGGTGGGGAGTAAGGGACCCACCGGTTCATCTGCCCTCTTCCGCTTAGACCCAGACGGAGTGGTAAGCACAATTCTAGAAGGTGTCACGATTTCCAATGGCATCGACTGGAGCCCAGATAACCGCTATTGTTACTATGTTGATTCCGGTGCAGCCACACTCTATCGCTATCGATTCAATCTAGAAAAAGGTATTCTATACGCACCCGAAGTATTTTCTCAACCTAGTGAGGAAGCCCGCACATCAACGCCAGACGGGTTATGCGTAGACCGAGCCGGTAATATCTGGGTGGCGATTTGGGATGGTGGCTGCGTGTTACAGCTTTCACCGGAGGGTGAAGTACTCCAGGAGGTGCGCCTGCCTGTCAGCCGCCCCACGTCGCTCATTTTCGGTGGCGAAGATTTGTGCGATTTGTATATTACTTCAGCTTCCACGGAGCTTAGCCCTGACACATTGGCTTCACAACCCTTAGCCGGAGACCTTTTTCACCTTCGCACCCAAAACCCTGGGCGCCTGCCAAATTTCTACCGCGGATAGGACTTCAGCCCCTCAATCATCCTCTTCAATTTCACCTGTTTTCTCATAACGCAAGCGCTCATGTGTCTCTAAAATGCGTTTACGCATGCGCAAACTTTGTGGTGTCACTTCCAAAAGTTCATCCGGACCAATATACTCGATCATCTCATCCAAGCTGAGCACCCGCGGTGGATTCAGTTTATCCTCCAAGTCACGAATGGATTGGCGCATGTTCGTTAGATGTTTCTTCTTAGCCACGTTTATGGATAAATCTTGCGGTCTTGGCGTTTCACCTACGATCATACCTTCATAGACAGGAACACCTGGACCAACGAAAAGTTGACCCCGCTGCTCAGCATTCCTCAAGCCAAAAGTGGTGGTGACTCCGGTCTCCCGCGCGACGATAGAGCTGGCTTGTTTTGTTTCAATCGGTCCTTCTAGCGGTCGAAGTCCAATATAGAATGAGTTCAACACGCCTTTACCGCGCGTGATTGTGAGAAATTTGTAACGGAAACCTAGTAACCCCCGAGTCGGCATTTCATAAGTCAAATGCACGGTGTTATCCGGGTTATTGGTCATATTCGTCATCTTGCCGCGCCGCTGACCAAGCAGCTCGACCACAGCACCTACATACTCTGGATCCACATCCACGTGCACTTCCTCAAAAGGTTCGAGCTTTTTACCATCTTCATCGGTAACTACGATTGCTTCGGGGCGGGAAACCTGAAATTCATAGCCCTCGCGCCGCATGGTTTCGATGAGAATGCCTAAGTGCAATTCACCTCTTCCGGAGACGAGAAAGACATCGTTTGCGTCGGTTTGCTCCACACGCAATGCTATATTCGTACGCAATTCATCTTGTAGCCTTTCCCATAACTTGCGAGATGTACTCCACTTCCCCTCCTGACCTGAAAATGGTGAGGTGTTAACTCCAAATGTCATTTGCACCGTCGGCTGCTGCACTTTGATTATAGGTAACGCCACTGGATTTTCGGGATCAGCTAAAGTCTCTCCAATTTGGATATCCTTGAGTCCTCCAATGGTAATAATCTCTCCAGCCTCCACATGATCAACCAGCACCTTATCTAAGCCCTGGAATGCATACACATAGCGCGCTTGCACCTTTTCAAGGCTGCCATCATGCTTAATCCGCGCCAACAGCTGCCCTGTGGTCATTTTACCGGCGTGAATGCGTCCTACGGCAGTAACCCCGCTGTATTCATCGTATCCAAGGTTGGTAACGAGCATTTGAAAAGGTGCCTCTAGATCTACCTTTGGCGCTGGAATGTTATCCAATATACACATAAACAAAG
Organism: Candidatus Mesolinea sp.; assembly: GCA_034430095.1. Taxonomy (GTDB): domain Bacteria; phylum Chloroflexota; class Anaerolineae; order Anaerolineales; family Anaerolineaceae; genus Mesolinea. The sequence goes on from DAOUFK010000023.1 coordinate 78,879, forward strand.
CATGCAGATCATTGTCTAGATTAGGGGTAAGCCCTGCTTTGCCTTCCAGCCCATTGGCATAGATAATCGGAAAATCTGTCAATTCATCACTTGCGCCTAATTCCACAAACAGGTCAAAGGTGTTATTAATCGCGTTTTCAACATCGGCGTCCTTTCGGTCCAGTTTATTGATCACCACAATCGTTTTCAAGTTTTTAGCGATGGCTTGCTTGAGCACAAAGCGTGTTTGTGGTTTAGGTCCTTCGGCAGCGTCTACCAAAAGGAGGACGCCATCCACCATGTTCATAATTCGCTCTACTTCTCCACCAAAATCGGCATGACCAGGTGTATCGACGATATTGATTTTTACCAATTCGCCAGTTTTGGGGTTAGGTATGCTGATCGCAGTGTTTTTTGCTAAGATCGTAATTCCACGCTCTCGCTCCAGGTCGTTTGAATCCATGATGCGTTCCTGTACGCGCTGATTTTCGCGGAAAATCTTCGCTTGGCGCAGCATCGAATCTATTAGCGTCGTCTTTCCATGGTCAACATGGGCAATAATGGCAATATTGCGTAGGTCGGTTCTTTCAGTAATCAATTAATCCTCTTCTTCTCACGTATAAAAAAACCCGGTTGCCCGGGTTTTGATGTTCATCATAATCCTATCACGCCGTGAAAATACGGCGGTCGTTCCACCCGGTCTTGTGTAATATCGATGGCGTTTTTCAAGCGTTCTTTAGCTTGTAATAGTTTCCCAGCGTTATTGGCATGGATTTCAAAAAGAGTCTGACCAGCTTCGATCGCATCTCCAATTTTGGCATAAACCATGATCCCCACTGCCGGATCGATCGGATCGCCTTTCTTTTCTCTGCCAGCGCCCAATTGGACCGAGGTTTCACCCACTTCCCTAGCGTTTACGCTTTTTACCCAGCCGCTTTTTTCAGCTATTATAGGCTCAATAAACTTAGCCTTAGGCAGTTTATCGAGGTTGTCAATGGTGCTCACATCACCATGTTGTGCGATAACCAGCTCTCGGAACTTCTGTAAACCACTGCCATCCTGCATAGCTCGCTCAGCCATAGCTAAGCCTGTTTCTATATCGGGTGCTTTCCGCCCTAAAATGAGCATATATGCAGCCAAATGCAGGCAGTGATAGCGATAATCCTCAGGACCTACGCCATGCAGCATTTCAACCGCTTCTCGGAGCTCGAGAGCATTTCCTACAGCATTACCCAGCGGTTGTTCCATAGGCGAAAGCACAGCGATGACTCGTCTGCCGCTGAGCTCCCCAATGGCAACCATTTCCTCAGCAAGTTCACGCGCCTTTTCTAAAGTAGGCATAAATGCGCCTTTACCTACTTTGACGTCTAAAACAATCGCATGCGCTCCTGCGGCGATCTTCTTGCTCATGATGGAGGAAGCGATGAGGGGAATGGATTCTACCGTGCCGGTGACGTCTCGCAGCGCGTAAAGCTTGCCATCTGCTGGTGCTAAGTCCGCACTTTGACCGGTCAAGACAATGCCAATCTCTTTGAGTTGGCGGATAAATTCTTCTGTGGTTAGATCGAGTTTAATCCCAGGAATTGATTCCAGCTTGTCAATAGTCCCACCGCTAAAACCTAAGCCACGACCAGACATTTTCCCGACCGGTAAACCGCAAGCAGCAACGAGCGGTGCAACGGTGAGGGTCGTTTTATCACCTACACCACCAGTGGAGTGCTTGTCCACCACGATGGGTGCTGCTTGGCTGAGGTCTAGAATCTCGCCAGAGTGCGCCATAGCCATTGTAAGGTCGGTCGTTTCCTGATGGGTCATTCCATTCAGCGTAACCGCCATCGCAAAGGCTGCCATTTGATAATCTGGGATTGTGCCTTGAGTATAGCCTTGAATTAAAAACTCAAGCTCATCTTTGGTCAGCACAAGCTTATCCCGTTTTTTAATGATTAAATCAACAGCACGCATTTGTTTTGACCTTATGATTGTTTTTGATCCTCAGCAGGATAAACGCTCACCTTGCGGTAAGGTTCCTCTCCAGTAGATTCAGTATAAACCTTTGCGTTTTCTCGCAACGCCATGTGTACAATACGGCGTTCATTCGGGGGCATAGGTTCTAAGACTTGCTTGCGCCCCGTCTTTTCCACCTGATCTGCTGCTCGACGGGCTAACTTCCGTAATTCATTCTCTCGTCTGATTCGATAATGCTGCACGTCGACTTGAAATGGGACCCAATAGCCCAATTTATGGGCAATAATGAGGCTAAGAAGGTACTGAAGCGCATTAAGGGTTTCTGCCTTGCGGCCGATAAGGAAGCTTAAGTCTTCTCCTTCGATGTTCACTGAAATCACAGGTCTTTCGTCTGCTTCAGTTTCAGCAAAACCTACGCTCATACCCGCCTTGACCCCCATCTTCTCTAATAGTTCTAGCGTTATCTCTTTGGCAGCCTGTTGTTCAATTGAGATATTTTCCTGCCCAGTTTCTGGTGGGGTAATCGGTTTAACTTCCTTGGGTGCTTCTTCCATCACAGGCTGTGGAACAGACTGTACAGACGCGGAACCATTGTAAATTGCGCGGTTTGGATCTTTGACTGTCAGGCGAATGCGTGCCTGGCGTGTGGCAAAATGAAAAATGTTGCGTTTGCCTTCATCCAACACTTCGATTTCCACGTCGTCTTTGGAAAGGCCCATCTCTGAAAGGCCTTTATCGATCGCCTCCTCAACGGTAGGTGCGATCACCTCTAAGGTTGGTTTATTCTCATTCATCAAGCTACCCCATTATTACTTCTTCTTGCGTTTTTGTGGTGGTCTCTGCTGCTTCACTGCGGCGCGTGCCGAAGGTTTCGGTTCAGGTTTCTGTGGTTCGAGGATTGGTTCGTCGTCTGGCACTTCAAGTACCGCGGCGGGTAAGGTGGATGCAGGGACCACTGCCGGCTTAGGCTTTATAAAGGGGAGTATTTTGGACCAATCTGTCGTACCCTGGATCGAATATTGTACAATTGTGGCAACATTGCTTGCCAACAAGTATAGGGCTAAACCGGAAGCCCAGGAAAATGCCATCCAGCCCATAAGAAGAGGCATGTAAAGGTTCATGCTTTTGGACATCGCAGCGGCTTGGTCATTTGCCCCGCTCGAGGGTGGCGTCATTACCTTACCTTGAAGCCAGGTCGTTAATACAACGAGAATTGCCAGCACTGGAATCTGAATTCCACCAACCAATATTCGTTCTGGCTGACCCAAATCCATCCATAAAAAGTGGTTTTGAACAGGCAAAAGCTTGCTGGAATCCAGGAATGGATAAATCATGCGCTCTAGTTTAATTAATTCCAATGGTGTGGTAGCCATCACTTTCATAATGCTTTGGTAAAGCCCAATAATAATAGGCAGTTGAATAATCGTAGGCAAACAGGAACCCAAAGGGTTCACTTTAGCTTCGCGATAAAGCTTCATTTGCTCTTCGGCGAGCTTTTCGCGGTTATCTTTATACTTTTCCACCATCTTTTTATAGCGTGGACTGTTTTGCAACTCAGTCATCGCTCGCGTTTGTTTGATTTGTTTAGCTGTAAGGGGGTAAGTAACTAACTTAATCAACAAAGTAAATAAAATGATGGCAATACCAAAATTTTTGACCCCGAGGGTAATTCCTAACAAAATATTTGTAAAGGGTTGAACAATAATTGTATCCCACATAACTTTCTTTTCCTTTTATTTTCCGGGCGTAAATGACCAGACTAAATTGCCGTTGAGATCATAGGCTTGAAGCAACACGCTCCCCTTTACACCAATGAAAATCTTATCGCCGGCTAGGATAGGTGTTGAATACACCTGACCCTCTATAGTGCGGGTCCAAACGGGAGCACGATCGCTCATATTGTAGACAGTTAGTGTGCCGTCCTCGCGGACAATAACGAAACTGCTTTCCAGAGGAAGGATGCCGGCTGTAACGTTGCCGCCTGCGTCCAAAGCCCAATTCACAGAACCGTCAGCGGGGTTCAAGCCAAAAATCTTTCCGCTTTCATCTGAAAAAACAACGCTGTCATCGAACATCACCGGAGTTGCCCACACGCTGGATAATTCACCATTATTGTTGAACGCCCAGAGAATTTCCCCGCTTTGGCTGTCCACCGCAGTAAGAACCTTACCCATGCTGCCCACATACAATGCCCCGTTCTCAGCATCGTAATAAGGTGCAGAAACTAAGGCTCCATTCAGTTTGGTTTTCCAGATGATGTCACCTGTAGCGATATCTAATGCAACTAAGTGGTGATCCATCGAGCTAATGTAAACCTTATCCTCCACAACGATAGGTTCTGCTAAAAAACCAAATTCACTGGAATACGTCCATACTAACGTACCATCAACGGTCAGACAATATACGTTACGGTCAAGGTTTGGCGCAATAATGTATGTTCCATCAGTAGCTGCTTTAGCCTCGAACCATCCTTTTGCTTCGCTAAATATCCAATCTACGCTGCCATTTTCGATTGAAAGCCGCTGGAATCTGTTGGCGAGATCCCCAACATACAACTTTCCATCTGCCAATAGAGGAGGTGCATAAAAAGCGATCTGAGCTGATGCATTTTGCGGGTAGCGCCAAACTTCCGTACCTGTAGCCGCATCGATTTTATACACAAATTGCTGGTAAGAAACGTAGGCTGCAGTTTCATCTGCGCTTACGCCAGGCGTGCCATCAGCGCGTGGGCCCATAGCACAGCCGCCTAACACTAAAGCGGCTAAGACCAGCATCAAGATTAAACCAAAATGTTTCTTCATATTTCTCCAAAAATTCATGGGACTGGATCGTAACCACCATGACTAAACGGGTTACAGCGCAAAATGCGTTTAAATGCCATCCAGCTCCCTTTGATTGCACCATATTTATATACTGCTTGATAACCGTAATGTGAACAAGTCGGGTAGTAACGGCAAGTATTAGGCGGCAAAGTTGGCGATACGACAATCTGATACGCTCTGATAAGCAACAAAATAAACAGACGCGGAAGGTTTTTCAGCGTAATAGGCAGATCCTTAAGAGGAGGATCGATATGGCTATGTTCCGTTACCAGTATGGTTTGTTCCGTCATCAGTTTGTTTTCTGTTTAAGCCTGCCCGTACAAGCAGCTTCTGGAAAGATTGGTCAACCTCGGATGGAGTAGACACGAGAAGGTGCTTTCGGGCAACTATCAAGATATCAAATCCAGGTTTGATTTCTGCCCAGAATTGCGCTAAGCGCGCACGTAATATTCGTTTGCAGCGGTTGCGCTGCACTGCACCACCTACGGCTTTACTTGCTAGCACAGCTGCACGGGAATAATCTAATCCGTTTGGCAGGAACACCAAAGCCATCCGCTCGTCCGAAACGGATTGACCGCTCTGACGGATGGCTTGGATTTCCAGCGAGCTCTTGATGCGAGTTGTGGATTTGCGCAACTTTTCTGGGCACAATCAAACCTAACTTTTTTTACCAGCGCACCCGTTTGACGTGATTGTTTACCTTTGGTGTAAGCTGGTGGCGCCCGCGTAAGCGCCGGCGCTTGAGCACCTGTTTTCCATCGCTCGTAGCCATGCGCGCACGAAAGCCATGCACGCGTGCGCGTCGGCGGACTTTGGGTTGATAAGTTCGTTTGGGCATCTTAATAATCCTTTCAAGATCCTGCACACTAAAGAATGCTAGTAGCAGGTTTTTTTATATTTTTAACCTTTTGATTTTACCTGATTAGTCTGAATTGCGTCAAGCGCAAGTTGTGCGGGGTGGCGTGGGTCATGTACGATGGTGTTTATATCTAAAGCAATTCTGCAAGCCCTTAAATTACCTCCCCCGTAAGTAAGCCCTCAGGCTCCAACGCAGTGATACGCGTTAGCGTGATCGTGTTTGTAAGGTCCACATTGCTTTGGGTTCGCACACGGAAAAAGTCTGGCGTCAAGCCGGTGTAGCATATCTGGCTGCCATCCTCTTTGCCTCGCTCCCACAACACTTTTGTCTCACTGCCGATTTTACCCGTTTGGATTGCGCGCGTCTTCATCTGCAACAATTCGCGTACGCGCTTAGCACGCATGTGGCTGATTGCAGCTGGAATTTGCTCCACAAACTTGGCTGCGGGTGTGCCAGGCATCGGTGAAAACTTAAAGACATGCCCTCCAGAAAATGGCATTTCCGCGATAAATTGGAACGTTTCCTCAAAAAGAGCATCCGTTTCACCTGGAAAACCTACCATAATATCCGTTGTGATTGCCAGTTCTGGCAGGCGTTTACTAATATTTTCGATGAGCTTGCGATACCGCGCGATCGTAATTGGACGCGCCATACGTTTCAGGATAGTATCGCTGCCGCTCTGCAATGGAAGGTGCAGATGCGGGCAAAGGCGCGTATCTTCAAAACAAGCCAATAAGCCCTCATTTACGTCCCAAGGTTCAATCGAAGAAATCCGAATCCTTGGTACATTGGTGTGAAGCAGTATCGCTTCAATTAAATCGGAAATCCTCACATTACCTTCCAAATCTTTCCCCCAGGCACCAATTTGCACACCGGTAAGCACCACTTCTTGCACGCCTAAGTCTTCAGACTGAGCGATTTGCCGCACAACCTCCTCGGCGGGGATACTTCTGGATTTTCCGCGGGCGATGCGCGTGAGGCAGTAACTGCAGGCATTGTTGCAACCTTCCTGAACTTTGATGAAGCTGCGTGTTCGTGAACGGCTGCCCAAATCCGGCTTTACAAATTCCTCACGAATAACAGCACTTCCATTTTCCCCATTGTTGAACCGCTGTAAAACCAATTCTCTATTTTCGGGTGTAAATATAGCGTCGCTGCCGACTAATTCTGCTGAAACCTGAGGAAAAGCACTCACCCAACAACCCATTGCCAGCACCTTAGCCCCAGTTGAGCGCTGGTAATGGCGCACCATCTTGCGCGAATCGGCTGCAGCTTTCGCTGTCACGCAGCAGGTGTTGATCAGCACATAATCAGCCTCAGTGGGGTTCGCGACGATTTCCTGTCCACGGGCAGCCAAGTTTAATGCCATTCGCTCAATCTCTGCTTGGTTGAGTCGGCAGCCAACCATATCCAAATAAACTTTCATCTTAGCGTTTAATCACGGAAAAATCTGAGAAAACGATGGCAGCATCTCCCTCCGCACGCGTTTCCACTATCATCCCCACCTTGCCAGTTGGAAAACTGGTGTCCTTAACAGTTTGCAGCATTTGACCGTTGACGCTTAAGGAGAGCTCATTCCCGCTACAGATAGCTTCAATTTGGTTTAGAGCACTTCCAAGATTGATTTGCTCACTGTAAGTAAATTGGTCGCTGCCCAACAGCGTTTCATCTCCATTTTCCACTTTCATGATGCCATAATAGCCGTCGCTGCTAATGAGAAAGCTATAAAAGTTATCTTCATTTCTAAAGCGGCAAATAAGACCGAAATTCGTATCTTCCGGTCCGCTGATTTTTTCGGTTTTAACCCTAATTTCTGTATCGCTGAGCGGCAAATCGACAACCGACCATGCACGCGAATTTTGGGTTTTTACTGAAATTAAATAACCACCCGCCGAATAACCCTTGAGCTCATAAGGCGAATTAACCTTTTCCCAGCCAGTCGATTGATCAGAAAAATCATCCTGGAAAATTACCTCTCCAGTCTCCAGCCACGGCAACTTATAGAAGCTCAAGCTGGAGGGAGCACAGCCACTTAGCATCAGCGCTGCCAAAAGGAGAAGGAGACTCAATCTTTTCGATTTCATCTCCTTCATCATACCAAATTATTTGGCGAGATACAATTTAAATTAAACTAGATCACAGGGTTTCCAGATATCGGCTCACTTCCCAATCCGAAACATGAATCCGGTAAGCCTCCCATTCAGCCAGGCGTGAATCGATAAACTTTTCTGTGAGGGGTTTTCCAAAAGCTGCTTGCAAGATTTCATCCTTTTGAAACTCATCTAAAGCTTCTTTGAGTGAGCCAGGCAGCATCTCAATGCCTAACTCTTCACGTTCTGCTGCATTCAACTCATACACGTTGATATTGTTGAGCGGTTTTGGACAGGATGACCCTTGATCAATACCATCCAAACCAGCAGCTAACATCGCATTGAAGGCTAAGTATGGATTTGCGGAGGGATCAGGGCAGCGCAATTCTATGCGCACACCATTGTTATTCCCATGGTTCACACGAGGTATGCGAATGAGTGCGGAGCGGTTGACCTCTGCCCAGCCAATATAAACTGGTGCCTCGTAACCCGGGACTAGGCGCTTATACGAATTGACGCTCGGTGCCACTACAGCGCTAAATGCTTTGGCGTGGCGGAGTTGACCCGCAATGAAGTTGTAAGCTAACATAGATAACTGTGCAGAGTCGCTTCCATCATAAAACAGGTTCTTCCCATCCGCACTTACTGATTGATGGCAATGCATACCTGATCCATTTATGCCGAAAACTGGCTTTGGCATAAACGAAGCGATCAAGCCATGTCTCATCGCAATCGCTTTGACTGTTGACTTGAACGTCTGCACATTATCTGCGGTTTTAAGGGCTTCATCAAAGCGGAAGTCAATCTCATGCTGTCCTAAAGCCACCTCATGATGGCCTACCTCAATATCCAAACCCATTGTCTTCAAGGCTGACATAATCTCAGTTCGCACAATTAGCGCTTGATCATTGGGGGAAAAATCAAAATAGCTGCCCACATCATAGGGCACTGGGTGAATATGCTCCGGACCGTTGCGTAAGAACAAAAAGAATTCTGGCTCAGGACCGATATTAAAGGTCCATCCGCGTTCCTCTTTGAGTTTTTTCAGGTTTGCTTTCAGCCTGCCGCGCGGATCACCTTCGAATGGTTCGCCATTAGGTTTATGCACATCGCATAGCACCCTGGCGCGTTTGTTTTCTTCTGGTGACCAAGGCAGCACAGTGTAAGTATCTACATCCACCGACAAGTGCATATCGCTTTCCTGAATACGTGTAAAGCCCTCGATTGAAGAACCATCAAACCAAATGCCATTATCCAGGCATTCAGCTAAACGATCCGCTGGTCCATCTAAAGATTTGACTGCCCCATTGATATCTGTAAATTGGTAGGAAATAAACTTGATGTGGTCTTCTTTGACCCGTTTTAATAAATCTTTGGCATCCATAATAATCTCCTGTTATAGTGTAAATACGCTTCAGGCAAAAAGCCGTGAAGCTTGATAAGGTCACTACACTGGATTTTGTGCCGAAAGTCACCTTCCGGTTTTGGAACCGCTTAGGAGAGAAAGATAGAAACCCGTGATAGATTTCGGAGGCATCCGCTGATCACTCGATTTTTCCCGGAGACCGGGTTAACACTCTTTTCGCAAAGAGGAACCTCCACCTCGTTATCTCATTTAGATGAGACTCAGCCGCTATATCTTCTTTTATTCATTTGTCAACTAAGCCCCCTAAATAAAAACCTCCCCGCCATGCCGTGTGCGGAAAGGTTTTGAACCTGTGAGACACAGGATGGCCCTTCCTGCGGGATCAGTCTTGACCGAAGTCTACCACCTCACCTCACACGAGATCAGGCCCTTTTTTAAAGTGTTGGTACAAAACTTCAGAGGCCGCATCACGAACACAGCAGGGTACTTAACTTATACCATGTTTCTATTTTGTTGTGAAGTCCTATCCAGCTTTTGTCAAACTCCTATTCAGCTAAAATTCATTTTTTCATATCAGACCGTGATATAAATAGGCTGTGAAAAATGTCCGCCTTTTCATTGCAATGGATTTTTCCAGCCAGATTATCCTAGAGGTCACTAAATTTCAAAATCAACTCCGCAGAGAGCTGAGCAATGTACCAATTCGTTGGGTTGCTCCAGAGACGATGCATCTAACCTTGCAATTTTTAGGCGAGGTACCGCAAAATCAAATCCCTGCCATCCAGGAGGCAATTTCAACAAGCGCTGCTGGCTTTTCAGCCGTTCCAGTACACATTGGCAGCATCGGAAGTTTTCCATCCTTCAAACAGCCTCAGGTATTGTGGTTAGGATTATCTGCTAATCAAACACTAAAAAAAATTGCTACCCAACTTCAAGCTGATCTTCAACCATTAGGATTCAAACCGGAAAAGGAATTTATGCCTCACCTCACCTTGGGTCGGTTGAACAGAATGGCTACCCGAGAACAGCAGAATTTGGTGAGTGCCGTATTAGCCCGCTGGCAAAGCGTGGATATCGGGGAGGACCGGATGCGGGAGGTCATTTTGTATCAAAGTGACCTCACCCAAAGAGGTCCAATCTATACAGCTCTCTTTCGCATTCCTTTGAAAAATGTGTTAAACTAACGCTGAGGTGTTATCTGGAAGCAATAGATTTATCCCATAAAATTGTCGATTATCTCGAAGATAAATTAGCAGAAGATATATTATTACTAGACTTACGCGGCGTTTCAGATTTTACAGATTTCTTTGTTTTAGCCTCTGGCACTAGCGATCGTATGCTTGCCAGCCTAGTTGATGCAGTTACCGAAAAGACGCGTGAACAAGGCGTGCTAAAACCATATATCGAAGGGAACCCAGATTGCGGCTGGATGGTCTTGGACTATGGTTCAGTCGTTGTTCATTTACTTTCTCCACAAATGCGAGATTATTACCAGCTCGAAGAGCTCTGGCGCAGAGGCAAAGTTGTCCTCCATTTGCAGTAAAACAGCTCCATTCCGGGAGCTGTTTTTTGCACAAAGGTCGCTCTTATCCTACTAAGTTAAGCTCTTTTAGAATTTCTTCTGCGTGCTGATCAGGTTTAACCTTTTCATAGATCTTGATGATTTTGCCATCCTCATCAATTACAAAGGTGGTACGGGCAATACCGTAATATTCTTTACCCATCATCTTCTTGAGCTGCCATACCCCATACATTTCGCTCACCTGGTGTTCTGTATCAGCTAAGAGCAAAAATGGTAGCGAATGCTTTTCCTGGAATTTAGCATGGGAGTCGGAATCATCAGCGCTGACGCCTAATATCTCAAAGCCATGTTCTCGGAAGATTTGGTAATTGTCTCTAAAATTACATGCTTCAGTGGTACAACCGGGGGTGTTATCCTTGGGATAAAAATACAAGATTATCTTTTTCCCACGAAAATCGCTCAGTTTGTGGGTTTCGTTGAATTGGTCCTTCAATTCAAAATCGGGGGCAACATCGCCAACTTTTAGTTTCATTAATACTCCTTTCGAATGCTTGTTTAACATCAATAGTTTCAAACTAATGCGCTAAAAATGCAAATAAAAGAATATACAAGATGCCTAAATACTGGGTAATGGCGGTTGCTTTGAGTAAACCCCAATTCGGGCGCATCCCACCAGCGATTCTCTGAAGCTGCCAAATCTCAAACAGACTTACGCTCATCATTAATAACACCGGCCAAGCTATTACCCACGCACCGCTGATGTATAGATAAAACCCTAAACCCAGATAGCCTAAGGCAACCAAAACGTGGTGTAAGGTCATTCCACGCTCCCATCCTATGCTAACAAGCAGGGCTTGCTGACCTTTTTTGAGATCTTCTGCGTAAGTCTCAAATTGCAAACTGGTTTGTGAAGCCAAATAGAAAAATAATAAAGGTAAGCTGAGAAAAAACAATATAGGAGTTGAATCCAATTTTGCCAGGGATGCCCCCCAAAAGAGCAATACGGGAGAGATAATGATGCCATCTGTCATCCAGCGGTAAGGCATACTCCATTGGTTTAAGTTCTTGGAGACATTCATTAATATTCCAACAGCGAGCAATAAGAACCAGACCCAATTGGGAGATCGTAAACCTCCGGAAAGTGAAATGAAATACACACAGAGCAGCAACGCAGCAAACAAGAAAAACAAGAAAAATACAAGTTCCGGTGAACGCAGTCGTCTGGAGCGTTGAAGCGTAGAAAAAACATTTATCTTAGAGCGAGAAAGGTAAGCATAGGTTCTCTCCAATAGATAGAAACCAAAAAAGATTAACAAGCCTAAAAAATAGGTTGTCGTATTCCAAGCTTGACCCGCTTGAACGGCTAATACAGTTCCTAACGTGTATGTGAATACTCCAGAAGCCAGAAAAAAGCCGTTTATCTCTTTGAAAATCGCACGAATCTCTTTCATAGCGAGATTTTAGCATAAGGCAGCCCATTTTTCCTGCGAGGGTTATCCTGATGTTATAATCTACGCATCTGGTAAAGCCATGAAAGCACATCGTATTCTTCTTCCCCTACTAGTCTGTTTATTGTTTATCACAGGAACTAGCGCTGTTCTTTCCAAAGATACCAAGTCTATTTCTTTAGATTTAATTTCACCCGTAGGCTGCCCGCTAACCGGCTGCGCTGCTGGTCAACGGCTCAACTATCGCCTCACATTTCCGGTAAATCCGATTTTCACAACTGGCGAAAATGTGATGGTGTGCGTTACTTCTTCTGGTGGAAGCACTTCCCCCGGTGTGACCCTGATTGACTTCAGTACTGGATATGTTTCAGCGCAAGGTTTAGTCAGCGGGGCAACGTATACCCCAATCTCCAGTTGTGATGGGAACTCCTTTAGCGGTGAAGATTTTGTGGTGAGCGTTGCAGCCCAACTGAGCAGCAGCTTATCAGACCAGCTCAACTTAGCCGTGCGCCTCCACAGGTTGGCAGACAGTAATGGCAGCATTCGCTACCATCTTTTCGAAAAGAACTCCACGGGAAATTGGATTGAAAAAGAAATGACCTCTGCGTCAATCACAGTGGCAGCTTCTCAGGTAAATACAGCCTATGTGGCTGAAACCAGCGATGAGTGCAATTTGGAAGCGCCCTGTTTCATCAACAGTGGCGATGATCTTCCAAGCGGATTAGGTACCGGTCTTAAGGATGCTATTGACGCTCTACCAGCAGGCACATCTACAAACCCAATTAGCATCACAATACTCGGTGATTATCCCGTCAAAACGCGAGAAGTATTGATAGACCGTCCGAATATAATCATCCAAGGGCGCGCTGGCAGTAAACTAACCGCTGCAGGTTCTACCTGCACAGAACCGCTCTTAGGTATTACGAGTGGGGTGACTATCCAAAACCTCGCGATTGACGATGGCGAGTGTACCAGTGTTTCGCGCAACCTCATCCGCATCAATAGTAGTTTGCCTGTAACCATTCAACGCAGCACATTACAAAATGGCGCTCATGCTATTCTTTATGAAGATAATAGCGGTAACTTGCTTGTGCAGTTCAACCACTTTACCAATAACGTAGGGAATGCAATCCGCCGGGTTGGAGCGAATAACGCCGGCAAGCTGACAGCCGTGGCGAATAACATCCTGGGCAACACTTGGGCACCTGTTGTGGAATGCGGTAGCCTTGCTAAAGGGACCGTTGATCATAATTTTTGGGGGGCTGGGATCACACCAGAAACAGCTTCTAACAATTGCACCTTTACTCCAGGTGCACAATTAGGTGCGGCGATTTTAACCCAAACTACTGGTGTCTTAGGCGAGCTGGTCCAGGTCCGAACAACGACCACAAGCCTTTTTGGTGGGGATCTCACCGTACGCCGCTCAACAGGCAGTGATTACACGCTTTATGTAGTTAATCACGGACAGAGCTCCGAGATTAATATTCCTTTCCTCAATCATGGCACCGATCCCATTACCGCTTGCAGTAATTTCTACGACATCTTCTTAGCCTCCGCTTTACCTCAAGGGTCGGATCTCATTGCTTCGTTCAAATACAATCTTAATAGCTCCTGCCAAGCAGTGATCGAAACGCAAAATTATTGTGGTCAGGAAGCTGATCCATCCCTATACCCGCTCTGGTGGTTTGATCCTAAAACAGAGCTCACAGAAAGTTGGAGACGTGTTGGCC
>DAOUFK010000024.1:0-35467 GCA_034430095.1 Candidatus Mesolinea sp.
ACCCCAGGCATAGATAGCGTACCAACTACACTTCCAGGCTCAGTTTCAGGTAAAATTTGAGCATGACTGAAACTGACCTGCCAAACTCGGGCAAACAGATTCGGCTAACGGCACTCTCCAGCTGCGCTGGCTGAGCGTCTAAGCTAAACGCGGAAACGCTAGCGCAGGTGCTGCGCCCCCTTGCCTCGATATTCCGACCAGAAGATTACCCAGACCTTTTGGTAGGTTTAGATTCTGCTGATGACGCCGCCATCTGGCAGCTGGACAAGCATACTGCCCTGGTTGCTACCACGGATTTCTTCACCTCAGTGGTGGATGACCCTTACGATTATGGCGCTATCGCTGCTGCCAACAGCCTTTCGGATATATACGCTATGGGCGGCAAGCCTTTCCTCGCGCTTAATATTGCTGCCTTACCACCGCATTTGCCCACCGAGGTATCGACTGCCATTGTTCGTGGGGCTGCAGAAAAAGCCAAGGAAGCCGGCGTGGTCATCGCTGGCGGTCATACCATTCAAGATAAAGAACCTAAATTTGGTTTGGTCGTGCTCGGCATCGTTGATCCAGACTCGATGCTGACGAAAGGCGGATTGCAGCCTGGGGATCAACTGTTTTTATCAAAGCCATTAGGTTTTGGCGTAGCTACCACAGCGCATAAACGCGAGCTGCTCACCCCAGAGGAGCTTGAAGAAGTCACTGGTTGGATGAAGCAGCTTAACCGCGACGCTTCCGAACTTGCTATAAAATTTGGTTTACACGGCGGTACGGACGTAACCGGCTTCAGCTTACTGGGGCATGCTTCAGAAATGGCTGAAGCTTCGGGCTGCGGAATAACTTTTTATTGGCAAACACTCCCGTTCATTCATAGTGCGAGAAAATATGCTGAGATAGGCACATTCCCTGGTGGGGCTTTCGATAACCGGCTCTACTTTGAACCTCATGTCACTTTTGACCCCGCGATAAGTGAGATTGAGCGCATGCTGCTTTTTGACCCCCAAACAAGTGGCGGCTTGCTTTTAGCAGTTCCACCTAAAAAGGCAGCCGCCTTCGCGGAAGCCGCGCGGCTTGCCAGAATCCCTGTGTGGCAAGTGGGCGAAGTTACTTCCGAAAAGGGAATAAAAGTCGCCGTGTAAATTTCTAAGCTTGATTAATCGCCTTCTTCCTTTCACAATCAATAAACATTTTCCCAAGATGGATAAATAGTCGGAGAAAATGGTATTGACTCTCATTTGAATATGTTATAATTTCACTGTCGTTTAACGCGTGTTAATAACCTCTTTACAAAGGCGTTCCATGAACAACAAAAGAGTAACTAGTTTCGATGTCGCAGAATTAGCAGGGGTTTCACGCTCTACAGTGTCGTTTGTCTTCAGCGAAGATAAGCAATCCCGAATCCGACCAGAGACACGCCAAAAGGTCAGAGAGGCAGCCGAAAAATTAGGTTATTATCCCAACGCTTCCGCAAGAGCCTTAGCTTCAAATCAATCTAATACTATCGGGCTCATCATGACCCGCAGCCCGCGTTATATTGCCTCGGATAACTTCCTCCCCCAAATTATTGGCGGGCTGCTCGATATTGTCAAACAAGAGCAACTCGGATTGTTAATCGAGTGGGTTGAACCCGGTCAGCAAATCCAAACCTACTTACAACTTACTCGCGCAAAGCATATTGATGGGATGATTATTCTCACCCCCCGCTTTGATGACCCGGGTTTGACCGCCTTAGAACAGATAGACATCCCTTGCGTACTCATGGGGCAGATCCCTGAATGCAATCTTCCCTATGTGGATATCGATAACCGTGCAAGCGCGAAGCTGGCAGTTGATTATCTCATTGAGTTAGGCCATCGCCAGATTGCCTGTATTACCAATGCAGCCACAGCTTACAGTTCAGCAAGCCAGCGGTTAGAAGGCTATCGCGATGCACTTAAAGCAGCTGACATCGCCATCGATGAGAGCCTGATCCGCATGGCTGACTTTGATGCTGCCAGCGGCTATACCCAAATGAAAGACCTCTTAGTTGAATACCCCCGTTTTTCTGCGATTTTCGTGGCTAGTGATAACGTCGCCCTTGGGGCATTAGCTGCCATCCATGATGCAGGGCTTTCAGTCCCTGAGGATATCTCGCTCGTGGGGTTTGATGATATCCCCGAAGCTGCGTTTTATTATCCCAAACTAACCACTGTGCATACCCCCGCTAAGGAGATTGCAGAGGAAAGCTGCCATCTCCTGATGCAATTGTTGAAGGGAGAAATCCCCTATAGCCGTACGATTAACATCCCAACTCAATTGATTATCCGTGATTCAGCACGGATAATAGAAAGGAGCCAGATCACGACCAATTGAAGAGAAATGCGTCCAATTCTGTAATTTCAACAATTAATATCTTGAAAGGAGAAAATATGAAAACGAAGAAAAGTACAATTTTAACAAGCATCGCAGTGCTATTAATCGCCAGCATCGTTTTGGCAGCCTGCGGTGGCGGTGCAACGCAAGCCCCAGAAACAGAAGTGCCTTCAGTTTCAGATATTGATTGCACCGGAGTAAAATCTGGCGATACCATCACTATGCTATATCAATGGTCAGGGTTAGAAGAGGAAAAAATTACCAATATACTAAGACCATTTGTTACTGCATGTGGGGTAACCTTAAAACCCGAATCCACACGTGACCAAGCTCTACTTGATACTCGTGTGAAGGCTGGGACGCCACCCGACATTGCCTTCTGGCAAGTAACTCAATTGAACCAATATAAGGATATTTTAATTCCTTTGACAGATCTGGGTGTGCATGTTGAAAATTATCCCGATTTCTGGAAGGATCTCGGAACAGTTGATGGCAAGTGGTTGGGTCTTCCGGTGAAAGCAGACCCTAAAACCATGATTTGGTACAGCCCAAAGAACTTTAGCGAAGCAGGCTATGCAATACCGACAACATGGGATGAATTAGATGCACTCGTCGAAAAGATGGTTGCCGATGGTAGAGTGCCTTGGTCAATGGGCTTTGAATCGGGCGATGCTACAGGCTGGACAGGCACCGACTTCATCCAGGATATCCTCCTCGTTACCAAGGGTCCTGAATACGTAATGGGGATTATCGATGGAAGTATCCCCTATAATGATGAGGGCGTACGGAACGCGTATGAGATATATGGCAAATGGGCTAAAGATGAAAAATATACCGTAGGCGGTGCTGCAGGTACTGTCTCAATCAACTTTAATGATGCCATTCTCAAGGTTTTCTCCGTACCGCCTGAAGCTATGATGGTGAAGCAATCGGGATTCGCTGGCGGTACCATACTCGGTACCTACCCAGACTACGTGTATGGAACCGATTATGACTTCTTCGGTGTTCCTGGCGCTCAAGGCTTGCAAGGCGGCTCGGATTGGTTGATGGTCTTTAACAATACCCCGGCTGTCTCTGCTTTGATAAAGTATCTGAGCAGTACTAAGGGTGGGGAAACCTGGGCTCAGGTTGGCTTTGACCTCACGCCTAATCTGGCAGGTGCTAATGCCTATACGGATACTGCTCTACAAAAGAAAGCCAAACTCTTGGCAGAAACCAAAGGTTTCACACCAGACATAGGTGATTCAATCCCTGGATTTGGTAGTGTTGAATTCAAGGGAATTACCGATTTTGTGAATGGTGGTGATTTAGATACGATTCTAGACACTATAGCAGCTGCTCAAGCTGAAGGAACGAAGCAGTAAACAGAATCGATTGGGAGGTGATGAAGATTTCATCACCTCCCTTTTTATAAAAAGGAGGAAATGTGGCTAATGCAAGGGTTCCTCAAGTAATGAAACAGGGCAGGCTAACTCCGTGGTTATATCTGTTACCAGCTCTGATCGTGATGGGGTTTTTCATCCTATACCCGATGATCAACACCATTTCCTTAAGCCTTAAAAACGCAGATAGTAGTGCTTCAGCGGCAACAACGTGTGAAGAAGGTCAGCCTTGCTGGGGAATATTTGAAAACTATCGCTATGCACTAACATCAGAATTAGATTTAAGCTCCTTTAAAGCTGGTTGGCAATCTTTCTGGGTTTCTTCCTATGGGAATACAATCAAATGGATTTTAGTCATGGTTACTGGGACAGTAGTGATCGGTTTGCTGTTCGCGGTCTTGGCAGATAGGGTAAAGTATGAAAGCCTTGCCAAATCGATTATCTTCATGCCCATGGCGATTTCGTTTGTAGGTGCGGGTGTTATTTGGAAGTTTATTTATAACTACGGCACTGGACAAACGCAGATTGGTTTACTTAATGCAATTATAACGTCATTGGGAGGAGAGCCTGTTCCATTCCTATCCACTATTCCCTTAAACACTTTCATGTTGATTATAGTAGGCATCTGGATGTGGACAGGTTTTTGTATGACGATCCTTTCTTCTGCCTTGAAGGCAATCCCAGAAGAATTACTCGAGGCAGCAAGAATTGACGGTGCAAATGAGTTTCAAATATTTTTTAATATAATGATTCCCATCATAAAACCAACTATCACAGTGGTTATTACCACAATGGTTATAAATGTTTTGAAATTGTTTGATATCGTCTACGTGATGACAGGTGGCAACTTCAATACAGAAGTTATGGCTACACGGATGTATAACGAGTTATATAAAAGATACCAAACTGGTAGAGGCACTGCAATTGCTGTCATTTTGGTTATTGCCATCCTTCCATTT
Source organism: Candidatus Mesolinea sp. (assembly GCA_034430095.1). GTDB lineage: Bacteria > Chloroflexota > Anaerolineae > Anaerolineales > Anaerolineaceae > Mesolinea. The sequence continues at coordinate 4,688 of DAOUFK010000024.1, forward strand.
ATGTACATGAACATTAAACGTTTCATGGAACAGGAGGCAATGCGATGAACAAGAATGCAATTAACAGAGTATTCGCTAATATTCCAACGCATTTGATAGTTATCCTCATCATAATTATCTGGATAGTTCCGACTTTGGGTCTCTTTATAACTTCTTTTAGGCCGCTGCCACTCATCAACACATCGGGTTGGTGGACAGCATTCTCAACTAAAAGCACCATGGATCCTAATTATGACGAACTCCCTGAGAGATTTACTGTAGATAACTATATTGATGCGTTGGTAGGTTATCGGGGAACAAGAACATACCGAACAGATTGTGCTGCCGGTACGCAATCATTGGATCTGAAATGTAATATTTCAGATTTTCTAAATCCCCGGGGCATGGGGCGTGCTTTTGTAAACAGCCTACTCGTAACGATTCCTTCTGTGGTTTTACCAATACTGTTTGCTTTATTTGCAGCATATGCTTTTTCGTGGTTGGATTTCAAAGGTCGTTACGTACTTTTCGCACTCCTAGTTGGCCTCCAAGTCGTTCCCTTACAGATGACATTGGTTCCTATCCTACGAATTTACGCAAATATCGGATTGACAGGCTCGATGGTAGGTGTCTGGTTATTCCATACAGGCTTTGGATTACCCTATGCAATCTATTTGTTCCGCAACTATATGAGTACTTTACCTCGCGACTTAATAGAAGCATCCTATTTAGATGGGGCAAGTCATTGGACGGCTTTTACTAGACTCATCTTGCCCCTCTCTATGCCGGTAATAGCCTCACTGGCAATTTACCAGTTCCTGTGGGTTTGGAATGATTTGCTGGTTGCACTTACATTCCTTGGAGGTACAACTCCGGTAATGACCTATCAGATTAGCAACATGGTGACTTCTCTGGGTGCCGGTTGGCATCTATTAACGGCTGCGGCTTTCCTTTCCATGATCTTGCCAATGATTGTTTTCTTTGCATTACAAAGATATTTTGTTCGTGGCATGATGGCAGGAGCTGTAAAAGGGTAGGAAATAAAACTATCCCAACAATTTGGGGATCTGATTAGCCGGACTTCATGCAACCAAGCAGCGGGGTTCGGCTTTTCAGACCCTCTTCCGCTGCCATAATATGAAATGAAAGGCTTGAAATGAACCCATCGCAATACTGGTATAAAAGCGCTATTTTTTACGAACTGTACGTACGCGCATTCAAGGATACGAACGCAGATGGTTGGGGAGACCTCAAAGGCGTCACCGAGAAGTTAGATTACCTGCAAGATCTTGGCGTGGATGCGATCTGGTTGCTGCCAATCTCGCCTTCCCCACTGCGGGATGATGGCTACGATGTGAGCGACTACTACGGAATTCTTCCACAATATGGAACCATGGATGACTTCCGCGAGCTTGTCCACCTGGCACACGCGCGCAACCTTAAGATGATCGTAGAACTGGTCCCAAACCATACCTCTGACCAGCATCCCTGGTTCCAAGCCTCACGGGACCCTAACCATCCCGAGCACGAGAAATATAAAGACTATTACGTCTGGAGCGACACTGACCAGCGTTACAAAGAAGCCCGCATCATCTTCTTGGATACCGAAAAATCCAACTGGACCTTTGACCCCGTGCGCAAGCAGTTTTATTGGCACCGTTTTTTCTCGCATCAACCCGATTTGAACTACGATAACCCTGAGGTGCAACGCGAAATGCTGCGCGTGGTCCAATTCTGGATCGACCAAGGTGTGGATGGTATTCGTGTGGATGCACCCCCCTACCTCTTTGAGCGTGAGGGTACGAATTGTGAAAATTTACCCGAAACGCATGCTTTCCTCAAGCGCCTGCGTGCATTCGTAGATGCGTATGCTCCTGGGACGATGCTCCTCTCCGAAGCCAACCAATGGCCAGAAGATGTGATCCAGTATTTTGGCGATGGCGATGAAATGCACATGAATTTCCACTTCCCCCTCATGCCTCGCCTGTATATGGCATTAGCTAAAGCCGATCGCACACCAATCGTGCAAATTTTAGCGCGCACACCGCCACTACCGGAGATCTGCCAATGGGGCACCTTCTTGCGTTGTCATGATGAACTAACCCTTGAGATGGTTACACCTGAAGAGCGCCAATGGATGTGGGAGATGTATGCCCCAGAGCCGCGCATGCGCCTCAATCTAGGTATTCGCCGACGCTTAGCTCCATTGATGGATAATGACAAGCGTAAGATTTTGTTGATGCACTCGCTGCTGCTTACCATGGGTGGCTCCCCCTTCTTGTACTATGGCGATGAGATTGGCATGGGTGATAACATCTGGTTGGAGGACCGCAATGGCTTGCGCACACCGATGCAATGGGACGCGAGCCTCAATGCAGGATTTTCCTCTGCATCTCCAGAGAAGCTTTATGCGCCGGTAATATCGGATGGTATTTTTGGCTATGCGCAAGTTAACGTGGCAGCTCAAAGAGCTGACCCTAATTCATTGCTCAATCGCGTGCGGCATATGCTTGCCATCCGCAAGCAGCACCTCGCTTTTGGCTGGGGTACGTTTGATTGGCAGGATACGGGTAACAATGCTATTGCAGCCTATCGGCGGACAACTGAAGAAGAAGCCCTGCTCATCTTCAACAATTTGTCCGACCAGACCATCAGCTTGAGCTTGCCAGAAGATTTTTGGGGAGCCGAGGACGTCCTCACAGGGCAACAATTCACCGAGGTACATATCCAGTTGGAACCTTATCGGTTTATTTGGCTGCGCCAACTCTCTTAATGGAGGACTGGCAATCCAATAATCCTTATCTACATGAAGGATAATACTATGACGAATGATTTATTTGGAGCAATCGAAGGCGGCGGCACGAAATTCGTTTGCGCAGTGGGCAAAGCTGATGGCCAGATCTTAGCAGAAATACGCTTTCCGACCACCACACCGATAGAGACGTTGGAGCGGGCAATTGCCTTTTTCCAAGAACAGAACTGGGAACGGGGTCCACTTACCAGCTTAGGTGTAGCTTGCTTTGGACCGCTGGACCCTAACCCCTCCTCCCCCACTTATGGGCACACCCTCGCAACCCCCAAGCCTGGATGGAGCGGCGTCGATGTCGTCGGACGTCTGCAAGCTGCACTTGGGATCCCCATCGGTTTCGATACCGATGTAAACGGCGCTGCCTTAGGCGAGGCGCGCTGGGGATCAGCCCAAGGGCTCTCCACGTTCCTTTATTTCACTATCGGGACCGGTATTGGTGGCGGTGCAATGGTCGAGGGGAAACTGCTACATGGGCTGATCCACCCGGAAATGGGGCATGTACTCCTGCCGCATGACACTGCCCGGGATCCCTTCCCAGGGATTTGCCCCTTCCATGGAGATTGCTTCGAAGGGCTTGCTAGCGGACCAGCATTGGAAAAGCGCTGGGGGCAGCGCGCGGAGACCCTACCCGCTAATCATCCTGCTTGGGAGTTGGAGGCAGACTACATTGCCTTAGCAATGGAAGGATTTATTTGCGCCTTTTCGCCACAACGGATAATTTTGGGCGGTGGAGTGCCACAACAACCGCAGCTGATACCTTTAGTGCGGACAAAGACGCTTGCATTGCTGGCTAATTACATCCAATCCAAGGAAATCTTAGAAAATATGGATAGATATATCGTACCGCCCGAGTTGGGATCGCGCGCTGGGATAACAGGCGCCATATCCTTAGCCCAGCAAGCTTTAGAGGAGGCACAAGCATGATTCAGAACAAGTTAGCCGGGGGTGCATTGGAAACGATTGAAAGCAGCAACCCTGCCGTACTGGCTTTCTCTCGCGCTTACCAAGATTCCCCAAGGTTGGTGATTTTTGCTAACTTTAGCGAGCAAGAACAAGTTATTTCAGCACGCGTGATCGAGCAAAATAACCTGCCCGGCAAGCAGCGCTTGTTTGGTGAGAGCTCGCTTTCACCTATGGATGACCTCATCCTCCCACCATTAGATTTCGCTATCTTTGGATAAAGTGGCGAGGAAATTATCAATAGCGCCAACAAATTTAACAAACGAACAGTTTTTGACGTGCTATACTCACTATAAGTATTTGAGAGTGAAAGGTGGATTATGGAAAACACCAATTCCATTATTGATGTGGGGGGGATCCAGGTTGGGCATGCCCAACACACAAGCGGACTTTCGGGTTGTACCGTGCTGCTGTTCGAGCATCCTGCCATCGCCGGCGTGGATCAGCGCGGCGGTGCCCCAGGGACACGCGAAACCGATTTGCTCCGCCCTATGCACATGGTCAACTACATTGATGCAATCCTGCTCACCGGTGGCTCGGCTTATGGCTTGGACGCTGCGGGCGGCGTGATGCGTTATCTCGAGGAAAAAGACCGCGGATTTCCAATTGAAAACGGTGTGGTACCCATTGTGCCGGCTGCTGTCATCTTAGACTTGGGTGTGACGACGCCTTCCGCCCGCCCAAATGCAGCGATGGGTTATAACGCTTGCCTAAATGCCAGGCACTTTTGTGAGGTTGGCAATGTAGGGGCTGGTGCCGGTGCTACTATAGGCAAGCTCCTCGGCTTAGAGCATGCGATGAAATCAGGAGTTGGCACTGCCAGTATGGAAATCGTGCCCGGTTTATACATCGCTGCGTTGATGGTGGTTAACGCGCTGGGTGATATTTATGACCCTGCCAACGGACAACAAATCGCCGGATTGCGTTCGCCAGAAACTAACGAACCCACCAGCACCTTGGACTTTATGCAAGCCTTGGCGAGGGAAGAATTTGCTAGACATTTAGAAGAAAACCAAACTATGGGAGCAAATACAGTTATAGGTGTTGTGGCAACCAACGCCAAGCTAACTAAGGAAGAGGTCAATAAACTTGCCCAAATGGCGCAGGATGGTATCGCCATGACCGTACGACCAGCACATACGATGTTCGATGGCGATACTATTTTTGGGATCTCAACGCGTATGGTACCTGCGGATTTCAACCTCGTTGGAGCATATGCTGCTCAAGTGGTTGCTGAGGCAATTCTAAACGCCGTCCGCTCTGCTCATACTTTTGGCGATTTACCCGGTTTGGCAGGTTAATTTATCATAATATGTTTCAATATTAAAGGAGAAAAAATGAAATACGACTTAATGACCAAATTAGGCGACTTACTAAAAGATCCCCAAGCCGTGGAGATTATCGAAAAGTATGTCCCCGGACTGGCGAAGAACCCTATGTTGATGTTGGTTAAAAGGAAGAGCCTGGAGTCACTCCTTGATATCCCACAGGCAAAGGATGCCGGTCTGACCAAGGAAATGCTCGAAAACCTTCTGAAAGAAATCAATGCGAAAAAAGCCGAGTCGTAGCTTTTAGCCTGCTGCGCCTTGGCGCAATGAACTTTAGGTACATGATAAAGGCAATTTGATATGTTGTTGACAATCGATATTGGCAATACCAATATCACGCTGGGCATCTTCGAAGGCAGCCAGCTAAAAGCTCACTGGCGCTTGGCGAGTGACCCTGCGCGTATGCCAGATGAATATGGCTTGCAGCTGCTGGGTCTCTTCCGCAGCAGCGATTTACGCCCGGAGGAGCTCAGCGATGTCGTGCTGGCTTCGGTGGTGCCGCCGCTCACATCCCATATTCAAGAAGCTTGTCAGGATTATCTCTCAAAGCCCTCAATAATCATTGAAAGCCAGCACTGCGCACCTATCGTCAATCGCTACGATCCACCTCAAGCTGTTGGTATTGACAGGTTGGTCAATGCGGTTGCCGTGGAGAAAAAATATGGCTTGCCAGCCTGTGTAGTAGATTTTGGCACTGCAACGACCTTTGATGCAATCGACCGCGATTACAACTACCTGGGCGGGGCGATTGCTCCCGGAGTGGGCATTTCACTGGATGCACTCGCAAGCCACACTGCCAAGCTGCCTAAAGTGGATTTGCAGCTCCCTGAGCATGTGATTGGGCGCAACACCACCCAGGCAATGCAATCGGGCTTATTATGGGGTTATATCGCCATGGTGGAAGGCATGGTTGCTCGCTTCCGAGCTGAACTGGGAGAGGATCTTCAGGTAATCGCCACGGGTGGATTAGCCGCACTTGTCGGCAGCCATACCGCGAGTATCAATGTAATCGATCCTTGGCTTACCCTAGAAGGACTTTACCTAATTTGGGAAAGGATGCATCCATGAGCAATCCCATCGCGGGGAAACACGTTATCTTAGGCATCACCGGTTCTATCGCCGCGTATAAAGCCGCAATTTTAGCCTCCAAACTGACTCAAGCTGGTGCAAAAGTAGATTGCATCCTAACGGAGAGTGCCACAAAGTTCATCAGCCCGCTCACTTTTCAAACCGTGACTGGTCGCAAAGCTTATCTTGATCAGGATTTATGGGCTAGCGAAGGACATGTGGTGCATATCGGGCTAGCCCACGAAGCAGATTTGTTGCTCATCGCTCCTGTGAGTGCTAATACTTTAGCTAAACTTGCCCATGGTATTGCTGACAATCTGCTATGTGTAACAGCTCTGGCAGCCACCTCCCCCTTAGTGCTTGCCCCAGCCATGGATGCCGGCATGTATGCCCACCCTGCCACCCAGCAAAATGTACAAATGCTCAAAGAACGAGGAGCTGAGTTCATCGGTCCGAGACCAGGCCATTTAGCCTCCGGGTTGGTCGGCTTGGGCCGCTTCGCTGAGCCGGAAACCATTCTCTCCCGCGTGCGTTTCTTATTGGGCAGGAATGGTAGGCTAGCGGGTAAGCGTATCCTTTTGACTGCTGGTCCAACCCAAGAAGCGTTAGACCCTGTGCGGTACATCAGCAATCACTCTTCAGGCAAGCAAGGTTACGCCATTGCTCAGGCGCTGCTGGATGAAGGCGCTATGGTTACCTTAGTCAGTGGACCCACAAACCTCCCTTTCCCAGAAGGTGCACTGGTCATCGAGGTTACTTCTGCGGCTGAGATGAAAGATGCTGTAATGACACATCTACAGGACAAAGACGCTTTCATCAGTGTGGCAGCTGTTGCTGATTTTACCCCGAGCTCCACAGCCGGGGAAAAAATCAAAAAAACGGGGCAGAACCTGACTTTGGAGCTTGTGCCCACAGCGGATATCCTGCGAACCGTTTCAGAGGAGCGCCGGCGCTCTAACCCAGGCATGCTCGTGATTGGCTTTGCTGCAGAGACTACCCAGACTTATGAAAACGCGCGCAAGAAATTGCAAGAAAAAGGTTTAGACTTAATAATTGCCAATGACGTAGGACAGCCGCAACCTGTCTTTAGTTCGGACCAGAACAAGGTTGCCTTTATTCACGCCGATGGGCAAATTGAGGAATTCCCCTGGATGCCAAAGTATGCTGTGGGAGAGAAATTAGCTGACTTTTTGATGCACAAATGGGAGCAGAACGACTGAATTTGTATCCCGCAAGCATTCTAATGATCCAAGCTTGAGGCGGTTTCAACATGGGGCTCGGTAGAAAAAACATAAATGTTTCTGACCGGAAAGGATCCAAAGCCTGCATGCTCTACTTTAAGATGAATTCGGGTTGATGAGCAGGTTCGTCAATTTTATTATGGCGTATAGCTGCTTTTTATGAACCAAACATGTTTAAGACAATATAATATGACAAAATATTAAGAGGTGAATGATGAAGCGAACTGTTTTTATTATGATTTTCAGTATTTTATTAGCAGCCTGTTCCTCAACCAGCCCGACATCTGTGATTGAACCCACAGCTACACCAGCAGGAACCATTGTTCTATCTGGTGGCGGCGTTGCAATTCGAATTCCTGATCGGTATATTAGCGGGAATCAAGAGACTGTCGATGCAGTTTTGGAAAAATTAAAAACCATGGGAAGTTCTTATGAGGGAGCTGTTCAATCACTTACTAATAATCGTGATGTTTACTTAGTTTATGCTTTTGATTCCGAGTTTGGAACCAATAACACCATTTCAAATATGAATATTACTTCTGTCTATGTTCCAGAAGACACAAAACTGGAAGATGAGATTCAATCCTTAATTAGCACTTATACCGATGCTGGAGCTACAGATATAGAGAATAATCCCTGCCAACATAATGACAATGATTGTATCGAGTTAGAGGCGACAATGACTGTCGGTGACATCGATATGAAAGTACTCCAATATTTAGTAAAACAAGGGAGTCAAGTTTACATCGTAACATTTGCAACTGAGGTTTCGGATTTTCCTCAGAAATATGCTGAATTTGAAGACGTATTTAGCACATTCCAGATACTTGATTAACATAGACCGTTCTTACTAAAGAATTTATAAGAGAAACCAAACCCTTTGATATAATTGCTTAGCTTACTTCAAGGAACTTTTTCATGATCTTTCCCGGAATGGTAGACGTTCATGTTCACCTGCGCACGCCTGGAGGTGAACATAAAGAGGATTTTCGCACTGGCAGCGCAGCTGCCTTGGCTGGCGGCTTCACCATGCTTTTGGCGATGCCTAACACCCAGCCGCCATTAGTCACTTTAGAAAGCTGGCAAAGCGCACAGACCCGAGCTCAAAGCAAAAGTCTGTGCGATGTTTTTTTATATGCTGGCGCATCAGCCAACCACATTGATCAGCTGCCTGTTCTGGCTCAGCATGCTCCTGCACTAAAGATTTACATGGATCAAACTTACGGTCCCTTGTATGTACGCGGGCTGGCAAACCTGATGCCCATCTTCTCAGTTTGGCCCGCAGCCAAACCCATTTGCGTGCATGCAGAGGGCGAATCTGTTGCCTTAGCCATTGGGCTTGCTGCCATGTACAAAAAGCACGTGCATATCTGCCATGTTTCGCGAAAGAGCGAAATTGAGTTGATTGCGCAAGCTAAAGCGTCTGGATTACCTGTGACCTGCGAGGTCACCCCTCATCATCTTTTCCTGACGGATGCCGACGCTGCCCGCTTAGGTCCTTATGGCGATGTGCGCCCTACGTTGGGAAGCGTTGAAGATCAAGAGGCACTCTGGCAGCACCTCAACTCCACCATTGACTGCATCGCCAGCGATCACGCCCCACATACGCGAGAGGAAAAAGAGCAGCCTGAAGGTAATCCTCCGGGTGTTCCGGGGTTAGAATCTACCCTGCCCCTGATGCTTACGGCAGCAGCACAAAGCCGCCTTACCACCACTCGCCTCATCGAATTGCTCTCCACTAATCCTCGGCAGATCTTCAACCTGCCCGAGCAGGCTGATACTTTTATTGAGGTTGACCCTTTAGCAAAGTATACTTTCCCGGAGCACCCGCTTTACACAAAGTGCGCTTGGTCTCCATTTAGCGGCATGCCTATGATCGGAAGGTTACAACGCGTCGTTTTACGCGGGCGAGAGGTTGTCCGCGATGGAATTGTCCTAAATTATCATTAGATACCTTTAACAGGAGTGTTATTATGATTACGCCAAAATTAGAACCTCTCTTTAAGCTGGAAACTTACCAGCGCCAACCCCGTTTTCAAAATGGTTTTTATCAACAAGATATTCTTTCCGTAAATCAATTTAACAAAGAAAACTTAGACTATATTTTTGAGCGTGCCGATGAAATGAAGGCTATGGCTCACCAATGGGGAACTTGCGATTTGCTCAAGGATTACACCTTAGCGTGTGTGTTTTATGAACCCAGCACGCGCACCAGTTCCTCTTTCATCTCAGCCATGGCACGCTTAGGAGGTAAAGTCATCCCCATCACTGAAGGTATCCAGTACTCGTCGGTCTCCAAAGGTGAATCGCTGATTGATAGCATTCTCACTCTCGAACAGTATTGCGATGTAATCGTTTTACGCCATTCAGAAATCGGTTCTTCTGCCACAGCGGCTAAATATGCCAAAGTGCCAATCATCAATGCTGGTGATGGCGCTGGCGAGCACCCAACTCAGGCTTTGCTAGACCTTTATACTATCCAGAGTGAGCTGGGTCACATCGACGGACTGAAAGTAGCGATGGTAGGCGACTTACGTTACGGCCGCACCGTGCATAGCCTCACACGCTTGCTTTCCCAGTATGACGTTTCCTTGAGGTTTGTCTCTCCTGAGACTTTACGATTGCCCATGGATCTGATGAATGACCTGATTGATAAAGGCATCAAAGTGCGGGAAACCAACAAAGTTTCAGATGTAATCGAGAACGCCGATGTGCTTTACGTCACCCGCATCCAAAAAGAGCGCTTCACGGACTTGGCGCAATACGAAGAGGTGAAAAACTACTTTGAAATTACACCGGAAGTGATGGCACAAGCCAAAGAAAAGATGATCGTGATGCACCCATTGCCACGGGTTGGTGAAATCCATTATAAAGTGGACCGTGATCCACGCGCAGCTTACTTCCGCCAGGTGCAGAATGGCTTATATATTCGCATGGCTTTATTGGCAGCCGTGCTTGGTCAAGCATAGAGGGTAGCCTGATGTATTTTATTCAAAAAATGGTAACAGCAATCGCTAAAAACGACAGCTTGTTGTGTGTGGGGTTAGACCCGCAGGAAAATTTCTTACCCACCACTGGCGATATCTTCACCAGGCTTTCGGATTGGGGCAAAAATATCATCGATCAAACTGCAGATTTAGTCTGTTGCTACAAGCCCAATAGTGCATTTTTTGAGCAGTTTGGACCCGCTGGTCTTCGCGCATTACAAGAGATTATTAAGGGAATTCCAGATGACATCCCTGTAATCCTCGATTTCAAACGGGGTGATATTGGTTCTACTGCCCAAGCTTACGCACACGCGGCGTATGCGCAATATAACGCTGATGCTGTTACGCTCAGCCCCTACTTAGGCAAAGATAGTATCGCACCTTTCCTCGAAGAACCTGGTAAATTCGTATTCCTGCTCTGCCAGACCTCCAATCCTTCTGCGACCGCGATTCAAAACTATGGAACCCCACCACTTTACGAATACATAGCCCAACTTTCCAAAACTTGGGGCACACCGGAGCAAATCGGTTTGGTTGTAGGCGCTACCCAGCCCGAAGCACTGCAACGCGTACGCGATCTCTGCCCAGAAAGTTGGATTTTAGCACCTGGCGTGGGTGCCCAAGGTGGCGATTTACAGCAAGCTCTATCCGCCGGCTTACGCTCAGATAAGTTGGGGCAAATCATCCCGGTTTCGCGCAGCATCATCGGAGCAGAAGACCCCAGGCGTGCTGCACAAGTCTTGCGTGATCAAATCACCAACACACGGCTAGACCTTAACCTCCCACCTTATGATCCTTATCGAAATTTGGTCGATGGTCTCTTTAGCACTGGATGCATCAAATTTGGCAGTTTCACTTTAGCTTCGGGTAAAAAATCGCCCATTTACCTTGATCTTCGCCGGCTCGTCTCATATCCAAGCGTCCTAGACATGGTTGTGGATGCCTATATCGACAAGTTAATTGGCATGGAATATGACTACCTGGCAGGTGTGCCTTATGCAGCACTGCCCATTGCGGCTATCGCAGCTTCCAAGCTTAAACGCCCCATGGTTTACCCCCGTAAAGAGATTAAGGAACATGGTACCGCTCAAGCAGTAGAAGGCGTGTTCCAGCCAGGGCAAAGCGCTGTCTTATTGGAGGATGTTATCACCAGCGGTGGGTCGATTTTGACAGCTGCAGAGACTTTGCGTGCAGCTGGCTTGGATATTCATCAAGCAGTAGTGCTTGTCGATCGCGAACAAGGCGGCAAAGCAGCACTCAAGGATCATGGTATTCAAGTCTCTTCTGTACTTACCATGCAGGAAATTTTGGGGCGCCTTTATGCCCAGGGCAAACTTGACCAAACGACCTATCTGGAAGTACGCGCCTACCTCGCAGGAGAACATGCTAACACCTAAGCTCAGCTGCAGCTTTTTGGGGATGAACCTCACGAACCCACTGGTATTAGCATCGGGGATCTTGGGCACCAGCCCCAGCTTGATGGAGCGGGTGGCGCTCTCTGGAGCCGCTGCCATCACATCTAAGAGCTGCGGACCAGAAGCACGCGCCGGGCACCCTAACCCTGTGACTGTTGCTTGGGATTGCGGCGTGCTCAATGCTATCGGCTTGACCAACCTGGGAGCACGCGCCGAAGTACCTTTATTGCGTGAGACAAAACAGCGATTAGCAGCTTTAGGCGTGCCGCTCTTTGCGAGCATTTTTGCCCCTCGGCTGGAAGATTATGGCGAGGTTGCACGCATTATAGCGGAGGCTGAGCCCGACCTGATTGAAGTGAATATATCCTGCCCCAACGTGGCGAGTGAGTTCGGCACACCTTTTTCAGCAAGTGCGGAAGGCGCAGCAGCGGTTACGCGAACCGTGCGCAAAGCCGTAAGCCTGCCTATAAGTATCAAGTTAGCCCCTAACGTGCCTGAGATCAGCCGGATAGCCCAAGCAGTAGTGGCAGAGGGTGCCGATGCCATCACCGCAATTAATACTATGCCTGCAATGTTGATTGATGCTATAGCCGCTAAGCCAGTCCTGAGTAACCGAACTGGCGGACTCTCCGGACCAGCACTCAAACCGATTGCCTTACGCTGCGTGTATGAACTTGCCCAGGCAGTATCCGTCCCCATCATTGGCACTGGCGGAGTGAGCTCTGGAATTGACGCTGCGGAGATGCTAATGGCTGGGGCGACGCTTGTCGGAATCGGCTCAGCGGTAATCAAGGACGGTCCAAGTATTTTTGCTCGTATTTGCACCGAACTAACGACCTTTATGTCTGATAATGGCTATGCGCAGCTCGCTGACTTACGCGGGAGGGCGCTGCCTTGAACCAAGCTGGGCTTTTCACCGCTTACCATATCCAAGAAAAGCGATTAGAAAACGCTGATACGTGCAGCCTTGTTTTGGATGGCAGCTTACCCGATGCACATCCCGGCCAGTTTGTGATGGCATGGCTGCCAGGTATTGATGAAAGACCTTTCAGCCTTAGTGGGAATGACCCGATGCGCATAACTGTGGCAGATGTTGGTCCGTTTTCACATGCGCTCAATCAGCTCCAATGCGGAGAGCGTTTATGGCTGCGGGGACCTTTAGGCAATGGGTTTACACCTCGTGGACACTCCCATTTGCTTCTTGGGGGTGGTTACGGCGCAGCACCACTAATTTTTTTAGCCAATTCTTTATGTGCACAGGGTAATCAGGTGGGTGTGTGTTTAGGTGCACGTAGTTGTGCTGACCTTTTATTGGTTGAGGAATTCGAGTCTCTGGGCTGCCAAGTCTGGCTGGCAACTGAGGATGGCAGTGCTGGCAAACAAGGCTTGCTGACGGCTTTATTGCCAGAGGCTCAAAATGCCCTAGAACCTGAAATTATCTATGCCTGTGGACCCATCGGGATGTTACTTGCTATAGCAGCCTGGGCTCGCACTGCCGGCTTGCCTGCGCAGCTTTCATTTGAAAGCGTCATGCGCTGTGGAGTTGGGCTGTGTGGATCCTGTGAGCTGCCAGAAGAAACCTGCCAACAACTTGGATTAGCACCGGGCTTCTTAGTTTGCCATGATGGACCGGTTAGTGAGATTTCGACACACCGTTCCAAATGATTTCTTTTATTTGTGGCGTAATTGTTTTTTTGATTACTCGGTGGTTATAAAAGATGTCCATCAAATCAAATTTGACACAAAATTATTGGCTTGCAGTAAAATTAACAAGCCTTAAGCATTGCGTGTTGAAAGGAGTCAGCCAATCGAAGAAAAGAGAATCCTCCACCAATTTTGTCGTTTCACAATTCATTGAATAAAGGAGAAAAGATGAAAAAAAGTATTTGGTTATTGTCAACTCTGCTTATCCTCAGCCTCGTCCTCTCTGCTTGTGGGCAAACAGCTGCCACAGAACCAACCGAAGTAAATTGCCGAGCAGAAGCTTCGTATGAAACTGTTGGTTCCTACCAAGTGCCTGCGCCCATTGAAGGCTGCTTCAATGTCGCTTTTGTATATGTCGGTCCCCACGATGATGGCGGTTGGTCCCAGTCGCATGATGTCGGCAGGCAATATGTAGAACAAACTCTCGAGGGCGTGCACACAGCCTACGTTGAAAATGTAGCGGAGGGCGCAGATGCCGAGCAGGTCACGCGTTCATTGGCACGCAAAGGCTTCGATGTCATCTTCACTACATCTTTTGGTTTTATGGATGCTTCTGAGATCGTCGCCAGCGAATTCCCCGATGTGGATATCATCCATATCAGCGGTTACAAATCAAACGGCAAAAATTTTGGCAACTTGATGGGAGCCATGGAAGACATGAAATATCTCGCGGGCATTTTAGCCGGCTCCCGTGCTAAGATGGATGGCAACCCCAAGATTGGTTACATGGCTACCTTCCCTATTCCAGAAGAGCTGCGGTTGGGCAATGCCTTTGCATTGGGTGTGGAAAAGACCTGCCCTGAATGCACCATTGATGTGCGCTTCATCAATACTTGGCATGATCCAATTCTTGAGCAAGAAGGCGCTAAATCATTATTTGATGCTGGTGCACAGGTCGTCATGACTGGTGCAGATACGCCTGCTCCTGCTTTGGCTGCTCCTGAGGGCAAATGGGGCATTACCTACGACTACAAAGGCAACTGCACGCTGCCTACCTGCCTCACTTCGATGTATTGGAATTGGGGCATAATTTACGCCGATATTGTGGAAAAATGCCGGGCTGGCACGTGGGAAGATGGCTCTCAGTACTTCGATGCTGATTCCGGTGGCTTGGGCTTATATGGCTTCATGGAAGGTGAAACTCTCATGCCCGGCGTTGCTGAGTTGCCCGAGGAAGACCTGCAAATGGTTCGAGAAATCCTGGATAAGATGCTGAAGGGCGAATTTACCCGCTTTGATGTCTTCAAAGGTCCGATTATCGATAACCAGGGTAGGCAAATTCTCGCTGATGGCGTCAGCTTGGAACAAGTCGACTTGGATTGTTTCAAAGAATCGGGCGGTCCTTGCAGCATTGGCGTCTACTGGTGGAACGAGAACGTCACCGCAGAATTACCACCTTTACAGTAAAGTTGACTATTCTTTCAGGAGATGACCGTTTGGTCATCTCCTGAAGTATCTGGGAGTCAGATACATATCTGGCTGGAATTCAGCTAATAATTTTCGCACTATCAGTAGTAAGAACATTTTATGGAGCAAACTTTTTCAGAAAATCAAAATGCAGTTGAAATGCGGGATATCGTCTTGCAATTCCCGGGGGTGGTCGCCAATGATCATGTCAATTTCACACTAAAACATGGCGAGATTCATGCTCTCTTGGGCGAGAATGGCGCCGGCAAAAGCACCTTGATGAACATCTTAGCCGGCTTATATAAGCCCGATTCCGGAACGATCCTTATCAACGGAGAGCCGGTCTCGTTTAATTCCCCCCGCGATGCTATTGCAAAAGGCATTGGCATGGTGCACCAACATTTCATGCTCGTGCCTACCCTGACGGTGACTGAAAATATTCTTTTAGGTTTAAATGAACCTCGCTTTCTCATGAACCTGCCCGAATACGACCGCAAAGTGGCTGAAATAGCCGAGTCTTTCGGAATGAAAGTGGACCCCACTGCTAAGATTTGGCAGCTTTCCGTAGGTGAACAACAGCGTGTGGAAATCTTAAAAGCGCTTTACCGCGGTGCGCAAATTCTAATCTTGGATGAACCAACAGCGGTGCTGGCTCCCCATGAAATCCAAGATTTGATGAAAACGATGCGCCTAATGGTCAGCGAGGGCAAATCTATCGTGTTTATCAGCCATAAACTCAACGAGGTGATGCAGGTGGCTGATCGGGTGACGGTATTGCGCAAGGGCAAAGTAACAGCAGATGGAATAAGTGTGCAAGATGTTACAAAAGAGAAGTTAGCCGAACTAATGGTTGGGCGGAAGGTGCTTTTCCGCCTCAACAAAAGAGCTCACACCCCTGGCAAAGTTGTGCTGGAACTACAGCATGTCTCCGCGCTCAACAACCGCGGGTTACCCGCCCTAAAAGACGTGAGCCTGCAAGTGCGCGAGGGTGAAATCTTGGGCATCGCCGGCATTGCTGGTAATGGCCAAAGCGAGCTGGCTGAAGTCATCACAGGCTTGCGCGCGTGTGAAGGTCAAGTCTTTATCAATGGGGAAAATGTTGCCAACCGATCCCCTAAAACCACCATCAAGCAAGGCACAGCGCACATCCCGGAAGACCGCACCGGTGTAGGTACTGCGCCCAACCTTGCCATTACGAGCAATCTCATCATGAAAACCTATGATAGCCCACCGATCAGTGAGAATTGGCATATCAGTTACTCGGCTGCACAGGAATACGCTGCGAATTTGAAACAGCAATATGAAATCCAAGCGCCAAGCGTGAACACACAGGTAAACAAACTTTCTGGCGGGAACCTGCAAAAGGTCATCCTTGCTCGGGAAATCTCCAGTGAACCACGCTTGATCATCGCGGTGCAACCTACACGCGGTTTAGATGTCGGCGCAATTGAAGCCATTCAGAATCTGCTGCTCGAGCAGCGTGAGCATAACGCTGCTATTTTGCTCATCTCAGAGGAATTAGATGAACTTTTAGAACTCTCCGATCGGATTGCAGTAATTTATGAGGGAGAGTTAGTGGGTGAATTCAGGACAGAAGAAGCCGATCTCAACACCATTGGCTTGATGATGACTGGCGCGTTGAGGAGTCAGGTATGAGCTTACCTTTTTCCCTCCAGGTTGAAAAACGTTTAGATGAGCCTCCCCGCTGGCTGCCAGTAGCTACATCGGTAGGCGCGATTGTCTTGGCTTTTTTAATCAGCGGAGTAATCCTGCTGCTCATCGGTGGAGACCCGGTAAAGACCTTCCAGTACTTCTATAATGCAGCTTTTGGCAGCTGGGGAGCGCTTTCGGATGTAATCGTCAAAGCCACACCACTGCTTCTAATTGGTCTGGGTTGTGGGATTGCCTTCCGCATGAAGCTTTGGAACATCGGCGCTGAAGGGCAGTTTTACATCGGTGCTTTTTGTGCCAGCTTAGTGCCACTTGTCCCATTGATGAACATGGAAACGACACCTCGAGCCGTCGTTCTTTTGGTAATGGCACTTTTCGGGATGATCGGTGGCGCACTTTATGGGTTCATCCCTGGTTTCCTCAAGGCTAAGTTCAATGTCAGTGAGATCATCTCCACGCTGATGCTCAATTATGTGGCTGTCTACTGGAATAATTACTGGATTTATAGCACCTTTAGCGAGGCTGGCTTTCAAATGACGAAGATGTTCCCGAAAACTGCGTGGCTGCCGCGTTTAGCTGACTTAGCCCAGCAAAATCGAGCATTCTCAGGAATTACACTCCATTTGGGTGTAGTCTTTGGGTTGGTTGCAGCTGTAATCCTTACCCACGTCATCAATCACAGCCGTTGGGGCTACGAAATCACCTTGATCGGGGATAACCCCAAGGCAGCGGAATACGCTGGCATCGATATCAAACGGAACATCATCCTGGTTTTTATGCTGTCTGGTGCATTGGCTGGCTTGGCTGGCATGTCTGAGGTTAGCGGTGTGGTTCACCGCTTGCAAGAACGCATTTCCACTAACTACGGCTTCTCCGGTGTGATTGTGGCTTGGCTCGCGAAGCTCAATCCCCTTGCCACCATACTGGTTTCTTTTCTCTTCGGCGCTCTTATTGTCGCCGGACGCGAAATTCAACCCTCGGGGTTGTACTTTTTGATCCAGGGAACGATCCTCTTCCTTGTAATCAGTAGTGATGTATTGCTGCGCTATAAAATCCGCTTCGTGCGCACTTCTTCGGAGGCTGCATGAACTTTGAAATTATCCTCCGCTCGGGGCTTTCAACCGGAACGATATTGATTTTTGCTGTCATCGGGGAAATCCTTACCGAGCTTTCGGGCATACAGAACCTCGGCGTCGAGGGAATGATGTTAGTAGGTGCCATGGCAGCTTTCAAAACCTCGCTTGCCACGGGTAACCCTTGGATTGGTTTACTTGTAGGCATTGCTGCAGGCGGTCTTCTTAGCTTGGCGCACGCGGTCGTGACCATTCATTTTCAAGCCGATCAGGTGGTCAGCGGTTTATCGCTTACCTTTTTAGGTACAGGGCTAGCCCTTGTACTCGGCGAAGGGCTCACCGGACAAAATGCACCGCTTATCCCAAACGTTACCATCCCTTTGCTTTCACAGATCCCATGGGTGGGACGGGTTTTCTTTAGTGACCTCAATCTGCTTGTCTATATCGGCTATCTATTTATTCCCGTAGCTTGGTGGTACATCAATAAAACGCGTCCGGGTCTGCATTTACGCGCCGTAGGAGAAAAGCCAGCTGCAGCAGATAGCTTAGGTGTCAGCGTTTATGGCACGCGCTACTTGTACACCTTCATCGGAGGTTGCTTGGCAGGTTTGGCAGGCAGTGCTATTAGTATTGCCATATCTCCTGGGTGGTATAGCAGCCAGACGACTTCTGGGCAAGGATGGATCGCGGTGGCGTTGGTCATCTTTGCTCAATGGAATCCTTTGCGTGCAGCATTAGGCGGATATCTTTTCGGCATGTTACGCCGCTTTATGTTAGATTTGCAAGGACCGATGACATTATTTGGCGCTCCTAATCCTTTCTTCTACAACCATAATCTGGCATTCTTCCTCCAAATGACGCCGTTCTTATTGACCATCATCGCTCTGGTTTTGGGTTCGGCAGCATCCCGCCGGCAGCGCATTGGGGCACCAGCAGCTCTGGGCGTCCCTTATGTGCGTGGCGAGCGGGATTAGAAGATATAAATTCGCTTATTAATTTGAAATTTTAGTCTGAAGTATGTACTTCAGGCTATTTTTTACCTAATAAGAGATTGACTTGTTTTGAGCATTTGCCATAAACCTTTACAAGGGTTGGATATTCTTAGTCGCTTCCCATACAATGGGCTTTTGGACCGCCCAGCGAGGAAAAAAGATGTCAACAGAGACTAAATCCACAAATGCGACCTCTCCAGAAGAACGTCTCGCCTGGCTAGATTTGGTGCGCATTGCAGCTTCCTTGTTAATCGTGATGCTTAACATCACTGCCAAGCAACTTAGCACCATGCCAATTGATGCATCGGGATGGCAGGCGGTTAATGTTTACTTAGGATTATCACGCGCAGCCACGCCTCTCTTCACTATGATGAGCGGCGTGCTCTTTTTGGGCTTGGGCAAGCAGCGCAGCTTGAAACAGCTTTTCCAAGGTCCGGTCAAAAAGATTATCGTAATCTATTTCTTCTGGTCTTTCCTATACGCAATATTTGCCTTACTCACTCAACCCGCATTAGGTACATCGAGTGTGGTTCCAACCCTGCTCAGGCTCACACTGAAAAGTTCTGACCACATGTGGTTTCTGCCAATTCTGATAAGCCTGTACCTGATCTCGCCATTCTTACAGCTGATCGTAGATCAAAGCGATAAAGCTACGTTGAAATATGGCGTTGTCTTATTGGTGCTTGGGCTGCTTGCCCATACGCTCTCGATGGGTTGGGATTTTCTACCATTTGCTGAACCTTTACAGATTTTTGTGGCTAAGTTCCCAATTGGGCATCTGATATTGTTTGCTGGTTACTTTTTACTCGGTAATGTTATCCACCGTTACTTCAAGCCTAATCAGCTGACCACATGGTTGCTATACATAGCTCTGCCAGTTGGCGTGTTACTCAACGCTAGCCTGACGCATTTTGCCTCTCAACAAGCGGGTGAAACCACTTTAACTTTTTCTAAGCCACTTTCCTTAATGACTTTTATGGTAGCGGTACCTATTTTTTGGCTCTTCCAGAATAAGATTAGACAGATTTCGTTTTCCACTAACACGAAAAAGCTGTTTGCCACAATTGCGAGACAAACCTTAGGGGTCTATCTCATTCATCCGATAGTACTCTTTGGTTTGGACAAGTTCTTCCATTTCACACCTCTCAGCTTTAACCCCATTATTTCGGTGCCAGTGCTGACACTGCTTGCTTTCAGCCTAAGCGCCCTGATTATATATGGGCTCAAAAGGCTGCCATTTCTTTGTTGGATTGCCTGAAAGCGTTGTTAGCGAGCTTTTTTAGCTTTTACTTCAGCTTTCTATGGGTAAGCTTCAAAACGCAAATTTCATTTCTTCGTAAAACAAGGCAGAATGCTGCTTAGAGTATAATTTAGGGCACATCAAGCTCACCTTAACACTAGAAAGGGATATAAATGTTCTCAAATTTTCAGGACGCATTGGCTTTCATTCGTGGAAACAGCATCGAGCTTATTGATCTGCTCTATGGAGACCTATGGGGTCAACTCCATCACTTGACGATCACAAATCGTGAGTTCACAGCTGAGCTTATGTCTGAAGGGGTTGGCTTCGATGGCTCGAGCGTGGGTTTCAAACATGTGCACTCTGGCGATATGGTGCTCAAGCCGGATCTCGCTACGGGTTTTATCGATCCATTTCATAAACAGCCAACTTTATCTTTTTTATGCAATATTTTTGAAGCAGATACCAAAGAACGGTATCAATTTGACCCGAGGGAAATTGCTAAACGCACTGAAAAGTTCTTGCAAAATAGCGGCATTGCCGATGGCAGCCTATGGGGACCTGAATTCGAATTTTACATTTTCGACCGCGTAACTCTCAAAAACAGCTCATCCCTGAGCTTATGCCAAATTGACTCTGGTGAGGCTAATTGGGGAGATCTGGTCAACCCTAACGGTTATGCATTACCGGATAATCACGGCTATCATGCTGCTCCCCCCTGTGATAACTACTTTGAGCTGCGCGATCGGATAGTCGTGACCCTCGAAAAAATGGGCATTCCTGTCAAATATCACCACCATGAAGTGGGAGGTCCAGGCCAATCCGAAATCGAAACGCCATTGCTGGGTATCATTCAAGCGGGCGATGCGGCACTCCTGATTAAGTATGTTGTCAAGATGACTGCGATGCTTGTTGGTAAAACTGCTACCTTTTTACCCAAGCCAATTTATGGATTAGCTGGGAGCAGTACCCATTATCATCAGCTTCTGCAGAAAAATGATCAGAATAGGTTTTACGATTCAGAGGGTTTTTCTTTGTTAAGTCAAACCGCAATGCATTACATCGGCGGCTTGCTCACCCACGCCCCTGCGGTCATGGCTTTTACGAATCCTAGCTCAAATTCTTATCGACGGCTTGTACCAGGCTTCGAGGCACCGGTCAAAGCCATTTTCTCAGCCGGCAACCGGAGCGCCGCTATCCGCATTCCTAAATACGCAACGGCACCCAAGGCTGTACGCATGGAATTCCGACCGCCAGATGCCACCGGAAATGCATATCTTTCCATGGCAGCCATGCTGTTAGCTGGGATAGACGGCATACAACATCAAATTGACCCGACAGAAGCTGGCTTTGGGCCAATCAATGAGAATATTTTCGATTGGCCGGAGGAAAAACGCGCCAAGATTAAATCCTTGCCTACCTCTGTCGAAGCAGCAATGCAAGCACTCGAGAGTGACTCAGAATTCCTTAAGGCTGGTGGCATTTTTGATGATACCCTGATCCAGACTTGGACGACAGAAAAACGCAAAGAAGCTGAAAACGTCAACCAGCACCCAAGCCCATTTGAAATCGAAAATTATTATGATTGCTGATGTCGTTTTATATGGCGAGGTCCGATTTAATTTTTAGCCCTTCCTAGAGCTCAAATTAAGTCTTGTCTACCGTCAGCTTTCAAACGCTCAACGACTTGTCGTACTTCTTGTACACGGTCTTTGTGGCAAATGAGCAAGGCATCTGGGGTATCCACAACCACAAAATCTTCCAAACCAATTGCAGCGATCAGGCGTTTATCAGCAAATATTAGATTATTCTGGCAGTCCAAGAGTAGTGCCTCCCCCCGAATAGCGTTGCCGTGGTCATCATGAGGCAATAGTCGCTTTAGGCTTGCCCAATTTCCTACATCCGCCCATTGGATATCGACGGGAAGAACAGCTACACGCTCAGCTTTTTCCATAATCCCATAATCAATGGTTTGCTTTTTTATGTTCGGCCAAATTTGGGCTAAAGTATCTGAGTAAGCATTGGTTCCTATCGTTTGACCAAGCCTCATGACTTGCTGGTAAAGCTCGGGCATGAGCGTCTCGTATGCTCTCAGGATTGTGCTGATCTTCCAAATAAACATGCCACTATTCCAACAGTAATTGCCAGCTTCGAGCATGGCTTGGGCTGTATTAATATCCGGCTTTTCCACAAAGCGCTTAGCTTTAAGCACTTTGAAGCCATCTACTTTTAATAGTTGTTCGCCCTGTTCTATGTAACCATATTCTGTTGAAGGCGAATCTGGGGTAATTCCTAATGTGACCAAGTAGTCACTTTGAGCAAAATTTAAGGCAGCTGCTAAAGCTTGCCGGAATGTTTGCGGTTTTCCAATGAAATGGTCGGCTGTGAGCACAGCCATTGAAGCTTCAGGATCTCTTGCAAAAAGGTGAACCGCAACTAAAGCAATGGCTGAAGCCGTACCTCTACCTTCGGGTTCGAGGATGAAATTCTCGGTGGGGATTTCTGGTACTTGCTCTGCTAAATATGCAGCATGGCTTGCCCCAGCGACAACGATGATTTGCTGTGGTGAAAATAACGGCGCTAAGCGTTCGACTGCAATCTGAAACATGCTTTGGTTGGTATAGAGGGCTAAAGCTGTTTTGGGTAAGCGTTCACGTGAAATCGGCCAAAGCCGCGTGCCGGCGCCCCCAGCCATAATGACAGCATAATTCATCGATTCACCTCGTGTGTAAGTGCAATTTATTATAGCTTATTCCCCTTTTGCCTTGATCAATTGCCCATGATAAACCAACGATACTGCTGTAGATTTTTTCTTGTCATTATCGTATAAGATAACACACCCCGAGCGTACGTAAAGGTGTCCCCTGAATAATACCTATGCGCAATTCAATCTGCAATGTAATTTATTGAACCATGCAATTGCAGTCCACTTATATATTGCTATGCGCAACTCCATTTAGGGTCTATAGCTTCTACCAAATTTCCTTTGTTTTGATCTATTCCAGCTTGAATTGCTCGTCTTTGAAAAATTCCGTGTGGGTAATATGCTTCCCTCCCCCATTAACTTCAAATTAGTCTACCTTATAGCTTAATACTAAACTTAACTATTTGCTCTGATCTCAAGGTTATCCAGTAGGCGTTGGAGTAGGTGTAGTTGCGTCTGGCTGTCAGCTGCAGATCGCAAGAGAGCATTCAGGTCTTCCGCACCGGCTTCCGCGAGCTGTGACCATCCTAAATAGCCACCTTCAAGGCGCTTCTGCGTGCGCAATAAGAGTGACGCAAGTTCATGTGGGGGCAACGAGGCTAAACGTGCGGCGGGTCCACCCGCGTTTATCCCTGTTTCGAGGGTGCGGCTAACAGCAAAGCTCAAAGGATTACGTATTTCAGGGGTAAGGCTGCCATATATTAACCAAGAAAGTAAGTTATTCTCAGCATGCTGTTCCTGAATTTGCAGCCGTAGGATAGGATTGATGCGATCAAGAATAGCGGCAATATCAATATTATAAGAAATATCTTCCCCTCCAACCTGATTGTTATTGATATCAATATTATCCGAGGAAAATGTCGTATCTGGTAGTTGGTTATCTTCGTAAAAAAACTTTGTGTGTTTAAGTTTATATAGTATTTTAATTATCGTCTCAAACTGACATATATCAGCAGAAACTAAAGTTTCAAAATGACAATTTAAATTATCAACTAAAGTATCAAAATGACTAATTAACGTAGCATCTAAAGTCTCATTCTGACAAATTCCTGCCTGAACTAAAATCTCAAAATGACATAATCGTTGGGGGCAATAGCGAGCTGCGCGAAGGAGTAGGGTATAGAAAGTTTGATTTTTTGCAAATGCCTGCCAAGTTAGAGGCGTCATGCTTTGGTCAGGCTCTAACAAAAAGCCGTATACAGCACCTTGTAATATTTCGTCAACCGGCGTGAGCTGAACCTCGTTTACCCTCAATTGCCAATCGGTACCCATTTCGGATGGGCGGGTAGCTATGCGGCAAAGATATTGACTAGCTAATTCGCGTTTGGTTTCACGCCAATTGCGTGTGTATTCGGATTGAGAATTAATATCTTTTTTGCGGGGCCTACCGCGCGCACTAGGTTTCAGTTGAGGGATGCGTTTTGGCAGTGTTTCGGACCCTATCCATTTTTGTAAGGTTGTTAAACCGCCTTGCACCCAAAATGTATTCCGATCGTTGCCATGCGCCCAATCAACATAACAGCAATTTCTACACATCAAGTAAAGCATACCCAAATCGCTGCCTAATTCTGGAAGAACACTATGGAACCAATACCACGGAACCGCTAAAAAGCTCTCAGGACGGATTAAGTGCGCAGCAAGGCGATCACATAACGTAGCTTGGGTTGAACTAATTTTAGAAAGCTCACATGCAGCCTGAAAAACTTCATGGACTGAAGTAGCAACAACAAAACGTTGAACCTCGGTTACGTCTGGCGTTCTATAAGGAAAGGTGAGTATTTGACCTCTGGAACATTCCAATGCGAAGTTTAACAATCCAGAAGGTTCGTGATTAGCCAAATTTGCCTGAAACCAAGTGAACAAGTCCTGCGCATCCCCTGGTGTTAATAACATTCCCCTGTACGTGTATGTGTTAGGAGCTCTGGTAACTTTGCCATCTACGAAGCGGTGAACAGGTTCTGCACGGCTAACAAACCAGTCCATATTACCCGATTTGAAAATGCGAAAGAATGTGGCTCGACTGATGACATTCCCAAGCATATCCAGAAGGGTGTTTACATCGATAGAGACTGCATCCCCCTCCTTAGGGTAAAGTTGATCAGCACCATGCTCTCTTGAGGCGCGGTAGAATGCTTGCCGCAAGGCAGTGGCAATGAGAACAGCTCCCGAACCGACATAGGGAACAAAACGCAACAGATAGGCTGGTATGGCAACAATCGATTCAGGAGAAATAATCGCTTCGGCGACATTAGAAGCTCCTGAATCAATTCTATAAACGGTTTCTGATTCTTGAGTAAGTGTGCCCATGGGCACACTTGAGCGAAGAGAAAGTTTCAACCGTTTACCGGTAACATCTTGAACCAATGTGTCCAGTAACGGGTAGTACTGACATAGCTTGGCATAGTTTTTTGGCTCTGCGGTAATGGTATACGTTCCATCAAACTGGACGTCCGTAGAATTCAGCAGCTCTTGAAGATTAGGGACTGATAAGGTCTCCAGCTCATCGCGAATTTGTTGCCAAGTACCAGTGGTTATGTCGCTCATGACGTTGCAAAAATCAATAAATCAATTAGATCCGTGAAATCAGATTCGGAATGGTGAGCTTCGTCTTACGTTCTTCTAAGACGGTCGATAGGTAATCTAAAGCTAAGAATAAAGCCTCGGTTAAAGAGCCATGTGCATTCTCAGCAATTTCAATAGCCTTGGTTTCTGGTAAAACAGATAAAGGCTCAGCAAGACCAGCCATACGGCAGCGTGCATAAAGTAGACTGGCAATTTCCTGAATACTAGGAGAACGGAAAGGTACATAAAGACCTAAAAATTGACTCAGGCTGCCAATATTACTGACAGTGTTGTTTAAATCCTGTAGAAAAATAATTGTACGGATCTTTTTTTGGTGCTCTACAGACCAATCAAGCAGTTGGGTGAGATATTCTTGATCAACTGGGGGACCATCCAAGACCAGTAATAGCTGATCAGCACTTTGCTCAAGGCGTTCATAAATGTTCTCAATACGATTGGCATTCGAGCGAGCCGACTGGATCCCTAAAATCTCAATAACTGCCATGAGAAAGTGACGAGGTTCAGTTAAAGTATTGGTATTTAAGTAGAGCCCAAACATCGTGCCTCGATTTTCTAGTAAGAAATGTGTTTGGGCTAATTTCATTGCCAGCATGCTCTTACCACTGCCAACTGGTCCAGCAACTACGCCTAGATTCTTATAAGGGTCCTTTTGATCGGACAGGAAACTATGCACCACCTCGAAAACCTTGCGCTGCTCATTAAGATTGGGATAGAAGAATCGTGTATCTTGATAATGAATAAAGGGGTGCTCTAAAAATCCGGCTTGAAGAAGATCAGGTGTTGTAATCATGACTCATGCTGCTCCGTCTTTTAGTAAATAGATTAGCATGCGTGAGCTATTAAGTCAAGTACTCAAATAAATATGTCTAGTTTCATCAACTGACCAATAAATTAAATTAATAATTAATTTCGGCTTGTATTTACAGTAAAATAATGTAAAATGGAAAGGACATATATATCCTCATATAAACAAGAGGTTGACTAATGGCGATTATATCTTTAATTAATCGAAAAGGTGGAGTGGGCAAATCCACAATCAGCATTAACCTTGCCGCTGGATTAGCAACGTATGAATCGCGAAAAACAGAGAGCAAACCGGTTTTGCTGATTGATATGGATGATCAGTTGAGCGCAACAATTACTGCTATGGGAGGAGGATTAGACGATCAGTTTGTTCCTATGATAACAGCAGAAAACAACTTCCCCTCAGCATTAATTAATGGTTTTGGAGCTTCAGAAGGAATCGTCGAAGACTCGCTAATTCCTAGAAAACGAGAGAAAAAGGTAAAGATATTTAAGACCAATAAAGCTCGAATGGAAAATTTGGAAGCGGAATTAAAAACACGTGAGGAACCAGAACTCCAACTGACATATTACTTAGAGCCGATCAAAAACGATTATGCATACATAATCATTGATAACCCCCCATCTGCTGGTATTGTGCCCATGAATTCCTTGGTTGCTAGCACTCATGTGCTTATCCCAATCGAACCAGACGGATTGAGCTTGATCGGCTTAGCCGATATTTTGCGCATGATTGAGAATATCCGAAAAACCTTCAATCCAGAATTGAAAATATTAGGAATTATTCCTTCGCGTTATCGAATGGTGCGGAGACAATCCCGGGATGTAATCGAAGATCTGAAGCGTTTATATGGGCATCTTTTACTCCCATACGTGAAGGATTTAGCAGAAATATCGGCTGCGACTACAGCGGGACACGACATATTTTCATTTACTAATGAAAAGTCACAAGCATATCGCTGTGTTTCAAATCTAGTCGATGCTGTTTTAGGAAAATTAGAAACATGAAAACTAGCTGCACTGTGCTCATGGGCAAAGTAATCAAAACCACGATAAATGTGCCCACGGGCACAGTAATAAAAAGTGTGCCCATGGGCACAATCGCATTAGCACAGATCGTTTTGATCACAAGGAGTGTGTGAGATGGAAGAAACAAAGAAGAGAGGTTTTGGAGATTTAATTAATCTCACGAGTGATGCTTTTAATGCAAGCACTGCTGAGAAAGAGCAACGTGAAGAAGACCAAACGCCTAAGATGCTGAGCAATCGGCAGAGCGTTTATCGCGTGCCCCTCTCTATGATCAAACCTGATCGCTTTCAAGCTCGGTTTCTATTGCCCTTTGAATTACGGGAAGCGTTTTTTCGACAAGAAATTGATTGGGAAGAAACCGTCCGCAAGTGGATAGCTTTAGCTGAGCAAGACCGCCTGGTTCGACGTGAAATTGAGGAACTCATTGCTTTGGGGGACTCATTGCATGATACTGGGCAAATCAAACCTATTACCGGTCAAGTAATTAATGAAGACGGACGTGAAGTTTTCAAGATGTTGACAGGTGAACGGCGGTTTTGGGCGACGGCTTTTCAATCTGTGCTTAGCGGACGCAAAGATGAACCTTATGTTTTAGCTATCATCGATAATCAGCCTAGCTTAGAAAAGCAAATTGCAGAGAACATGGCTTATAAAGCCTTAACACCTGTTGGTAAGGCGCGCGCTGCGGCTAGGATCGTTCTCGAATCTAATGGTATTCAGCCGAATGAATCTTTGGACGAATACAGCTACTTTCGGCAGGTTCTTGATGTGCGCTTGAGTGATGAAACCAAGGATATGTTACTTAAGACATTGCAATTAGAACGCACGTATTATGGTCGCCTAATAAAATTCTTCGAGCTTCCCCAAGATTTGCTGGAAATTTGTGACCGCGCGGAAATGCCAGAGCGCGTTTTACGCGAAATCATGCAGTATGATGCTAAATTCTGGCCGGCAGCTGTACGGTATTATGCCGAGCATGATGGCCGCACCTATCAGGATGTACATGCATTTCTCGAGCGTATTTCAGGTCGAGAAAAGACGCGTAAAGTGCGGCTACCGGCAGATCCAGCCACAAAATCAGCTCGGTCTCTAAAGCGCGTATTCCTCAATCTGGATGAGCTGCCGCAGGAAGACAAGTTGGGTTCAATAGCCGACGCGTTGGTCAGCGAGGTTGCTCCCGAAGATGCCCGCCGAATGGTTGGGCAGATGGAACAACTCACTGAAGCAATCAAAGTCCGAGTGAATAATCTGAAATAAGCTATTGATAATCATTATTAAGCAACCTAAGCTTGTTCGACTGATTTCAGTTCTAGATCAGTACCTAAATAATGATGCGTAAGCACAATCGACCATTATCACTTTGAGCGTCTCAAAATGACAAATTAAAGAGAACGCCAAAATACTGTTATCAATCAAAAGCAAGATGGGAGAACTAAGAAATCCATTAAAACGTAAATTGTTAGTTTAAGTAGATAGTTCAACCACCTCTATTCTCATAATATTGCGTATAGATATTGTTTGGATATTTTTACTTGACCTATCATGGCACTGATATTGCACCTGTAACACTGAGTTAATATTCATAATCGTGATCAATCCATTTTGGGTTGGTTCTTTGGAGGATGAGATTATGTCGCGAGCATTTGGAGTAGATATCAGCAAATACCAGTCGAGCCAGGATGGATCAAAAAAACAAAACTTTGATGCACTGAAAAATCATACTGAGGAAGTGGTTTTTATCGCTGCTCGCGCAGGCATCTCTTGGAATTATGAAGATCCCATGTTTGATTATTACTGGAGCGAGATGGCGCGCATTAAAGTCTGCCGCTTGGCTTATCATGTGGTGTACTTTGGAGAAAGTGCGCTGGCTCAGATGGACTCACTCTTTAGAATTCTGGATAATCAGGTTGATTGGCATTATGACCGCTTGGTGCTTGATTTAGAGGTAGCTGGTATTAATACTCGCGCACGAATCACCGCCACAACCCAGAAATGCCTTGACATTTGCCGGTCGCGCACTGGAAGGTATCCCATCTGCTATTCTAGAGCCTCTTGGGTAAATAGCTATCTTACCATCAGTCAATTACCCAAGCTCGATTGGTGGTTGGCTACGTATCGTAAAGCCCTGCCATACCCGTTGTTCACTCCTGAACACCCCGGACCACCAGTTCTGCCGACCGGAGTGGATACCTACCTCATCCATCAAACTGGAGAGAAAACCAAAGGTATTGGTTCAGTCAGCCGATATATGGACTATGATCGCTGGAATGGGAATAAAGTGGATGTATTGCGATATTTTAATAATCCTAATTACATTGATCCGCCAGTAGAAGATCCAGTAGAGGTCCTCTTTAGAGCCCGTTGTATTGTCTCCGCGTTATATACGCGCCAAGGACCAGGTGTTGAATATAAAGCAGTTGGCTCTTTGAGCTTTGGAGAAGAAGTTGATGTTTATGAAGTGAAAAACGATTGGTTCCGTATCGATCCGACAGCGTCAATTTGGTGCTCGGGGAAGTCACAATATATGCGTCGGCTTGACCCTAATCAAACCCCCGAACCTCTTTTCAAAGCGAAGGTGATTGTCAGTGCTTTATACAAGCGCAAAGGACCGGGAAAGAATTATGACATCTTAGGTTACTTGGTTAAGGGAGAAGTGGTAAATGTCTACGAAGTAAAAGACGGTTGGTATCGCATTGACCCAGTCGAGCAAATCTGGAGCTGTGGTACAAATCAATATATGCAAAAAGTGTGAATCTCATAGAAGTGAAAAAATAGGTCGGCTTTCTAAAGAGTTTGGTTGAGGTTACGACTATTTTCGTCTAACTAAGTTTACTTACGTGCTCGATTTTACCGTAAAATTAATCGAAGATAGTATACAAACATTATCATAATTGAATTGATAAGGTCACATGAAAGGCTTGTTCTCTTATGGATGAAATAGATAAAATGAAAATTACAATCGTCAAAAATGGCCCGTACCTTGTTGAAGGTAATATTCCTCTGGTGAAGAAAACACAGATTGTGTCCGAATATGGAGAACCGCTCACCTGGCAAACTCTCGATAAAATTGAGGCTCCGACAGGAAGCTATGCCCTCTGCCGTTGTGGCAATTCCCAGCATAAACCTTTTTGTGACGGAACCCATCAACGGGTCCCTTTTGATGGAAAAGAAACTGCAATAACTGACGGCTCAAATGAAAATAAACGCAAGCTGCCAGGTGGTAAACACCTTATCGTTTATGTGGAGAGTGACTTGTGCATGAGCTCAGGCTTTTGTAACCTGCGCAACATTGGCATAGTGAACCTGGTGATCGATTCTGAAGACACAATGAAGCGATCCTTGGCCATGGCGATGATCGAGCGTTGCCCCTCAGGCGCGCTTACCTACCAAATTGAACATGATGAACCAGAAATTGAGCCAGACCTGCCTCAAGAGATAGCTGATTCAATCGAGATCACCTCCGATGGACCAATCGAAGGGCCGTTGTGGGTGACAGGTTATATTCCAATTGTGCGTTCAGATGGGATGCCGTTTGTGGCGCGGAATCGGGTAACCCTTTGTCGCTGCGGTCAATCGCGCAATAAACCGCTGTGCGATGGCACACATCGGCATAATGCTGAATGGGAATCATTCTGGAAAGAATAGCAGCAAGATAAATTTGGTCAATAAAACGAATTAAACAAAGTGACCGCTTGGTCACATTAGCTAATCAGCCGCCTTACTTTGCTTTATAGTTCGAAGATATGCTAAAACGTCCGTAGCGCGGACAGGAAGACTATCTACTCG
>DAOUFK010000025.1:0-141637 GCA_034430095.1 Candidatus Mesolinea sp.
GGGCGAAAAGCGCGTGATCCTCTTCAACCTTTCAGGGCACGGCTTTTTGGACTTAGCGGCTTACGACCAGTACTTGCACAACGGCATGCAAAACGGCAGCGTCTCCGAGAGCCAGCTGGCTAACCTGGCGCAGCGATTGCCGAAAGTGAAATTAGAGTGAGGAAGAGTATCCTAAAGCCAAATTTTGCTTGACAAAAGTGCGGATTCTTGTGATATACTAACCCTTCGCACCATCCGGCAAGCCGGAGTGTGTGCCATGGAAATTAGTATAAAATAGGAAGCTACAATGAACGATACCGAATTACTTAAATCTGTTGAAGCCGAGAAAAACCCGGAGATCCCCAATCTCTTCCCTGGGGACTCGGTCAGCGTGCACTACAAAATTAAGGAAGGCGACCGCGAACGTATTCAGGAGTTCAAAGGCATTGTGCTCTACACGCGCGGCTCTGGCAATAATGCCAGCTTCACGGTCCGGCGCATTGCCAGCAACGGTATCGGCGTGGAACGCACCTTCCTGGTTAACTCGCCACGCATCGCCAAGGTGGTGGTGGAGCGCCACAATAAAGTCCGCCGCGCCCGCTTGTATTACCTGCGCGAACGCACCGGCAAGAGCGCCCGCCTCAAACAGCGTTTCTAAACCGCAAATTCCCTATATCGGGATGAAATCCCAAGCTTTTTCTGACGAGCTCACGAGCTCACCTATCCAGAAAAGGCTTTTTTTGTCTATCGCTAATTGACGCTTATGCCTGATCAGCCGCTGATTGCCCTTATCGCCACCCGCCAAACCCATTCCAATCGCGCGCCAACCTACGAAATCCCGCAGGCTTACCTGGATGCCATCCTCACCGCCGGCGGGTTGCCAATCCTGCTACCTACGAGCTTACCCCTAACCGCTCTGCCCGAGCTCGTGAATCGCTTTGACGGTTTTGTGCTCAGCGGCGGCGGAGATTTGGACCCAGCGCTCTACAGCGGCCATCTGGATACAACGATTCACAGCATTGACCCCGAACGCGACGCTTTTGAACTTGCGCTCATCCCGCTTGTGCTCGCGGCGGATAAGCCTTTACTCGCGATTTGCCGCGGCGTGCAGGTCCTTAACGTGGCATTGGGCGGCAGCTTGTACGAAGACATCGCCAGCGCCTTGCCAGCAGCCGAGCGGCACGATTGGTACCCCAACTACCCGCGGGATTATCTTGCCCACACGGTCGAGGTCGAGCCAGGCAGCCGCTTAGCTAGAATCCTAGGCACCCATAAGCTGCGCACCAACAGCCTGCATCACCAAGCTATCCGGCAGCCTGCACCCGCCTTGGATGTGGTAGCCCATGCGGAAGATGGCGTCATCGAAGCCGTGGAGCTGCCCGAGAAGCGCTTTGCTATCGGCGTACAGTGGCACCCGGAGTGCCTGCCCGAGGAGCCGGCGATGCAGCAGCTGTTTTCAGAATTTGTCAACGCTGCCCGCGAATAATAGATTTTCTAAGCATAACGTGTGTATAATAATTAAGGTAACTTAGCAAGCTCTCTTCAAATTTAATCAGTGTGTGAACCATGATCAACGCTTATATTGGCATAACTGACGAAAGATGGTTTTCTACCCTGCGGGCTCAACACGACCTCGATGAAGTTAACTTTTGGCTGCCAACCGGGCGAAGTTTTAAAGCCCTCCAGCCGGGCGAGTTATTTCTGTTCAAATTGCATTCTCCCAAAAACTACATTGTAGGAGGGGGAATATTCTGCCATTACAGTAGGATCCCTGTGTCGATGGCGTGGGAAGCTTTCGGGGTTAAAAATGGGGCTGAAAGTCTTGAGGAATTAAAGTTAAAAATTGCTCGTTATCGCCAAGGTGAGAATGCACCTCAAGATGATTTTTACATAGGCTGCATCATCTTGGAACAACCTTTTTTCTTACCAGAAGAAAAATGGATTCCTGCTCCTCCAGACTGGAGGGGTAGCATTCAATCTGGCAAACGATACGATCTTTCGGTAGAACCTGGCTTAACAATCGCCAGGCAATTACAGCGGACGAATATTTTCCCACAACTTATCCGCGAAAAACCTGCCAGATATGGCGAACCTACTACAGTACTACCCAGATTAGGACAAGGAGCCTTTAGAGTGTTGGTCACAGATGCTTATGAACGTCATTGTGCAATCTCTGGCGAGAAGATTCTCCCTGTATTAGATGCCGCGCACATAAAAAGCTATAAAGAAGGCGGAGAGCATCTCATAACAAATGGCGTCTTGTTGCGTCAAGATATTCACACGCTCTTTGATAAAGGATATCTCACCATCACCCCAGAATATCGCGTTGAGGTTAGCCGCAGGCTCAAGGATGAGTTTGATAACGGCAAGGACTATTTTCGTTTCCACGGTCAACCAATCAGTTTGCCCCGTAAACCGGATGACCGACCCGATCGGGACTTCCTTGCCTGGCATAACCAATATACCTATAGGGGGTGACCCCTCCGAAAAGTCGTTATAGCTCATCAAAATTGGCGCAAGCCCGTGCTAAAATAACCCGCATGCAAACTGCATCTCACCCTCACCAACCCATTGGCGTATATGACTCCGGCGTTGGGGGGCTCTCGGTGCTGCGTGCCATCCGCACCGCGCTGCCGCACGAAGACCTGCTCTACCTGGGCGACCAAGCCAATGTGCCCTACGGTGAGCGCTCGCTTGAGGAGCTGCGCGAACTGGCTCGCGCCGTCACACGCTTTATGCTCGCGCAGGGCGCTAAGTTGATCGTCATCGCCTGTAATACCGCCTCCGCCGCGGCGCTGAAAACCCTACGCCAGGAATACCCAGAGGTGCCTTTTGTAGGCATGGAGCCAGCGGTCAAACCCGCTGCCGAGCAGACCCACAGCGGTAAGGTCGGCGTCCTAGCCACGCCTTCCACCTTCCAGGGTGAGCTGTATGCCTCTGTGGTGGAGCGTTTTGCCAGTGGCGTGGAGATTTACCAAGAGACTTGCCCTGGCTTGGTCAGCCAGATCGAAAAAGGCTGGCTGGAAACGCCCAAAACTCGCCAGATCCTGGAGGCAGCCTTGCTACCGCTCATGGCGCGCGGTGTGGATACGCTCGTGATGGGCTGCACGCATTTTCCTTTCGTCATCCCGCTGATCGAGCAGATTACGGAGGGCAATGCCCGCGTAATCGACCCAGCTCCGGCGGTGGCGCGCCAAACACAACGGGTGCTCGAAGAACACGGTTTGCTCAACCCGCAGCCAGCTGCTGGAACAACGCGTTACTACACCACCGGCGACCCAGCCAAGTTTGCGCGCGTCCTGCCCCGCTTGATCGGGGTACAGGCATCCGTCCATGCCTTACGTTGGCAAGGCAAAGACTTACCCCCTATCAATTAGTGCCTTAGAGATAAAACAGCCGCAGCAACGCCATGGAGATGGCAGCCTGCCAGCTCAGCTCGCGAATTTGACCATCGGCAACGGCATCCTCCACTTGCTGGCGAGTTTGCAGGTGCACGGAAGGAGCAGGCTCACTGCTGGCTGGTTTGGCTTGGCGCGCGAGGAAGTAATAACGCCGTCCAAAGCCGCGGTCCACATCGTTGATGAAGTCACCAAGAAAAACCCAATCGGGCGAGGTGTAGCCCGCCTCCTGCAGCAGGATGCGCTGGGCTGCCCGCAAGGGTTCCTCGGCGGGCTCCAGGGCACCACCAGGCGGAGCAAAGATGGGCCCTCTGACGGCATAGCCACTGCGCTCTAACATCACAAAGCGGCCGCGTTCATCCACCGCCACCACCATCACAGCTTCAGGGGCATCCAGCCAGGTCCAGTCGGTAATTTCGCTGCCATCCGGCAGAACAACATGCCGCTCTTCGACAGTCAACTGAGGCTTGCGCTCCAGTAGTACTTTTCGAGAAACAGTTCGCCAAGGGTTCATAGTATTCCTCAATTTTGGAATTAATTATACATCTCACGACTATTTGCCAACTTATTAGGTTGAGCGAAACAAGGAATACATTCTCGAAAATCTCAATTCATAAATTTTGATCGATTATCTGGAGAGAGCAGAAAGACCTTTATACTGATCATCCGTTCAATTCGTGGTAGATCCCTTTCATTTGCTTGTAAATAGAGCAAAAGATGGAAAAATGTTTGTCATATATTTCTCGGTTGGCAGGTGAAGGAAAATAAGTATTTTGAGTTTTTACCAGATGGGGAATATCGGCAAAATTGATCTCCCCTAACCCTACTGCGGCGATCCAAGCAGCCCCGCGGGCATTGGCATAAATCGGATCTGCTGCTTGCTTCACCTCCAGGTTCATCACATCTGCGAATATCTGACACCAAATGCTCGATTGGGCTCCGCCTCCCACCATTGTAATTTCTTTCACCGGACGCTTAAGGAACTTTTCTACTGGAGTTAGCATCCAGCGCGTGTTCAATGCCACCCCTTCTAAGAATGCCCGAATAATATCTTCGCGGTTGTTATTCAGGGACATATTGAAAAGCCCAGCACGCAAATAGGGATCATCGACAGGTGCTCTTTCTCCCCATATCCACGGCGTATAGATGATACCATTGCTCCCTGCCGGCACGCGCTCGGCAATCTGATCCAGCACTTTAAAGATGTCTGGCACTTGCGCTTCTTGCAACAATTCATCTTGGTGGTAAAGAATCTTATCGCGTAAAAAGGTAAGGTTGCCACCCGCAGTGGCTTGCAGGGCAGTTAAAAGGTAACGATCCGGAATAGCACAGGGAACCGAGGCGAGCGAAGAGGTTATATCGGTCTTTTTGTAGGGCACATGGGCTGCCATCCATGATGAAGTGCCAACATACAAATGAACGCTATAGTCTTCCACGGTGCCTGCTCCAATAGCAGCAGCGGTGTTGTCGATGGAACCGGCAACGACTTTACCGTCATTCCCTAACCCCAGTTCCTCAGACACTTCGGGCAATAATGTGCCTAATACGGCGGTACAAGCCACAATCTCGGGTAATTTTTCTTTGTCGATCCCCAAAATTTTGATGAGACGTTCATCATAATGAATATTGGCTGGGTCACGGTTATCCGTAACCCATGAAGTGAGAATTGAATCGACTGTGGCTACATATCGTCCGGTCAAACGTAGATTCATATAATCCAACACGTTCAAGAATTGATACGTCTGGGCATAAACCTTTGGCATTTCATCACGAATATACAACATGTGTCCAGAAGGATCTTTGCCGGTCATCGATGGCATGCCCCCGGTAAGGCGAATATAGTAAAGCACTTTTGAAAGAGCCACTCCATCAATATTAATGACTCCTTTAAGTTGCTTTTTCAAGTTCTTCGCTCCGCGCATATCCATCCAAAGAATGCAGTTGGATAAAGGCTGCCCTTGTTTATCCACCGCGATAGTTCCCTCTCCTTGCGTGGAACAGCAAACCGCAAATACATCTTTGGCAACATCTGATTTTTTGCTTAAAAGACGTTTTGAAGCATTAATAAATGCCTGCCACCACTCTTGTGGTGATTGTTCTGTTCCTCCATCCTGGGTAAGGATCAGCTCTAAGGGTTCGCTCTCCCATCCTAATACTTGCCCATCCACAGTAATTAGGGCGACTTTCACACTCGAAGTCCCCATATCCACAGACAGGATGATTTTTCTTGCTTCCATAAGAAATCCTTTATTGTTCTGTTGGAATATATTGAATATCTTTCATTTGCTTAACGAGGAAAAGACATACCACAAGTAAAACTGTTGCCAAGAGCAGAGAGGGTGTGAAGGAGCCATCTTTTGTGCGCATGGCTTCCATCACATAGACAAAAACCACCGAAGCTTGGCCGCATAATTGAATAAGCCCATTCGAAGTGCCTTCGGGCGTTGGATAGGTCACTTCGGTAGCATACTGCATGCCAATGGGGTTGGCACTCACGAGGAAGAAACCCAGGAAAAAAGCGGAGAGACAAAGTAGCCATAGGTTAGTGGCAAAGGTGATCCCCAGCAAGCCCGGAATTGCCATACCAATACCTAGGTACAAAAAACGTTGCCTTTTTCGCTGCTTATCAGAAACAGCCGGAAGTACTACTGCACCAATAATCCCGCCTACCAACATGAGCGCGCCTAATGTACCGGCTTCCGTGGGAGTAAAGCCGCGTGGCTGAATGATCCTCTCGATCCAAGTAGTGACACCATTGAAGATGCCCATCCCGATGAAGGAAACTAAGAGAAACATAATGAACGGTTTTACTTTTATGGCATGTTTCAATCCATCCAGCATAAACGCGCGGACTTGTTCTTCTGGAGAGCAAGGAGGTGTGGGTGGACTTTCACGCGCAAAAATAATAAAGATTAGGGCAGAAAAAGCTGCGATGCTGCCATAGATTAATTGGATGGTAGGGATGGGAGTCCCATTCTCGTAGAGTATCGGTGTAATCACCATCCCTAAGCCCGTCCCAACAAGGTTAGCTAGAGTAATCAATCCAACAATAGTAGCCCTTTCTTCTTTCCTAAACCATTTTGCAGGAACAGTAGTCCAAGCGTTCAGCAAAAACGGTTGAGCTATAGCAATGCCGATAGTGCTTAGCAAAACAAAGGAATAATTTGTACCTGCCAAACCACGCAATACCCCGAATATGCCCATCAAGATGGCACCTACAGAGACTGCCTTCCGGTAGCCATATTTATCGATAAGCCAGGCGACGGGCAATGAAAGCGGGATAAAAGCGATCATAAAGACCATGGAAAGCAACCCAATTTGCAGATCAGAAACGCCGTAATAGTTGGTCGCTGGACCGGTTATCGGCGCATACGAGATCCACAATACTTGCATGGTTAAATTGAGCAACATAAACACCCCTAGTACTACCCAACGATAGCTGTATACCTTGTATTCTTCTACCATTTTGCTCCTTGTCCAGAGAGGTTTACATTCTCATTAATTTACTCGACACCTTCGACCATTGATAATACGGTTTCAAAACTATCAAGGGCGTCATCAATGACGTCATCAGTATCCGCCAGTGAGGTATACATTCGTGAGCCTGCCAAGGTGATCAACCCATTCGCCATATAAGCTGCGCCCATTTCTTCAATCATTTTTTCCCGCGGTTTTAATTCTTTCAAGGTACGCAAGGGGTTGTGAAGATCAAGTAGCATGACGCCTGAGGTTTCAAGGTGCACGATACTTCCTTGGTTGTATGCAACAAAAGGTAAACCATGGCGCTCAATGATCTTCTGCAATCCAGCCGTCAGACGATCCCCAGCTCTGCCAGCAAGGACGGGAGCATTGGTGCGTTCCATCTCTTTAAGCGCATAGTAACCCGCAACGCAAGAAAGAGGGTTCGCCGAAAGCGTTCCGCCTATGTAAGCTCTCTCACCCGTGCCACCTATGCCAGCAGCAAAACAGCTAACCACATCCGCTCGTCCTCCCACACCGCCTGCCATTGGGTAGCCACCTGTAAGGCATTTACCGAAGACAGTCAGGTCGGGTTTCACTCCAAAATAACCTTGTGCTCCCCCCATGCCTAAACGAAATCCGGTGACCACTTCATCGAAGATTAGTAAGGCACCAAATTCATCACAAAGTTCCCGCACCTTCTGATTGAAATCAAAGGGTACAGGTCGCGTGCCCGATTCTGGCCCAACTGGTTCCAAAATTACAGCGGCTGTGCCTCCCTTTAGACGATTAGCAATCAAGTGGCGGCGCAAAGATGCCAGCGAATTGGGAAAAAATTCTTGTGTAGATGCCGTAGCACCGCGAGGAATACCTTTTGCCTCCATACGTCCTGTTCCCGGCACGTGCAAGCCATAGACCATGCTGTCACTCCACCCATGATATGCTCCGCCGGATTTAATCACATACTTCTTTTTCGTGAATGCGCGTGCCGCGCGGATGGCTGCCATCACGCCTTCAGTACCCGTGCCCAACATGCGGAACATTTCGATAGAGGGCATATAACTTTGGATCAACTGGGCTAACTTGAGCTCATATTCGTGGAATAATCCCGTTACAGGACCACATGAGCGTAAGAACTCGAACACCTTCTCGCGTAGCGGGGCATAATTGCTGCCTAACATAGTTGGCCCACCGGCTTGTAGGAAATCAATATAGCGGTTCCCGTCCACGTCCCACAAATAAGCAACTTCAGCTTTTTCTATTGCAATGGGAAACGGATAATTAAAAGCAAGATTATGCTGCACCCCGCCTGGAATAATCTTCTTCGCTTCATCTGTCAGCTGTTTAGAGCGTACGCATTTCTCATTAAAATAGGTGAGCACTGCTTGCATTTTTTCCCGTTTGACCGGTCGCAAAGGTTGTTTGATTAGCGCGTCCAAACGCTCATAGATACTCTCAACATCAGGGTATTGCGATATAGCATATTTTTGTTCATCCATAGTAATATCTCCTTCCATACTCATTCTTCTTTGGTTAAATTTGCCAATTTCTTTTCATCCGCGCGTAATTGTGCGAAAGCGATCTCCCGCACCACCAAAGGGATTTTTGATACTTTTTCCCCTGTCATGAGCGCCAGTAAATAGTCGAGAGCACATTTTTCAAGCAAAGCCATATTATGAATGGCAAGCTCCGCGTTTCCACCCAGAACCAGAACTCCATGATTTTGCAGAATGAAAGCGTTATTCCCATTACGGACTTTCTTGAGCACATTCTTTTTGAGGAAGCCCGTGCCTGAAGGCGCATAAGGGATAATCTCAACCGAGCGGCCTAAAAAACGCACCTGCTCATCGAACAGGTGCGGGATCGGTTTATTGATAATGCCCAAGGCGCTTGCGTAGGGCTGATGCGTATGGATAATGACGTGCACATCTGGGCGCACTTGGTAGACTGCAGCATGCATGGCGCTCTCAATGGAAGGTTTCCGTTCCCCTTCCTTTTGGGTCAAGTCAAAATCAAGCACACAGATATCATCCACTTCCATAATCGCATAATCGTAGCTGGAGGGGGTGATAGCAAAAGAATCCTCTCGATTAACGCGCACGGAAACATTTCCCTCCGTGGTTTTCAAATACCCCTGTTTCAACAAGATCTGACATATTTCAAGTACGCTTTGCTTTTCTTGAGTATAAGCCGTCATTTCATCCCTCTTTCTATTTTACTTGTCGTTAGAACCCTTATTCTGTTATACCATGCAATGTTGAATTATTGCTGAATTTCGTAAAAATTGGTCCAATTATCAGTATTTGAAAATTTTCTTATCCAGCAAGGTAACAAAAAGTTCATAAGCCATGCCGCTTCGATTCCCATTATTAGCATCTAGGTTCAGATCAGAACCATCCACCTGGCACCTGTGAGAGGAATATATTTAAAGGCTAGGGCAGCCGGTGCACTGGTTGCCTCTGGTTTTCAAAAAAACACAATTCAAAGGAAGATTACTTATGTTATCCAAACGCAATCTTAAAGCGCTTAGCAGGATCGTCGAACTTAACTTCACTGGGATTGAAGTCTTCCGGGTCAAAGCTTCCGCCAACCCAATCCAACATATCCTCATGGCGCTCGTTTGCGGGGTCCCCGATAGCTTCCAAAAATTCTGCATATCCACCAATCCCGCCACAATCCTCCGGCGGGCAGGCGCGTTTCCCATCAACGCACCTTGGGTAAATCACTCCTGTTTCGCAAGGTAGGATCTTTTCCAAAATGATGTCGTGTTGCCAACCATCGCCAAAATCATAACAATAGTCCCCTTTGTGGTTTTCCAGAGAAAATAAGTCAGATATGTTTATCTCCCAGCCTGGTAACATCGTTTCATCCAAATCATCTTCCATCGGAATGCCGATGTGGACTTCTATCTTTGTTATAGGCAATGTAAAGATAAATTCGTGCAGATGATAATCATCCCAACCCATGGCATCTTGGATAGCGACATGCAAATCCCAAAAAGTATACGTCTCGGGCACTTGGATGCGCCGCCAAATCGGGGGCTTCGTCCCTTTCAATGTAATCTTAAACTGGTACACCTGGTCATATTTCTTTTTCATAGTTCTAACCTCATGGTTTTAATACTTCTCCGCCGGCTGGACGTCCAGGTCCTCCGGGTGGATGGTTAATCCACGGAAAGCCTCGAAGGTGAGATCGTCAAAGGGCAGAGCCAAGCGCGCTTTGAGCTGGGCAAAAAGGTCTAGGTAGCTCATGGCGATGCGATGCTCCCAGGTTAAGCCCAAGCTCTCAGCCAGCTGCCGGATAGCCTCGGGGTTTGGACCTTCGAGTTCGGTAAAAGTGCCAAAGGGCATCTCATCTAACGATACCTTCACGCCTGCGAGGGTGTAATTTTCCCGCACCTTCTCATAGGTGGTATATACGCGGTAGCCCAAAGCTTCCAAAAAGCGGCGCGCCGCTGCAAAGTCGCTCACTTCAAATTCAATTTCCTGGCGGACGAGCACCCCACCTTCAAGCGCACCAGGCCCTTTGAAGGTCAAGTGAGCAGCCTCATCCTGCCGCAAGCGCAGTACCTGGGCTTTCTTGCTCAAGTCCCTTTGGGGGGTATCGAAGCGTAGGTTGGTCTCCTTTACACGCGGCTGGGTAAGGATAGCGCCCGCTGAAAGCAAACGCTGGCGAAAAGCTGCTAGGTCTTGCAGGTAAAACTTGGCTTCAATCTCCTGATCCATCCGTACCTCTCTTTTTGCTTTCCCGATAAGTATAACCGCCTAAGGCTGCAAAGCAGAGTAAATGAAAAACAGCCATGAAAAGCACATTGCCGCTGCGCTGCTCCGGCGCCCAAAGCAGCAGACGCTCCAGCCAATAGCCCGATACGGTTACAACTAGTGCAACCCAAGCCAGGAGGATCGCCTGCTTGCGGCGAGCATACAAGCTAATGAATGCTTCCAAGCTTAGCAGAGCTGTGAGTGCGCCTGCAGCCAGTAGATACCACGGCAGCCAGCCAGGCAGCCCGATCTGCGGCAACAGTGCGCGCTGCTGCCAGGCGCCTACCATACGCAAGATGCCGCTGCCAGCATTCCATAGCAACAGCAGGAGCACAAGCCAGCCCAGAAATCCACGCGTTTTGCGGTTCATTTGGGCAAGCCTTCCAGATCGCTGAGGTAACCTAAGCGCGCCAAAGCCATGCGCACTTTCTCGATGCCATCAGGCTTAACAATGACAGCTACCGGGCTTAGCACTTCGCCTAAGCTGCCGGCAGCAGGCGATTCCCGCAGGGCTTGCAGCACCTCCGGCGTGCTAAGTTGCAGTACCCAAGCTTGCTTAATCGCAGCTTCGCGTCCATGCGCTTCCCAACGCTGCAAGGCTGCCACCAAGCTGGGCAGCAAATTGGTTCCGGCATATTTGCGCAAGAGGGCGATCAAATGCCGCACTTTGAGCCCTTGATTGGCTGCTGCCTGCAGTGATGCCGGCGTGAGGCGGATACGGTAGCGCTTCGGGCTCACTTCCAGCCATTCTCCAAAGCGGGATAACTGGTAACGGGCGATGCGCGGAGTACGGTTGGTGAGTGTCAGCGTGCCATCGGCGCTCACCGCCACAAGAGCATCCTCATCCGGCAGATCCAGCTCTGCATTACCCCTGGTGAGTGCATCAAACCAAGCGGACTTGCGGAAGTAAACTGGCGCCTGTACCCCATCCTCCCAGCCGAGCTCGATTAAACCTAACCAAGCGAGAGGTCCGCTAATAAGGAAGCGGATATAAGGCG
Organism: Candidatus Mesolinea sp.; assembly: GCA_034430095.1. GTDB lineage: Bacteria > Chloroflexota > Anaerolineae > Anaerolineales > Anaerolineaceae > Mesolinea. The sequence goes on from DAOUFK010000025.1 coordinate 11,596, forward strand.
CTTCCACCTCCATCCAGCTTTCCAAACCATGCAGCAGGGCTTTATCACTGCGTCGCGTGATGATCCAGGCATTATAATCGCCACTCTGGCGCAGAAAGTCCGGGTTATCAGCATAAACTGCGTCGATCAAGCCCTGCAGCGAATACCACTGGCTATCTTCTATAGTTGCTAATTGCGAAAGAACATAGTGCCTTGGCGGTATGGGGTTATTGCCCCACGGACCTTCGCAGAGCAGCTGCGGGACAAGACGCAGCTCGTTGAATTTGGACGAATATGACCAAGCTGTTACCAACCAAGGGAGAGCTCTCCCGCGCGGCATCTCTAAAAATTGCCGGGCAGCCGGCGCTGGAAGCTCTGTCTTTGCATCTATCAGGTCAAGAGCGGAGAGTAGCGCTCCTAGCACCTGCCAGTAAACTTGCTCCTCGGCATCGGAAGCCAAACCATCTGCCTTGCCAAAGCGCCGCAGTGCTGCCAGCAATGTACAGCTATCATCCAAAATGCGGTCTTGCCAGACAAGCTGCCGGGTAAGCTGCACAGGAGCGGCTTTTACCAGCGGTATCGGCGCGCTCAACGTTTTGGGGGCTTCTGGCAGCCATAGCAAGAGCTCCTCGGGCACATAAGCGACCTCAGTAAGCTTATCATCCTGCTGGATAAAGTCCCTGCCGATAAGCGCACGATACCACAGGCGCTCTGCGATGGAAATAGGGAAAATATGGGGTTTCTCGCGGCTGCGTTTACCAGCACCCATCTGGCGAATCTGCCCATAGCGCCGGGAAAACACCGACCAAGCCAAACTGCCGCCATGCTGCTTGAGGTCGGCTAGAGCAATAAGGCAATCTTGCGGTAAGCTCGCCAGCATATCCTGAAACTCAAGCTCTGAGGTGATTGCTGCTGCCAGGGAGCGGGCATAATCTTGGAGATCCTTACCGCTAGCATTTACTCCCCAGAGTTCAGCAGTGCTGCGTAAAAAACTTATGTCATGGGTGTTCAAACAAGCGAGGATTCCTGGCATCGTAAGTTGGAGTATACATCAAAAGGGTTCTGGTTTTGATGCCCAGTCACCGAGGTAAACTAAACGAGAAGCCATATGGTACTATTCGATTTTAACTGTGCGAACACCTTCGAGGTTAGAAAGCTCCTCCACGAGATGCTCCAGCTTCTCCCCGCGGTCTAGCTCCGCCACCACGCGTACACGAATGCGATCTCCTTTAATATTGCGCTGGACAGAAAAGTTGATGGTACGTTCAGCTAATTGATTGATAGCTTTGCGAATAGCACGGATTTGAGCAGTCCCACCGTGTCCATCAATGGTGATATTGCGAACGATGTTGGTGCGGATATAGCGATGCTCAATAATATTAACCACAACCAAGATGATAAGGATAAGCAGAGTAGCTGCGACACCGACAAAGTAGTAGCCATAACCCACAGCCATTCCCACGATCGCCATGGTCCATAAAGTGGCAGCCGTGGTGAGCCCCTTGACATTAAAACCCATCCGCAGGATAGCGCCAGCCCCTAAAAAGCCGATGCCAGCAATGACTTGGGCAGCTAAGCGCGCAGGGTCGGAACCATATTCCGCGCCGATATTGATGGAGAGGATCATAGCTAAGCACGCACCCAACACCAGGATCATGTGCGTGCGCAACCCTGCCGGCTGGTTATCGCGCTCGCGCTCGTAACCGACCACTGCCCCCAAGAGCACCGAAACGACCAATCTTAGGATCATTTCTTCGGTGGGTATCATGCTGCCTCCATCTAATTTTTATAATAGTAAAGACTGTTTTTACTACCTACAGTTAAATTAATTATACCTGTAACCCGTGAAGGGAGCTTATAGGTTGGGAACCACTGGCAAAGGATCCACTGCACCACTACGGCACCCACACATTGCACCATGCGAGTGTGAAGTTTTTTATCTCACACAAAAAAACGGTCGGGCGTGTTCTTAGAACGTCTTCAAGATAGCGCCTGATACCATTGCATGATTGTCTTACGGTTACGCTTCTCAAGCGTAAGGCTAAGCGCCTGGATTTTCTGCAGGATTTCTTCCCGCTCCCAGCCGCGCTCGCGGAGGATACTCTGCACTTCCTTGAGGATCTCTGGCGTTAGAGCCGTTTCAGAGAGCATATCCACCAGGTGCCAGGGGGAGTGTGCCCGGCGCAAGCAATCCATGGTGATGAGCTCCAAGCGGTGCAGCGCCCCTGCCATCATCGCTTGGCCTAGCTCGCGTTTGCTGGATTCAATATAAATGCGGTTGATAGGCTCAGTGCCAGAAGCACGAATGCGCAAGTAATGGTGATCGTCTCCGCTATCGTCCATTAGTTGCATTTCCACAAGCTCATAGCGGATTCCGCCAAGATAAGTGATTTTTAAGCCAGCTACGCGCAGCTCGTCTTCAGGCACGTTGAGTGCGAGGTCCAAATAATAATTGATAAAGCCTTCCTTGGCTTCCAAAGGGGCGTCCACATCTGCGCGCCCAGCGTTGGAGGTTGGGTCAGCAGAAGTACCAAAAGTTTCCCACAAGCCGGGTAGGTGTACCGTTTCTTCCCAGATCTCTGCTAACGTGGTAAGGGGCTTTTCGGCACGCGTGCCATAATAAGCTAACATGTCCATCACAAGCAGGTTCGCCCAGGGGCCGTCTTTATCGGTCACATGTCCACGGGAGGTTAGCCCGGAAGATTCTTCTCCGCCAATCAGAATGCGGTCGCGCCAATCAGGTGGCAGCTCTTTGAGAATGTTGTAGCGGTCATCGGTGCGGCGAATTTCTTCTATGTATTTGATGCCTACCGGCACCATAAAAGCATACTTGAGCGCACGGGTCTCGATCTTCCCCACGCGGCACTTATAGGTGCGCTGGCTGATGTAACCAGGTAATGCGCCTGGGGCTGGGTGATTTGCTTCGTTATTCGGGATCATCCCTGCCAGCGGTTCAATGAGTGGTGAGCCGGTTTGGGTTGCAATCACGCGCCCCGTAAAGCCGCGGTCAACGCCTAAATAACGTACCAGCATCGTCAAAATCTGATTAGGGCGGAAGTAAACCCCGCCTTTATCCACAATGCCATAGCGGTCGGCATCCGTATCCATGCCCATGCCTAACCAAGCACCTGTGCTTGCTACCGTATTCTTGAGCAGCTGGTTGAAGGGCTCTTCAGGGTTGGCGTAATCTTGCCCGCCCAGGTCTGGGTCAACTTCGGCATGTATAACCGTGTAACGCACGCCGGCTTCACCCAGCAAGCGGGTGAGGTAGCCGCGCCCAGAGCCGTGCATCTCATCCACCACCACATACTTATCAGCAAAAAAGCGGCGGATGCGGTCGAAGTCAATCGGGATGCGCTGGTTGCCGTTGCCATTATTTTTGATCCAATGGACATACTTATCCAGCGGGTCGAAGCCAAAAACACGCCCGCGCTCACGCTCCGCTTCCAAGTCTGCGATGCCACCTCCCTGATCTTCGAGCTGCAGCTCGTTGATGCGAAAAGCCAAAAAGTCGGTCACGTTCGTGGGAGCTGGATAGCCTAAGCGGGGATTAAATTTGATGCCCTGCCATTCCGGCGGGTTATGGCTAGCGGTGGCGATAATCAGTCCTGCCACCTCGTGTGGCGGCAGCACGTCGGTCTCATAAAACGAGAGTGCTGGGGTGGGCACATCGCGATTGCCCAATTCCACACGAAAGCCGTTGGCTAAGCATGTCTCAGCAATCCACTGCGTGACCTGGTCTGAATGCCGGCGAGTATCATGCCCAATCACCACGCGTCGACCGGAAAGATCTTCGGCTCCGACGAAAGCTGGCACATTGCACGCGTTCATAAAGTCGCAGATAGCTTGCACCACCTGGCGGGCACGCTTCGCAGTGAAATCGTTCTGCCAACGCCCGCGCACACCGGAAGTGCCAAAGCGTAGATACTTGCGATCGTAAATCTCGCGCAGCAAGCCTGCGTTGGTTCGCGTCCCGACGAGCAGCGGGTCGTTCGTGCGTACTCGCAGGGCATAGAGACGCTCGTAAATATTACCCACTTGAATCACCCGGTAAGCCATAAAGCGGTCCGGGTCTTGCGCCTGGTCGAGGCTCTCCAGTAAGGGCAGCACTTCGTGATGGATGTCTTCCGCCAAGCTGCTAAAAGCCGGCGCGGTGAGGTACAAGTGGGCTAAATCGAGCGCTTTGCGGCGCATAGCAGCTGTAGCAGGCATATAGTCTTTATCCAACTGCCGGCGGTAAGCTTGCGAGGCAGCATCCTCCTTGGGTTGGTAAAGCTCCAGCCGACCCTGCGTGCCTGTGGCGGCTAAGGTGAGCAGCAAGCTGAAAACACGCGAGGATGTGACCAAGTCTTCCGCAATTAGTTCAGGATTTGCCCGCAGCCAGGCTTCCAGCTCCGCTAAAAAGGCATTCATTGCGGCAATGGCTGGCTGCCACTGCTCAGGCTGCTCAGCAACCAAGATAACACGGTTAAGTGTATTAAAGCGGGTGGCTAAACTGGCTGTAAAGTTTTTATCCGTGTATTGTGCCATGAACCAATCTCCTTATGCTTCCGTGTTGCGCGGTATCAGCCCGCCCTCAGCCACGTTGAGCACTTCGATGGGTGCACCAACGGGTGTGCCAGTCTCACGTTGCACGAGTTCGCACACTTTCCAGGCATAACGGGCAACTTCCTCGGCTGTGTGGCGGGTATCTGCTTCCAACATTATACGGAACTTAGGCTCTGTGCCCGAGTAGCGCAGATTGCTGCGCACCAAACCAGGCAATGCTTGCTGCAGCTCAGCCAGCAGTGCTTCCAGCGGCTGAATTGTTTTGAGATCGGGTTTGGCAGCTACCGCGCAGGAAGCCACAATTTGAGGGTACTTCTGGATGTTGCCGGTGAGCGCCGAGAGTGGCTCGCCGGGGTGCGCGCTCAGCACCTGCAGCATGAATAGCGCTGAACGTAAGCCATCCCCAGTATGATGCTCCGCATCGAAGATAATCACATGCCCAGACTGCTCCCCGCCCAAGCCGAGCTTGCTTTGGGCGCCATTCTCTCTGGTCAAGTTGAATAGCTTTTCAGTGATGTATTTATCTCCAACGGGGGTTTCGATAAGGGTGAGTTCGTGCCGCTGGCAAAAACCAGCTAAAGCTCCGTTCGCCATCGTTGTTGTGACCACAGCATTGCCTAACAGCTTGCCCTGAGTCCTCAGGTAGTCAGCTAGGATCGCGAGCATATAGTCGCCGTCCACCAGCCTGCCGCGCTCATCCATCAGGATCACGCGATCAGCATCGCCATCAAAAGCTAAGCCTAGGTCAGCGTTATGTTCTCGTACCAATGTGGCAAAGGCTTGTGGATGCGAGCGCACATACTCCGAGCCCGCTTGAGCATTAATGTTCAGACCATCTGGGGAAACGTTCAACGCGATCACTTCTGCCCCCAGCCGGCGGAAGATTTCTGGACCCACTTGGTACGCTGCGCCATTGGCGCAATCCAGGAGTAACTTCAAGCCATGCAGGTCCAAGCCTGGTTGGCTCTCGGCTAAATCCTGCAAGTAAACTTCATGAAGGTATGCACCATCGGTAATCTGCCCAAAACCATAGCCATTAGCAGGGATTTGTTCTGCCAGCAGCAAGGCTTCAATCTCCAGCTCAATCTCTTCGGGTAGCTTGGTGCCCTGGCTGCTGAGGAACTTGATGCCGTTTTCGGCTGCGGGGTTATGCGATGCAGAGATCACCACGCCAGCTTGAGCGCCGGTTTTCTGGGTCAGGAATGCAATCGCAGGAGTAGGCAAAATGCCCAGATCCACCACATCCGCACCGCTAGCCAGCAGCCCAGCCACCAACGCGCTCTGAAGCATCATGCCAGAGCTGCGCGTATCCCGACCAACGATAAAAGTGGGTCGGCTTTCACTTCCCGCACCCAAAACTAAGCCAGCAGCCTTTCCTAACTGCAAGACGAACTCCGCAGACATAGGTGCCATTCCTGCTGTGCCGCGGATACCATCTGTTCCAAAGTATTGAGGTTTTGCCATAGATTTTTCCATAACCAGGATTGCTATTCTATCACCACGTCTGCAAGCACAGGCAAGTGGTCGGAGATGCGATGTGCCAAATCGCTGGCAACAACTTGGCACGAATAACTCTGCAATCGGCTGCCCGGAAAGAAGTAAATATGATCCACCGCTCCAGCTTCTGGGTGGGTAGGGAAGTCGTTTGAAGGGGCGAGGCGCACAAAACCGTGTTCTGCCTCAAGCCCAAGCCGTATAGCAGGTTCATCGGGGTTGGCATTAAAGTCCCCGGCTAGTAGCAACGGTAACCCCTTCTGCAAAATATTCTCCGAGAGTAGGGAGATCACCTGGCTAATCTGTTCAGCGCGCAGTTGTTGAGCTCGCGCGACAATAGCATCCTCCTTAGCCTCTCCACGTTCGCCTATCAAGGTAGTGAGGTGCAGATTCACCAGATAAGGGAATGGGCTGCGTTTTAGTCGGGTGAGGATGACGTAGCGCGGGTCGGTATCGCGGGTGCCTTCATATCGAAGAGGTTGGTAGATCGGCACATTTCGGGGAACGCCCTCCCGGTTTGGGTTACCTAAGCGCGCAAAGGGTAGGCGTGAAAAAACCGCGTTTCCCTTAGACCAATCCCACCAGTCTTTGAACAAGCCATTAACCATCAGATCCTTTTTGACCTGCATATGGTGCTTCATGGAAAGTGTTTCGCCATAGCAATGAAAGGAGTATTCACCGCCATTGCAGATGAGGTCCACCATGCTGTGCTTGAGACCTTCGGCATCGGTGTATTGGGCAATCTCCTGCACGCAAAGCACATCTGGCTGAAGCTGAAAGAGTAGGTCGAGCAAAGCCTCGTTTTTTGAGGTGGTTTCATCTGGTTCACCGCTGAAGTTTTTCACACCTCCGCCCAAGTTTAGGGTCATTATGCGCAGGGTCAACATTTCTGTTGCTGTTCCTTTCTGTTTTGGCATGCTTACGCCGCAATTATACCAACGCCTTTAGTGCGATGCTGAAGGTCGCAAACTTTTACACAAGCCATGTTCTGGCATGGTACCCTACGGGTAGGCTGTGCACTCTCCTGACCGTGACAGGCTTGTGACCTTTAGGTCTTTTTGTTTTAGCATGGTCTCCTGACCATGCAATGCTGTGGAGACCTTCGGTCAAGTTCCTCGCTCGGTACTCTATGGGTAGGCTGCGCACTCATGAGAACGGCGAGAATAAAGAACAAGGAGGATTTTAGTTATAATGTTAGTATCATTCTCATAAAGAGCACCCATGAAGCCAGAAAACCCACCCCAAACGCCCGATCAAGAACCTATAACCCCCAAGCAGCTTTACCTGACACGTCGCAAGTTCCTAGAATCTGTCGGCATCTTTTCAGCAGGTGCGTTTCTAGCAGCTTGCATGGGTAACAGACCAAGCTCACCGTCCACACCAATTGCACCCGCTGATGACGTAGAGACGCGCAAAGATCTTGCCACCAGCTACAATAATTATTACGAATTTGGTACTTCCAAATCCTCAGTGGTTGAACGGGCAAAGGATTTTCAGATGCAGCCTTGGCAAGTGGAAGTGGGCGGGTTGGTCAAGAACCCGCAGACTTTTAGCATGGATGAGTTGCTAGCCAATTTTGTCCATGAGGAACGCATTTACCGCATGCGCTGCGTGGAAGCTTGGTCAATGGTGCTGCCCTGGACGGGTTTCCCCCTCGCCAAGTTGTTGGAGATGGCGCAGCCGCTGCCTGAGGCGAAATTCGTCGCCTTTCAGTCGGTTTACCGACCCGAGAAAATGCCAGGTCAGGTCGGGTTGGATTTCCCCTGGCCTTACCTCGAAGGCTTGCGCTTAGATGAAGCTCAGCACCCCCTGACGCTACTGGCAACTGGTCTGTATAAAGAGCCGCTTACCCCGCAAAACGGCGGACCGATCCGCTTAGTGGTGCCGTGGAAATATGGATTCAAAAGCGCCAAAGCGCTGGTGAAGATTACCCTGCAAGCCGACCAACCGGTCACTTTTTGGAATGCCATCGCGCCACAAGAATATGGCTTCTATGCTAACGTCAACTCGGCAGTTGATCACCCACGCTGGTCACAAAGTGAAGAGCGGCGCATCGGGGAGATTGGCTCCCGTGCTACGCTGCTCTTCAATGGCTACGATGAAGTTGCTCCCCTATATGAGGACATGGACCTAACCGTATACTTTTAGCCAGCCAGGATTTATAAGGCGGTTTATTGCGGCGGAAGCGCATCTGCCTCAAAAAGATCGCAGAATTCAACGATCTTTTCTTTGGGGATATCCCAGATAAAGGACCTGCCAACGCGGGCAATATCTGCCCAGCCTTGGACTAACCATTCATCCGGGAAGCGCACAAATTGGATTTGGTCATCTTCCAGCTGAGGCAACAAGCAAGTTAGCTGTTGGATTTGAGCCATGCTCAGGTCAGTCTGTACATCATCCAGCATAGTACTAACTAGCTTGGGGAGACTGGTGATTAAGCTAGGGCTGGTAAGCTTGTCTTTAATAGCCATTAAGACCATAGATTGATGCTCTGAGCGCACAATGTCGCCATAACGGGCGCGGCAGCGCACAAAGGTAAGCGCCTTCTCACCATCCATGTGGTTCACACCCACGCCAAAGTAATCAGGCAGTTGGTTATTAGGGTCAATGGCTTCCGCTCCCTCAGGGCGGCAATCAACGGGTTCACCCAGCGTAATATCCACTCCGCCTACTGCATTGACAATTTTCTCAAAGGCAACCATATTGATAGCTATATAATGGTCCACATACAGGTCATAGTTATATGCAATCGTGCGCGCCAGCAACCCTGGGCCGCCACCTGGGCCTTCGTAAAAACCCATGCCTGGTCCGCCGTAAAAGTAGGCTTGGTTTAGCTTGGCGTTGTATATTTCATCCTTCACAGATGGGATCAAATCAGGGATTCGTACTTCCAGGTCGCGTGGCAGGGTCAGAACGGTTACCTTGGGCGTGACAAAATCGATGCGTATCACACGGATGACGTCCGATAAACCGTAAAGATATTCCGGGTCGGTGGAATCAATGCCGGCAGCTAAAAGGTACATAATTTTGGTGTCACCGCAAATAGGCTCCCCAACGAGTTCTGTAGGGATGGGTATAGCACTTATTTGCTCACCTTCTCCAGCAAAGTCATTGGTCGAGGTCTCATTGTTTGAGCCATTCGCTGCCAAACTACCGCTGGTTCCTGAAGTCTTAGTAGGCAAGCCTAACGGCTCCCCCAAAGAGCGGTTCCAGTTGGCTAGAACAAAGATCCCTCCCGCAACAACAATCAGGAGAAGTATTCCAAGGATGATAGCTAAAATAGGTTTCTTTTTATTTTCTTTCATAATTGCCTCTACAAGGTCTAAGCACATTCGTGCTACCTAGTGGGTTCATTATAGTCTCAATTACCGAATCTATTTTCGCTGAGTTATCACTTCACATCAGGCAAGCATGTTTTCAAGCTATAATCTTCAGCGGAGCAAACGATGATCAGCTTCTTCGAATGCTTAGGATACAAATCTTCCACAGAAAGCGATTTTAAGCAGTTCTGGGACTTTTTTAGCGAGCATTTTACCCAATTAGATTTGCACAATCTGACCTACCGCTCCTTGCTCACCAAGCAAGGCATCGAGATGTGGGAAGCTTTACAAGATAGGGGTAAAAGTGAGGGCTTTAATTTTCACTATCACTCCTCCACCGATCAGTCCGGAACGCTTCTCAACCGCTTAGAAGCCTCAGCCAAAAGTGTAGATGGGTTATTCCAGTTGCAAGTGGGTGCTGAGAAAGATTTACGTGTCCAATCCTTATTAAACCTAAAAGAGCTCAGCGAAACCCACACCGAGGGTTACCAAATCCTCTTCCAGCCGCCTAATTATCATTGGTACGAGCACTTAACCTTGCCCTGCAAAGCTACGGTGCAGTTAGCCGCCTTCCCAGAGACTGTCCGGCTTTACCCGGCTGGAACCAAAACCATGCCAGTCGGTAAAAACGAGGCTGATTTGAGCGTTTGCCATATCTTGATGCAGGATGAGGGTCAACAAGAGAAGCAAAGAGACATCTTTCCGCTGTTGCAATTCGGAGGCATCATCCGTACATTGACGAGCTTTGTCAACGAGGTGAGTGGAAAGTTAGTATATGCTGCGGTAATTGATACCCCCGGCATGCTCCTCGACTTGCTCATCCCGCCAGATATGGTCAACAAGGTACCTAAGCCTGGTATGTGCGTGCAAGTTGAATCGTGGCTAACCGGGCGCATCCGTGAGGTCTTCCCGACAGAACCAGAACTGCCTTTTGTATTCCTGATGCAGACGCATGTGGCTGGTACGTACTACCATGACCTAGGAGTCCGAGCCCGAGGGTTTGCTTTTTGGGATGAGCTCGCCCTCATCCGTGAACCACACAATCCGTATGATTCACTAGCCATTGCCGTGCAGAGCCCGGAAGGAGAGATGATTGGCTACATCCCACGGGAGAAAAACGCGCTCTTAGCAGCCCGAATGGACCGTGGAGAAAAGCTTGTGGCTTATCTTGCCCACCGCTATCATCATGAAGGGCAGGCTGAGCAGTTTGTCATCCGCATTTATAGCCGCGGCAGTTAGAATACTTAAATTGGCAGCCGCAATGTGAATACCGCGCCGCCGCTTGGGCGGATGTTAAGAATCTCTACGATTTCATTATCAATGGCCACTTCTGGACAGGTAGGCCGGAAGGTGAAGAGGAATCAACGGAAAGTTAGATGTACGAAGGCGACATCATAGAGTATGAATGGGGTGATGGGGGATCATGGGATCACATTGTAATAGTTGTTTATTCGCAGCAAATTTCAGCTACCTATTGGTATCCATATGTCGCTGGACATAGTGACGATGTGGATAATTATCCATTTTCCTCTTACGACTATGGTGGCGTTCGTTTTCTACACATCACAGGTTATTGATAACCGGGGTAAGATTATGTAGCGAAAGAGTCAGACCGCAGATCTACTCTTCTGCAGTCTGACCTGTACAGACTATTCAAATATTTGCATTTAGAATAAGCCATTTACAATAACAAATACAAGGAGATCATGACATGAACTTTAATTTCAAAATTTTCCAGTTATCCTTTTTCTCAATTCTGCTTATTCTCATTCTGTCCTCCTGTATTGGCAATGCAAGAACGGATCGAACAACAGAAATGCCGTCAAGTGTAACCTTGGAAACGGAAACAAATCTGCCAGAAAGTTCACAATCATCTCAGACAGAAAAAAAGGCTACGATTACTATTCCAGTGATAGAAACGGATATTTCCGAAGCAATGACAGCTCAGTCAGCCGTAGAAGCTTATTACGAATTTATGAGTGCTCAAAAATATGCGGAAGCTTATCAGTTGTTAAGTCCATCACAGCCTCACAGGAAAACCTCAGAGGAGTTCATCGCGGAAGCAGAGACTTTCTACGAATCATTAGACCTGCTATCCATTGAAGGTTATCCTATTTGGAGTGCTACATTAAATGCAGGTACACCTACAGCGAGCATTCCTATAGAGAACGACCGGTGCAAACGGTTTATTGTTGAAGTAAAGGTAGAATATAAGGAGGGAATGATGGGAGCGGGACCTTCTGGAACCTATCCATTTGCATTGACTGTTATCAAAGACCAAGATGGTTGGAAAATTGTACAAATTGACACAATACCTGACCCTTACGTTTGTGAGAAATATAAATAACAACAAATAACATTTCCTTACATATAACATCTAGGAGAAGACCTTTCCGTTCACTAAAATACAAAAGCATCTTTTCCAATCGTTGGCCAGATATTTACCACTCGGGTGGCGTCTGGCATTTTTATTTTAGGCCCATTCCATGCCGATTTGTGCCAATCTTTTCATTGCCACTTGCTATAATTTGCGCTTCCGCGAAGTTCTTCCGCCTGCGCCTGAACCACTTCTGGTATTCCTACTACAAACGCATGTGGCTGGTACGTACTACCACGATCTTGGTCAGCATGGCGAGGAACTCGCCTTTTGGGATGCCCTCATGCTCGTGCGGGAGCCCCAAAACCCCTACGATCCCCAGACTATTGCCGTGCAGAGCATGGAAGGAGAGAAGATTGGCTATATCCCGCGGGAGAAAAACGCGCTCTTAGCAGCGCTCATAGACCAGGGAGAGAAACTCGTGGCTTACCTTGTTCACAGCTACCATCGCGAAAGGCAGGCTGAGCAGTTTGTCATTCGCATTTACGACCGCGGCAGTTAGAGTACTTAAATCGGCAGCCGCAATGTAAAAACCGCACCCCCTTGCGGGTGATTTGAAACAGTGAGGGTGCCGCCATGCGCTTCAGCCAGTTTACGTGCGATGGCTAAGCCTAAGCCGGTACTCCCGCTTTCACGCTCGCGGCTGCTATCCGCGCGATAAAAGCGCTCAAAAATTAAATCGAATGCCTCCGGGGGAATGCCAGCGCCATGGTCACGCACATCTAAGCGTATTTCTTTGCCTTCTGATTGCAGCTCGATGTCGATGCTTTTACCAGCTGGGGTATACCTCAAAGCGTTTTGCAGCAGATTGTGCAAAATCTGCTGGATGCGGTCAGGGTCAGCGTTTACCCTTGGCAACTCGCTGATGCTCCTCACTTGTAAGGTAATGGCGTTCTTTGCCAATGCCGGTTCAAAGCTTTTAGCCGTTAAATGAGTTAGCTCCAGCAGGTCAACCGAGCGTTTATGCAGTTCCAATTCGCCGGCATCTGCCAGTGAAAGTGTGCGCAAATCCTCCACCAAGCGGATAAGGAGCTCATTTTGTTCCCGCAGCGGCTTCAAGGCTTCTTTACTAAGGGGGTAAACGCCATCTTCCAGTGCTTCCAGGTTAGCCTGCTGAACCGCCAACGGTGTGCGCAGTTCGTGGGCGATATCAGCTGTCAACGCGCGCCGATTCTTCTCGGAGCGCTGAAGCGACTCCGCCATGCTGTTCAAAGTTTGCCCTAAGGTTACCACTTCAGGCGGACCCTTAACATCAACTTGCTGGCTCAGGTCTCCCTGCGCGATGCGCTCAGCGGATTGGGTGAGCACTTTTACCGGCTTGGTCACCTGATTAGCCAATACTAGGGCTAGAATCAACGCTACGACGCCAGAAATGAGAGCTGCCAATAGGGTAGCGTTGCGTACCTTAGCCAGCAGCTGGCTTGCAAAGTTAGCCGGCAGGCCGCCTGCGCTTCCTGGCGTCAGCAGATAGCCCACAACTTGTTCGTCCACCTCTATTGCCTGAGCAGATTGTAGCTCGCTCTGACTCAGAGTTTCGCCGATGCGCGCCGGGTCAGGAGCATAGACAATCACCCCATCAGAATCAGCGATGACGTTCTGGCTGAGCAACCCGCCAGCTTGGCTGCCGCTCTGTCCAGCTCCCGATCCGCGCCCCCGTCCTTGCCCCTGCTCTCCAGCTTGCCCATTTGCAGGAGTCAGGAGAGCTTCTACACCAGCCCAGCTTTGATGCTGGCGGTAATAATCAGCAAGGGATTGCATCAGGTCAGTTTCTCCGTCCATGCCAAAGCGGCGCAAATAGCCTTGCACCTGCGTCTCAGCGGAAAGATTAGCCACAATCAGCACTGTGCTTAAGGCGATCACAATCACCAAGGTAAAAGCTAAGATGAGGCGGGTACGCATATTACTCCTCCATGGGCGTGGCGCGGTATCCCACCCCAAATACAGTCTCGATATAGCTTGAATCGGGGTCGACCTCTTTCAGCTTGTGTCTCAGGTTTTTGATGTGCACATCCACACTGCGCTCATAACCCTCATAGCTCACTCCTTGGGCAGCTTCCAGTAGCTGCAGGCGCGTAAATGCCCGCCCGGGTTGTGAGAGCAGCAACTTCAGCATATCGAACTCGGTGGGCGTAAGCTCAACCGCTTGGTCCCGGAGCGTAACCGCGTGCCTTTCTGGATCCAGGCGCAGGTCCCCTAATTGCAAAATGCCGCCGGCTTCCGGAGGTCGGTTGCTGCGGCGCAAGACCGCTTTGACCCGGGCGACAACTTCGCGCGGGGAAAATGGCTTGGTAATGTAATCATCTGCCCCCAGCTCCAGCCCAATCAAGCGGTCGACTTCATCTACCCGAGCGGTTACCATAATGATGGGCGTATCTTTAACCTTGCGGATCCTCTTGGCAACCTCCAACCCATCCATGCCAGGTAGGTTCAGGTCCAGCAATACCAGGTCCGGCGATTCCCTTTCCCATAGGTGCAAGGCTTCATCTCCGCGATAAGCCCCTAGGGTTTGATAGCCAGCTTTAGAGAGATAAGCTTGCATAACTTTATTGAGCTCTTTTTCATCTTCAACAATTAAAATCTTAGGCATAACATTTACCTTAGAAAATATGAACGTCTTCTGCCTTTAGTTTACACAATAATTAATGGATTTAACATGATTTCCTGTCGAAAATCTTTCCAAATGGCAATCTTCATCACTTCTTCATACTTTGTTCACGTTCTCTGCATACCTGCTTGCTATAGTAAGCACATCAATACAACGACTGCACAGTCAGTCAATATGTGAAGGAGTAAAAAATGAACAAGAAAGTTTTAAGTATCACGTTGATTGCCCTGTTTTTGGGCGCCGCAGCTTTTGGTGCGGTAAAAATCGTGTCTGCCCAAGAGGCAACCGAAACACCTCAAGCAACGGAGGAAGTTTTACAGCAACCGGTTCTCACACGCAACCGGTTAAATGCCGGCTACGGTCCCGGGGGTGAAGGTACATGCAATGGGGATTGCGCCATGACGCAAGACCAAATCCGTTTGCGCCTGCAGGACGGCAGCGGTGAGAATTGCCCGAACCCCGAAGGCTGCACTGGCGAAGGTCCAATCGGTGCAGGGGCAGGCATGCAATATGGCCAAGCTGAACAGCCAGCAGGCAATGGGGCTGGCCAGGGAGCTGGCGCTTGCGCTAACGGCGACTGCGACATGGATCAGGCTCGCCTACGTGATGGCAGCTGCGGCGATGGCGGCATCGCTCCGCGCGACGGCACGGGCAACCAATTTGGAAACGGGAAGAAATAATTACATTTCCTTCCAATATCAGGCATGCCCTATTGGATAGGGCATGCCTTAATATTTAAATCTTCTTGGCAAACTCACAGTTTCTATCTCGAAGCTTGGGGCTATAATCCAACAAAACAAAATAATAAATTAAGAGGTGTTTATGGGAACCAAAATTGTCAGTGTTGAACTTTCAAGTAAAGAAAAATTCACAGTAGAATCTAAAGCTCGAAAGCATATCGTCATTATTGACCAACCAGTGGAAGGCGGCGGGAATGATGCTGGCATGACGCCTCTGGAGTACCTGTTTGTATCCTTAGGTAGCTGCATGGTTACGGTCGGTTTGATCATTGCTCGGCAAAAACATTTGCCTGTAAATAAAATTGAAGCTCATGTTGAAGGGGAGATTGATACAGATGTCCTGATGGGAAAGCGGAACGACATTCGCCCAGGTTTTACCAGCATCACGGTCAAAATGATGATCGATGGTGACATGACCTATGAAGAAAAAGAAAAGTTTGCGAAAGAAATCGAAGCTCGCTGCCCAATTTCAGATAACATTAGTAATACCACACCGGTAAAAATCGAGGTTGCCTAATCGAATCTGACAGCTTTGCGGTTTCAGACCATTTTTATTGGGATGAGTAGAGCGGATAACGATTATTTGCCTAACTGAGATGCGCTGCTTAAGTTCGAGGTATATCAATAGAAAATGGATACGTTTGCAACTTAGCAAAAAGATAGCTGACCATCAAATAAGTGAGTAATGCCCACAGGCGAAGATTCATTCCTTCGCCTGTTTTCCATCAAACGGAATAATCTGATATGATGATAAAAAATTAGGTGAAGGATCACGGTTTATGAAAATTGCATTTGTTACGGATAACGAAAAGTCTATCAGCCAGCATTTTGGACGTGCGCCCTATTTTCTGGTGGTCACATTTGAAGACGGTAAGGAAGTGAGTCGGGAATTGAGGCATAAGCTCGGGCACAACGAATTTGCGGCTGAGCATGCCCATGGCGAACAAGAGCATGCTGCGCATGGGTTTGATGAAGCATCCCACCAGAAGCACGCCAGTATGGCAGATACCATTAGCGACTGCACAGTTGTAATTTGTGGAGGGATGGGCATGGGCGCCTATGAAAGCATGCGCCGATTGAACATTCAACCTATTATTACAGATTTACGCGATGTTGATGCGGCTATTCAGGCTTACTTGACTGGCACGCTCACGGATCATACAGAGAGACTACACTAATCATCATGTGTGTTTTCGCGCAATTTAACTTTGTTGATTTTAGTGCTCAAGCACAAAGTGCTGGCGGAAGATATGGGTAACAATCCTATTCTCCATTCTTTGCCAGCGTTTGCTTGACACTGCCTGGCCAAATATATATAATGATTATTGCCTTCCCTGGTAGCTCAATCGGCAGAGCGGGCGGCTGTTAACCGCTAGGTTAGAGGTTCGAGTCCTCTCCGGGGAGCTAGAAACCCGAAAGTCTCTGGTTTATCCAGAGACTTTTTTCAAGCCGGGATATGCTATAATTTAGTTGCACATGGCCCTGTAGCTCAATTGGCAGAGCAAGCGCCTCTTAAGCGTTAGGTTCTGGGTTCGAGTCCCAGCAGGGTCATTTTGTATTTAAATTTTATGAGAGAGGTTCTGGGGGCTGTGCACTCCTTTACAGGAGGCTTCGCACCCCTTTACAGGAGGCTTCGCACTCCCAGCAAGGTCAATTTTCTTTTATTTAAACTTGCTCTCGCCGGTCTCCAGAGTGCGTAGCCTACCCGTAGGGTACCGAGCGAGGAACTTGACCGCAGGTCTCCCCAATTTCAATGCTCATTGCTAATTTTTCCTCTATCAAAGACAGATCTTGAGACTTAACGGTCACAGGCCTGGCACGGTCGGGAGACCATGCCAGAACAGAGCCTTTGTTCTCGCCGGCCTCTGAGTGCAGAGCCTGCCCGTAGGGTACCATGAATAAACAAGGCTTCTCCATTGCGCTGTTCATTATCAGCTAAAATTGTGTTCATAGGAGAAACTACTGATGCAGCTTGCCCACATTGCTCTCTACGTGCAGGACTTGGAAGGGATGAAGGATTTTTACGTGCAGCACTTCGATGCCAGCGCCAGCGCAAAATATCACAACCCTAAAACCGGCTTGCAAACCTATTTCCTCAGCTTCTCTGGCGGGGCACGGCTGGAGTTGATGACCCGCCCTGAACTGACGCCGCACCCGCAGCAGGATGCACCTGCCTCCGGTTATAACCACATTGCCTTTGCACTAGGCAGCCGCGAGCGCGTGGACGCTCTCGCGCAGGAACTAGCCCAAGTCGGCTGCCTGATTCTCAGCGGCCCGCGCATCACCGGTGACGGTTACTATGAGGTTAGCCTGCAAGACCCGGAAGGGAATTTGCTGGAGTTGGTTGCCTAAGCATCTTGATTAAACCAATCCCGTAGATTAAATCAAGTGAGCTCGCAGTAGGAAAGGTAACCCCATTCTTTTTATATCCCTCTCAGGCTTCCGGGCAGCGTTGATGTATAATCAGCTTAATTCTTAGTTTCAGGAGGACTCACCATATGTCTGGACCAAGAGTTGTCCGTGCACCGCGCGGCATCCAACTAACCTGCAAGAATTGGCAGATCGAAGCGGCTTACCGCATGATCCAAAACAACCTCGACCCAGAAGTTGCGGAAAAACCCGAAGACCTGGTGGTCTATGGCGGCAGGGGGCAAGCTGCCCGCTCCTGGGAAGCGTTCGATGCTATCTTAGCCTCCCTACGCAGGCTGAACGAGGACGAAACCCTACTGGTGCAATCCGGCAAGCCGGTGGCAATCTTCAAAACCCACCCTGACGCGCCGCGCGTACTCATCGCCAACTCCAACTTAGTTCCCCATTGGGCTACGCAGGAACATTTCGACGAACTGGCAGCCAAAGGTCTGATTATGTATGGCCAAATGACAGCGGGCTCTTGGATTTACATCGGCACGCAAGGCATCCTGCAGGGCACCTACGAAACTTTAGGTTCACTCGCCCAAAAGCGCGGCTGGTCCTCACTCAAAGGTAAATTTGTGCTCACCGCCGGCTTGGGCGGCATGGGCGGCGCCCAGCCGCTCGCTATCACCATGAACGAAGGTGTTGGCTTGATCGTGGAGGTCGACCGCGAGCGCGCCCAACGCCGTTTGGAGATCGGCTATGTGGACGCGGTCTCCGATAATTTGGAAGAAGCCATGACCATGGTGGAGGAAGCGCAGCAGCAAGGCGTACCGAAATCCATCGGGTTGATTGGCAACGCGGCTGATATTTACACCGAACTGGAGCTGCGCGGCGTCATCCCCGACGTGGTCACCGATCAGACGCCGGCGCATGATTTGCTCAGCTACGTGCCCAGCGGGTTTTCGGTGGAGGAAGCCGCCCAGCTGCGTAAGGCTGATCCACAACGCTACGCCGGCTTAGCCGCACAATCCATTGCCAAGCATGTGCAAGCCATGCTTGACTTCCAAAAGAAAGGCGCAGAGGTTTTCGACTATGGCAACAACATCCGCCAGCGCGCCTTTGACGCCGGCGTGAAGGACGCATTCAACTTCCCCGGCTTTGTGCCAGCCTACATCCGCCCGCTTTTCTGCGAAGGCAAAGGTCCTTTCCGCTGGGTGGCACTTTCCGGTGACCCGGAGGATATCTACCGCACGGACGAAGCTATTGCAGAGCTCTTCCCCGAAAATGAGCATTTGCTGCGCTGGCTGCGCATGGCGCGCGAGAAAGTGCCCTTCCAAGGCTTACCTGCACGCATTTGCTGGCTTGGATATGGTGAGCGCGCCCAAGCTGGCTTGGCTTTCAACCGCCTGGTAGCTGAGGGTAAAATCAGCGCGCCCATCGTCATCGGCAGAGACCATCTGGATGCTGGTTCAGTGGCATCCCCCAACCGCGAGACGGAATCTATGCGCGATGGCAGCGATGCTATCAGTGACTGGCCTATTCTGAATGCGCTCATCAACGCCGTGTGTGGTGCCACATGGGTGTCTTTCCATCATGGCGGCGGCGTGGGTATCGGCTTCAGCCAGCACGCCGGTCAGGTGATCGTCGCGGATGGCACACCCGAAGCGGCTGTTCGCCTGCAGCGCGTACTCACTGTGGATCCGGGGATGGGGGTGGTGCGGCATGCTGATGCCGGCTATCCCGAAGCTATCCGCTTTGCCCGCGAGCACGGCATCCAGATGCCGATGATGCCAGAGTAGGTTTTATGCATAAAAAAAGCACGCGGGTTCTGCTTTTTATCCTGATGATTGCCGTCGGCGCGGGCGCGGGCTTGGCTTATGGCTGGTTGCTCAAGCCGGCTGCTGCCCCGCAAGAGGCTGACCTATCGCGCCTTCGGGCGGATTTCAAGACCGACCTGGTGCTCATGGCAGCCGAGCAATTTGCCGAAACGCAAGATCCATTGCTGGCGCTCGATGAACTGGCTGAGGTGGAACCCGATGACCCCTATTCGCTACTCGTGAATGCAATTAACTACGCCCAAGGGGTTGGTTACCAGCCAGAAGATTTGGCTAAAATGCAAGCCCTGATCGAAGCTATTGACCCGGCTATTTACCGGCAGTGGGAAGCAAGCCACAACGATGGAAACGAAGAATAACAGCCCTTGGTTCTTACTGACCGGTTTGATAATCGGCTTAGCAATTGGTTTGATTATCGCGCTGCTGATTCTGCCGGTTGAACAGCAAATTGCCTTGCCCGCCGAGCTGAGCCCAGCCGCTAAAGCAGAATACCGCTTGATGATTGCGCGCGCCTATCAAGCCAATGCAGATCTGATGCGTGCACAAAGTCGCTTAGCCTTACTTGCCGACCCTGACCCGGTGGGTGCTCTTACTATCCAAGCCCAAGCGCTGTTAGCTGAGGGCGGCGCAGAGGCTGACGCCCGCGCGTTAGCTGACCTCGCTGAACAGTTGCAAAAAGCCACCCCTTAAGAATTAATGTGGCATCAAAAAATAAACAGGCGAATCGACGATCCGCCTGATGCTTAATATTGCGAAAAGTTACGGCAACGTGTTGCTGGCTGCCCAATCATCGCCCAGCTCTACCACAATATCCACCGTCGCAGCGGGGTCATAGGCATAGACGATGTTGGACGAAGAGGTAATCTTGAGCAAATCCACGAGGTAACGCAGCGTGTAGGGCTTGCTGCCATAAAGCGTCACGCGGGAGTAGACCTGGTAGCCTGCATCGGTCACTTCAACAACGTTGATTCCCTGCCCCTTAAGATACTCAGCGGTTTTCTCTGCCAAGCCGGCAACGGACGAAGCATTGCGCACCGAAACGTTAGCATGCTCATCTTGCAAGATAGCTTGAATATTCTGATTGGTAGAGCTTGCGTTGGTAGTTTGCCCATAAAAAATCTCATCGCGCAGCTCGCGGATCTTATCCGGAATTGGGCGCAAGATATCTAAGCCTGTTGGGGATTTGCCGAAGTTGACATATTCCCCGTCAATCACAGCTTGCTTGATTTGATCCCGAGGTACTTTCATAATGGTCTGCGCTAAGCTGAGAGCTTGACTTAGGGTGAGATTGGTCCTGATCCCAGCGGAAAGATCGGCATAAATCGCGTTGGCATTAGCAAGCAGCGTTGGCATCATATTAAAGTCTAGGATGCGGTCGCGGATAGCTAAGATTACCTGCTGTTGACGCTGGGCTCGGTCAAAATCGCCACCTTCCGTATTCCGCATGCGCACGTAAGCTAATGCTAATTCGCCTGGCAAGGTTACAACACCCGGATCAACCCATACTGACCTTTGAGTGCCAACGATATCTAATTGCATACGATAGGGAACATTTACTTTAACCCCTTCTATATGGTCAACAAACTTGATGAATGCCTCAAAGTCAATTTGAGCATAGTATTGAATCGGTACACCCAGTAAGTCTTCCACCGTCTTCACAGCTAAGGCTGGCCCACCGCCGGGCAGCTTATAGGATTCGCCGATGCTATAAGCTGTGTTGATTTTGTTGTAATCAGAGCCAGGAATCTTTACCCACAGGTCCCGCGGGATGGATATCATCCCTGCGGTGAGGTTCACTGGGTCTAAGGTGAACAGGATCATGGTATCGGTTCGAGGGGCTTTATCATCTAAGTCGCGCGCATCCAAGCCCATAATAAGAATATTTACGCGGCTTTTCCCATCCCAAGGTTCTGGTGTTTCTAATAGTGGCTGCAGTGTTGCTGTCGGGAGGGTGTTTTCAGATCCTGGTGTGGCATTGGGGTCCAAGGTGCTCTCTGGCAGAACTGGAACCCCGGGCAGGTTGACGATAGTCATGCCGGCAACGAAGTTGCTGCTGAAATTCCCTAAGGCAATCCCACCTACCAAGCCTAATACAACCAAAACGCTCACAATAATTTGCGTTTTGCGGTCTTTAGGCAAGGCATTTTTAATCTTTTCAAAGAAGTTTTTCATCATATCTCTATTATGCGTCCCGGGTGCTAACTCCGGGCGCTGATTTTTCTAACCTTCTTGCGGAGGAGGAACAGGCAAATCCTCTTTCTTGGTTTGCTGCCACTTGGAGCCCTCATCAATGAGCATCACCGGGATATCATCCCAGATCGGGTACTTGCGATCGCAATCTTGGCAGATGAGCCAAGCTTCTTGGTAAAGTTCTAAGGTGCCCTTGTGTTCTTTAACGCAGACCGGGCAGCGTAGAAGTTCGAGTAATTCTTGATTAATCACGAATCCTCCAGTTTCTTTCTAGCAGGTAATTACCATTTGCAGTGTTAGTCTGCAGGTGCGTCTATTTTACCATAGGCACATATAAGCAAGTTTTGAAGCACATTCACCAGACTACTGTGGGATTTCTGTCCCAGGGCCATATTCATAGATAGCCCCCCAAGGCACGTAGTCGGTGCGGAAGGAGTCCGTAAAATAGACCCCTCCATTTTTATAAACTGTGCGGTTGATAATCACTGTAGCACCTTCCACAGGCCAATCCACTTGCTCGATGGTGCCGGGGGGCAAATCGGGATTTTCGCGGTATATCGGCTCGGGGGGTTCCACGATGTCAGTGATTCCTGTAGTATTCCATTCCACCGTATGGCCGTCGCTGGTGGAGTAAAACTTCCAGGTGAGCGAATAACCGTAGACATACGTTTCCATCAACAACCAGTAAGGCGTGTCATTGACAAATTTAAGATCTACCAGCGGGAAGTAAACCGTGGCGTCTAAGCCGGCAAGGTTTGGGTTACGGCTGCCATCCGCTGATTGTTCATAATAACCTACGCGGTAAGCATGCGCGTGCCGCTCCACAATGGGGAAGCCGCCATAAAAAGCCGTGCGGAAAAGCGTAGTGCTCACCTGACACACCCCGCCGCCCACGCCTTGAATGGTCTCGTTGCCGTAGATGATGGGGGCTTCGGCATAGCCATTCTCTAGGCTGATATCGGTGAGGTAGCTCGCCATCGAGAAAGTTTCTCCAGGCGCAACCAGCAGCCCGTGGTAAGCCTGAGAGGCTAAAGTGATATTTTGCACTCTGCCTGGATCGGAGCCATAAAAATAGGAGGTTTCCATGCTTACCAGTTCAGTAATGCCTAAGCTCTCAGCGGTAGCGTCATCCTTTACCGGCGGATCAATTGCATCCAGTACTAAGGTAACCGTATGTTCACCTGCTCCCAGTGCTGTGTTGATAGCTTCCAAACTCGCTGGGATATTGAGGTCTTGTCCCACGACCATAGGCTGGAGCAGATCTAACTGGCGGGTGTCATCATTGAAGATGAAACGCGCATTCACTGGCTCTGTATGCACCACGGGGGCTAAGCTGCTCAGGTAATTGCTCATGGCTTGCTGGTTCACCGAAACCTGGTATTCAGCCGAAGCGCCATTGTCTTGGCGCTCGATAACAATCAGCTTAGCCAGGTCTTCAGGCTCAATACGCCAAGGACCAGCCGATTGATTACCCTCAGGCAAGCTGAGCACCAATGCCTCACTGAGGATCTGCTGGGCAAACTCGCCAGCCTCCGTTGCATCCATAATCTGCGGCTGCTGCTCCACCATAACCAAGGGGACAGCTCCTTCTCGCTGCCCATAAAGCAATTCGTCAAGCGCCTTTAGGGTGGCGTCCAAGTCAACCTGGCAGCCAACCTGACCCGGCGTGATAACCACATCTGTGCCGTTGAGGCTAAGAGCCGCTTCCACCACAGGCGTATCGACCTGGCTGGCAAGTGTTTGCAAGACGGCATAAGCTTGGCGTTGGTCATATTGCACCACAGGCGCTAAGTTTATGCCGTACTGTGCGGCAGTCATCTGCACAGAAAGGTTTTCGCTGAGGCTGCCTTCTCTGCCAACAGCAAAAGCTTGCCGTGCGCTCTGAGCTGCATCCAAGCTGAAACCTAATTGTTGTGGGGCATAAAGCCAGCGTTTATCACCGTAAATAAAGAGGATTTTGCCCTGCTCTGGGTAGGTAAGCGTGTTTTCCAACTTTTCGCGCGCTTCTTCCTCGGTCAGCCCGGAAAGGTCCACTCCTGCAACGCTTACACCCGGATAAATCGTCTCAGCGTGCCGTGATTCAAATGCATAGACGTAACCTATGCCTCCAATAGCAGCCAAAAGCAGCCCAGCCACTATAATAAACACAATTTGAATGCCGGGATTAATTTTTGAAAAACTGTTTTCTGTTTGCATACGCCTCTGATTAATCCTGTATTTATAAATTCCCTTCAGGCAACGATATCATTTAGCTATTATAGCGAGAACTGTGCCTCAAGAGGCTTGTTCGTGCTGAGGGTATAACGTTGCTTCATTTATTAATAGACGGCATCATGCATGAAATGTTCCTGCGAACTCTAAAGTTACGCAGCTGTGCTATACTGCTTGAGCATAAAGTAAAGGCTTTCCAAATGAAAAATCCTCAAACTAAGTTTGCACTTCCTTTGTTGGCAGTGCTTATAGCGGTCATTTTATCTAGCAATTTCTACTTACTGCCTGCATGGGCACGGGCTGCTGGGCAAGAGCAACAACCCAGCCCAACGACAGGCAGTAATCCTTTTGGACTAACGCTTTCTACCCCAGCTCCAGATGGCAGCATTTCTCACACAGTTCAAGAAGGGCAGTTTCTGATTACCATTGCTGAGGCGTATGGTATCTCCTTAGATGAGCTGCTAGCGCTCAATGGGCTCACCGCCGAGAGTGTCATTCAGCCTGGTCAGGTGCTAGTTATTCGGCAAGCCACATCCCCGCAACCCGCACTGACCAGCGGCACAGTACAGGTTCCAACAGCGACGCTGCGCCCTTCACTTACGCCCTTGCCCACCCTGACGCCCTTCATTACAGCTACGCCAACCGTCACGCCTACGCCAGGACCAGGCATTTTCGAGCGCATTTTTACAGGTCCAACGCGTTATGTCGGCTTCGGTTTGGTAGCATTAGTGCTGGCAGGGGTGATTTTGTTGGTTATCAGTGCCCGCCGTATGCATTAGTTTTCTGTAACGTTAATGGAAAACTGATCAACTAAGTTTTGTTCTGTTTGGGCAATTAGGTTGGTTTTGCCCGTGTGCTTCATCTTCTTGATTTCCGCCTCACGCTTAAGCGCCGCTTTCCGATCTGGCACAGCCTCTACATAAACCAAACGCACCGGTCCATATAAACGGGTGTAACGTGCCCCTTTGCCGGCATTATGCTGCTTTAAGCGCCTGGCAGGGTCAACTGTCCAGCCGGTATAGTAGGCACCATTAGCACATTCTACTAAGTAACAATAATAGTTCATTGCTCGCCATTAAATACCAATCAGAAAGCGCGTGATGTTCAACACCGGGACACCAATCAAGTTCGCAAACAGATCAAAGCCTAATAAAGGCGTGATGTAAATTAGTGCCAGGAGGATAAAGATGCCATAGGGGCGAATGCTCGCAAGGGCTGGCTGCGCACTCTCTGGCAGCAAATACTCGAGCACTTTTTCGCCATCTAAGGGGGCAAAAGGAAGCAAATTAAAGAGCCATAGCGTGAGGTTGAGGAAAATAAATTCTACTAAGAACTGACCTAGCGTGGGGAAAATGTTCGTGGTGCTGCTGGCAAAAGGAGAAACCCCTAAAAAGCGTAAAGGTATGGCTCCAACCAATGCCAGAAAGAAGTTAGAAAATGGCCCTGCTAGAGAAACTACCATTACACCAGCCTTGCTTTTACGGCGGATGACTTCGGGGTTTATTGGAACAGGCTTAGCCCAACCGAAGCCGAACAGAATAAGCAGCAGCGTACCAATTGGATCAAGGTGGCTAAGCGGGTTGAGGGTGAGCCTGCCTGCCAAACGCGGAGTGTCATCCCCATAAAGCTCAGCGACGCAGCCGTGTGCATATTCGTGGGCTGTAAAAGCAATCAGCAGAGTCAGGATGCGGGAAATAAGGACTGATGAACTAAGGTCGAGCATGCTCTCACCTGGTAGGGATTATAACATGGGCGAAAACCGCACTTTGACTTCAGTGCAGAAGGTATAATGGCTTTATGCTGCCAGAAATAAACCTTGGAGATCATGTCCGCCTGCGTAAAGCTCACCCTTGCGGCGGATATGAGTGGGAAATCGTGCGCTTAGGTGCGGATATTGGCTTGGTGTGCCTCACTTGCGGGCATCGCGTCTTGCTCACTCGCCGGGAGTTAGCCCGCCGCATGAAGACTTACCTTCCAAAAGTTCAACCACCAGAAAACTCCTTCACTAAGAATAGCTGAAACGCGATTAGCAGTTAACTTCAACCTACCAGTTCGCAAACCTGTTACTTGCTGATGTATAATCAAATCACATTAATCTAAGCGAAGAATATGCCAATTTTGAGCCCAAACACCTTTGAATTTTTCTCGCATAGCCCCGAACAGACCCGCCGCGTGGGCATCCGTTTAGGCAGCCTGCTCAAACCTGGGCATATCATTTGCTTAGAAGGCGACTTAGGCTCGGGCAAAACCACATTGGTGCAAGGCATTGCGCAAGGGTGGGGTTCAGCTGACCGTGTCTCCAGTCCGACTTTTGTTATCATGAATGATTACCGGCACCCTAACGGGCAGCATTTATACCATGCCGATGCCTACCGGCTTTCCGATTCCCCTGAGGATGTGGCGATATTGGATTTGCCCAACCTGCTCGCCAATGGTATCTTGGTTTTGGAATGGGCTGAGCGCATCAAATCCAACCTGCCAGAAGAGAATTTATGGATCCAAATGCGTTGGATTGCCGAAGAACGCCGGAATCTCACCATCATTCCACAAGGCGAGCCTTACCAAGAATTAGCTAAAAACCTAAAAATATTAGTCTTTGGAGCCTTTTGATGCTTTTGGCAATTGACACTTCCACCAATTGGATTGGGTTAGCCCTTTTTGACGGGGTACAAATCCTGAGTGAACAAACTTGGCGCAGCCAAAGCTACCATACCACCGAGCTTGTCCCGGCAATTGAAGAAATGCTCACCCGAACACAAGTCCGCCGGAAAGATTTGAGCGGATTAGGAATTGCCCTTGGACCAGGCTCTTTTACCGGATTGCGCATTGGCATGAGTGTGTGCAAAGGCTTAGCCTTAGCCTTAGATATCCCCGTGGCTGGTTTTCCTTCGCTGGATATCTTAGCTGCGGGGCAGCCACTTCTACGCCGCCCTATGATTGCTCTCCTCCAAGTTGGACGCGGGCGTTTTGCCTGGGCGCGTTATATAAACCAAGATAAACAATGGGTGCAGGAAGGCTCCGTGCAGGTCTCCAGCCCAAGCGAAATCGCTGCGACGATTAAGTCTCCAGTTTACATCTGTGGTGAAATGGGCGTAGAAGAACGCCGCATTCTTGGGCGCAAATGGATAACCGCACGGCTGTGCAGCCCAGCACAGGGCTTGCGCCGCCCGGCAGTGCTCGCCGAGATGGCTTGGCAGCGCCTGCAATCCGGCAAGGCAGATGATGTAGTGACTCTTTCACCCATTTACGTGCACACCCTTAGCAACGTCCCCGATTTATGAGCCCAAAAGCTCTCCAGGTACATTTGCGCCCAATGACCTTAGCTGATTTGCCCCAGGTGGAGGCGCTTGATCGCGCATGCTTCCGCACCCCTTGGCCGGAAGACTCGTTTCGCTATGAGCTGCGCCCCGATTCAACCAGCATCTGCTTGGTGGCAGAATTGGATGAAGCAGGATCTGAGCCGCAAATCGTTGGTATGGTGGTGGTCTGGCTAATAGCCGATATGGCTGAAGTAGCCACATTAGCTGTTGCACCCCAAGAGCGTGGCAGAGGCGTTGGGCGGCGTTTGTTAGCTTCAGCTCTACGGCTGGCATGGGAAGCAGGCGCGCGCAAATCAATCTTGGAGGTGCGCGTCAGCAATACGGCAGCACTGCATCTATATTATGGAGTGGGCTATCAACCTGTCGGCTTGCGCCCTGGCTATTACGAGGATACACATGAAGATGCCCTGCTGCTTACCCTCGACCCGCTTGATCCACATGTGCTCAAAGCCTTAGAAAAGACTTAAATCACGCCAAAAAGCCCTGTTTTAGGTGTAAAATTGCACTTCGGAGAGTTTTATGGATGCTGCAGACACCTTACTGGCGATTCGCCACCAGATTGAGCAATGCCAAGCCTGCCCACTTGCCGCAGGCAGGCTGAACGTTGTGCCTGGTGAAGGACCCGCCAACAGTCAAATCATGTTTATCGGCGAAGGACCCGGCTTTCATGAAGACCGGCAAGGGAAGCCTTTCGTTGGTCCCGCAGGTAACTTCCTGGATGAGTTGCTTGGCTATGCCGGGCTCAAGCGCTCCGAGGTATTCATCACTAATGTGGTTAAGTGCCGCCCGCCAGAAAACCGTGACCCTCAACCCGAAGAGCTTGCAGCTTGCCAGAGATACTTAGATGCTCAAATTGCAGCCATTAATCCACGCATCATCGTAACCCTCGGGCGTTTCTCGATGGCACGCTTTATCAAAGATGGCAAGATCAGCCGCATTCACGGTTACCCCCATAAAGTTGAGAGCCGCATTGTGGTCACCATGTATCATCCTGCAGCAGCGCTGCACCAACCCGCATTAAAAGATGCCCTCATTCAAGATTTTTCCCGCTTGCGGGATCTCATGAACCAACCAACGCCCAGTCTTATGGAGCAAAACTATACCGAGAGCGCAGAATCTCCCACCAAAGAAAACCCTCCGGAACAATTGAGCCTTTTTTAAAGTCAATATAAAAAAGAATATTAGGTGAAACATGGTAAAAGACGAATTATTGGACCTGATCCAAAAGAAGAGAGCCAATATTGGCGTTCTCGGATTAGGTTATGTTGGCTTGCCCTTGGCAGTAACCTTCGCCAACGCCGGCTTTAACGTCACCGGTATCGACCCCAACCGTGAAAAGGTTGAGATGGTCAACCGGGGCGAGAGCTACATTCAGGATGTGCCCAACGCGCAGCTGCGCAAGCACCTCGAACGCGGTTTGCTGCGTGCTACTAACGATTACGACGTCCTCAAGGAAATCGACGCGGTTTCGATCTGCGTGCCCACACCCTTGCGTAAAACGCGCGATCCAGATATGTCCTTCATAGTGGACGCGAGCAACACTTTAGCCCCTTACTTGCACCGCGGCATGATTATCGTGCTCGAATCGAGCACGTACCCAGGCACCACCCGCGAACTGGTGCTGCCTACCCTGACACAGAGCTCCGATCTTAAGGTCGGCGAGGACTTCTTCTTAGCGTTCTCGCCGGAGCGCGTGGACCCTGGCCGCACGGATTGGACCACTTACAACACCCCAAAAGTGCTAGGCGGCATCACGCCCAACTGTACCGAGGTTGGCACCGCTTGGTATAGCATGGCGCTGGAAACCGTGGTTCCTGTCTCCACCAGCGAGGTGGCGGAGATGACCAAGCTGCTGGAAAACACTTTCCGCATGGTCAACATCTCCATGGTCAATGAACTGGCGCAGATGTGCGACCGCTTGGGGATCGACGTTTGGGAAGTGATTGACGCTGCTGCCACTAAGCCCTTTGGCTTTATGAAGTTTACCCCCGGACCCGGCATGGGCGGGCACTGCATCCCCGTGGATCCGCTGTACCTCTCCTGGAAAATGAAGACCATCAACTACACCGCGCGCTTCATCGAGTTAGCCTCGGAAATTGACTCTAACATGCCCCGCTACGTAGTGGGTAAGATTCAGGATGCGCTCAACCGGTTTAAAAAGCCCCTCAATGGCAGCAAGGTGCTAATCTTGGGCGTGGCTTATAAACCCAACATCAACGATCTGCGTGAATCCCCGGCTTTCGATATTATCCACCTGCTGCAAGAGAAAGGCGCTGAGGTTTCGTACTACGATCCTTACGTGCCAGAAGTGAATCACGAATTTTTCCATCTCTTCTCGGAGAAAGACCTCGCAAGTGCGGTGGAAAAAGCGGATTGTGTGGCAATCATTACCAACCACAGCAAGGTCGATTACGCTATGGTGCACGAAAAAGCTGCGTTGATTTTTGACGCTCGCAATGCCCTCAAGGACATCGCCAAAAAGAGCTCGAAGGTTGTAAAGCTCTGATGTCTGCATACTTGCTCACCGGCGCCGCTGGTTTTATTGGCGCACGCCTGGCAGAGTTCCTCTTACAGGACGACCATAAGGTTTTCGGCGTAGATAACCTCAACCCAGCCTATGACGTGCGCATGAAGGAATACCGTTTAGCGCGTCTGCAGCAGAACTCAGACTTTCACTTTTTGCGCAAGGACATCACCGAGAAGGCACTCATCGCACAGCTGCAGGCAGAGCTACCGCCGGTGGAAGCGGTGATCAATTTAGCCGCGATTGCTGGCGTACGCGCCAGCACCAAGGACCCTTGGAGCTACCTGTATACCAATACCTTAGGTACCCTCAACATGCTCGAATTTTGCGCCCGCGCAGGCGTGAAAAAGTTCATCTTGGCATCCACCTCCAGCCTGTATGGCAACGAAGGCAAACCGCCGCACGCTGAAACCGCCCCCACTGATCATCCCCTTGCGCCTTATGCTGCTAGCAAAAAAGGCGCCGAAGCCTTTGGTTACGCTTACCATCACCTATATGGCATCGACGTGACCGTCTTGCGCTATTTCACCGTGTATGGTCCCGCAGGCCGCCCAGATATGGTCATGTTTCGCTTCTGCCAGTGGATCGCGGAGGGTCGGCCGGTGCTCGTGACCGGCGATGGGGAGCAGTCGCGTGGGTTTACCTATGTGGACGACATCGCCAGGGGAACCATCTTAGCCCTCCGCCCGGTGGGATATGACATTTTCAACTTGGGCGGGCACGAGGTCATCACCATCAACCAGCTCATCCTCATGTTAGAGGAGCGCTTGGGCAAGAAGGCCCAGGTGGAGTATATCCCCATGCACCCGGCGGATGTTTTGGAGAATGTGGCTGATGTGAGCAAGGCGCGCCGCATTTTAGGCTGGCAGCCTCAGGTGAGCTTAGAGGAGGGCGTGGACCGCCTGGTGGCATGGTACCTACAAGAGCGCGCCTGGGTCAAGGATGTGGAAACGCCGTAATTAATATTGTTGCTTGTTCCTAATTCCAGTTTTGGCTGATGTACTTCACAGTTTCCTCGGGATCGAGAGAAATGGAGGAGTTATTCATTCGGACATAGAATTCTTTTTTTCCATCAATCTCTAAGTAGGCTGGTATTGTTGATTTTTCAACATCTACCACACAAACTAACTCATCATCGACTGATTCGATTCGGGTCTTTATCAAACCTGCAAATTCAGGTCCTATACAATCTGTAATTAATGTATTTAATAAAATTAAGAATTTATCAGTCGAATTTTCTGTTAAAGCAAGGTCTGATTGAATTCCACAAATTGTTCCGTCGTCTTCAACGCCAATAACTAATGTTCCACCTTCAGTGTTCAGAAATGCTGCTATAGTTTTTAAAACTGACTTCCTTAAGGATTTGTTCTTTTCCTTCCTGATCATGTCCCATTGTAATGTACTCTTAAATTCAAGCAGAATGCTTTCACCAAATCCAATTATTTCTTTAATCGGTTTTTCTTTAACCTCTACTGGCTCACTGATTAGTGAGTTGAGATATTCATTCATCTTCGATGTTATAAGATTTCTCCTCGCTTCTAGGAAATCTTCATATCTCTCAAGCTTCCACAATTCAGGTTGAATCGGAACAAATTGTTTTAAAAGCGCGCCTGGATATTGTTCTTCAATCTTTGGTAGATAATCTTCTGGTCTTTGATTTGAAAGAGAATTGTTAGTGGGAGCGGTAAGAAATGCACGATTAGCTATCTCATTCACAACCTTTCGATGCAGGTGATTGTCAGGATCATATCCATTCTGATAAAGTAAAGAACGTGGAAATATGTGGTGACTCTGAACAGTGTAAGGGCCGATTCTTTTAGCTGTCAAAGGAATTCCATTAAACCAATCTAAAGCCCCTTGAGATTTTGCTAAAATATATGTCATTAGATATAGAGGGTGCCCAGCTTCTCGACCTTCGAAATCCCCTGGTTTCACTTCAATTCTGCCACGTTGGTCAATTAATGCATCCTCGAGCTTTTCCCAAGGATTATTCTCATGATAAACCAACGAAACATCAAATTCTAATTTTTGGTCGGTTTGACCACTGTAACGTCCCCAAATTGAGGCAATATATATAAAGTGAATTGCTCGTTTTAGTTGTTCAAAACTCGAAAATTTACCATTATGAGCATTGATATAAGCTATTATGGGTATCAATACGTTTGTAGTGTTCAAATCAGAAGTGGAATGGATAAATGCTCGATCTGGAAGCAAGGCAACCAAATAATCTAAGATCTTTGACAGTTTATTCCAACCATCTACGAGTTTTTCTCTTGGTTCATCGTGAATTGTTTCATAAAGTGCTCGATGCGAGACAACAGTTACCATGGCTCTTGTCATAAATGAAAGATTGAAATCAAAGTTATCTTTACCTAAATCCTGTATCTTTGATTTGATAACTTTCCTAGCTTGAGGCCATTTACCTACCACATGTGTTAAGGCAAGCTCAGCATCTGTTAATTTTGTTCCTTGGCTATTGACCAAATCGAAAATATCAATTGCATCTGTTAGATTTGCTTGAGAAGGCACAGTTTGTACCGGCAAATCTACGATTCTAATATTTCTTATTAATGTTAAATTGTCTGTATATCTTTGCGCTGCTTCCAGCTTTTCTTTATCATCAGGTATCGCTTTTGTTAGTTCAAATACGTTGATTTTCTTCATTAAATTAAAACAATCAACAACTTTGAACCATAACGGGTCGTTTGCCATTACACTTTGCTGATAGTACTGGAGTTCGCCTGTATCTAAGTTGAAACATAAATCTCTTGGATCATTATTTATATCTTCCTGGTGATAATAAGGCGGAATTTCGCCATTTATTAGTAAATATAAAGTGGTTAATCTTTGTTGACCATCTAGAATCACCTGAAGCATTCCATAATGATCCTTATCATCGGTAATGTTTTTTAATTCCGGAGGATTGTCTGTTTTCCAGAAAAGCAATGATCCAACGGGATAGCTATTGATTAGCGACGAGATAAGTTTTTTTGCCTGCTCTCTATTCCAAACATATTCCCTTTGAAACTCTGGCAAAACAATTGCCTTCTTATTGATTCCGTCTAAAAGCTCATCAATTTTCATTATCACCTCCCCTATGTTATTAAGAAGTTCGGTTTTCCTTCAAATATTGATAACCTTTGGGTGTAATTTCCCAAACCCCATTCGGAGAATTATCAGACATCAAGCCTCGTTGCACTAATTCATATCTTGTCCATTGAGCCGAATTCTTCCATCTTATAGCAGTTGGACTTGAGGGTAAGCTCTCATAATCAAATGAAGTTAATCTGTTTGCCATTTTTCTTCCGACTATATCTAAGACTTCACTCATCTTACCCCCACCATTCATTTCAGCTAAAGCTTCTAAAATAGGAATGACGTATTCAGATTGTGGAGTTCTTTTTCCTTTAACTTGTCTGGATGACAGCTGTAATTTTGGTTGTAATTCCTGCTCTTCGAATTGGTCTAAATTCAATTGAAGCCATGCTTTTTCTTGCTTACTGATTTCGTCCTTGATTTCAATGAGCTTTGTTTGAGCCAGGACAAGTTTCTTTCCATCTTCAAAATTATTCTTTGAAAAGTAATTAGCGCTTTTTTGACTAAGTTGCGTTATGGCACCCTCTAACGAATCAATCAACTGCGCAAATAGTCTGCTTATATTAACGTTACTCATGAACCCCTCCGCAATGTTTCCAGACGCCCACAATAGTAAGGAAATCACGATTATCATAATCTGGATTTCCTTATTTATTATACCCTAGGGCTTAGCCTTTAATTGATACAATTTATTTCCCCTTGACGCCATCCGATTCCCGTCTATAATTCAGGCGTTGAATATATGAGCGACCAAGAAAACACACTCTCAACAACCCGTGAGCTTGACCTGCTGACGCGCATTGAGGAAAACCCGGATATCTCCCAGGCGAACCTCGCCAGCGAGCTGGGCGTAGCTGTCGGTACCGTCAACTGGTACCTCAAGCGCCTCGTCTCCAAGGGTTACGTCAAGGTGAAGCGCGCCCAGCGCAAAAAGCTGCGCTATATCATCACCCCCGAGGGTATCGCCTTGCGTACGCGCCTGACGGTGGATTACATCCAGTCCTCCTTCGAGCTCTACCGGCATACGCGCCAGAAGACGCTCACTGCCATTCGACAGCTGCGCGAAAGCGGCTTCGCGCAGGTTAGAATTGAAGGCGATGGCGAAATCGCAGAGGTGTGCCGCTTGACCTGCTTAGAAAATAACCTGCCGGTCACGGAGGACCCCTCCGCGCCCTGTATCGTCATCGATGGTATTCATATATCTTTAGCACTCCCTGCGGAGTCGCTCCAACCAAAAGACTCCGCCACATTGGAACCTCGAGGTGAACATGGATCAACCGATTGATCTTTCTACCAAGCGCATTTGCGTCACGGGCGGCGCCGGTTTTTTGGGCCAACACTTAGTGCGCAACCTGCAAAGCAAAGGCGCCCGTGATATTTTCATTCCGCGTTACCCAGAGTACGACCTGGTAAAGGGCGAGGATATTGCCCGGATGCTCGCCGACGCGCAACCCGATATCATCATTCATTCGGCAGCTCACGTGGGGGGGATTGGCGCCAATCTCGCCCGGCCAGCCGAGTTCTTCTACGATAACTTGATGATGGGCGTGCAGCTGATGCACCAAGCCTGGCAGCGTGGCGTGGAAAAGTTTGTGGCTCTCGGCACAATCTGCGCATATCCGAAATATACCCCGATCCCTTTTAAAGAAGAGAACTTATGGGATGGCTACCCGGAAGAGACGAACGCACCTTACGGCTTAGCTAAGAAGATGCTGCTGGTGCAGTCGCAGGCTTACCGCCAACAGTATGGCTTCAACTCTATCTTCCTGCTGCCAGTCAATCTTTATGGGCCTGGCGATAACTTTGACCTCGCCAGTTCGCACGTCATTCCTGCGCTCATCCGCAAGTGTGTGGAAGCTAAGGAGCAAGGCGCTGACGAAATCGTCGCCTGGGGCGATGGCTCGCCCACGCGGGAGTTTATCTATGTGGAAGATGCTGCCGAAGGCATTGCCTTAGCTACGCAATATTACAATCGCTCTGATCCCGTCAATATCGGCTCGAGCTTCGAGATTAGCATCAAAGAGCTGACGGAGCTGATTGCCCGCCTGACCGGCTTTGAAGGCCAGGTCCGCTGGGATACGAGCAAACCCAACGGTCAGCCGCGCCGCAAGTTGGATACTACCCGCGCCAAGGAATACTTTGGTTTTAGCGCCAAGACCAACTTCGAAGATGGTCTGCGCAAGACTATCAATTGGTACTTAGCCAATAGGAGCAAGATCGCGTGAGCCAAGCCACAAGCGCTGAACAAATCGTGGTGCTCAAGCCTTCCAAAGGCTGGTTAGGCATCGACTTTGCCGAGCTGTGGAAGTACCGCGAGCTGATTTACTTCCTCACCTGGCGGGATATCAAAGTGCGCTATAAGCAAGCTGTGTTGGGCTTAACTTGGGCTGTCTTGCAGCCGTTGCTGACGACGGCGATCACCTCAGTGGTGTTTGGGGTGCTCCTGCATGTGGACTCCGACGGGCTGCCTTACCCCGTGTTTGTGCTCTCAGCGCTGCTGCCCTGGCACCTTTTCCAGCTTTCGCTGCAAAAATCGAGCATCAGCCTGGTGGGCAACGCGAACCTGATCACCAAGGTCTACTTCCCGCGCGTGATCATTCCGCTTTCCTCTGTGCTGGCGGTGCTGGTGGATTTCGTTATCTCGCTCATTTTGCTCTTTGTCGCCATGGGTTTCTACCACATGGCTTTCAGCTGGAAGATCTTGTGGCTCATCCCGCTCACGCTCCTGACGGTCTTGGCAGCTTTAGCGGTGGGCTTGTGGCTTTCAGCGCTCAATGTGCAATACCGCGATGTGCAGCAGATGGTGCCGTTCCTAGAGCAGATGTGGATGTACGCCACGCCGATTGTCTACCCCATCAGCATCATCCCAGCCGGCACACTGCGCAGCCTTTACAGCCTGAACCCGATGGTGGGCGTAGTTCAGGGCTTCCGCTGGGCGCTTTTTGGCGGCACGCCGCCGGATATCACCCTGATTATTTCCAGCGCAATGGTGCTGGTGCTGTTAGCTTCTGGCTTGTTCTACTTCCGGCGCATGGAAAAAACTTTTGCGGATGTGGTCTAAGATGGATACTGATACCTCAATTCAAGTAAGAGGAATTTCCAAGCGCTACAAAATCGGAGCAGCTCAGGAGCGCGCCGATACATTGCGCGATATGATCACCAACCGCGTTCAGCGCATTGGGCACAGGCGCGAACGGCGCGCCACTGATGACATCATCTGGGCGCTCAAGGATGTCACTTTCGACGTCAAAAAAGGGCAAGCCTTAGGCATCATCGGGCGTAATGGCGCCGGCAAAAGCACTCTGCTCAAGATCCTTTCGCGCGTCACGGACCCAACCGAAGGCTATGGCGAGCTGCGCGGACGCGTAGGGTCGCTTTTGGAAGTGGGCACGGGCTTTCACCCAGAGCTGACCGGCAGGGAAAATATCTTCCTCAATGGAGCCATTTTGGGCATGACGCGTAAGGAAATCGAGGCACGCTTCGACGAAATCGTGGATTTCTCCGAGGTTAGGCAGTTTATTGATACCCCCGTGAAGCGCTACTCGAGCGGCATGTATCTGCGCTTAGCTTTCGCCGTGGCGGCGCATTTGGAGCCGGAAATCTTAGTCGTCGATGAGGTGCTTGCCGTTGGGGATGCCGACTTCCAGCGTAAGTGCTTAGGCAAAATGGGCGACGTGGCGCAGCAAGGGCGCACGGTATTATTTGTGAGCCATAATATGTCTGCCATCTTGCGCCTAACCCAAGAGTCTATCGTGCTGGATAAAGGCAAAATATTGCTGCGTGCGCCTTCCGGCGAGGCAGTGGACTTCTACCTCAACCGTGGAATGGATAAGGTCGGGGAGCGCTACTGGGAAGAGGACGAAGTGCCGGCTTCGGCGGCACCTTTCCGACCGTTGGCTATCCGCGTGCGTGATAAAAACGGCAAGATCTCCGA
The DNA here is from genome assembly GCA_034430095.1 of Candidatus Mesolinea sp. Lineage (GTDB taxonomy): Bacteria > Chloroflexota > Anaerolineae > Anaerolineales > Anaerolineaceae > Mesolinea. The sequence continues at coordinate 48,124 of DAOUFK010000025.1, forward strand.
CAGCTTGCGCAGTGTGGAGCCGATTACCATTGAAATTGAATATCAGCTTTCAGACGAGGTTACCGGCTTGCGCGTCGGGTATTACCTTATGACCACGCGTGGCGAACCGGTTTTCACCAGCTTCGATACGGATGACACCGACCTATTCAATGCCTATCCAGCGCGCCCCAAGGGTACTTATACCAGCCGCTGTGTGATCCCGCCTAACCTGCTCAACGAAGGGCGCTTTGTGCTCGGTATCAACGCCAGCTCATATCACATCCGACGCTACTTCCAAGATGAGCAAGCCCTCACTTTTTCGGTGGATGCCAGCGGCGCGCCCGGCACGCAATGGCCAGAGCCCCGCCCAGGCAGTTTGCGGCCAGCTTTAGCTTGGTCGATCGAGCGGGAGGAATGAGGATGAGCTCGAAAGCCACGCTCAAAAAGCTGCTTGAGGAGCTCCCCTTCAGCGCCGAGGTATACTGGCAGCTGCGCGGGCAGTATAAGCAGTGGTCCGCCCACTATCAATTGGAAGGATTAAAATCGGTGCTGCCAGAGGCAGTGCGCGAGGTGCAAGCATACGCGCTGCCCAATGCTGCACCTAAAAAGATCGCCATCTTTGCTGCGCTGCATTATTGGATCGAGCAAGCCGGCTTGATCGCCCTTGCTTTGGCCGGCCAGGGGCACGAGGTCGAATTGGCATACCTGCCTTATGCGGAGTGGGATAAGCCCATCTCGCGCTTTGACTTGCGCCGGCAGGACCTATACACTCAGAAGGTTTTTGCGCCCGCCAGCCCGATCCTCAAGCTCATGCCGCTCATGGAACGGCTGCAGCCGGATGCGAAGCTGCCCGCGGAACTTGAACAAATTGTCCAGCACGTCTCGGATTACGACACGCAGTACACCCTGCAGGTGGAAGAGACCGACCCAAGCGCGCCGCTCTTCCAGCTGCGCATGGAGCGCAACCGCCAAGCCGCTGGTGCGCTTTACACTTGGCTGCAAGCCGAGCGCCCAGACGTGTTCATCGTGCCCAATGGCACTATCTTAGAGATGGGCGTGGCGTATCAGATTGCACGCTTGCTTGGCATCCAGACTGTCACTTTTGAGTTTGCTGACCAGCGCGAACGCATTTGGATCGCGCAGGATGGCGAGATCATGGCACACGATACCAGCGCGCTCTGGCAGGCGCTCGGCAACCAGCCCTTGCCCCCTGCTGCCCGCCAAGCCATGCTGGACTTGTACGCCGCGCGCCGCAATGCCCGCCTTTGGGGCAACTTTGCGCGTCAGTGGCAGCAAACCCCGCAAGAAGGCGCCCAAAAGGTACGCACCGAGCTGCACTTGGATGCGCGGCCGGTGGCGCTCTTGGCTACCAACGTCTTAGGCGACAGCCTAACGCTCGGCAGGCAGCGCATTTCTACCACTATGGCAGAGTGGATCTTGGGAACTGTGCGCTATTTTGTGGACCACCCCCAAGCTCAGCTAGTCATCCGCATTCATCCGGGTGAGCTGCTCACGCATGGCACCTCAATGGCAGCCGTTATCCAAGCCGCGTTCCCGCAGCTGCCCGAGAATATTCATCTCATCCTACCGGACGCCAAAACCAACACCTATGATGTCGTCGAGATCGCCGACCTTGGCTTGGTCTATACCACAACGGTGGGGATGGAAATGGCTATGGCGGGCTTACCGGTTATTGTGGCAGGTAAGACGCACTACGCCGGCAAGGGCTTCACCCTTGACCCGCCCACTTGGCAGGCTTACGAGCAAACCTTGGATGATATTTTGCGCAACCCCGCAGCTTTCCGCCTTAGCCCTGCTCAGGTGGAGCAAGCATGGCTGTACGCTTATCTCTTTTTCTTCGAGTTTTCGCTGCCTTTCCCTTGGCATTTACTTTGGTTAGGTGAGGACTTCCGCTTGCGTCCGATGCACACTGTGCTCAGCCCGGAAGGCCAGGCACGCTACCGCCAGACTTTTGGCTACCTGGCGGGCGAGCCGCTCGATTGGCATGCACGCGGGCTGGCACGCCTAAGCGAGCTGCCTGAGCCCAAGGAGCCAGCCGCATGAGCGCGAGCGACCTTAAGCAGCAAGTAGGCAAGTTTTACGACCAGGTCGGCTGGCAAAAGGAAGCCGATGGCTGGTATCAAAACGCCCGCTATGAAGACCTGCGCCCCGTTTCAGCAGAATACATTCACAAGTGTCACATGCGCGTCAAGCGCCACCTGGCACCAACGGGTAAGTATTTGCTGGATGCTGGCTCTGGACCGGTGCAATATGATGAATACCTGACGTATTCAGAAGGGTACCAATATCGGGTTTGTATGGACCTGTCTTTCGTAGCCTTGCAAGAAGCGCGCAAACGTCTGGGGGAAAAAGGTATTTACATTATAGCAGATATTGCCAACCTTCCTTTTGCTGCGGATACGTTTGATGGCATTGTTTCTTTGCATACCATTCATCACGTCCCGATTGACGAAAAAGTAGATGTCTACAAGGGATTACACCGCTGCCTGAAACCCGGGCGCACGTTGGTAACAGTTGATGGCTGGTCAGAGGTTCCCTTGGGAAGTGTGATGGCATTTATGATGCGCGTAGCTAATCGAATGCGGCGGTGGACTGGCAAGGAAGCCCCTCCCATGCCAAACGAAGCCTCTGCAGTTCAGACAGATGCAGCAGAAGAGAATTCTTCCCATAAACCTGTGGGCACCTTTGTGCTGAAAACCTCCGCCAAGTGGTTCCACAGCGTGATGAAGGGACAACTCCCTTACGAAATTCGCGTGTGGCGCAGCGTCTCTGTCAAATTCCTTCGTTCTGTGATCCAGCCGGAATGGGCAGGACGCTTCTGGTTAAAAGTTTTATATCAGCTGGAAGAGTGGTTCCCCCACTTTTTTGGTGAAAAGGGGCAATATCCCCTCATCATTATCTCGAAAGATGAGCGCAACACGCGCTAAGGAGCATGCATGGATTGGAATAATAAAGTTGTATTAGTTACCGGCGGGACGGGGTCCTTCGGCAAGAAATTTATCAAGATTATGCTCGAGGAATATCACCCCGCTAAAATTATTGTCTACAGCCGCGATGAGCTCAAGCAGCACGAGATGCGCACGAGCGGTTATGATGACCCGTCGATTCGCTACTTTATTGGCGACGTGCGCGATCGTGAGCGCCTGATGCGGGCGCTCTATGGCGTCGATATTGTGGTGCATGCCGCCGCGCTCAAACAAGTTCCCGCTTGCGAATACAACCCCATGGAAGCCATCAAGACTAACATCCTGGGTTCTAGCAACGTTTCAGATGCAGCGATTGAAAATAATGTCGAAAAGGTGCTCGCCCTCAGCACGGATAAAGCCGTAAACCCCATCAACTTGTATGGCGCCACCAAACTCGCTGCCGAAAAGCTGCTCATCCAGAGCAACGCCTATGCCGGCGGGCGCAAAACGCGCATCTCTTGCACGCGCTATGGTAACGTGGTTGGCTCACGCGGTAGTGTGGTGCCGCTGTTCCTCAAGCAGCGCGAGAACGGACACCTCACCATCACCGATGAACGCATGACCCGCTTTTGGATTTCTCTCGAACAAGGCGTGCGCTTCGTCATCCGCTGCATCGAGCAGATGCAGGGCGGCGAGGTATTCGTGCCCAAGATCCCCAGCATGCGCATGCTGGACTTAGCCAAAGCGATGGCGCCGGAAGCCGAGATTGAGATCATCGGTATCCGCCCGGGTGAAAAGCTGCACGAAAGCCTGATTTCCGAAGACGAAGCCCGCACGACCGTTGAGCTTCCGGATATGTTCGTGGTGCAACCTCCCTCAGCGCTGTGGTTTGGGCATACCTGGGAGAAATTGGGCAATCCCCTGCCGGATGGCTTCCGCTATGCGAGCAACACCAACACGGATTGGCTGAGTGTGGAGCAGATTAATGCCTTGATCGCCCCCATCGCTGAGGACTTCGAGAAGGAAAAATAGCATGAAGCATGTGTTAGTCACCGGCGCGAGCGGCTTGCTTGGCCTCAATTTAGCCCTTACGGCAGCCCAGAGCGGCTATCGTGTTACGGGCTGGAGCGGACGGCGTGCCTTGGTGCAAACGCCCTTCACGGCAGAACAGGTGGACCTGACCGAGTTGGAGAGCTTACCGGCGCGCATTGCCGCCTTAGCACCAGATGTGATCATCCACTGCGCGGCGCTGGCTGATATTGACCGGGCGGAGCAGCACTCTGGGCTCGCCGAGAAGCTCAACTCGCAAGTGCCCGGCGTGATCGCTCAAGCAGCGAAGGAAAACGGTGCACAGCTGGTGCATATCTCCACAGACGCCGTGTTTGACGGCACGCGGGGCGATTACCGTGAGACAGACGCGCCCAACCCAATCAACACCTACGCGCGCACCAAGTTGGCTGGCGAAGCAGCCGTTACTGAAGCTTATCCTGCAGCGCTGATCGCCCGCGTGAACTTCTACGGTTGGTCCGCCAGCGGGCAGCGCAGCTTAGCTGAGTTTTTCTACACGCATTTGCGTGCGGAGCAAACCGTCAACGGCTTTACAGACGTGTTTTTCTCACCGCTCTACGTCAACCATCTGGCACAGCTTTTGCTCCTTATGGTAGAAAAGGGCTTGAGCGGCCTGTATCACGTCTTTAGCCCGCAAGCCACGAGCAAATATGCTTTTGGCGTGAGCTTGGCGCGTCAATTTGAGCTGGATGAGTCGCTGATCAATCCGGTCAGCTTTGCGGATGCCGGCTTGAGCACGCCGCGCCCGCTCAACCTGAGCATGAACACGGACAAGCTTCAGGCGGAGCTCGACGCGCCGCTGCCCAGTGAACAAGAAGGGCTGCAAGCTCTTTACGCAGATGCCCTGGCTGGCTTGCCGGATAAATTAGTTGCTTACCTCGCTTGATTAGGAGAAACTATGGAATTGAAAATCGGAAACACACTTATAGGCGAAAATCACCCCACCTATTTCGTAGCGGATATCGCTGCCAATCATGATGGCAGTTTAGAGCGGGCACTCAAACTCATCCGCCAGTGTGCTGAGGCGGGCGCTAATGCCGCTAAGTTCCAAAACTTCCGCGGACCACAAATCGTATCGGATTACGGCTTTAGCCACATGCAAGCCCAGGTTTCGCATCAGGCGAAGTGGCGCAAAAGTGTGGTTGAGGTCTATAACGACGCCTCGCTGCCCTTCGAGTGGACCCCCATCCTCAAGCAGGCTTGCGATGAGGCTGGGATTGATTATTTTTCTGCGCCGTACGATTTTGACGCCATCGATATGCTCGACCCATACGTGCCAGCTTACAAAATCGGCTCAGGCGATATAACCTGGATTGAAGCCTGCCTGCGCATCGCAAGCAAGGGAAAACCGGTGCTGCTTGCTACGGGCGCTTCCGATATTGGCGACGTACAGCGCGCCGTGGATGCCATTCTAGCCGTTAATCCGCAGCTCGTGCTGATGCAGTGCAACACCAATTACACCGCCGACCCAGCTAACTTTGACCACATCCACCTCAATGTGCTCAAGACTTACCATGATATGTATCCACAGCTGATTTTAGGCCTCTCGGACCACACCCAAGGGATGGCAACCGTGCTGGGGGCGGTCGCATTGGGCGCCCGCGTGATCGAAAAGCACTTCACCGATGATAACCGCCGCGAAGGGCCTGACCATGCCTTTGCCATGAACCCAGAAAGCTATGCCCAAATGGTGACCGCTACGCGGCAGCTCGAGCGCGCCATGGGCTCGGGCAATAAAGTGGTTGCGGCGAACGAAAAGGACACCGTCGTGATCCAACGGCGCTGCTTGCGGGCAGCGCGCGCTATCCAGCCCGGAGAAACGTTCACGCGCGAGATGATTACCGTGCTGCGCCCCGCCACCCCTGGGGCTATCATGCCCTATGAGATCGAAGCAGTGATTGGTACGCGCGCCCTCGTCCCGATTGCCGCCGGGCAGGAGCTGCGCTGGACAATGCTGGGAGCCTGAGAGCAAAATGCGCGTTTTATACTGCACCCGCGGCGATAGCCCGCACGACCAGCGCTTTTTGACTGCATTAGGGCAAAGCGGACATGAGGTTTACGCCTTGCGCCTGCAAGCTTGCACTCCGCAAACACCGCCAGGTGTCACGGAGGTACCCTGGGAAGGGCTCCCCGGACCGCTCAAGCTCTCGCAAGTGCCTGCCCTGAGCGCACGCCTGCGCACTCTACTGCATAACTTGGAGCCAGACCTCGTGCATGCCGGACCCATCCAAGACGTGGCTTTTTTGGTGGCGCAGGCTGGCTTCCACCCGTTGCTCACCATGAGCTGGGGTTTCGACCTGATGAAAGACGCTTACCTCTCGCCGCTCAGGCGCTGGCAGACGCGTTGGACGTTGGCACATTCCGACATGTTCACGCTCGACTGCCAAGCCACGGCTGAGCGCGCCGTCAGCTTTGGCTTCCCGCGGGAGCGCATTTGTGTTTTCCCTTGGGGCGTAGACCTGACGAAGTTTTCTCCACAAAGCAGTATAGTGCCAGGCAAGGCTTGGCGCCAGCAGCAAGGCTGGAACGACGCGATTGTGCTGCTCTGCCTGCGCGCCTGGGAGCCCAACTACGGCGTAGACGTCTTGGCACGCGCTTTTGTGCACGCGGCGCAGCAGAACCCTGCCTTGCGGCTTATATTGCTCAATGAAGGCTCTGAGGCGGCAAAAGTTCGCAGTATCCTCCGCGCCGGCGGCGTTGAAGAGCGGGTCTATTTTGGAGGGCGTATCCCCAACGCTGACCTGACCACGTATTTTGGCGCCTCTGACCTTTACATCAGCCCCGCACATGTGGATGGCAGCTCAGTTTCGCTGCTAGAGGCGATGGCTTGCGGGCTACCTGCGATAGTTTCCGACATCCCTGCTAATCTCGAATGGATCAAAGAAGGCGAGAACGGTTGGATCTTCCCAGATGGGGATGACCAGGCACTGGCGGAGGCTATCTTGAAAGCGGCAGCGTTGGATTGGCGCGCGCTGAGCCTGCAAGCCCGGCAGGACGCCGTAGAGCGTGCCGACTGGAGCAAGAATTTCCAAAAGCTCTTAAAATGTTATCAAGATACCGTTGCTTACGGGAAAGCGAGGAAAGCATGAAAAAGAAATGGACTTTATGGCTGATGAGCTGCACCTTGCTGCTGACCATCTCAGCTTGCAATTTACCTGGCTTATTGCAGACTCCGGCAACCCCAGTGCCGACCCCTACACCAGATTTAGGCATGGTCTGGTACCAGGGCGCCGGCATGCAGATTCTGCTGCCAGATACCTACGAACAACGTGACGCAAAGCAGGATTTCGGCGGCATCCTGAACTCCCTCGAGCAATTCGTTGGCGGAGAAGATTCACCGCTTGCTTCCCTCACGGATAATTTAGAGAGTAACATTGCCTGGTGGGGCGAAGATACGGCTGCACCGGCAGTTTCGCCAACGCAATTGCTGATCGTCAAGAATGAGGCGCTGGAAGGTGTTCCGCTCAGTCTCATTAAATCCGGGGTCAAAATGTTCTTAGGGAATGACGCGGACGCCTTGCAAACCTCCGACCTAACTATGGGCAAGCGTGAAGTAACCCGCTTTACCTATGGTAAGGAGAGCACCGGCTGGTCGGCTTATGTTTTCAAGGAGCAAGGCTTGCTCTGGGTGGTGCTGTTCATCACACCGCCAGCCAATTTGGCTGCCCAGCAAGATGATTTTGATTACAGCGTCTCTTCGATGGTGATTGAAGCGCCCACCCCAACGCCGCAGCCCTGAAGCCGATGGAGCTTATGAGCCAAGATAATATCATCGCCATCATTCAAGCCCGCATGGGTTCCAGCCGGCTGCCCGGCAAAGTCCTGCGTGACTTGGGCGGCGAGCCGGTGCTGGCACGCGTGATCAACCGCGTCCGCCGCGCCAAAACTCTCACCAAGGTTGTGGTTGCCACCACTACCGACCCAGCGGATGACCCGATCGCTGAGTTTTGCCAGCAGCAGGCAGTGCCGGTCTTTCGCGGCAGCCAGTTCGACGTCCTAGACCGCTATTATCAGGCAGCGCGTGAACACCATGCTGATGTGGTCGTGCGCATCACCGCCGATTGCCCGATGATCGACCCGCAGGAGATTGACCGCGTGGTGACTGCCTTTCTGGAAGGGGAATTCGACTTTGCCGCTAACCGCTTGCCGCCGCCTGCCCAACGCACTAGTCCGATTGGCATGGATACCGAGGTATGCAGCTTTGCAGCACTTACGCAAGCCTGGCAGAACGCGACCGAGCCTTACGAGCGCGAACATGTAATGCCTTACCTCTATGACACGCCCGGGCGCTTTCGTGTGAAGATTGTGGAGACTGAACCCAGCCTTGGGCACTTGCGCTTTACCATTGATACCGAAGAAGACCTGCAAGTGGCACGCGCCATCTATGCTGCCTTTGGTAACCGCGATGACTTTAGCTTAGCCGAGCTGCTCGAACAAAATGCCCTGCATCCACAGTGGCAGGTAAGCTTGGCGGACGTGCGTCACAAGAGCCTTACTGAAGTGGACGCCCGCGCGCAGGAGAATAAAGCCGAGCAAGCAACGCCAGTTCTCCAGGCAGCGGCCACCACACCAGCCTGCCCGCTATGCGGGCAACAGAACGCGCGTGTGCTGCACCAGATGCAATCCTTTGGCTTCCCGGTGGTCTATTACCACTGCCAAGCATGCGGCTTCGTCTTTCAGGATGCTGCCGCGAGCCGTGCCACCCAACCTGATTTTTACACTGAAAATTACCGCAAAATTTATCAGCAGAGCGCAGCCCCCACACCCAAAGACCTGCGCCAACAGCAGCTACGCGCCGAGGATCAAATCCGCTTTTTGCGTGCCCAAGGCGTGCAAAGCTTGGCGCGCGTGTTGGATATTGGCGCTTCAAGCGGTCTCTTCTTGCAAGCTCTTCAGAATGAATTCCAAGCTGAAGGCGTGGGCGTGGAGCTTGGGAATGCTTACCGCGCCTTGGCTGAGGCGCAAGGCTTGCGCATGGTGACAAGCCTGCCAGAGCTCATCGCCAGCCAGCCCAAGCGTTTTGACCTGGTGAGCCTAATGCATGTGCTCGAGCACCTGCCCGACCCAGTCGGGGTGCTGCGCCAGATCCGCGCAGAGCTGCTTACTCCGCAGGGCTGGCTGCTCCTGGAAGTGCCTAACTTCTATGCGCATAACAGTTACGAGCTGGCACATCTGAGCTGCTTCACCCCGCACACCATAGTAGAAGCGCTCAGCAAAGCTGGCTATGAAATCATCAATTTGCGCCAACACGGCTACCCACGCTCCGAGCTTTTCAAGCTGTATCTCAACGTTTTGGCGCAGCCCAGCGCTAACCCGCCGGTGGATTACCAAGTAAAACCTGAGCACGCCGTTCCGCTTAAGCGCAGCTTCGCCATCGCTTGGCGCGATCTGCGCGCCCGCCTTGATCCCAAGCGCAGCTGGCTGCCGGTGGAGGATGAGTAAGGATGGCTCTGATTACGCTCTTCACCGCGCCCAAGCCCTTTACCAACCCGCACATTGCACTCATTCAGCGCAATGCCCTGCGCTCGTGGCAAGCCTTGGGCTCCGAGGTGGAGGTGGTACTTATTGGGCAGGAAGAAGGCTTAGCAGAAACCGCAGCCGAGCTGGGCTTTGCGCACCTGCCAGAGGTAGCCCGTAACGCACTTGGGACGCCGCTGGTAAGTGCTATTTTTGAGCTGAGCCATAATTTTAGCAATAGCCCCTTATTGGCGTATGTCAATGCCGATATCATCCTCTTCCCCGAGTTCCTGCAAGCCGCCCGCGTCGTCAGCGCAGCCTGCGAGCGCTTCCTCATCGTTGGGCAGCGCTGGGACTTAGAAGTCACGCAAGAGCTCAGCTTTGAGCCTGGCTGGGAGGCAGCTTTGCGCGAACGCTTGCACCGCGAAGGCAAACACCACCTGCGCGCCGGCAGCGACTACTTCATCTTCCCACGCAACTGCTTCGAACGTATTCCCGATTTCAGTATCGGGCGGGCTGGCTGGGATAACTGGATGATTTACGAAGCGCGCCGACAAGGTTGGCCGGTGGTGGACGCCACACCAGATGTGGATATCATCCATCAGAACCACGATTACAGCCACTTGCCCAATGGTCAGCCGCACTACCGCCTGCCTGAGACGGGCGAGAACATCCGCTTAGCGGGTGGAAGACGGGTGCTCTTTAACCTGGATGATGCCACCCACCAGCTCGTGCACGGCCAGCTAGAGCCCTTCCCGCGCAGCAGGCGCAAGTTTTGGCGTGAGGTGGAGATTTATCCGCTGCTGGCTTGGGAGAATTACGGTCTGACCCAAGCTCTTTTTACGCTTTTCCATCCCCAGCATGCTTGGCGCGAAAGCCGGCGTCAGCGCCAACTCGAAAAAACTTCCCAGGGAGCTTGAATTCTATGCCCCGCATCGGCGTTAACCCCTCCCGCAACCAGACTCTCAGCTTCACCCCGCCGCGTGTAACCGTGGCTGTACTGGTGTATGCCCCCCATCAGGCTGGCTACTTCCAGCACCGCTTAGACGTCACCCGCCTGACGTTGGAGAGCATCCTCGCCAACACTGAGCAGCCTTATGAGCTCTTGGTCTTCGATAACGGCAGCTGCGAAGAGATGGTCAGCTACCTGCAAGGGCTTTACGCCGAGGGCAAGATCGACCGCTTGGTGCTTTCGCGGCAAAACATCGGCAAGCTGAACGCACTTTATAGGATCGCACATCTGGCTAGCGGCAGCGTGATCGCCTATAGCGACGATGACGTCTATCACCTCAAAGGCTGGCTGCCCGCACACTTAGAAGTGCTGGATACTTTCCCTAATGTGGGCGCCGTGACAGGTTTTTACATCCGCCAGCGCGTCGTGATGAGCTCGGAGAGCACCTTAGCTTGGGCAGAAAAAAGCGCTGAGTCCGTAGAACGCGGACTGCTCATGCCGTACAAATGGGAAGAGGAGTATATGGAAAACTCTGGCCGCACTCCCGAGCGCTATGCGCAGGAGGTGGCGGGGGTAGAAGATGTGGTTGTCTCCTACCACGGTCTCAAGGCATGGGTTTCAGCACACCACTTCGAAGTGCTCACGCCCAAAGCTGTGCTGCTCGAAGTGCTCGCGGAGATGCTGCCCGAAGGCTGGAGCGACCAACTGATGGGGCGCATGGTGGAGATGGACGACCGCATGGACCAGAAAGGTTACTTGCGCCTGACTACCTACGCGCAGACCATGCGCTTGCTCGGCAACGCGCTGGACCCGGAAGTGGTTGAGATTGCCCGCCGGGATGGCATCAGCGCCAAGGCTGCCGAGACGCCCAAACCCGTTCGCAATGGATTGGGCAGGCGCATATTGAGCAACCAGCATGTGCGCAACGGCTTACAAGGCATAATCAACACGTTGTATGGTTGGCTGCACCAAGACGGGAGGGAAGGATGAAATTCCTCATTTGTGGATTGGGTTCCATTGGCAGGCGGCACCTGCGCAACCTGCGCGCCCTTGGTCAAAGCGATATTATCCTCTACCGTACGCATCACGCCACCCTGCCCGAGGAAGAACTGGCGGGCTTGCCAGTCTTCACCAGCCTGGGTGAGGCTTTGGCGCAAAAGCCAGATGCCGTGATTATCTCCAACCCCACCGCCGCGCACATGAGCGTGGCGCTGCCGGCTTCAGCCGCCGGATGTGCCCTCTTCATCGAAAAGCCCGTCTCGCATACCCTGACCGGCATGCACGAGCTGCGCGCGAACTTAGCCCGCAGCGGTAAGCCTGTGCTCGTTGGATATCATTTCCGCTTTCACCCGGTGCTTCAGCAAATCAAGTCTCTCCTGGCTTCTGGAGAGCTGGGCGAGCCGCTCTCACTTAGCGCGCACTGGGGCGAATACTTGCCTGATTGGCACCCCTGGGAGGATTACCGCCAGTCTTATGCTGCCCGAGCGGACCTGGGCGGCGGCGCAGTGCTCACGCTTTCGCATCCGCTAGACTATCTGCCCTGGTTAGCCGGCGAGGTAGATTCTGTTTCAGCGCAGATGGGAAAAATTAGCCCGCTGGAGCTAAGCGTGGAGGACTATGCAGAGATTAATCTTGGCTTCCGCAGCAGCTCAGCTGGGCATGTGCACCTCGATTACTTCGAGCAGCCGGCTGCACATTGGCTGGAAATCATCGCTACCAACGGTTTTTTGCGCTGGGTAAATGCCAGCGGTTCAGCCGAAGTCCATGCGGTTAGCACCAACAGCTGGCAGCGGCTCGACCCGCCTGCCGGCTTTGAGCGCAACACCATGTTCCTGGCAGAAATGGCGCATTTTGTGCGCGTCTGCCAAGGGTTGGAGCCCTCTGGCTGCACGCTGGAAGATGGCATCCGTGCGCTGGAGATTGCTTTAGCCGCGCATCAATCGGCTGACCAAGCCTGCCGCAGGATCAAGCTCGCTTGAAAATATGGCAGTGGTAAAATTTTTAGGTAGATTTAGTGAGTAAACATGCAAAATGTATTAGACAAATTTAACCTGAAGGGCAACACCGTGCTGGTGACTGGCGGGGGTGGCTTATTGGGCAGGCAGTTTGCCCTGGCGCTAGCACAAGCCGGCGCGGACGTGATGCTCGCAGACCTGGCTTACGAGGCAGCAGCCGACCAGGCTGAGGTCATCCGCGCAGAAGGCTTGAGTGCGGAGGCTTTGGCAGTGGACGTCATTGACCCGGACTCGACCCGCGCCATGGTCGAGCAAACCCTCGCGCGCTTTGGCAGGCTAGATGTGCTTATCAATAGCGCCGCGCTAGACCCCAAATTCGACCCGCAGCACCAGAGTGAGCAAGCCGCTAATGCCTTCGAGACCTATTCGCTCGAGGCTTGGCGCAAAGCCTTGGACGTTAACCTGACCGGCATGTTCCTGGTTTCCCAGGCAGCTGTGCAACCGATGCTTGCTCAAGGCAAAGGCGTAATTATCAATATTTGCTCCACCTATGGCATAAACGGCCCTGACCAGCGCATTTATATCCGCCCGGATGGCACGCGCTCTTACAAACCGGTGTATTACTCGGTCACCAAGGCGGGCGTGCTCGGATTTACGCGCTACTTAGCTGCTTACTATGCCGGTAAAAACATCCGCGTGAACGCACTCACGCCGGGCGGGGTGTATAACCAGCACGATGAAGTCTTCGTTAAAGCATATTCTGCCAAGACCATCCTCGGACGCATGGCAAACATCGATGAAATGAGCGCAGCGATGCTCTTTTTAGCTTCGGATGCGTCTTCTTATATGACCGGCGCGAATTTAATTGTCGATGGAGGTTGGACGGCGTGGTAGCAGCTCCCGAAGTTTTGGCGCTTATCCCCGCGCGGGGTGGCTCGAAGGGCATCCCGCGCAAAAATATCCGCCAATTTGCCGGCGCACCGCTGATTGCGTATAGCATTGCTGCGGGTTTGCGCGCAAATACCGTCACGCGCGTGATCGTCTCGACCGATGATGAAGAGATAACGGAAGTGGCGCGTGCCTGGGGTGCAGAAGTGCCCTTCCTGCGCCCAGCAAAGCTTGCCAATGACGAAACGCCCGACTACCCGGTTTTCTGCCAAGCGCTGGAATGGCTGGCTGAGCACGAAGGCTACCGCCCCGAGATTGTGGTGCAGCTGCGCCCGACCTCGCCAGTGCGCCCGATCTCCTGTGTGGATGATGCGGTGAATTTGTTGCTAGCCCATCCTGAAGCCGATTGCGTGCGCGGGGTGGTGCCCTCAGGGCAAAACCCCTACAAAATGTGGATAATTGACCGAACCACCAACCAGATGCACCCCTTGCTGAGCCTACCGGGGGTTGCAGAGCCTTATAACACACCGCGCCAGGTGTTGCCTCCCACCTATTGGCAAACTGGACATATCGACGCTATCCGCACCCGCACCATCATGGAAAAAGGCTCACTCACCGGAGAGGTCATCTTGCCTCTGGTGATTGATTCGCGCTATACCGTCGATATCGACACTCTCGCCGATTGGGAGCGCTATGAGCGCCTGATGCTCGACCCTAACCTGCAGGCGGTCGATCCGCTCGCGCAGCGCCGCAAATTCCCCACCAAAGTGAGCTTGCTCGTCATGGACTTTGACGGCGTGCTCTCGGATGACCGCGTGCACACCGATCAGGACGGGCGCGAAGCCGTGACCACCAGCCGCGCCGATGGCTTGGGGCTGAGCCGGCTGCGCCAAGAGAGTGCCATCCAGACATTGGTCATCTCCCGCGAGGAGAACCCTGTGGTGAGTGCTCGCTGCCGTAAGCTTGGCTTGGAAGTCTTCCAGGGCGTGGGGCATAAGGATGAACTGCTGCAAACCCTGATTGCTGAGCGCGGCTTGAACCCGGCGGAAACCGTCTATGTGGGCAATGACATCACCGACCTGCCGGTTTATCCGCTGGTTGGGTTCTTCGTGGCGCCAGCGGATGCCCAGCCAAGTGTGGTGCGCCAGGCAGACCTGGTGCTCAAGCATAAGGGCGGCCGGGGCGCTATCCGTGAGCTGACCGACCAGCTGCTCGCCAGTAAAGCATAAATAAAAGAGGTAATGTATGAATCGGGAGATTACTTTAGGGGAAAAATTGGTGGGTGAGGGACACCCAACCTACATCGTGGCAGAAATTGGCATCAACCACAATGGCAACTTGGAGATCGCCAAGCAGTTGATTGCCGCTGCCAAGCATGCTGGCGTCGATGCGGTCAAATTTCAGAAGCGCACACCAGAGCTGTGCGTCCCCGAGCACCAACGCAACCAAATGCGCGACACGCCTTGGGGCTACATCCCTTACCTCGAATACCGCTACAAGGTCGAGTTCGATCAAGCTGCTTACGAAGAAATTGACCGTTATTGCCACGAGCTCGGCTTGGATTGGTTTGCCTCTTCTTGGGATATTCCTTCGCTTGAGTTTATGGAGCAATTCAACCCGCCGGCGCATAAAATTCCCTCTGCCCTGCTCACCGATCACGAGTTGCTGCGCGCTTACCGCGTCACGGGCAGACCAATCATCTTATCTACCGGTATGTCCACCATGGAAGAGATCGAGGCAGCGGTTGAGCTGCTCGGACAGGAGAACCTGATCCTCTGCCACAGCACCAGCAGCTATCCTTGCCCGCCTGATGAGCTCAACTTGCGCATGATCCAAACGCTCAAAGAGCACTTTTCCTGCCCGATTGGCTACTCGGGGCATGAAGTCGGCTTGGTACCGACGGCTGTGGCAGTAGCGCTGGGTGCCTGCCTCGTCGAGCGCCACATCACCCTGGACCGCGCCATGTGGGGTAGCGATCAATCCGCTTCGGTGGAGCCGCAGGGCTTTGAGCACCTGGTCAAATATATCCGTGTGACCGAACGCGCCTTAGGGGATGGCGTAAAAAAGGTCTACGATAGCGAGAAGTCCTCCCTCTCTAAACTGCGGCGGTTCAGCCAGTAAGATGAACGTGCAGAGCCTCCCCGAACGTGTGCGTACGCATTTTGCTATCGAGCGCGCGCATGCCGCCAACGACCGCCGCATCCGCCAGATAGCGAGCCAAGTTGCAGCGCATTGCCCGCCGCCCAAGCATGCGCCGCTGGTGTTTTTCAACGCCAGCACGCGCCTCACCGGCATCAGCCTCAATGCCGGCTTTAGCTTGGTGACCACTTGGTCCCTACGCTTGCAGGGCATTCCCGTGGTGAATTTCGTCTGTCAGCGCGGACTGACCCAGTGCGTTTTGGGCACCGACCGGCACGACCCGCCTAAAGCTCCACCCTGCCGCAGCTGCATCAAACAATCCCGTGCAGTGTATAGCAACGCGGACGTAAGCCCCTTCCACTTTGAGGGGGACTCTAAGCTTGATGGGGAGCTTGCTCACCTCAACTTGGAGCAGCTCTCGGGTTTTGCTTATCAAGGTGTGCCTTTAGGCGCGCTGGTACTGCCCGCGGCGCGTTGGATCTTGCGCCGGCATCATTTGCAGGATGACACCGTCACCCGCCGTATCATGCGCGAGTACATCCGCTCGGCTTGGTCGCTCAAAAATCAATTCGAGGCGCTGCTGGATACGGTCAAACCTTCCGCTGCCGTGGTCTATAATGGCATGATGTACCCGGAAGCTGTAGCACGCTGGGTAGGGCGCCAAAAAGGCTTACCCGTCTATAGCTACGAGGTTGGCTTGCGCCCGCTGAGCGCCTTCTTCACGAGCGGTGATGCTACGGCTTATCCGCTCGACCTGCCGGCAGATTTTGAGCTCAGTGCGGAGCAAAATGCACGTCTGGATGCCTACCTACAGCAGCGTTTTGAGGGTAACTTCATTATGGCTGGGGTGAAATTCTGGCCAGAGATGAGCCGGCTGGATAAGGACTTCCTCGAGTTAGCCAGCCACTTCCAGCAAGTGGTGCCCATCTTCACCAATGTGATTTTTGATACCAGCCAACCGCATGCCAACGTGATCTTCGAGGATATGTTCGCCTGGCTGGACGATTTACTCGTTATTGCCCGCCGGCACCCGGAAACGCTCTTCGTCATCCGCGCGCACCCTGATGAAGCCCGCAAGGGCAAAGCCAGCGAGGAATCGGTGGCGGAGTGGGCTGAGGCGCATAACATCGCCAGCCTGCCCAATATCAAGTTCATCCCGCCAGAGGAGTACATCAGCTCTTACGACCTGATCCGCATGGCAAAGTTCGTGACCATCTACAACTCCACCATCGGCTTGGAAGCCGCCATTATGGGCTCCATGGTGCTCTCAGCCGGGCGCTCGCGCTTCAGCCAAGCCGAGACTGTCTTGCTCCCCCAGAGCCGCGAAGAATATTTGCAGCAGTTCGAAGCGTTTTTGGCTGCCCCCGAGGTGCAAGCCCCACCGCACTATCGCCACAACGCCCGCCGCTTTCTCTACTATCAGCTATACTATTCCTCAATGCCTTTTGATACTTACCTCGAAGAGGATGGCATCTGGCAGGGCTACGTGCGCCTGAAGGATTTCGAGTGGCAGCAGCTTTTGCCAGAAAACTCGCTAGCTTTGCACGCCATTGCCGAGGGCTTGGCAGGCCGCGGCAACTTTATGTTGAAGGAGGAAGCATGAGCTTAGAAAAGATCGTTGCCCTCGTGCCCATGCGCCACGAATCCGTGCGCGTGCCCGGCAAAAATTACCGCCCTATGGCAGGCAAGCCGTTGTATCACTACATCTTAGAGACACTCTTGGCTTGCCCGGAGATTGCCCAAGTGGTGGTCGATACCGATAGCCCCGTGATCTTGGCGGGTTTAGCCAAAGACTTCCCGCAGGTGGTGGCGCTCGAGCGCCCGCAGGACCTACGCGCCGATACCATCCCCACCAACGAAATCTTGGTGCACGACACTGCGCTCGTGCCGGCGGACCTGTACCTGCAGACCCACAGCACCAACCCGCTACTCCTGCCGCAAACCATTTCGCGTGCCATCGCAGCGCTGAGGGCTGTTTACCCAGCCTACGATTCACTCTTCAGCGTCACCCGCTTGCAAACCCGCTTGTGGGATGAGCTTGGGCGTGCGATTAACCATAACCCCGCCGTTTTGCTGCGCACCCAAGATTTGCCGCCAGTCTTTGAAGAGAATTCTTGTTTATACCTCTTCACGCGACAGACGCTCATCAGCCGGCGCAACCGCCTGGGCGAGCGCCCGCTGATGTTTGAAATTCCTGCGGATGAAGCTTGGGATATCGATGAGGAGCTTGATTTCACCATCGCCGAAACCCTGCTCAGAGCGCGCTCTGAAAAAAAAGAAAAGTAGAGGAAACGTGGCTACCGTCCTTATCTCTGCACCTTATATGCTGCCCTTCATCGAGCGTTTTCGCCCGATCTTTGAACATTACAATCTCGACCTGATCATCCCTGAAGTGCATGAGCGCCTCTCTGAGGAGGAACTGTTAGCTTATGCCGGCAAATTCGATGGCACGATTTGCGGGGATGACCGCTACACCCGCCGCGTGCTGGCTGCTTGCACCCCGCGCCTCAAGGTTATTTCCAAGTGGGGCACGGGCATCGATTCGATCGACTTGGCAGCCGCCGCCGAGCTGGGCGTGATGGTTGGCAACACCCCTAACGCCTTTACCGTACCCGTGGCTGAGAACGTTTTGGGCTACATGCTCGCTTTTGCACGCCAGTTGCCTTGGATGGACGATGCCATGAAAGCCAGCCAGTGGGAGAAGATCCCCGGTATCACCCTCAGTGAATGCACTTTAGGTGTGGTCGGCGTGGGCAACGTAGGTAAAGCAGTGCTGCGCCGGGCACGCGCCTTTGGAATGAAGCTGCTGGGCAATGATATCGTCGAGATCGCACCGGACTTCCTTGTGGAGTATGGTGTGGAAATGACCACACTGCCAGACTTGCTCGCACGGGCGGATTTCATCAGCCTGAACTGCTCGCTCAACGCGACCTCATACCATCTCATCAACGCGCAAACCTTGAGCCTAGTCAAGCCCGAAGCGATTCTGATCAATACCAGCCGCGGACCGGTTGTGGATGAGCCGGCATTGGTCGAGGCTTTGTACTCCAGCCGGCTGGGCGGCGCAGCGCTGGACGTCTTTGAGCAGGAACCCCTGCCTGCCGAAAGCCCGCTACGCAACATGCCCAACGTGATGTTAGCCCCGCATAACTCCAACTCCAGCCCCTTCTATTGGGAACGCGTGCACTGGAATAGCATCCGTAACCTGCTGTTAGGTCTCCAGCTGCCGGTTGAGGAACTGGACAGCTTGCGCGCTGCAGCCCAGCCGCAATCAGTGAAAGGATGATCATGACAGAAAATAAAGTCCGTACCGTCTTGATTACCGGAGCCGCCGGCGGTATTGGCAAGGCAACTGTGGCGCACTTCACCGTTCAAGGCTGGCGGGTGATTGGCGTGGACCGCAAGGAGGTCTATGCCGGCTTCCCAACAGACGGCTTTTTTATTCAAGCCGATCTTGCCCAGCCACAAGAGGTGGAGCGGGTTTACCGCGAGGCTGCAGAATTTACTCCCAAGTTAGATGCCTTGGTCAATAACGCCGCCTTTCAGATCACCAAACCGATCAGCCAGACATCGGTTGAGGAGTGGGACCAGGTGATTGCCGTGAACTTGCGCGCGGCTTTCTTGGGTGCGCGCTATGGCTTTGAGCTGCTGGCTGCCAAGGGCGGTGGTGCAATAGTTAACGTGGCTTCGGTGCATGCCGTGGCAACCTCGCCTAACATTGCCGCTTATGCCGCTAGCAAAGGCGGTTTGGTCGCGCTCACCCGCGCCATGGCGATTGAATTTGCCCCGGCTAATATTCGTGTGAACGCTATCCTACCGGGCGCAGTGGATACCCCCATGCTCGCGGCGGGCTTCAACCGCGGGCACTTAGCCCATGGCAGTGTGGAGCAGCAGAAAGCGGAGCTGGCACGTAAAACCGTTAATGGGCGCATTGGTCAACCGCACGAGATCGCCAGCGTGATTTACTTCTTGGCAGATAGCACCCAATCCGGCTATATGACCGGTCAGTCAGTGGTGGTGGATGGCGGCGCCTCTGCACGCCTGAGCACCGAGTGAGGCATGATGAGTGCGGAAAAGCAGCCTCAACGGGGTTCAAACTTGATGAATTTTGCGCGCCAAGCTTATGATGGCTTACGCCGCCTGCCAGAACTGCCTTCGGCGTATTTACACCCTTGGCGGCGGGAGTCCAACCGTAAGTTAGCAGCACTCAAAGACTCTCATAAGGGGGAGCGTTGCTTTCTGATTGGCAACGGACCCAGCCTGCGCCAAACGGATCTAACACTCCTCAAGAATGAGTTCACTTTCGGTTTCAACCGCATTTTTCTGGCAGCGGAGGAGCTGCATTTCACGCCTTCATGCCTGGTTTCCATCAACGACTTGGTGATTGAACAATCAGCCGAAGAGTTCCGCGCCCTACAACTGCCCAAGTTCTTCTCCTGGCGTGCCAGGCGCTACTTAGGCATGGCTGAGGATATCACCTACCTCTACACCACCTATACCACACCC
Source organism: Candidatus Mesolinea sp. (assembly GCA_034430095.1). Lineage (GTDB taxonomy): Bacteria > Chloroflexota > Anaerolineae > Anaerolineales > Anaerolineaceae > Mesolinea. The sequence continues at coordinate 67,995 of DAOUFK010000025.1, forward strand.
AAATTTGCTACCGACGTGCGCGCCAGGGTATGGGAAGGTGCCACGGTCACTTACGTCGCGCTGCAGCTGGCTTATCACCTGGGCTTCTCCACCGTTATCCTGGTGGGTGTAGACCATAGCTTTGTTACGCAAGGACAGCCCAACACCACGGTGCAATCCGAGGGCGATGACCCCAACCACTTTTCCAGTGCCTACTTTGGCAAAGGCTTCCGCTGGCAGCTGCCTGACCTGGAGACCTCGGAGTTAGCTTACCGCATGGCGCGGGAAGCTTACACGCGCGGTGGCAGGCAAGTGCTGGATGCCACCATCGGCGGCAAGCTGACCGTTTTCCCCAAAGTCGAGTACACAAGCCTCTTCCATTAATTTAGTTTGTGATTAATTCTTTTTCTCGCAGGCGCTTTGTTCTCGCTGGTCTCTGAGTGCATAGCCTACCCGTAGGGTACCGAGCGAGGAATTTGACCGTAGGTCTCCCTTATTTTTGAGACCTAAAGGTCAAAGGTCTTTCATGGTCCGGAGAGTGCGAAGCCTGCCCATAGGGTACCATGCAAGAACGGGGGTATCGAACGAGAAACTTGACCGCAGGTCTCCTACTTTCTCTCGCTCTCTCTCGCCGGTTTCCAGACTGAGCAAGTAGCTTGACCGCAGGTCTCCCTCTTTCCAAGCATTTATGCTCACCATTTATCCTATAATCAGGATAAAATATCTTTATATTCCCTTACAATGCACCCCAAGTGAGATCAAGATGGGCCTGAAAAGCAAAAAGCACACATTCACCAAGATTAGCGCCGAAAGGGGTTTAGGCGATGCCCTGCTTACCGCCCGTTCACGGCTCTTGCACCCTTTCGCGCCGGATGAGCCAGCGCTGGTCCTGAGTGCCTTTGCGAAGCTCGCTCAAACCGGTATTATGCTAGATGTAGGCGCTCATCACGGCACCTCGCTGCTACCTTTCGCCCGGGCTGGATGGCAAGTATATGCGTTTGAGCCCGATCCGCAAAACCGCTCATTGCTGACTGCCAACACCGCAGACCTACTTAATGTGCATATTGACCCGCGCGCGCTCTCCGACCATACAGAAAAGGGCGCGGCTTTCTTCCAGAGCAGCCAATCGAGTGGCGCGAGTTCCCTCACCAGCTTTTTGCCCAGCCATCAAGCCAGCGCAAGCGTGGACGTTACCACGCTGGAAAACTTCCTCGCTGAAGCCGGTTTGCAGGCAGAGGCGGTGGACTTCCTCAAGGTCGACACCGAAGGCTACGACCTGATGGTGTTGCAGGGTTGGCCTTGGGCAGCGGGGCAGCCGCGCTTGATCCTGTGTGAGTTTGATGACTTCAAGACCAAGCCACTGGGCTATGATTTCCAAGCCCTGGCACAGTACTTGGCTGCAAAAGGCTATAACCTGTTGATCTCGGAATGGTACCCGATCGAGAAATATGGCGTGCAGCACAGTTGGCGCCGCTTTGCCGAGTACCCGTGCCGGCTGAAAAGCCCACGCGCCTGGGGCAACATTTTTGCCGTGCAAGAGCCTGCCCTTTACCAAGCCTTGGTGCAGGTCTGCAAATCACTGAGCACGAAAAAAATATAAAAGTTTGTAAAAACACCACATTTTTGCAGATCTTGTGAAATATTCGTAAAGTTTTCTTTCTCTCTGGTAAAATCCCTGCGTTGTTTATATCCTAAGTCCAACGTGGAGAACTTAATGCGTAAAATAACCATCTTTCTATTTATCTTGCTCATCGGGTCCTTGACCGCCTGCCAAGCAGCTAGCCCAACCAAGCTCAACGGCGCTTCACAACAACCCGCAACTGAGGCGCCACCTCAACCCACCGCAACTCAACCGGCTGCGCCAACCCTCTCTCCAGAAGAAATAGGCAAGCAGCTGCACACTTATATGGAGACAAACCAATACACGTTAGCTTATCCCCTAGCCTTGGAACTATTAGAAGCCGACCCTACGGATGCTAACTTGTACATCATCGCAGTCGACGCTTTGCTCGGTATGTCTCGCGCTAATTATGCTGAAGCTAGTGAATTGCTTGCCCAGGCACAAGTGCAAGTGCAGGATCAGCAGGCATTGGCGGATTGGTATCAGTCTCTGCAGACAACATTGAGCCTAGAAGTGCCTTATTTGGCAGACTACCTATCTCCTGATGAAATCAATACATTCGGTAATCTGAGTGGTAATTTAATTAATGGCGAACGCAGAGGGGGGCAAATGGCGTTCCAGGGAAGTTGGCTTTATTTTGCTAATTATGCTGATAACGGATTTTTGTATAAATACAACCCACAATCTGGGAAGCTGATCAAACTGTCCGATGATGCAGCTGCATTTATTAATATCGTGGGAAATTGGTTATTTTACGCTAATCTCAATGAGGGCAATGCGCTGTATAAGCTGAAGAGCGATGGCTCTGCTCGCGAAAGGATTGGCGAAGAAAGTGGTGAATACTTGTTCGTTTTAAACGATTGGTTATATTACGCCAACCTTAATGATGATTCGTCATTATATAAAATTCAAACCGATGGCAGCCAAAAGACTAAGTTAAGCAGCGACATGGTCAAATACGTCAGCCTAACTGGAGATTGGATTTATTATCATAATAAATCCGAAGGTGGTCAGCTTTATCGCATTCAAACTGACGGTAGCCAGCGAAGCGCTGTGGCAGAGGATAACTTGAGTATTATCGATGGCGATTTCCTTTATGCATTAAACCTTGAAACTTTACAGATTTTCCATGAAAACTTGGATGCCAGTGAACCGACCCTTGTTTATGACGCGCAAGGCAACAAGATTAGCACATTCAATGTCTCTGGTAATAGACTAGCCGTGTCCATCCGTGAAGGTGACCGCGATAAACTGATTCTTATTAATTTAGAAACCGGCATGAAAGAATTGGAAGTCGATATCTGGACGGAACTGCTCTTCTTTGGTCCCAATCAAGAGATCTATTTTTTCAATGATTTTGAGGGCGATATCCTCACCCACTGGAACCTAACAAATGGAGCCCTTGAACCGATTCGATAGACGATATCAACCCTACCCAAACTCTAACTCCGGAGAAAAATTCTGATAGGTATAATAATGCTATGCCAACACTCCCGCGCGTCTCCATCATCACGCCTTCGTATAACCAAGCCCAATTCCTCGAGCAGACTATCCGTTCAGTTCTGGACCAAAACTATCCGAACCTCGAATATTGGGTGATCGATGGCGGTTCAACCGACGGCAGCCTCGAGATTATCCAAAAGTATGCCGGGCAGCTCGCTGGTTGGGTTTCAGAGCCAGACCGCGGCCAAGCTGAGGGTATCAATAAGGGGCTAGCGCGCGCCACGGGGGACATAGTGGCATGGCTCAACTCGGATGATGTATATTACCCTGGCGCTGTTGGGGAAGCAGTTGAAGCCTTAGCCGCCAACCCGCAAGCATCATTCGTGTTTAGCGATGTGGAATCCATCGATGAGGCTGGCAAGCCATTCCACCGCATGCGCTACGGGAATTGGGGCTTGCCTGACTTGATTCGCTTTCGCATTATCGGGCAGCCAGGGGTTTTCATCCGCCGCGCGTTCCTCGCGCAAACCGGCTTGCTCGACCTAAGTTATCACTATCTGCTTGACCATCACCTCTGGCTGCGGCTGGCTGCGCTGGCAGAGCCGGTTTACGTTCCGGGTGAGCCTTGGGCGGCAGCGCGCATGCATGCCGGCGCTAAAAATATGGCTCAGGCAGCTGGTTTTGCCCCAGAAGCATTGCGATTAGCTGAATGGATCCTGCAAGATCCGCGGTTCGAGCCTCTATCCAGACAAATGCCGCGCCAGATTTGGGCAGGGGCGTACCGCCTGGCTGGCTTTTACCTGATGGAAAGCGGGCAAGCAGGTAAAGCGTTGAGTGCCTATGCGCGTAGCTTTTGGCGTGCCCCGGGCATCGCCCTGCAAGATTGGAAGCGCATCCTCTCCACCTTCGCGAGTGTGCTCGGCTTGCGTGGCTTAGTTGAAAGCTTGCGCAGCGCAACCCGCCAGCGTTACCAACAGGCACATCGCAAGTAAAATAGAACCAATATGAGCCAAAACGCTTTACCCAAAGTTAGCATCGTGACGCCTTCCTTCAACCAGGCGTCTTTCCTCGAGCAGACCCTGCGTTCGGTGCTGGAGCAGGATTACCCCAACCTAGAATACATCGTCATCGATGGCGGCTCGAGCGATGGCAGCCTGGAGATTATTCAAAAATATGCCGACCGGCTGGCATACTGGCAATCCCAGCCCGACCAAGGGCAGACAGACGCCATCAACCAGGGCTTTGCCCGCGCCAGTGGCGAGATTCTCGCCTGGCTCAACTCGGATGACTTATTGCTGCCTGGCGCTGTGAGCGCTGCGGTGAGGGCACTGCAGGTGCACCCCGAAGCAGCCATGGTCTATGGGGACACGCTGCTCATCAATGCTGAGGGGAAAACCATTGGCAAGTTCCCGGCGGCGCAAACCGACTACCGCAAGCTGCGCCGCGGTTATGTGCACATCCCGCAGCAAGCCAGCTTTTTCCGCGCCGATCTTTGGCGGCAGGTGGGTCCCCTGGATGTGAGCTTTTACTTTGCGATGGATTACGACCTGTGGGTGCGCTTAGCCGCGCTTGCACCTCTGGTGTATGTGCCCCAGCTTTGGGCGGCTTTCCGACTGCATGGAGAGGCTAAATCCATTGCTGCCGATGACCGCTGCTGGCCGGAGATGCTGCGTGTGCATTACCGCGATGGGGGTAAGGCGCTTTCGGCGATCGTGTTCAAGTATTGGCTGCGCAAATTAGCTGCCCCTCTCTTGATGCACCGACGCAAAAAACAGATGGAAAATGCTAAGTAAACCTGAGCAAACTGTTTATATTAACGCCCTTCAAAAAAGACCACGCTAACGCCATCGCCGCCTTCTTTTTCTCCGCCTGGCTCCCATCGCTTCACGTAACGCGAGGTCTGCAGCACCTCGCGCACCGCTTGGCGCAGCGCCCCAGTGCCTTTGCCATGGATAATGCGGCTAAAGGGCAGCCCAGCCTGAGAGGCTCTCTCTAAATAAGCATCTAGCTGATCAAGTGCATCCTCAACGCGCTGCCCGCGCAAGTCCAGCTCCATCCCGGGCGAGGCAACCTCGGGCAACTGCGTGCGACCGACTACGGGTTTTGCAGGCTCTTCGAGCGCTTCCTCATCGGCTTGCACGCGGCGGGTGATCTCCTCGGGGCGCAAGCGCATGCGCAGCACGCCTGCCTGCACTTCCACTTCGTCGCCATCAAACGCGGTAATCACGCCTTCGGTCTTGAGCCGGCGAACCAGAACCTTTTCACCCACGCGCAGCGGACCGCTAGAGGATGTTATGCGCGGCTGACGCTTTTTGCGCACGATCTTTTCCTGTTTTTCCGCAACCTCCTCAAGCTTCTCCACCAGGGGTGCCAGCTCTGCCGGGTTCGTGCGCAGCCGGCTCATCTCTCGGCGCAGCTCAGCTAATTCCTGGCGCACCTGCTCGAGCTCTTGCTCAGCTTGGTCCTGGGCACGCTCTAAAATATGGCTCTTTTCAGCTTCCAGCTCCTCTAAGCGCGCATTCAACTCCCTTTGGCGTGCCTCCAGCTCGCGGCGCAGCTTCTCTGATTCAGCATAATTCGCTTGGGTCAGCTCGCGCTGGCGGTGGATCTCTTCCAAGAGGTCTTCTGCACGCAAATCCGTCGGGTTGAGCTCCTGCCGAGCATCCTCGATGATTTCCCGGTCCAAGCCTAAGCGCTCGGCAATCGCCAAGGCATTAGAACGCCCGGGCAAGCCCATCGTAAGACGATAGGTGGGCTTGAGCGTCTCCACATCGAATTCCAAGCTGGCATTCAATACGCCCCGCGTGGCGTGCGCGAAAGTCTTCAACTCGGGGTAGTGCGTGGCGACCATGCAAGTGATCTTACGGCTGAGCAGCGCGCTGAGCACCGCCCGGGCTAACGCCGAGCCTTCCTGTGGGTCGGTGCCGGCGCCAAGCTCATCCAGCAATACCAGGCTGCGCTGGTTTGCTCTTTTGAGAATGCGCACGATTTGCATAATATGCCCAGAAAACGTGGAAAGGGATTGCTCTATGGACTGCTCATCGCCAATATCGGCAAACACATCCTTGAAGACACTCAGGCACGAGCCGGATTGCGCCGGAATCTGCAAGCCGGATTGTGCCATCAGCACGAGCACGCCAACTGTCTTGAGCGTGACGGTTTTCCCGCCGGTATTGGGTCCGGTGAGCACTACTGCAAAGGTCTCACGGTCAAAAACCACGTCAATCGGAACCGCTTTTTCTGGGTCCAGCAGCGGGTGCCGGGCACGGCGCAGTTCGATCACGCTGCCCGGGTGGAAATCCGGCACATCCTGGGCAAAAGGTACCAGCTCAGGCTCTGTAGCGTGCAAATCATCCGCATAACGTGCCTTCATGAGCGCAAAGTCGAGCGCAGCCATAGCCTCTGTGCTGGCTTTTAGGCTTTCAGCTTGCTCTGCCACGCGCTCGCTCAGCCCGCGCAGCACGCGCAGTACTTCATCGCGTTCAGCCAGCTCCAATTCACGCATCTTGTTATTCCAATCCACTACCGCCAGCGGCTCGATGAAAAGCGTGGCACCCGAAGCGGATTGATCGTGGATGATGGCGGGAATGCGTCCCTTAAACTCAGCGCGCAAAGGCAGCACGTAGCGCCCGCTGCGCTGGGTGATGAGCGCTTCTTGCAGCATGGAAGTGGTAGCGGGATCATTAAGGTAGCGGTTCATGCGCTCCATCAGCCGAGAATGCGTAACTTTCATCTCGCTGCGGATGTGCCCAAGAGCGTCTGAGGCGCTATCCAGCACTTCACCGCGCTCGGAAATGGACTTGTTGATGGCATCCACCAACCCCAAGCCCTCCGAAAGTCCCTCGCCCAAGTCTGCAAGCAGCGGCACCTCCTGGGCATGCGCCTCCAGAATGCGGCGGGCTTCCCGCGAGATGACCAAGGTGTTGCGTAGCGCCAGCAGCTCGCTGGCTTCGAGCACTGCACCATGGCGGGTGCGCTCCACCAACGGGCGCAGGTCTTCTGCACCCTGGAAGGTAAGAGTATCGTTGAGCGAAAGCAAGTGACGCGCTTCGCGCGTCTGTTGCTGCAAAGTGCGTGCTTTCTCTAAGTTAGCCGTCGGGCGCAAAGAGCCAGCCAGCGCCTCGGACGCGCTGAAAGCGGCATAAGACTTCAGCCGCGCCAGGATTTTGGGGTATTCTAGCAGGATCAGTGATTTTGGGTCCATGAGTTAGAAAAGTTTATCACGGTTGACTTTAATTGAGGATCTTTAGCAGACAATGCGTTGTCGTGGTTATCCTTTTATTTTTCTGATGAACGCTGTGTTGCATCTTGCTCTTATACCAACGCTATACCAGCCCACGTCAGAAAAAGGATAAGATGCTGACAACCTTACTCATTAAGATGGGAGAATAAAATGAAAAAACAAATTTTTACAACCCTGACCCTGCTCGTATTGCTCTTCACAGCAGCCTGCAGCGTCAGCACAGGAAATTCCTCTACCAGCGCAGTTGCAGCTACAAATACTACCGACCAAACTACCCAAAGCTCAACCACAGCTTCTAGTGGAACGACGGTTGAAGTTACCCCTACCGAGTTAGCCACTCATGAGGCAGAAAGCGACTATACCTGGAACACAAGCGACGAAGTCAATATCACCTTGGATGGCAGCACCATCACCGCTTCCGGCTCCGGCGTGATCATTGATGGCAGCACTGCAACCATCGCTTCTGCCGGCAGCTACCGGCTGAGCGGTACGCTGAATGACGGGCAAATTATCGTCAATTCCGAAGCTGAAGCACCTATCCGCCTGATTTTGGATGGCGTGAATATCTCCAATTCCAGCAGCGCTGCTCTCAATATCGAAGCAGCTGATAAGGTGATTATCATTCTGGCAGAGGGCAGCCAAAATACCCTGACAGATGCCAGTAACTATGTCTATCCTTCGGCAGACGTAGACGAGCCAAATGCAGCACTCTTCAGCAAGGATGACTTGACTATCTATGGCAGTGGGGAGCTTACGGTGAACGGCAATTTCAATGACGCTATTGGCAGCAAAGACGGGCTGGTGATCCGTGACGCCAACATTACTGTCAACGCCCTCGATGATGGCATCCGCGGCAAAGATTACCTCGTGGTGGAAAATTCCACCCTCATTATCACCTCCTGCGGCGACGGCTTGAAATCCGATAATGACGACCCAGAAGCTCTTGGTACCATCCAAATTACTCAAAGCAATGTGACCATTTCGGCTGAAGGTGATGGCATCAGCGCCGAAGGGCAAGTGGAAATCAACTCTGGCACATTAAACATCACCACTGGCGGTGGCAGCAGTGTTTACCTCAGCGATGATAGCTCAGTAAAGGGTATCAAAGGCACAAGTTCGCTCCTCATCAATGGCGGTACATTCGCTCTAAACACTACGGATGATTCCTTGCACTCCAACGGCTCCATAACCATCAATGGCGGCACTTTAACTTTAGCTAGCGGTGATGACGGCATCCATGCCGACGTCTCCTTGGAGATCAATGACGGCAGCATCGATATCAGCACCTGTTACGAAGGCTTGGAAAGTAACATTATCACCATCAATGGAGCAGAAATTCACATTTTGGCGAGTGATGATGGCATTAACGGTTCCTCAGGCAGCGGCAGCACCCAGGGCGGAGCCCAGTTCGGGAATATTCCCGGAGATCCGCAAAATGGCGGTTTCCTTGGCATCCCCGGCAATGGCGGAGGCTTTCAAGCAACTGGCGGCAGTCAGTTTGCCATGAATGGCGGTTACGTGTATGTGAACGCCGAGGGCGATGGTGTTGACGTGAACGGCACCGGTGTCATGACCGGCGGAACCCTTCTGGTAGATGGTCCAACAAATAGTGGGAATGGTGCTTTAGATTTCAATAGTTTTACTGTATCGGGCGGCTTGCTCGTCGCTGCTAGCAGCGCCGGAATGGCTATGGCGCCATCAGCAGACTCCAGCCAGCCTTCCATTTTTGTGGCTCTGGATAGCCCCGCATCCGCCGGCAAGCTTTTCAGTCTGCAAGATGAGAACGGCAATACCGTGGTGGCTTACGCTCCTGCAAAGCCATACCAGACCGTGGTCGTATCTAGCCCCGAATTGGAAAGCAATGCAACTTATACCATCTTGACCGGGGGATCATCCACCGGCGCTGCAAAGGATGGATTCTATAGCGATGGTCAGGTGAGCAATGCGCAAACGCTGACCACGGTTACTTTAGCTTCAACGGTTACCACGGTCGGGAACGCCGGCGGGATGCAGATACCCGGCCGAACGGGTCAACCAGGAGGAGGTCCCAGTCATTAATTTAAACATCTCACCACGTGGCGGGCTCCCTCAAAGAGCCCGCTTTTTGTTCTTGCGGCTATACGGGATTTATACCAACAAAACAGGCACTTTTTGTATCATCAGAACCATCAAATAAGGAGTACGTAGCATGAACCCATTAGAAACTGAATTCCTGACTGCTAAAACTATCCAAGGAGAAGCAGGTAACATTCCATTAAGAAATAACACCATCCCTTGGCAGCTAGCCCTGACCGCTGCAGACTTTCGCAACATCGATTTATCTGAAATTGAAGTGGTCAGCTTAGCCAATCGCATCGATACCAAGTTCTGCCTCTCCCTGGCACAAGTCGATATGATTTTGCCGCTATTGAAGCACGCTTACCGCATGTTGACTGTGCAAGGCTATCGCTTGCAGGATTATCAAAACCTCTATTTCGATACCCCTGATTTTGCCTTGTATCAGCTGCATGTGAACAAACGGGCTCATCAATACAAAGTGCGCATCCGGGAATATGTTAGCACCCACCAGGTATTTCTTGAAGTGAAGCATAAAAACAATCGGGGATTTACGATGAAAAACCGCTTGCCAGTGGATCCCGAATTACCCTTCTTGGGCAGCCAGGAGCACAGTTGGCTGGCAGAAAATTTGCCCGATCCCTATCTCAACCTGGAGCCTAAGCTGGTTAACACCTTTACCCGCATCGTTTTGGCAGATAATGCACTAAAAGAACGGGTTACCCTCGATTTTCACTTAGGCTTCAGCTCCGGCTGGCGGGTAGAAAAAGGTGGATGCGCCGTGATCGCTGAGGTGAAGCGCGACACGCGTAAGCAGCCATCGCTATTCCTTGAGTTGATGCATTCCTGCCATCAGCGCCCCACCAGCTTTAGCAAATACGGCATCGGCGTCGCCTTGCTTTACGATCACGTCAAATCTAACCGCCTGAAAGCTAATTTGCTCTGGCTCAGGCGGATCAACGGAGGCATTTGATATGTCAGATTTAACCACCTTTCTTTTGGGTTTTCTTGTCAATTTTGTTGTAGGGCTGAGCATTGTACGCTTCATATATTACCCACGCACCAAAGACAAACGTTTCGTCTTCACCTATCTCACCTTCAGCACGGTCATATATTTTGTCGTCAGCTTGATGGCGAATATCACCATCGGGATTGGGGTTGGGTTTGGGCTGTTTGCCATCTTTCGGATTGTGCGCTACCGCACCGAACCTATACCTGTGCGCGAAATGACCTATCTCTTTGTGCTTATGTCCTTGCCAGTGATGAACTCCTCCGGTATGCTGCAAACCGCCTGGCCGCAGCTGCTCATTGCCAATGCGGTTATTATCCTAGTGCTTTGGCTTTTGGAAAAAGAATGGGGCTTTGAATACCAACTGCCCCAGCACGTTGTTTATGAAAAAATTGAGCTAATCCAGCCTTCCCGCCAAGCTGAGATGGTCGCTGACCTCGAAGCCCGCACAGGCAGAAAAGTGGAGCGCGTGGAAGTCGGCAAAATTGACTTCTTGAAGGATACGGCTGACCTACGAGTCTACTTTGCCAAGGAAGATCAAAACGGGTGGAGTGTTCCTGAGCTTGAAGAAGACACAGAGGCTTCCTAAAGACAGGCAAACACATGGCTAGTTCTTATCCGGTTTCATCCTTTTCTCCTCCTCTACAGGCTTCAGGCTGGGGGTTACCCTCCCAGCCTGAATACCCAGAGGGCAAAGCCATCAAAAAAGGAAGCTATAATCTAATGATGACACGCAAAATTTTGGTGGTCGACGATACCCGCAATGTGCAAGTGATGCTGCAGGAATATCTGCAAAGCCAGTCTTTTGAGGTGCTGTTGGCTGCTGATGGGCGGGAAGCCTTAGAGGCATTCCACAGCCAATCACCTGACCTGATCTTGTTGGATGTGATGATGCCCAATATGGATGGCTTTCAATTTCTCAGCCGTTTGCGGGCTGAATCGGACATCCCGGTCATTATGATTACCGCTAAGCAGCAAGAGGTAGATATCATTCACGGCTTCGAGCTTGGCGCCGATGATTACATCACCAAGCCATTTCGGCTACGGGAGCTGCTTATGCGCATTCGCGCCGTTATGCGCCGCGTCAGCCTGCTTGAGGGCGAAACGCCGAACTTGACGGTTGGAGATATCAAGCTCAACCGCGATAAGCATGAAGTACTCAAGCAAGGCGAGACGATTGATCTTACCCCGGTCGAATTTTACTTGCTAGAGATGCTGATGAACTATGCCGGCAAGGTGGTTCGGCACGCCCAAATGAGCCTCTATCTCATTGACTATGGGTTTGCTGGCTCCGAGACGACCTTAAAAATTCATATCCGCAACCTGCGCCTCAAACTCAAAGATGACTTGGCACACCCGCGTTACATCGAGACTGTTTTTGGCGTCGGCTACCGCTTTATAGATAGTAACCCATGAAACGCTCGCTTAAAACCCGCTTAATCCTGACATATTTGGCGGTGGCGCTGGTCACCATCCTGATTGTGGTACTCGTTATCCAGCTAACCTCAGATAAATCCTTGAGAAACATGGTTGCTGACCAGCAAATCGCGCAGCTCTCCGAGGCAGTGCAATCCTATTACACAAGCAATGGCAGCGTAGACGGCTTTTTTGACAATTACATCAAACTGCAGCCGCCAGCCGATCACCAGGCACCTCCAGATAGCTTTGAGGGGAGCTCCCGATTCATTCCTATCCGTGGCATCACCGGTTTGGTAGATAGTAACTATCGTGCGGTTTTCCCCACTTTCAATTATGCGATCGGTGCAACGGTACCGCCAGATTTATTAAAAGATGCAGAACCCGTCACGCTAAATGGAGAAACCATCGCTTACATCCTGCGCGATCCGACCCCAAAATTTGATCTGAGCCCGGAAGAACAGCGCTATGTGCAGCGCACCAACCTGGCAATTGGGCTGGCAGCCTTCGTGGGCGTTGCCACTGCTGTGGTGGTGGGTATCGTGCTTGCCGGCGGGATCATCAAACCCATTCAGAAGCTCACCCAGGCTTCCACCAACTTAGCTCAGGGCAAGCTTGGGCTGCAGGTGCCGGTCGATTCTGAGGATGAAATTGGTCAGCTGACGCGCACCTTCAACCAGATGAGCGCAGACCTCGCCCATAGCGATCAAGAGCGTAAGCAGATGACCGCCGATATCACCCACGACCTAAGCACCCCCTTGCAGATTATATCCGGCTATGTGGAAATGTTGGCGGAAGGCGACGTGCAGCTTTCGGATGAGCACCTCGATATTATCAAGACCGAGATCGAGCACTTACGCCGCTTGGTCGGGGACCTGACCACACTTTCGCAGGTAGAAGGCGGCGGACTCGAAATTCAAAGCGCTCCCATCGACCCGAATCAGCTTTTGGAAAGCGTCTATAGGGCATATCAACCCATCGCTGCCCGCTTAGGGATTACGCTCACGCTGGATGCGCAACCCACAGATAGCTTGGTGGACATGGACGAGGGACGCATGCTGCAAGTGCTGATGAACCTGGTAGAAAACGCCTTACGCTACACCCCCGCCGGCGGCAGTGTGACCTTGCGGTCACACGTGAATGATATCGTCCAGCTCATCGTGGAAGATACAGGCGCTGGCATCAGCCCTGAAGATCTGCCGTATGTATTTGACCGCTTCTACCAGTCGGAGAAATCCCGTCTCTCAAGTAAGGGCAAGATGGGCTTGGGGCTGGCTATCTGCAAGGCGCTCACCGAGGCTATGGGCTGTAGCATTGCTGCTTACTCCGCCGGTAAGGACCAGGGCACGAAGATAGTCATCACCCTCAAGAAGAGCAGCCAAGCACCGCTTAAGACCACCTCGGATTGAAGCCAAGCCAACACATTGTGTTTTTTCCGTTACAATACAGACATGCTACTTATACATAATACTTCCCAAGTAATCCAGCTCACCGCCGAGCCGCAGCGCGGCGCCGAGCTAGGCACGCTCAACATCTTACCGCATGGCGCGGTGCTCATCGATGGCGAGCATATCTTAGCCGTGGGCGAGCCAGCAGAGCTGCTGCTGGCACATCCTGAAGCGGACTTGCTCGATGCCGGCGGCAAGGCGGTGCTGCCCGGCTTGGTGGACCCACATACGCACTTGGTGTGGGCGGGTGACCGCGTAGACGAGTTTGAGATGCGCTTGCAGGGCAAAACCTACATGGAAATCATGGCAGCCGGCGGCGGGATCGCTGCTACGCTGCAAGCCACCCGCAGCGCCAGCTTCGAGGAGCTGATTGCCCAGTCCCGCGAGCGCGCCCGCACAGCTTTTGCGCATGGCACCACCACACTAGAAGCTAAAACTGGTTATGGATTAGACATCGAGACCGAACTGCGGCAGCTCGAGGTTATCCTCAAGCTCGATGAAGAGGGACCACTGGAGCTCATCCCCACTTACCTGGGCGCGCATGCCATCCCGCCGGAATTTGCTGGCAATGCCGAAGGTTACACTGACTTCCTTTGCAGCGAAGCCTTGCCTGCGGTGCAAGCTTGGTGGCAAGAGCATGCCCCAGCACGCACGCTGCCTTTCGTGGACGTCTTTTGCGAGGAGGGCGCCTTCGACTTAGCCCAAACCCGCCGCATCTTGCTGCGCGCGCAGGAGTTGGGCTTCCCGCTCAAGCTGCACGCTGATGAGTTTACCAACTTGGGCGGAGTCAGCTTGGCAGCAGAGCTGGGCGCCACCTCCGCGGATCACCTGGTCAAGACTTCGGCAGAAGATATCCAAAAATTAGCCGAAAGTAATACTGTTGCAGTGTCGCTGCCTGGCACGCCCTTTGGCTTAGCCCAGAGCGAATATACGCCGGCGCGGGAAATTATTGCCGCAGGCGGGCTGCTGGCGCTTGCTACTGATCTGAACCCCGGCACGAGTTGGAATGAATCCATGCAATTCATCCAGGCATTAGCTTGCCGCTATCTCAAGCTCACGCCAGCCGAAGCCTTAGCTGCCAGCACGATTAACGCGGCTGCAGCGCTTGGCTTATCTGAGAGGTTAGGCTCGCTCACCCCCGGCAAGCAAACCGACCTGATTATCCTTAAAGTTCCAGATTACCGCATGCTCAGCTACCGCTACGGCACGAATCTTGTATCCACAGTGATCAAGAAAGGCGTGGTTTATCCGCTAAGCTGAGCGATGACAATTGCGACAGATTGGGAATTTATTCGTCAGGCGAATAACCTGGTAATTTTGGTACTAGGCGCAGCTGCGCTTGTGCTTGTGCTGCGCGGGGTATTCAAAGTGGCTTGGCGCGTAATAAAGGTCATCCTGATCTTGGCTGCAGTGCTGATCTTTGTCGGTTGGCTGCTGGGCTACATCCACATCACTTTCGGCTGAGGTAGTTAATCTAAAAAACTACGAAAAAGGCGCGGCAAGAACCGCGCCTTAGTTTGATTTACCCTTCTAGGGTGATTTGGGCTTTACTTTACAGGAACCACAAACTCGAAGTGGTAATTGGTCAGCAAGGGATTGCGCGGAGCTTTGACGTTGGATTCAACAAAAGCTGGCGCACAAGGGCCAATCGTCCAGTCCATGGTGAGGTTGAGCTCAGTGTAGGTGTTCCCCTTCAGTCTGTAGGTGTAGATGACCTGAGTGGGATCGCCTGACTTGACCTCATAGCCTTGGAACATTGCGGAAACTGGCTCTTTGGCAACAATATAGGGGTTGCAAACGAGTCTTTCAAAGCCGGTAAAACTGTAGTTGGAAATCTTTTCTTCATAATCGACGCCACTCATCGTCAGGGTGAGCGTGAGCGTATCCTGGCTGGCTTGAGCAGAGCTAATGCCCAGCTGGATCTTCTCGCCAGCAGGTGCAAAGTTTTGCACCGTCACAGTCGCGGGATAGCTTTCAGGAGTGGGAGATTGGGCGGCAACATCTTGCGAGCGGGTGAGTACAAAAGCTCCGCCGGCAAGCAGCAGAAAGCCGACCGCAAGGATTACCCAATTTTTTGCTTTCATTTCTTCCTTTCATTTCTAAACATTTGACAACTTAGCCATGGGCGGAAACCCCAAGGCACTGACAAATGAAAGCATAAGCCCTACGCGCTGAGGTGTCAAGACGAAATGAGTTGGCGTAAAACCGTCAATACCGCTTATTTCGACCGGTAGGCTTTATAATTGCGCCATGACCATTACCATCGCTCAAGCCCGCATTTGGTATCAATCCGCTGACCCCGTGCACGATTTTGAGCATGTGCTGCGCGTCTACCGGATTGCCGAGAAAATCGCCCTGGCTGAGGGCGCCGACCTGGAAATCGTGCATGCCGCAGCGCTGCTGCACGATGCAGTCGGCTCAGCCCCAGGCGGCGATGGCAAGGAGCGCTTGGAGCATCACCTTGCCTCAGCGCAGTTTGCTGGCGAGGTGCTCAGCGCTGAGGGTTGGCAAAAAGAACGCATCCAAGCCGTGCAGCACTGCATTCGTGCGCACCGCTTCCGCCACCAGGGCGAGCGCCCGCAAACGCTGGAAGCGATGTGCCTCTTTGACGCCGATAAGCTGGACGTGCTGGGTGCCATCGGCGCTGCCCGCACGATTGCCTTTGCCACCTTAGCTGGTCAGCCGGCGTATGCCGAGCCTTCAGAGCAGTTCTTGCGCGAAGGCAAAGAGCTACCAGGCGAACAGCATAGCGCTTATCACGAATATCTTTTTAAATTGCGCAAGGTAAAAGATGCGCTTTATACATCCACTGGCAAAAGCTTAGCTGCTGAGCGGGATGACTTCCTTAGGGCGTTCTTTGAGCAGCTGCAGGCAGAGTGCCGCGGAGAGAAGTAAAAAGATGCTTGGTGCGATCGTTGGAGACATTGTCGGTTCAGTTTATGAGTTTAACAACTATCGCGGGCTTGATTTTCCGCTTTTCTCGCCAAAGTCCACCTTCACTGATGATAGCGTCCTGACGTTTGCCACGGCTAAGGTGCTGCTGGATGGATTGGATTACACCGCCACTTATCAAGACTTTGCCCGACGTTACCCCAACCGGGGCTATGGCGGCTATTTTTATCGTTGGATTTACTCAAAGGACCCTCAGCCCTATAACAGCTTTGGTAATGGCTCTGCCATGCGCGTCAGTCCGGTGGGCTTTGCTTTTGAGAGCATGGAAGAGACCCTCGCCGAAGCCCAGCGTAGTGCTGAAGTAACCCATAACCACCCGGAAGGCATCAAAGGCGCGCAGGCTGTCGCCTTAGCTATTTACCTTGCGCGGCATGCCGCCAGCAAAGCCCAGATCCGGCAAGAGATTAGCTCCCGCTTTGGCTATAACCTCTCCCGTACGTCAGAGCAAATCCGCCAGGTGAACCGCCATGATGAAACCTGCCCGGGGTCCGTCCCGGAGGCAATCATCGCGTTCTTAGAATCCACTGACTTTGAGCATGCCATCCGCTTAGCTATTTCGCTGGGCGGGGATAGCGACACGATTGCCTGCATGGCAGGCGGCATCGCCCAAGCTTTCTATGGCAGCGTCCCCCAAGAAATTGCCAACGAAACCCTCGCCCGGCTTCCCGAGGAATTTGTGCAAATTTTAGAACGCTTTAACGCGAAGTATCTCCCAAATAATGCCAACTCGGTCTGACTGTTCATCCCAGCCATCTCTACGATTTATTAACAAATTGTTCTCCAGTGATGATACAATTCAAGCACTTGTTAATTCAAAATGCTGGAATGTTAATGATTTTTCCGCTCCCAATATTTCCTGATAGCAAGCTGAACCCAGCTGAGGGTATAGGTTAACCCGATGACCACCGCAATGATCCTCCTCCTGATCATTATTGCGATTGCCATCGTGCTCTTTAGTCTGGATGCATTACCAGCTGATGTGATTGGTATCGGCATTATGATCGCGCTGATCATCACGGGCATTCTCACGCCAGAGGAAGGCATCGCCGGCTTTGGCTCGGATACCGCCATCAAAACCTTGGGGTTACTGCTGCTGACCACAGCCTTAATCAGAACGGGGTTCGTTCAAATGGTCACACGCTGGATCATCGAGCAGGTTGGCGAAGATAAAAACCGACTATTC
This sequence comes from Candidatus Mesolinea sp., assembly GCA_034430095.1. GTDB lineage: Bacteria > Chloroflexota > Anaerolineae > Anaerolineales > Anaerolineaceae > Mesolinea. Next base: position 85,344 of record DAOUFK010000025.1, read on the forward strand.
TGGTTGGTATCTTTAGCCACAGCTGGAATGGGCTCCTTCACCAGTAATACCGCTTCTACGGCTTTTTTCTTGCCAGTCACATTGAGCATTTCCAAGAAACTCAAGCAGCATCCCTCTAAAATGCTCATGTCGGTAGCTTTTGCCGCGATACTCTCCAGCTCGATGACTGCCATCGCTACCTCTACTAACTTGGTGGTCAGTGGGCTGTTGACCGATTATGGTTATGCCCCGATGGGTATGTTCGAGCTGACGCCCGTCGGTATCATCATCTTATGCGTCGGTTTAGTCTATATGTTTTTCATCGGTAGGAAGCTCATCCCCGAGCGTGACTTGGGCGAAGACAATACCTTGCCGCGTAATTCTCGCTATTACGCTGAAGTCATAGTCCCAAAAAAGTCCGAGTGGGTTGGCAAAGAGATCCGCAAGCTGGGCTTGAAGAGTGATTACGATATTGCCATCATTTCCTTGCATCGGCCCAAAGAAAAAGAGGATTTCAAACCTTCAGAGAAAACCAAACTACAAGCCGGCGATCTGCTGGTGCTGGATGGCAGCCGCGAAGGCATCTTTGCGCTCAATGAGCGCAAGGTGGTGCGCTTTACCGGCAACCCTGAAGATGAACTTTCAGAGACTCTAAAAAAGAAGCATGGCATGGCGGAAGTGGTGTTACTGCCCACGTCGCGCTTGGTGGGGCAAACCTTGCGCGAGCTGAAACTCCGCAAGCGTTTCGGGATCGAAGTGCTGGGCATTCAACGCCGCGGGAAGACATTACACGAGCGCCTGATGAAAGAGCGTTTGCAAATTGGCGATCAGCTGCTCATCCACGGTGACCCGCAAACAATCGCCAGTTTGGAGAATGACGATAGCTTCCGTATCATCAGCGACACAATTGAAGCCCCTGTGGATACGAAAAAAGCCCCCTTGGCGTTAGGGATATTTGCCCTGACGATCCTCTTAGCTTCCACAAACCTCATGCCATTGGCTGTAGCAACGATGGTTGGTACATTTCTGATTTTCCTAACCCGCTGTATCACACCAGCTGAAGCGTATCGGTCGATGAATTGGAGTGCGCTTATTCTGATCAGCTGCATGTTAGCCTTGGGTAAGGCAATGGAAGTTTCAGGATTAGCAACCTATTTGGCGAGCCAGGTTGTTAATCTGATGGGTTGGCAAAATCCTAAACTTTTATTGGGCGGCTTCTTTTTATTATCTATGGTCCTGACGCAGCCGATGTCCAATCAGGCTGCGGCTGTAGTGGTCTTACCGATAGCAATTCAGACGGCGCTGCAACTAGGCTTGAACCCGCGCAGTTTTGCAATGATGATTGCCATTGGCGCGGCGACTTCGTACATTACCCCGCTCGAGCCAGCGTGTATGATGGTTTATGGACCCGGCAACTACCGCTTTATGGATTTCGTCAAAGTCGGCTCGCTGCTTTCGCTGATAATCTTTGGCATCGCCATGCTGATGGTGCCGGTGCTCTGGCCGTTGTATCTATAAAAGAAAACGCAGCCCAACTAATGAAATTAGTCGGCTTTTGTTACCTCAACGCTCATCCCAAAAGTTTTCATTGTGAGCGCAATATCACCAGCTGTGGCAGCATTTGTACATATTAATCTAATATTAGTTTTCCCAGCTCCAACCGCCTTGAATCGCAAAATAGTCGTACCACCAGCTGAATTCTCGCTAGTATCCTTTAAATACTCGGAGTCACCTTGCTGGGTTAATATTTTTGTATCCAGATCTTGCACTTGCCATGCATAGCCTTCAGTGGGAATTGTGGGGATTTGGATCTCCAGGATATCGCCAACCTTTAGGCTGGCTGAATTCCCTTTTATGGCAGGAGTAACTATTACGGTAGCAATTTCCTCGCTTTTTCCCGTGTTCTCACAAGCAGATAATAACAATATTGAAAGAAAAACCACAGAATAAACAGGGGGTCTTGTTCTCATCAATATACCTCTTCATTAGCATGCGAATTTGCTGAATTTTACCACCCCCATGATATAATCATCCCTTGTTTGTTGGAAATCTGTTGATTACAATAAGCATGTCCAGTACCAGTCTTTTGTATAAAATTATTTTAATAACACTAAACTAAGGAGATATATGGAAAGACATTTGGCTCGAAAAATATTACTATCACCCATTCTTACGGCAATTTTATTGTTATCGATAACTGGCAGCACTTTTGCTAATCCTCTACCGCAAGAAATTATTCCAAACGGAGACAATCCTCAAATCGAGATCATTAATCCGTACTATTCTATCGAATACCTGACAACCGCGGATGGTATTCCGCTCTTACGAGAAATCATCAACGGACCATCAAATCCAATTCCAGAATATCAAGCTGAACGTGAGGCTTCAATGACCACGATTGAGCCAGAAGGAATTATCGCCAATTTCCCTTCTTTCGACTGGGTGTTTGGCTGTTCTGCAGTTTCTAGTGCAATGATCGCAGCCTATTATGACCGTGGACTATATCCTAACTTATATACCGGTCCAACTAATGGTGGCGTCATGCCACTAACCGATACTTCCTGGCCAACCTGGTCAGATGGGTTTGAAACCTATCCAAATAATCCATTAATCGCTTCACGTAATGGTTTAGACGGGAGGACTTCTAAGGGATCTATTGACGATTATTGGATTCAATATAATAGTTCAACACAAGATCCATATATTACGGGAGGTTGGACGCAACACGGTTGGGGCACTGCTATAGGGGATTACATGAAAACCAGCCAATCTTCTTATGGCAACACAGATGGTTCGACTACTTTTTATAATTGGACAAGCTCAACAGAAAAACTCACTTGCGCAGACATGGTTACAAATAATATTTTCCAGGATGATGGTACATATGGACGTAAGCTATTTTATGAAGCCAGAGGATACACAGTTACCGATTGCTATAATCAGAAAACAGACAACAATGGGGGTGGGTTTACCCTGAATAATTTCAAAGCTGAAATCGATGCAGGGCACCCTGTGTTGCTCAACTTAGCCGGGCATTCGATTGTAGGTTATGGTTATAATGGCTCAACCATTTATATTCGAGATACATGGGATAGTAACCCTTCTCAAACTTATACAATGACTTGGGGCGGCAGTTATTCTGGAATGAGTTTACTATCTGTTAGCGTTGTTCATCTTAGCTCCATTACGCTATCAAATCGTATGTACCTCCCCCTAATTCAGAAGCCACAGCAGATTGTAACCAATCCTATCCTCAACCCCGGCTTCGAACAAGGACACACCTCGTGGACAGAATATTCAGCCCTTGGCTGGGATGTCATCTTGGAAGCCTCTGAAACCCCTGTTACCGCGCATGGTGGGTCATGGCTTGCGTGGTTGGGCGGGGATGATCTTGAAACCTCGAGGTTATCTCAAACTATCACGATTTCAGCTTCTGCGCCTTACCTTCATTACTGGTATTATTCCGCATCAGAGGACGTGTGTGGTTATGATTTCTTTAGGATTAAAGTCAATGGCACGATCGTTTCTACTAAAGATCTTTGTAGTTCCACCAATACTAATGCTTGGATTGCTGGTGTGTTGAACTTATCGAGTTATGTTGGCACAGGAAAGACGATTACATTTGAAGTAACAACAGATAGCAGTTATAACAGCAACATGTTCCTCGATGATGTTTCTATGTCTAATGCTGCATCTGCTATGGCTGAAGAACCTGATATAGCTATTATCCATGGAGATTCTGCTGCCTTGCCTAAGTAGAAACCAATAGCGGTAAGCTTTATTCAAATCAGACCCTATGAACCGTAGGGTCTGATTCTTTAACTTTTAATTTTTGTTGCTCTACTATTCTCAAGGAACAGTTATTAATTCTTCTTATCTAATTTTCTTATTGTGTTGCGCAAGCGATGCACGGGTCAAAAGCACGCACGACCCTGCCCACGGCTTTTTCTAGCTCTAAGTTAATCCCTTCCGGATGGATATAGCGATTGCCCGCCACCATCAAGGCGCGTTCAATGGCACGCATGTTATGCACCGTCGGGATAATGAACTGCGCATCCGAAATCACACCATTCTCAACCACATAACGGTGAATGAGCGGTCCACGCGGAGCTTCTACCAGCCCATAACCAATGCCATCTTTCACCTGATAGCCAACCACTGTGTCGCCACTGCTTAAGTCTTCCGAAAGCAGCTCAATAGTCCGCTCCATCGCATAGACCAATTCAATACCGCGGCAGAGGTCAAAAAGCATGATAGCATGCGCGGGAGAGCCAAAGTTGTTCCTAAAACGCTCCAGATAGCCATCGGCAATCGGCGTCGCAAAGGAAGAAGTGATGTTGATGCGCGCTAAGCTGTTGGCGCGCAAGATTTGTCCCTGATAGCTGGTCTTGCCAGCGTAGGAGTAGTCAGTCTGTTCGAACTGGATGCGCTGTTCGAACTCCTCTGGCGTGAAGTGCTCTTTCTCCTCTCCATCAGGGCTAAGTATGCGTAAATGTCCGCTGTTTAACTTAGGTTTAACCGATGTGGTCGAGGAGATATAGTAAGTTGGCTCATCATCACCCCAGCTCCCGATGCGTTCACCCATTACCATCGACATATCCCAATAAGTATTAAAAAGCTCGCATGCTACTGGCAGCATTTCATCTAGCTCCTTGAGCATTTGCTCAGCAGCCTCGCGCGGGATGCCGCCGGAAACACCGCCGATATGCGCCTTGATGGGGTGAATGAACTGCCCGCCCGCCAAAGTGATCAAATCTGTGCCCACTTTGCGTACTCTCAGTGCCTTTTGAGCAATGGAAAATTGCGCCTCGCGGCTGGCTTCACTTTCATCCATATGGAATAAGCTCTCAGCGTCCATACGGTCCGGCATGGTGAAGATAAACAACGATGTTGCTTGGTTCTGAATCAGCTGCCCCAAAAGCAGCACTTCACGGATGGTATTAGCTAAGGGTGGCGGCGTAACGCCAAAAACATTTTCTAGCGCCTTCACCGAGGCAACGTGGTGGGCGGTGGAGCACACCCCGCAGATGCGCGGCACAATCACGGGCATTTGCTCAGCGGGCGTACCGACCACGAAGTTGCGGAAGCCGCGCAACTCCACAGCTTGGAATTGAGCTGTCAGCAGCTTACCGTTTTCTACTTCCATGACCACGCGGGCATGCCCTTCGATGCGGCTGAGAGGGAAAGTGAGAGTTGTCATCAGAGCACCTTATCCTTGCTGCGGATGCGTCGATCTCCGCCAGCATAATCCGAAAACTGAAACAGGAACATCGAGAGCTGTGGGGAACGCAGAGCTTGGTTCAATTCCTCAGGTGGGATGTTGGTCATGCGTTCGAACACGCGCTGAATATTTTCAAACCAAACGGTTGACTCACGTTCGATAAAGGCGTTGGAAGGTCCGCGGCAGCCCACACAGGGGTGACCGGCACGTGTACACGGCGCTCGGCAGCCGCCGCGCGTGGAGGTACCGACGCATAGAAAGCCTTGGTTCACCAGGCAGATTTCTGGGTCGGGGCTGCCTTTTTCGAAGCCAGTAATGTGGTCAGGTTTCATATCATTGAGTTTGCGCCGGCCGCATTCGCCGCACACATTCGCCGATGCCTTGAAGCCCTGCGGGTCCATCAGCGCTGCCATGAAGAGCTCCGGCGTGGGCGGGCAGCCCGGCAGGTAGAGGTCTACATCCACAAAAGAATCCACGGGGTGCGTTTTATTGAGCAGCTGCGGTAAATGATAGCGCTTAGCTTGGGTGCGAAAGAGCTCCCGCACCTCATCCCGATCGCCGAGGTTTGTCACCCCGCCAGAAATGGCACAGGTGCCAACCGCAATGACACGCTTGACGTTCTTGACTGCCCGCTGTAGATTGTAGACGTCTTCATCGTTGCGCACACCACCAGAAATCAACAACACTTCGGTATCTTCGGGGATGCGGTGGGTTGAGACAACCAAGGGCATATAGACAAGCTGGTATTTGTCATACCATTCATTGGCATTGAGTAAGGAGACTTCACAGCCTGCGCAGCCCGAAAGCTGCAACACAGCAAACTTAGGCAGCTGTTTTGAATCATTTTCCATTGAGGCTCCTATTCCACTGAAAAAGCCAAGTTATGCACAGATGTTAAGCTTTTATCCACAGGTTATTCACATCGGATTTATATGAATTTTACCCTGATTTTGGATTGGTCTCATCTAGGAGAACCACTTTTCCAAATTTACATCAAGGGATTAGCTTTTCCTCAGCAGCACTTTTATTCGTGCTACAATTCCTGCGCGTAAAGCGCATAAACCTGTTGAAAGGACCCTCAATTTTGAAACAGCCCGAGCTTAACTTTCTCATCGACCTTGCACAAACCGCTGGCAGCCAGCTTGCTGAGATGCAAACACAGGATTTGGATATCCACCTCAAAGGACGTGCGGATCTCGTCACCCGGGCAGATAAGAGCGTGGAAGCCTACCTGATCGACCGCATTCTCAGCCGCTTTCCGGAGCATACCATCACTGCCGAGGAGAGCGGCAATCACCAGGGCGATCCTGCCCACCAGTGGTTTATTGACCCACTGGATGGCACGTTGAATTATGCGCATGGCTTACGCTACTACTGCACATCGATTGCTTATGCCTATCAGGGAAGGCTGAAGGTTGCCGTGATTTACGCCCCACGCGATGATGAGCTCTTTAGTGCTGAGCAGGGAAAGGGTGCCTACTTGAATGGCAAACTGATACACGTTTCCTCAATTGATACGCTCGAAAACGCCTTGCTGGTAACCGGATTCCGCGCCACGCTGATTGACACCCCGCGCTCGAACTATAACAACTTCCTGCGCTTTTCGCGCCTAACGCAAGGCGTGCGCCGATTAGGCTCGGCGGCGTTGGACTTGGCTTATGTGGCTTGCGGGAGGCTGGATGGCTTTTGGGATGTGCTGCTCAGCCCGTGGGACTTAGCCGCGGGCGTGCTGCTCGTGCAAGAAGCCGGCGGCGTTGCCACCAGCCTGTATGCCGATGCACCGTTACGTTTTGATGGCAAGGAAAGCATCTTAGCCGCTAATCCAGCAATCCATCAGCTCATGCTGGCAGAACTCCTCGAAGAAAAGCAGCTCTCAGGGCTATAAAAAGAAGGGTATCTACCTGGTCAGCTCGGCAATGAAGAGCTCGAAAGCCACATCGCCAGGCATTTCGCCTGTCTTGATAGCCTCATCGATGGAGAGCAGGCGCGCGTAAATGGCGAGCAGCTGCGCCATGCTAAACCGCCGGGCTTGGCTGGTGAGCTTTTCGGCGACAAAGGGCAGCACGTTCAGTTCCTGCTGCACTTGGCGAGCATCTCCACCCTCATCCAAGATCTCCCGTGCTTGGATGAGCAAGCGAAACTGCCTATAAATCATACCGGTCAGGTCTAAGATTTCATTGGTCTCCAGCAAGATGCGGAACTGCGCCATAGCGCGCTGGCCGTCACGTCCGCCAAGCGCATCCACTAAGGTGAAAATGTTGCCTTCTTGGTCTTGTGCGGTGAGCAGCATCACATCCTCTGCGGTCACAGGGCGCTGACCGTTCACATAAGTGAGCAGTTTTTCCACCTCTTGGTTGGCCCGCAGGGTGTTATTACCCACATACGTAGCCAGCAGCTGGGCAGCATCTGGGCGGAACTCGCCACCGTTTTGCTGCGCGCGCTTCTGCACCCAAGCCGGCATTTCGTTGTCATTCGGCAGGGCATAATCGGCAAGGTACCCATCCTCTGGGTGAGCAGCCAACCAATCTAACAACCAGGCGTAGCGGCGCTCGTTCTCCCAGCTAAGCTCTCGTTTTCGGCGCACCTTTTGATCTTCGATAACGATAATTAAGGCAGTGGTTTCGGGGAGCTGATCGATAATCTGCAAAAATTTTGCTTGGTCTGCCGTATTCAGCTGGCTGAGAACCTGCCTCCCTTTTTCGAGGATCACCAAACGGCGTGCTGCCAAAAAGGGCACCGTCAGGCAATTGGCACGCAGAGCTTCTAAGTCGATAGAGTCGCTCTCAAACCGAGTGGTATTGAGATCACTAAGCGAAGCATCGCCTAAGTTCGCTTTGAAACCCGCGAGGAGCTCGGCTATATGGGCTTCATCATCGCCGCGCAGGAGGTAAACTTTCGGGACTTCTGCCAAACTTTTGCCCTATCCTACAGTGCTAACTTTGTGAAAATAGGTGTTGCCGTAACGCATAGAGACCACTTGTCTGATGGATGTATTGCCAATATCCGCGCTGGTCATCACTTTCTCCTGCACGATGGGTCCGAGCGGACGAGCTAAAAAGAAAGTTGGCACAGCTGCCAAAGCTGCTAAGACCACCTGCACCAAGCCTGGTTGCTTGCGCTTCCGGGTTACCTGCCAAGTGAGCCAAGCAAAGCTAGCCGCAACGGTTGCGGGAACGACTAAATTGGTACCGCAATGGGGGTGCACAGCCAGCTGCCTTTCACCTGCCTTGAGGCGCTTTTCGGCTTCGAGGGCAGCACGCGTCACGATATCGGTAGGCAGGTCCACGTTCAAGTAAAATCCGCCTGCAAAGGAAACGCCGGACATGCGCAGGTTGTGGTATTTTTCGGCTAGCACCTGCAGGGTGGCATGCTCCAGGCTGTGGTTGCGGCGCGTGGCGCCCACGAGGGGAAGTCGGTCTAAGAGGTTAGCTGCCATAGAAGATTGCCTTTCATTATGCTCTTCGTAGATAATTCTTAGAAAGAATTATAGCATCAGGGGAGATACGTAGATTTCTTTTTACCGGGTTTATGAATCCTGTTCTGACCTACGGTCAAATTCACTCGCTGGTCCTTTCAGGAGGCTCCGCACTGAGGACACCAGCGAGAACAAGAGGAGAACCTATGCTTTGAAATTGAATTCTAATGAACCAACTATAAATCAGAGATTTCGAGCAGTGCATTAGCCATCGCATCTCTGAGGGAGCGCGCTTCGAGCACCTCAATGCCAGCCGGCCAGGGCTCGCCTGAGCGCAAGCGCTTGGCGATGACAGCGCGCTTAAAGCCGAGCTTTGCGGCTTCCTTGAGGCGGGTGGGCATGTGATTGACCATGCGCAGCTCGCCGGAGAGCCCCACTTCTGCGATGAGGACCGTATCCGCACGCACAGGCACATCCCGCAGTGAGGAGGTAATCGCCGCTGCCACGGCTAGGTCCGCCGCCGGCTCGGAAATGCGCAGCCCGCTGACTACATTGGTGAAAACATCCTGCTCGCCCAAGTGCAGCCCCAAGCGCCGCGTGAGCACGGCCGTGATCAGCAGCAGGCGGTTGAGGTCGATGCCATTGGCATTGCGGCGCGGGTTGCCAAAGTTGGATTGCGTGGTTAGCCCCTGGATTTCGACCAGCAGCGGGCGTGTGCCTTCCATCGTCACCGCCACAGCCGAGCCGGGCGCGTTGATCATCCGCTCAGCTAAGAACACCTCTGAAGGATTGCTGACTTCCACCATGCCTTTTTCCTGCATCTCGAAGACGCCCACCTCAGAGGTGGCGCCAAAGCGGTTTTTTACCGAGCGCAGCAGCCGGTAGGACTGAAACTGCTCACCCTCCAGATAAAGCACGGTATCGACGATATGCTCCAAGACGCGCGGGCCGGCAATCACTCCCTCTTTAGTAACATGCCCAATCAGGAACACGGTAATGCCCGTGGATTTGGCTAGCTCCCGCAGCCGAGCTGTGCATTCGCGCACCTGGGAGATCGAGCCGGCGGTAGACTCCATCTCTGGAAGTGTCATCGTTTGGATTGAATCCACAACGAGCAAAGCCGGCTGGATTGTTTGAACATGTGTAAAGATTTGGGAGAGGTTGGTTTCGGTTACTAAGTAAAGTTTATCAGGGAGGTGAACTTTGCCGTCAGCGTCGCGCGGCGCCAAGCGGTCGGCGCGCATCTTGATTTGGCGCTCGGATTCCTCCCCGGAGACATACAATACGGTGTTTTCTTCGGCTAATTGCATCGCCATCTGCAAGGTTAGCGTCGATTTACCGATGCCTGGGTCCCCGCCAATCAAGACGATCGAGCCGGGTACAATCCCTCCACCCAGCACACGCGCAAATTCTTCCATCGCTACCGGCAGGCGGTCTTCCGCTTGTCCATCAATCTCACTGAGGCGGCGTGGCTGAGAAGACGCATTCAGCCCGCGTACGTGGCGAGCTGAATGACTACTTTCGGGTTCGACGACTTCTTCGACCATTGAATCCCAGCTATCACAGGCTGGGCAGCGGCCAAAGGGCTGTGAAGTTACCTTTCCGCAAACCTGACAGACATAGCGGCTATATGCTTTAGCCATAGTGTCCTTAGGCTCCTATCAGAGCCGGCGGCATTTCTTCTTCGGTTTCTGGTTTTTCAGCTTTAAGCACAATCTTACTTACCTTATCGCCATCGGCATCCAAGCTTTCCTCCAGGTCGATGAGGATATGATCGCCAGACTTAAAGGTTTTCGCCAGCAACGCATCGGCTAAAGGCTCTTCCACCATTTGCTCGATTACGCGGCGTACCGGCCGGGCACCCATCTCGGGGTCAAAGCCTTCAGTGGCAAGGTAATCCAGCGCTGCTTCTGTGGTGGTCAGCGTCAGGTCGTAATCGGAGAGGCGCTCAGCAACCTTTTGCAGCTCGAGGTTGACAATCTTGCGGATATCCTCTTGGTTGAGCGCACGGAAGACAACAACCGAATCCAAGCGGTTGATGAATTCCGGCCGGAAACTGCGCTTGAGGGCGTCCATCAGCTTTTTGCGCATCTCCTCATAGCTGGATTGCTCTTCGAGCGCCTGGTCGACTTCTAGTGAAAAGCCCATGCTGGCTTGCCGCTTGATCAGGTCAGCGCCAATGTTAGAGGTCATGATGATAATCGCATTGCGGAAATCGACCTTATGCCCTTTGGCGTCGGTCAGGTGCCCTTCTTCCATAATTTGCAGCAAGAGCTGTAAGGCTTCAGGGTGTGCCTTTTCGACCTCATCGAAGACTACGATGCTATAAGGCTTGCGGCGGATGGCTTCCGTCAACTGACCGGCTTCTTCGTAGCCAACATATCCGGGCGGCGCCCCCACCAGGCGGCTGATGGTATGGCGTTCCATAAATTCAGACATATCTATCTGAATCAAAGACTCTTCGCTGCCAAACATCAGGCGTGCCAAGGCTTTGGTCAGCTCCGTCTTACCCACACCGGTCGGACCCAGGAACATGAATGAGCCTACGGGTCGGCGCGGATTCTTTAAACCAGCGCGTGCCCTTCGGACCGCTTTAGAAATGGTCTGGATGGCTTCTTCCTGCCCGATGATATGTTTAGAAAGCTCTTCTTCCATATGAAGCAAGCGTTCAGATTCTTCTGTAGCTAACTGCGTCAGCGGGATGCCAGTCCACATTGAAATGACTTCGCTAATATCCTCTGCGGTAACCGTCGGTGCATTGCTGCGATCCCAACCGTTTTGCATCTCCTGCAAACGGTCTTCCAGCATGCTCTGCCGATCAAGCAGTTCCTCGACGGCATCGTTATCACCTCTGGCGCGCGCTTCTTTGAGCTGTTTGCGCAGCTCACGCAGCTCCGCGATTAAGTCTTTACTGTTTTCAGCAGATTGGCTCTTATACATGCGCACGCGCGAAGCAGCCTCATCTACTAAATCAATGGCTTTATCTGGCAAGAAGCGGTCAGTCACATAGCGCGAAGAGAGCTTAGCCGCCGCTTCCAAGGCTTCATCGGAAATATGCAAGCGATGATGCTCTTCATAGTTAGGGCGCAAGCCCTTGAGAATTTCTATTGTCTCTTCGACGGTAGGTTGATCGACCACGATGGGCTGGAAGCGCCGTTCGAGAGCGGCATCGCTTTCGATGCTTTTACGGTATTCGTTAAGGGTGGTGGCACCAATCACCTGCAATTCCCCACGCGAAAGCGCGGGTTTGAGGATATTGGCAGCATCCACAGACGACCCAGCCGCGCCAGCGCCGACCAGCATGTGCACCTCATCGATAAACACGATGGCGCCGCTGCTCTTGAGCTCGTCAATCACTCGCTTGAGGCGTTCCTCGAACTGACCGCGGTACATCGTGCCCGCCACCAAAGAGCCCACATCCAACTGCACCACACGTTTATTCAACAGCAAGGCAGGCACGTCCCCCTCCACAATGCGCTGTGCCAAGCCTTCCACAATAGCGGTCTTACCCACACCGGGTTCGCCAATTAGGGCAGGGTTATTTTTTGTGCGCCGCGCAAGGATTTGGATGACGCGTTCAATTTCTTTCTGACGCCCGATGACCGGGTCGAGCTTACCCGCTTCCGCTAAAGCTGTCAGGTCGGTAGCTAACTGGTCCACGAGCGGGGTTTTGCTTTCTTCTTTTTCCCGCTTGCGAGGAGCACTTCTGCCTACGGTAAGTTGACTGCTCGGGCGCTCTGGCAAGGTCCGCAAAGTGCGGTCGGATTCCTCTTCTTCGTCTTGCTGGCTTTGTGAGATGACGCGATAAATCTGCCGGCGAATTTGCTGCGGCATAATACCTAACTCCGTAAGCACCTTCATACCCGGGAAGTCCAAATCGCGGCAAAGGGCGAGCAGCAGGTGTTCTGTGCCCACGGTACTTTGCTTGCGTTCATTGGCTTCTTTCAGTGCCAGCTCTAATGCCTCTTGGGTGTCTCTGCCTAAGGTCAGGTTCTCACTGCCAGTGCCAAATCCGGTTACTTCTTCAACTTTTTTACGGACGGTGGCTAAATCCAATCCAAGATCTTTTAAAACACGATTGGCAATCGTGCCTTCTTCTATCATCAAGCCAAGTAACAGGTGCTCGGTGCCGATGGTCTGCTTGCGCATGCGTTCGGCTTCAGATTGAGCGTGACTGAGTACCCGCTTGGCTTTTTGGGTAAATTGACTCATGCCAGCCATGGCAAACCTCCTTCTAAATCCTTTCACTCTTGTTCTGCGGTTCCCCCATAGGTTCATATTTTGCAGAACTTCTTAGCTGAAGAGATTGATTTTAGATTAAGGTTTTCACCGAAGACTCTTCAGCTAATTAGATTCTACCAAATTAACCCCCAGCAGTCTTCCCTGTGCAAAGTCTATGATAAAACGTTAATAGAAACCCCAGCGTCGCTTAGTTTCTACCCCGGCCAAGCCTTGGCATAAGCCTGCAGGATGCGGTCGCAAAGCGCGTTGAAGGTTTCGTCCACTTTGCGGCGGGCTGGATCCGCCATGTGCCAGGCAATAATCTCCTCCGCCCCGCGCGAGAAGGGCGTGGTGCAAATGAAATCCGGTACAAGGCGCTTGACTTTGCTATTATCCAGGATGAAGCTGTGGGTTTTATCGCCGAGCAGGCTCTCGCCCCAAGCCTTATCGTAAGCAGCGATCAAGTCCGAAGGCACATATACCAAGGTCGGCTTCACGCCAGCCGCAGCTGCCAAAATTTCGTGGATCTGGTTCCAGGTGAGCCACTCATCAGAGGTGATATGAAAAGCCTCGCCAATGGCATGCGCGTTGCCCATCAAGCCCACAAAGCCTTTAGCAAAATCAGTAGCATGCGTGAGCGTCCAAAGCGAGGTGCCGTCGCCATGCACAATCACCGGCTCGCCGCGCAGCATGCGGTCGATGGTGGTCCAGCCACCCTCAACCGGCACGTAAGGAGCGCTGTAGGTATGCGAAGGGCGCACAATCGTTATGGGGAATTTCTCCTCACGGTAGGCGCGCACAAGGCGTTCCTCACAGGCGGCTTTATTGCGCGAATACTCCCAATAAGGATTATCCAGCACTGTTGATTCTGTCACCGGCAAGATAGCCGGCGGGGTTTGATAAGCCGAGGCTGAGCTGATGAAGATATATTGCCCGGTGCGCCCGCGGAAGAGCTCCAAGTCGGTTTCGATGTGCTCGGGGGTGAAAGCCACAAACTCAGCCACCACATCAAAACTGCGGCTGCCAAGGGCTGCACGCACAGATTGTGGGTCGCGGATATCACCATTGACTACCTGAGCGCCATTAGGAACCGGACGCCCCGAAGTACCGCGATTGAGTAAGGTCACTTCAATGCCCCGCGCGAGGGCTAGCTCTACGCAAGCTGAGCTGATGTTACCTGTTCCACCAATAAATAATGCTTTCATGTGTTCCTCCAAATCGATCTATTCGCCCAAGCCATTTCCGGCTGAGTCATGGCAATCCTCTGCAAGTTCCACACCAACTTTGGGTAAGTCTTGCTGATGAACGAATACGTTTTTTAAGTCATTAAGTTGGGGTTTGGCAGCTAGCACCAGCATCAATACAACCAGCACAAAAAGCAGTGCCACCAAGAGGAAAGCTTTATGGATGCCGAGCCCATCTGCCAGCGTTCCTAAGCCAAATGGTAGGAAGAAAATTGCCACGCCAGAGGCTAAGGTGGCGCGTGCGCCCGCCAACTGCTTTTGGCTGCCTGCAGCTATGAGCGCGAGCGGCAGCAACGTCGTATAGAAATTCGCCACGCCTAAACCCATGACAAAAAGCCCCGCCAGGCTCAGGGCGGTCTGTACTCCGGACCAAAAGGCAGCATACCCTGCTATTCCCAAAATTAATGAAATCAACAGCATTTTGCGCGCTGACCAACGCGCGATGAGTCGTGAGCCGGCAAAACGCCCTAAGATCATGCCAACGAGGAACAGACTGACAGCTTGCGTGGCGGTGTTTTGGGCTAAACCCAGCACCTTAGCATTGAAATCCGCGCTCCAATAAACTGTGCAGAACTCGATGGCAATGCCAAACATCATTGCAAACCAAATTAGCCAATATCTGCCTGGAAGCTTACCAGAAGCTTGCGCTTCAGCTTCAATCGAAATGACGATTTGCTTCTGCTGCGCCTCTCTGGTGCTTAGCCATAACCACACGCCTAAAGCCAAGGAAATCCCAGCGGCAGCCAGAATTGCCATCCGCCAACCGACTGCCTGGCTTGCCAGCGCCCCCACCAGCAGCGGCGCTGCTGCCGCAAAGATGGAGCAAATGGTGTTGGCTTCGGTAATGCCCACTGAACTGTGGCTGCCCATTTCCTGCTCAAGGATGAGTGGATACATCGAAAGGATCCAGGTGCCCAGGCAGCCCATCAGAAAGAGCCCAAAGATGGTCACAGCCGGCTGCCTGCCCCAGGCTAAAATAAGCCCGCCCACGCCCAAGCCCAGGGAGCCAATTGCCATCACACGCCACGGTGCGAGCTTGCGGATGAACGGACCAGCGAACAGCCCCGTCACCAGCACGCCGGCGGCAAAAGCCGAGAAATGCAGGCTGCTTTCGGTATAGGTGAGCTGAAATTCCTCGCGCAAATAGCCGGTGATCGGTCCCGGAAGGTTGAGCATATAAACATACATGGAAAGCAACAGGTAAACCAGCCAGGTTTCTGGTGTGCGAATGATAGAAGCATGATGTTGAGACACGAGATGAGACTTTCTATGCAGAGGGTTTTTCCTCAGGTGTTGTGGGTTCTTCGGTTTTTATTATCGGTTGAGCTTTGACGGGCTGTTGAGGCGTGGAGGGAATGGTAGCAGCCGAGCCTGCCTCCTCTTCTGCCATAGCCCTCAAGCGCGCGGTCAGCCGCATCCCAACCACCGGGAAGACCAGCAGGTTGATGAGCAGACCAATGCCTAAGGCAAAAGTGGCGCCATCCGGACCACCTAGGTAGAAGCCAATAAGCGAGCTGATAAAGAGCACCAAAAGTGCCACAACGAGGTAAACCAGCATACCTTTGATAGCCACACTGCGCCGGGGATTAGCCGGTTTTTTGGGAATCATGATTCTATTATACCCACAGAGTTTGCTCAGTCCGCTAGCAGATAAGCTAACACCCACTGAGTTGTAGCCAGCAGTGCGTCGTGATGGGTGCGCTCGTAATGGTGTGAGCTATCCACGCCCGGCCCGATGAGCGCTGCAGCCGCCGGCCCACCGGCATGCCAATACGCAGTGGCATCCGAGCCGTAGTTGGGGTAAATATCTACCTTATAGGGGATCCCATAGGCTTCGGCTAAGCCGCGCAGCTTTTGGCTCAAGCCGGCGTGATACGGCCCGCCGCTATCTTTGAGGCACAAGGTAGCGTGATATTCATCCGAAGCTTGCCCCTCACCTATGGCAGCCATATCCACCGCCACAAACTCCTCAACGCTCGCAGGGATCTCAGCTGCACCGCCATGCCCAACCTCCTCAAAGTTGCTGAAGAGGATGCAGGTGGTATGGGCTGGTTGCAGCCCAGCAGTTTGCAGCGCTTGCAGCGCCGCCACGAGCACCGCCGCGCAAGCTTTATCATCCAAATGGCGTGAGCGCACAAAGCCGTTTGTGCGCTCCACGCGCGGGTCAAAAGCCACAAAGTCCCCCACCTCAATGCCCAAGTTTTGCGTTTCCTCAGCATTAGTTGTACGCGCATCCAAGCGCACTTCCATGTTCTCCGCGTCCCGCTTGGTGTCCTTGACGTCGGTATAGACATGCACAGAGGCATGGTTGGGCAGGAGGCTGCCGCGGACGGTGCCGCCGGCTTGCGTGAAAACCGTGCAGCCTTCTCCTTCTACAGAATTCCAGGCAAACCCGCCAATGGCGGTCAGCGCCAGCCGACCGCTGGGCTTAATGCTTTTGACCATCGCGCCGAGCGTATCCACATGCGCGGTCAAAGCGCGCACAGGCTCAGCCTCCGGTCCAGGCAAGGTGACCAAGAGAGCCCCTTTGCGCGTGCGGCGCAAGCTGAGGCTTGGCAAAGCTGCAAGCGCCTCTTGCACGAGAGCAATGGCTTGCTCAGTGAATCCTGTCGGGCTGGGTGTGTTGAGCAAGCGCACCAGGAAGTCTTCTAAGAAAGCGTAATCAATCTCGGGTAAAGGTGAGTTCATGCCAAAAAGTCCTCTCGTTGTTCGAATTCAGCCAACTTACGCCGCCAATCTTCGGGCACGGGGCAGGAATGCCCTGCTTGTTGGTCATACGCCACCATGACTACCTCGCCGCGAGCAAAAACAACCTCGCCTTGGGCGTCTTCCACCTGAAAGCGAAAGTGCAGACTTTTACCGCCAAGGTGGCTGACCATGATACCAACGCGCACGGCTTGTCCGTATCGGATAGGGGCGACGTAATCGCATTTTACTGAAGCCACCACCATGCCCATGTTTTCCACCGTCTTGCCATCCCAGATGCCGCTGGCTTGATAGTAGCCAGTGCGCGCCGTCTCCACATATTCCAGCACAGCGATGTTATTGACATGCCGCTGTGGGTCCAGGTCGGCATAGCGCACGCTGATGGGCGCGTAGAAATTGAATTTCTGGGGGTAGGATGGAGGAATGCTGGTCATAGTGGTTCTCCCATGGAGAAAATATTCAGGAATCATCCCCAGTGTAGTATTCTCTCAAAAGGTTACCTAAGGCAAGATTTCCTCAAAAAATTTACGCATCCTAAAAGCAAAATAAATCAAGAGGGCGCCATCAATCAGGGCAAAGATGCCGAATAAGATGGGGAGCGCCAAGGCTGCTTCAGAAGCATTAACTAATAACCAAATACCGATAATAGTGCTCAGAATGCCCAAGACAATCGCAGCGGCACCATCACCTTGAACACCACGCACAATATCTAAGATGCCAATGAGGATACCTTGGATTGCAATGATGATCACTAAGGTTGTGGTGAGAATGAGGGAGCTAAGCATCGGCTGGGTTAAAACTAAGATGCCTGCTACGATGCCGAGAATACCACTGAGGAGAGACCAAGCCCAATGTGCCCGCCCAGAATGGGTAAACATCCTGATGAGTGAAAAAATACCCTCGATCAGCCAGTAAATCCCTAAAAAGATGACAATGACGGCAAGCGTCCCGGCAGGTTGGCTGATGAGTAAAATTCCTAAGATGATCGTGGTAATTCCTTCCAGCAATAACAGCCACCATAATCCAGGAATTCGCTTTTGTGTTTGATTTTCCATTTTTATCCTCCTAACTCTAAAATTTACTGATAAACTATTATATCAACTTACTTTAGACAGAGATATCAAGCCTCTAATATTCAACTATTCATCCATATTATCCCCTAAAACCACTTGTCTCCGTTACAATACTATCATCATGGAAAACCCGCTAGCGCCGTGGCTGGATCAAGTCATCTTAGGGGATTGTCGTGAGGTGCTGCCCACATTGCCAGAAGAGTCCATCGACCTCATCTTTGCTGACCCGCCGTATAACCTGCAGATTAGTTCAGACCTTTGGCGTCCCAATGTCACCCGTGTGGATGGCGTCCAAGAGAGCTGGGATAAATTTGAAAGCTTGCAAGCTTATGACGCCTTCACGCAAGAGTGGCTCAGCGCCTGCCGACGCGTACTCAAGCCCACGGGTACGCTATGGGTGATTGGCACCTATCACAACATTTTCCGCATTGGGCGCATCCTGCAAGACTTAGAGTTTTGGATTCTGAATGATATCGTGTGGATCAAGTCCAACCCCATGCCTAACTTCCGCGGCGTGCGCTTCAGCAATGCGCATGAGACGCTCATTTGGGCGCAAAAGACGATGGGCGCCAAGTACACGTTCAACTATCACGCCATGAAAGCACTCAATGAAGACCTGCAGATGCGCTCAGATTGGTACCTCCCCATCTGTAAGGGCAGCGAGCGCCTCAAGGAAGGGAACCGGAAGCTGCACCCCACCCAAAAACCAGAAGCCCTGCTTTATCGCATCATTTTGGCGACCACTAACCCGGGCGACGTGGTGCTGGACCCCTTCTTCGGCACGGGCACAACCGGCGCCATGGCGAAGAAGCTGCAACGGCACTTTATTGGCATCGAGATTGACGAACATTATGTACAGCGCGCCCGCGAACGCGTTGCGCAATACGTGCAGTTAGAATTCAACCCGCCTTTGTACTTCACACCCAACCCACGCAAATTAACCCGCGTTCCCTTTGGAACTTTAGTCGAGCAGGGCTACCTGCAACCCGGCGATTGGCTCTTTTTTGGTCCTGATGGAGAAACCAAAGCCATCGTGCAAGCCGATGGTTCGCTCCTATGCAATAAGCAGCGCGGCTCTATTCATCAAATCGCACGCGTTTTGCGCAGGGGTCCAGCCAATGGATGGACACTCTGGTATTATTGGGACGCGGAAACGCAATCGCGCCAGCCTATCGATCGGCTGCGCGCAAAATATCGTGACGAGCTCAAGGATCTTGATTCTTGAAAAAATATCAATCGAAATGAAATGAAAGGACTGTATGAACACTAAACTAACCTACTCACAATCCTCATGGAGCTTGGACGACCTGTTTAAGGGGTTCGACGACCCCGCTATCGAGGCGACTTACCAGAAGCTGGAAGCCCAGGTTGCAGAGTTTGAGAAATATCGCAGCACACTGACGTCTGATATAAGCGCGCAGAAATTCATGGAGATGGTCAAGAGCTTGGAAGCGATGGAGAAACTCGGTTACAAGATTTACGGCTTTGCTCAGCTTTCTTTCGCTGCCGACACCCAGAACCAGAAGGCACTGATTGCCTTAGCGCGCATCCAGCAGTTCGCAGCCGAGATATCCAACCGCACGCTGTTCTTCAGCCTATGGTGGAAAGGGCTGGATGACGCTAACGCTGAGCGCTTGCTGGCTGCCAGTGGAGATTACCGCTATTGGTTAGAGCAAATGCGCAACTTTAAGCCTTATACCCTCAGCGAGCCAGAAGAAAAGGTCATCAATATCAAGAATGTCACCGGTTGGAATGCGCTTAACACGCTTTACGACTCAATCACCAACCGTTATGTCTTTCACCTCGAGGTGGATGGGGAGACCAAAGAACTCACCCGCGGCGAGCTGATGACCTACGTGCACCGCCCTGACCCCGACCTGCGCGCCCGAGCTTACCAGGAACTCTATCGCGTCTATGGGAATGAGGCGCCTATTTTAGGCCAAATCTACCAGAATATCGTGCGTGACTGGCGTAATGAGAACCTCGGTTTACGCGGTTTTTCCACTCCTATCTCCGTGCGCAACCTGTATAATGACATCCCTGACGCAGTGGTGGATACACTCATCGAGGTTACGCGCCAAAATCTGGACGTCTTTCAGCGCTACTTCCGGCACAAGGCAAAAAAATTAGGAATGGAGAAGCTGCGCCGTTATGATATTTACGCGCCGGTCTCTAGCTCTAGCAAGGAATATAGCTTTGAGCAAGCCGCCAACTTGACCTTTGAGGCTTACGCGCGCTTTGACCAGGAGTTTGCCCGCAAAGCCCAGCGTGTGTTTGACGACCAACATATCGATAGCGAAGTGCGCAAGGGGAAGATGGGCGGCGCGTTTTGCTCTACCATCCTGCCCGAACTTACTCCGTGGGTTCTGCTTAACTACCAGGGGCACGCCGATGACGTCTCCACGATGGCACACGAGTTGGGTCACGCGGTGCACTCGATGATGGCAGAGCACCACCCGCTCTACACCCAGCATGCCTGCCTGCCGCTGGCGGAGACAGCTTCGACTTTTGGCGAGATGATCCTCACCGATCTACTGCTGGAGCGCGAAACCGACCCCCAGGAAATCGAGGGAATTCTTTTCCGCCAGCTGGACGATGCCTTTGCCACCATCCTTCGCCAAGTGTATTTCGCCATCTTCGAGCGCGATGCGCATGAGAAGATCGTCAAAGACGCCTCAGTGGACGAGCTTTCAGAGCTTTACCTTGCCAACCTCAAGGAAGAATTTGGCGATGCAGTCGAGCTTTCGGAGGAATTCAAGTACGAATGGGTCTCCATACCGCATATTTACGGCACACCGTTTTATGTGTATGCCTATGCTTTTGGGCAGCTGCTGGTCTTTGCGCTCTATAAGCGCTATAAGGAAGAAGGCGAGAGCTTCAAACCCAAGTACTTGCGCATCCTCTCGGCTGGCGGGTCGGTTGCGCCGGGCAAGCTCTTAGCCGAGGCTGGCATTGACGTGACCCAAGCAGAATTTTGGCAGGGCGGGTATGATATTATCGCTGACATGGTCAGCCGGCTGGAGAGCCTGTAAGCCAAACTCTAAAAAGATTTCGAGGCGCTGAAATGAGCGCCTCTTTTTTTATTCAGTGCATTTTGGTGATTTTGAAAAACCAACGCTGTGAGCAATTAAGAACCCGAAGCTTTCTGATGAATTCGGAATCGAGCAAATTGCCAAACAGGTTATAATGAAAACCAGAGAATGTGATCTATATCAGCAAGGTCAAAGCTTGATGAATTTCTGAATTTCAAAATAACTGAGAATACATCAGAAGGAATGAACTTTCTATAACCCGATGACGTCAAAGATTAAGTAAAAATAAAATGGCAGAGAAACTTTTAAAATCTACTTGTCCAGCTTGTGGAGCGCCGGTTTCGCGCAAAGATAGGCAGCATGGGTTTGTTTGTCCGTATTGTGGCACAGAATTTTACGCGGAAGCTGCACCTAATGCATCGGTTTCAAATCAATTCTCCCAACCCCAGGTGGGATACGACACAGCAGGTAAAACCTCGACGGCAGATAATTCAGCTCAAAAAAAGAAAACAAACTCTATTTGGTCTTACCTAATTCTCGTAGTTTTCTTTCTCATTTTTATTACTGCACCAAGATGGCTAACCTTAATCCCAATGTTCACTGATCCGCCTTTTCCAGGTATAGATAATGAACCAGGTATGTTTCTTGATTTTCCCTCCTCGGAATTAGCTGCAGAATTATTTACATCTACAGAATTCGAGATTTCGTCTGATGCTAACTTCAGAATCGAAAATGATTTACTGTTTTTTGATTTCACTTTCCAAAATTGGGGCGATCAAACCTTTATTTTGCACTATCAAGCCAATACTTTTGAGGTTTATGACGATCTTGGAAATGATTATCCAATCAATCTCGGAAGTTGCAACGCTGATTCAGCTAACGAAGATAGGCAAATTGAGATCAAGCCAAATGAAAAGGTCGAGTTTACGTCGAGCAGCTCTTGGTGTAACTCGGTAAACAGCATTCCTGCCTTTTCTGGTGTGATCCCATCTGAAGCTAAACAGATTTATTTTCACATTAAAGAATTCGGCGAATTTAAGGACATCACCTTTTCTTTCGATTTGTGAAGCTCGCAATTATACGGCGTTCTTGGGGGTATTTTCCGCCTCAAGCACGTTTTGGATGGCGTCGCTGATGCGCGTGGCGGTCTCCACGTTGTTCATAGTATAGAGGTGGATGCCGCGCACATCGTGGTCGATCAAGTCCATAATCTGCTCGGTGGCGTAAAAAATGCCGGCGTCGAACAGCGCTTTGGGGTTATCGCTGTAGCGGCTGAAGAGGCGCGAGAGCTTAGCCGGCACGCTGGCGCCGCTGAGCGCGACGGTGCGCTCGATCTGGTGCAGGTTAGTAATGGGCATGATGCCTGCTTCGATGGGCACGTTAATCCCGGCTCGCTCGGCTTTCTCGCGGAAGGCGTAAAATTTATCATTATCGAAAAACAGCTGTGTGACCAAGTGGTCAACCCCGCTATCGATCTTAATTTTCAGGTTTTCGATGTCCTGTTCAAGCGACTCAGCCTGGTAGTGCCCCTCGGGGTAGCAGGCGCCTAGCAAGTTGAAGCTTGAGTCATATTGCTTGATGAAGGCAGCCAAGTCGCTGGCGTGCTTGAAGTCTTCTTTAGGGGTCATGGTGGGGGTGATATCGCCGCGCAGCACCATGATATTTTGCACCTGATTGGCTTTGAGGCGCTCGAGCGTGTCAATTACCTCGGCGCGGTCCAGTCCGACGCAGGTGAGGTGCGCCACAGGTTCGATGTGGTACGTGGTCAGGATGAGCGAGGCAATCTCGATAGTTTTATCGCGCTGAGCCTGGCTGCCGCCAGCCCCATAAGTGACGCTGATAAAATCGGCAGGGATGCCGCGCAGCCGCAGCAGGGTATTATAGATCGTGTTGTAAGGAGAATCTTTTTTGGGCGGAAAGATCTCCAATGAAAACAGGGTCTTTTTATGGTCAAATAACTTGGTGATGTTCATCATACACACTCCCGAATGGCTAATTTTAACCCGATTTGAACCGGTATTGCAGCAGCGGATAAGGATATGTGTACAAGAATAAGCATTAAATATTACTCCATCCCTGAATTTTCCCCGGCGCTCTAGGGAATTTTACGTTTGCTTTTCTTTCGCTGGAGAATTGTATTTTCTTGAAAAACACGCCTTCACCTTATTTTTCAAACTCTTCCTTCTTTTTCTGTGGGGCTTTATGGCAATTCTGGCTGTGCATCTTGACGATAGTTATCTGGATGGCAACCGCCTACAGACGCTTATGGTATATTTTAGCTACACAATCGCACCAGGGAGCTTAACCTTATGTATGTAGCCATCGAAGGCGTTATTGGAGTCGGCAAGACTACTTTAGCGCGCTTTGTCCACACTGCTTTTTCCGCCGATCTGCTGCTCGAGGTTTTCGAGGAGAATCCCTTCCTCTCTGACTTTTATAGCGACCGCAGCCGCTATGCCTTCCAAACGCAAATCTTCTTTCTGCTCAGCCGCTACCAGCAGCAGCATAAGGTCATCCCCGAAGCTTTAGCTGCCGGGCACATGATTATCTCCGATTACACCTTCGATAAAGATGCGCTGTTTGCCGGCATCAACCTGAAAGGCGACGAGCTGGCTGTCTATCACCGCGTGCATGCAGCCCTGGCAGAGAAAATCCCCCAGCCAAACCTGGTGGTCTACTTGCGCGCCAGCACGGATACGCTTATGGAACGCATTGCCCACCGCGATCGCCCTTACGAACGGGATATGGACCGGGCTTATATTGATGAGCTCAACCGCGCTTACGAGGCTTTCTTTGCCAACCCCAAGTGGGAGGGGCGCTTGCTGCCCATTGAGACCGATACGCTCAACATTGTTGCCCGACAAGAGGATTTGGATTATGTGATCGACCGCA
Organism: Candidatus Mesolinea sp.; assembly: GCA_034430095.1. Lineage (GTDB taxonomy): Bacteria > Chloroflexota > Anaerolineae > Anaerolineales > Anaerolineaceae > Mesolinea. The sequence goes on from DAOUFK010000025.1 coordinate 109,127, forward strand.
TCCGCCAAGCACTGCGCCTCAGCCCTTACCAAGAGGCACTGCCACTCAAACCTTAAGAAGGAGATTACCATGCGCATCACCCAAGAGCTGCTCATCAAATTTGCTCAGGATTACATCACCAAGCAAACGCGCAAACCTAATGACATCGTAGCCGTATTTCTTACGGGTTCCGTGCTCACGCCTGAGCCCCTGATCGGCGGTACTACCGATATTGACCTGGTGATGGTGCATAAGGAAGACCCAGCTGTGGAACGTGTGGTGCAACGCGTCAGCTATGAGATTTCATTGGATATTCAGCACCACCATCAGTCGTTCTACACCTTCCACCGCCGCCTGCGCCTAAACCCGTGGCTGGGCTATGCTCTTTGCAGCCATAACGGCTTTCTCTATGATACCGATCACTGGCTGGAGTTCATCCAAGCTGGCGTCAGCGCGCAATTTGACACACCAGAGACCGTTTATGCACGCGCACTAGCCGTCGCTGAGCGCGCCCGCCAGTTGTGGTTCGAGCTGGAAGACCCGCAGGAGCTGCCCTTTGAAATCTGGGTGGACCAATACTTCAAGGCGGTCAATACAGCAGCAAACGGGCTGGCAGTACTTTCTGGGCCGGCGCTGCCTACACGCCGCTTTTTGCTCGCCTTCCCCGAGCGCGCGGAAGCCGCCGGACGAGTGGAGCTCAACGAGGCACTCTTGAAGCTTCTCAGCCAGGTGCCGTTGACCCAAGAGCTTTATACCCAAGCCAAACCGTCTTGGCAGCAAGCTTTGCAGGCAATCAGCAAACAGCCAGATTGCCCGCCTAACCTAAACTTGGTGCGCAAAGCTTACTATCTCAATGCCTGTGATGCGATGGCAGAAAGTGGCAACGCTGCAGCTGCCTTCTGGCCGCTCATTGAGACTTGGCGCGAAGCTATCCACCATCTGGAGGATAAGACCCCACATCAAGCCGCCTGGAAGCAATTCTTGGAAGGCTTGGGCTTGGACGAGAACAGCAAGGCTGAGCATGTTGCCCGGCTGGATAACTTCCTCGATCAGGTTGAAGGTGTACTTACCGACTGGAAGGAAGCTTATGGGCTTTAGGCTTCTAATTACCCTATCCACAAGAATCTGTGGATAAGTGCCTGATTTTCTGTGGATAACTCTGCAGAAATGTGGATAACTTGGTCAAAATTCATCATTTTTGTGGGGAATTCAACGGGAAAAACCCTGGATAAAAACCCCGCTTTTGTACATCTTCTTGTTATTGGAGGAATTATTTCGTCTTTTCGTGCAGCTCTCCACAAACGTATGTGGAAACTTTTAGCCGCCTTTTTTCCTGAATGTGGGGGGCATACTACTCTCATAACGGTATATATTTAGGCTTTAGGCAATGCAAGTAAGGTTATCCACATATCCCCACACTCTACTGCTTTTACTACTTAATTAATTGAAACAAGAATATAGGATATGAATTATCTTTAAACCTGCCTACGCCAAAATTCAATAGAAGAAACTATAAGGTGATTTCGGTTTTACCCATTATGCGATCTTGTACCAGCTGCACCACTTGGGAAATATGCGCTTCCCGTGCGACCAAGTCTAAATTATCAGTCGGAATGATTAATACCGGGCACTGCGTAAATGTGTTAATCCACTCTTCATAGAGTGCGTTGAGGCTCACAAGATACTCGCGAGGGATGCCAGCCTCGAATCCGCGCCCGCGTGAGGCGATGCGTGAAAGCAAGGTATCCACCGATGCCCGCAAGTAGACAACCAAGTTAGGCGGCGGCAGTAGAGAGATGAGGATCTGATATAGGTCTTGGTAGACGCCATAATCCCGCGGGCTAATAAGATTTTGCAGGTAGAGGTTGCGGGCAAAAATCTCTGCATCCTCGTACACACTGCGATCTTGCACCACCGAGCCTTCAGCCTCCAACAGCTGCTTATGGATGCGCAGCCGGCGGGTAAGGAAGTAAAGCTGGGAGTGAAACGCCCAACTGCGCATATCGCTATAAAAATCTTCCAAATAAGGGTTATCGTTGACCGGCTCGAAAAAGGGTTGGAAGCCTAACCGTTCGCTGAGCAGCTGTACCAAGGTCGATTTTCCCGCGCCAATATTCCCAGCCACAACAATAAATTTATCCATAATAAACTGAGCTCATATAAAAAATGTATTTAGCATGAAAGACGCTACTGCTTTGCTTAGCTCGCTGGTAGATTACTCAGCGATATGCCAATCTTTTTTGAGTTCGCTAACATATCCTGCAAGCTGACCGCTTTCATCCTGGCAATGAGGGTATTTTGGGTTTCTTCCCAAAAGGTGCGGTACGGGCAATCAGGTGAGAGCGGGCAGGTATCTGGGTCGGCAATGCAGTCAATTAGCGTGATGGGTCCATCAATGGTGGTGACAACGTCATAGATGGAGATCTCAGCGGCGGGTTTAGCAAGCATCACCCCGCCGCGTGCGCCGCGCCGTGTACGGATTAAGCCCGCATTGACCAGTTGAGAGTTGATTCTGGAGAGAAAAATGCGCGAGATTTGCATTTCCTCTGCGATTGTATTGGAGGGAATCAGCTGGCTTTCGGCATATTTGGCAATATAAAGCATTGACCGCAGCGCATAGTCAGCTTGATTGGTAATTTGCATAGACATTGTGCTCCTCCTTTTCTATAATGTCGAGAAAGCCTTCTTGATTTGTGACGGCTTAATCAATTGTTAACGTAATTTTATTTATTTTACCCCATTTATCCAAATATAGTAACCGTCGGAAGTGGTTTCCACCCAGGTATAGTCACTTGTTAAAACAATAGCACCCGCATCGGAAGCTATCTTTGGTGCTTCGAGGGGTAGCGCAGCCGTGAGCAGAGTCAGTTGTGCGGCGGAAGCTGGCGGCATTTCCGGACCGATGAACACGCTCGTCGGTTTATTTATGGCGGAAGAAGCAGCGCTATAGTTGATTAGCGCATGGAAATTAGCTTGGTCGATTTGCACAGCCGCCAAAGATTCCTCGCCAAAGGTGAAGGCAAGCTGTGCACCGCCCAGGTTAAGCTGGTCTGTGGATTGCAAGCGCTGCTGCGGTATCTGCGCCTGCTGGAAAGCAGCATAAACACGGCGCGTGGTCTGAATGCGTTCTGGATCACAGCCCCAATAGACCTTGCCGAGCGTAAAGCTCTCCGCGAGACCAAACAAGCCTGAGACGTCTGCCTTACCGCAAGCTGGGATGACCAGCGCGTCGACCTCTGGGCTGAAGGGTGGCAGCGCTGTGCCTAACTGCTGAGCCAGCGTGCTTGCCTCAAGCGACCCGCCTACAAGCACGAACCGCCCGCTGCCAGTACGCAGGAGGACTACCGGCTTCTCCGCGCCAGAGAGCACACGCACATGCAGTTTGCCATCCGGGGCATTGGCAGCCGCGGCCCACACCAGAATGCATCCACAAGCCAAAACGAGGATCGGCACGGCTGGCTGCAGGGTAAGCTTGCGCACTTTGGGCTTGCCTGGCAGCGTGAGCGCCAGGATAAGCGCGTATAAAGCCAGCACCCAAAAGAAGCTGAAATGCGGCAGCTGCCAGCCGGCAGGCGCTAAGCCAGCCAGCCAAGTGACCATGCGGTTGGTATAAGCCGCAAATGGCCATGCCAACCATGCCAGTACGCTGCCAAGCGCCGGAGCAAGCAAGCCAGCAGTCATTGCCACAAGCCCCAGAACCATCACCGCCGGTTGGGCTGGCAGAATTAAGGGGTTGGCAATCAAAAAGAGCGGGGAGACCTGACGGAAGTGGAAAGCAATCAGCGGCAGGGCAAAAACTTGTGCCGCGAGCGTGACTAAGAAATATTCGCTAATTGGTCCAATCAGGCGCTTGGCGGCTTCCTCGCCCAACCTGCCGTCTAAAAAGCGCTGCAAGCGGGCTTGCAGAGGGCTGGCAAAAAGCGCTAAGCCTAAGGTCGCGGCTGCGGAGAGCTGAAAGCCCACATCCCAGGGCAGGTGCGGGTTGAAAAGCACCATCAGCAAGATGCTCAACCCCAAGCTATTGAGCGCATTACCGCGCCGGCGGATGGAAGCGCCGATAATGCTGAAAGAGCCCATGATCGCCGCGCGCACCACGGATGCACTCGCGCCGACCAAAACGGTATAAAGCACCAGCACGAGGATGGCGAGCAGCCCGCCGCGCCAGCTGCCCAGCCGGCGGGTGCAGAGTGCCGTCACTAAACTAGCCAAGATGACCATATTGAAGCCCGAGATGGCGATGATATGCGCCGTGCCGGTGAGGGCATAAGCCTCTTCCATCTCGGGGGAAAGCCCGCTCTCATCGCTGAGTAAAATGCCGCGCAGCAGACCGCTTTCCGGCTCGGGGAAGATCTGGCGCAGCACCTGCAGGCTGTGCTCACGCAGGCGGTAGATCGCCGCGCGCAATGGGCTGCCCTGACCTTGCGCCAGCACGCGCACTTGAGCAAACTGAGCGGAAGAATAAATCCCCTGGTGAAAAAAATACTCGCGGTAAGAGAACGTGCTGCCTTCGGAAGGCTTCTCGAGATTGCCGCGGATGGAGAGCAAGTCGCCATAGGTGTAAGGGCTGCCAGCGGGTATCTGCAGCAGGATGCGCCCGTGCACTTCATCGGGAGATAAGGGCGCAAGATCCGAGCTGAGCGGCGTGAGCGACTCTACATGAACCGTTAGGCTGATCGTATCCCCGTGGCTCTCAGGCGGCGCGTCCACCATGCCAGTCAGCTCGACAATGCCGCGCTCGTTGTAGTATCCGACCCAAGCTGGGCTGTCTTGTGGGAGAGAGAGCTGGTAGAGCAGGGCGGTGAGGCAAAAGGCAGCGGAGACGGCAGCCAGCGGCAGCTTTCTTTGCACCAAGAGACGCGAGCGCCGGCTGGCTTGCCAGATGAGGGCGAGGAGGCTTGCCCCGAGCAGCCCAGCCCAAACGCCCCAGGGGAGGCGTAGCACATCAGCTGCCAGCGCACCCACGAGCGCTGCCAAGCCTAACCAGAAGAAAGGCATGAACGCGGGAATATGCACATGGGTCGGGTCCGGCTGGGGGTGAGGGGCGGGCGGGGTTGATTCGGGTGAGGGCATCGCGTAACTCTAAAAAGCGTTATGCTTACAGCTTGAATTTTAAACCAAAAACTTTATTCTTCGTGGAATAATCGAGAATTTTAGAGGTTTTGGCTTGGGGCTTTCTTTTCCAAATACTCCAACAGCATCTCTAGCGCCTTCTCAGCCAGGGCTTCCTTATTGGCTAGCCGGTCGCCATGCAGCAAAAAGTGGCGGGACCATTCTCCTTCGGCGGTGGCTAAGCCCACCCAGCTGGTGCCCACGGGCTTTGCAGGCGTGGCGCCGCCCGGGCCGGCAATGCAGCTCACCGAAAGGCCAAGATCCGTCTTAAGCGCGAGGCGTGCCCCCCGCGCCATCTCCAGCACGGTTTGACTGCTGACCGCGCCGAATTTTTGCAGTGTTTCCCACTTCACGCCCAGCAGCGAGACCTTGGCGGCGTAGGCATAAGCGACCACCCCGCCAATGAAGTAATCCGAGGAGCCCGGCACGTTGGTGATACGGTGGCTGACTAAACCTCCGGAGCAGCTTTCAGCCAGGGCTAAGGTCATCTTCTGCGCGAGCAGCTTCTGCCCCACGCGCGCTTCCAAGCTTTCGTTTTGGGCAAGCTGCTCCGCTCCGGGCGGGTTGGTGGTGGAGGTGTCCAGCTCGCGCCAAATCTGGATGAGGCCGTTTTGCTGTAAGTACACCGCAGCCGCCGGGCTCAGCCAGCCGCGCTCCACCAGCACCTGCGGGTCAGTGCCAGCCTCCAGCTCCCGCCTGATTTGCGAGGAGGAGATCTCCGGCACGGTCACCTCATCGAGGAAGATGATCTCAGCGCCTTTTTGGCGCAGCTCGGTGATGAAGCTCCGATTAGGGCTAAAGCCCAAGCGCGGGCAGATCACGAGCATGGCAAGCTTGATGAGCTGCTCCCACTGGTACCAATGCCGGAAGGGCGGGTCGCTGCCGACGAAGCTATCCATACCTAAGAGCAGCGCCATTTGCTGTGAAGGGTCCAGGCGCTCGTGCAGGGCGGCAAGCGTTTCCACAGTGAAATTCGGGCGGTGGCTCTCGCGCACCAGCTCTTCTTCCAGGCGGCTGACGGTAACCTTCGGCACCATGCCAGCCAAGTCTTGCGCAATCTGCTCGGCTGCTATCTGGCAAAGCGTATGACGGTACTCATAGGTAAGCGGCAAGGATCGTTTGGCTTCGTCTTGCGTGTTGTGGTGACGGTAAACGGGCATGATGATCACCTCTGCCACGGGGTACCCACGCTGGACGAGGGCGCGGGCGGCATTGGTCACGAGCTCGGTATGCCCCTGATGAAAGGGATCGGCTGAGGAGCCGAAAATGAGCACAAGCGGCGCTTTGCTATTTTCCATATGCCTTATTCTACGCTTTTTTCTAAGGCTTGGATTTCTTCCAACCAGAGGGCAGCGCTGGCGTCCGAGGGCATCATCCACCCGCCGCGCGGTGAGAGGCTGAGCCCTACAATTTGCGGACCGTCGGTGCTGGCAGAGCGCTTAAACTGCTGGCTGAAGAAGCGGCTGTAGAAAACGCGCAGCCAACGTAAGATTTCCTGCGCAGTGTAGCTGCAGATGAAAGCTTGCTTGGCTAAGTTAAATACCTCTTTAGGGCTTAGCCGCTGCCTAATAGCATAATATAGGAAAAAATCGTGCAGCAGGTAAGGGCCAATGCTAGCCTCGGTGGAATGCGCTGGGGTGCTGCTAGTGCCCGTGGGGATAAGCTCAGGCGAGATGGTCGCTTGGCAGATTTGTTGGGTGATAGCGGCGCCCTCTGCACCAAAAAGCGCTTCGCCCGCCCAAGCCAAGACGCGCAGTAGTAGCGTCTTGGGCAAGCCGGCGTTAGGATCATACATAGACATGTGGTCGCCATTGAAGGTGCACCAGCCCAGCGCGATTTCCGAAAGATCGCCCGTCCCGACCATCAAAGCTTGGTGCTGGTTCGCCAAATCCATCAGGATTTGCGTGCGCTCGCGCGCCTGGGCGTTTTCGTAGGTGACGTCAAATACGTCCAGTGGGTGCCCGATGTCTTTGAGGTGCTGCTCGAGGGCAGCATCAATCGGAATGGTGCGGAAAGTTATGCCGGTAAGCTCGGCTAAGGTTTCCAAGCGCTCTTTGGAAGCAGCTGTGGTGCCTGGACCCGGTAACGAAATGGCAAAAATGCCCTTCTTATCAAAGCCGAGTTGGGTAAAAGCCTGAACGCAAACCAGCAGCGCCATGCTCGAATCGGAGCCACCCGAAAGCCCCAATACCACGCGTTGGATGCCCGTATACCGCAAGCGCCCGACGAGCGCTGCGCTCTGAACAGCAAAAGCCCGTTGGAATTGGGCAAAAGGGTTAGCGCTGGCGATAAAAGGTGTTTGGCTGAGGGATGGAGTACTCTGATCTCGCGGTGGCTGATTAACGTGCGGCGTTGCTGCTGCGGTGAGGTTTACATCTATCGAGCCGCTTTGCGTGCTGAACTGCAGCAGCTGTGTTTCGGTTAGCAGCTTGCCCGCCTGGGCGATGCCAGCCATACCGCTCATCACCAGGTCAGTAGTTGATTCAGACGCTCCGCAAGACGCAAACGCCAGCACGCCAGCTGCCTGTGCACGCTGAGCGTAGCTCTCGGCGGTGAGCAGCATCGGCTCAGCCAAAGCCGGCAGCGCGCATGGGTTCAGCAGCAAGCTGACCGAGCGGTCATATTGCCTATCTCGCAGGTCGCCAATGCAAATCTGTAGGTTACCGGATAGGAGCTCAGGCAGTTGCAGTGTGAGATTCGCGGCGATCGGGATGCGCTTACCCAATAGGTCAATCATACCTATGGAAAGGTCACTGGCAGGTGCAAACCAACGGTTAGGCTGTCTCCCAGAAAAATCGCGCGGTTGAGCAGCTAAGGATATCCCCGCCAGACCCTGGGGGCTGAGCAGCGCAGCGGCATCGTAAAGCTTACCGGCGAGTGCTAACGGCAGCCCAACCACCGCCCACAAATTAAGCTGCTGGGCGGCTTCCTGCAGGCGCGCGAGGCTTTCTAGTGCCTTTCTCTGCAGCAGGGGCTGGAAAAATAGATCCCCGCACGTGCTGCCAGTCAGGCAGAGCTCTGGGAAGAGCACCAGCTGCGGCTGGTATGCCTCTGCCGCAGCTTGCTTCAGGGCATCCAGTAAAATGCTGGTATTGAAAATGACGTCGGCTACCCGCAGCTCAGGGACGACCACACGCAAGTGCAATGTCTCTGCAGCGGGAAAAGTGCTTGAAGAGAGTGGATTGGTCATAGCAGCGAACTTTTGCCCCAACCTGAGGTATAAACACTTTGTGCAGCTTTATATGGCAAAAGTTAACTCCTTTCAGATGGAATCATAACAAGCTTTTGAAAAGTTAGGGGAAGTATTTCGGTCCTCGTTGGTTTTTAGTGATGTGACTAAGAGGTCATATCACCTATCGATAGCTTTGCAGGCGGGAAAGCTGGCTTGATAAAGCTTGCGGGTCTTCACGGAAGTACTCCAAGGTGAGCAGTTGGGGATTGGTGCGCTCTAAGGTCCACTCAAGGAGCTGGTAATCTTCCTCCATGAGGGGCTCGTGAGCGTCATAGAGCCAGCCGTCAGGTCCCTCGCGCACACCCGCCAAGTGAATTTGTTGCGTGCGCTCAAGCGGAAGAGCCGTGATGTATTCTTGCGAGCTTATCCCACGCGCGCGGGCTGCGATACGAGCATGCGCCAAGTCGAGCAACAAGCCGGTTTGAGTTTCATCCAGCACTTTGGCAATTACTGCCGGATCACTCTCAAAGCGATAGCGCTGAGGGTGCAGGCTCGGCATGTTTTCCAAAATGACCGGTAGTTCCACTTGCTGCTTGAGCGAATTAACACTTCGGATAAAGCGCCAAATAGCCAAAGTAGGAATCGGCCCAGGCAAGACCCAGCCCCTATTTATGCGTGCATTCGTCCAGAGTGTTGGCAGGGGCGCCAAGTGGATGGAAACGAAAGGTGATTCCGGGCAGGCTTGCAGGTAGTCTAGCAAGTGCGAGCGCCAGTTTTTTTCGGTTTGCATACGCCCAGGGTGAAAGTGAAAAGGCAAGCCCGGAAATTCAGCCCGCCTCTGGGCAATCAACCCCAGCTCGAGCTTATCTACCCATTCGATGGCATCGATTTCTACCGCCGATGCGCGCAGCAAGGTGATCAGGGCTTCAGAATAATTCACGGATAATTTCATTTCCGCCCTGCTTGCATCTTAGTAGGCATAGCCGTAATATCATCGTTTTGCGAGAGCTGCTCATGCACCAACTGGGCAAGCCGTCCAAACTCAGGCTGGTAGCGCATCTCCTCGGATCGGGGGCGAGGTAAAGGAATAGGCAAGTCCAGGCTGATCTGCGCCGGACGGCGCGTCATCACCAAGACGCGGTCAGCCAAGTAGATTGCCTCTGAGATCGAATGGGTGACCATCAGCACTGTTTTGCGCCTCTCGCCCCAGATGCGCAGCAACTCTTCGCCCATGCGTTCGCGCGTGAGCGCATCGAGCTGCCCAAAAGGCTCATCCAACAGCAAGATTTCGGGGTCCTGCACCAAGGAGCGCGCAATCGCCACACGCTGTGCCATCCCGCCGGAGAGCTCGTGGGGGTAGCTCTTTTCGAAGCCATGCAAGCCAACCAAATCGATCATCTCTTGGGTGGCTTGCAAAATCTCTTCCTTGGGTCGTCCAGCCAATTCCAGCGGCAGGCTGACGTTCTCGAAGAGAGTGCGCCAGGGCATCAGGTTAGGCTTTTGGAAGACCAAACCAGTTTGTGGCCCGGTGTGGTTAGGCTGCGGGAAGCGAATCTCGCCAGCTGATGGGGTGAGCAAGCCGCTCAACGCGCGCAGCAAAGTACTCTTGCCGCCGCCTGAAGGACCAATAACGCAAACAAAGGAGTTCGCCTCCACAGCAAAGGAGAGGTTATCGAGCACCTCCAGGCTGCCGTCCGTTTCTACAAAGGCAATCGAGAGGCCGCGCACTTCCAGTGCTATCTCAGGGGAGGAAGGCATCACTATAAGCTCCTTGCACGTCCACAGGCTGGCTCATCAACCCAAGCTGGAGCAAAACTTGCTGCATGTTCTCCCAGCGCTCCTGCTGCGAGCCGGGTTGGGGGTCTGTTTCCCACAGTTTGATCGATTCCGACAGCACGGCTTGTTGCACGGCTTGGTCTGCCTCAGTTAGGTTCTCCACATACTTGGCGCAAATCGCATAAGCTTCCTCGGGGTTTTCGGCGGCAGCTTTCACCCCGCGGTAGAAAGCTTTCACCACTGAGCGCACCAATTCCGGATCGTTGGCAATCGTTTCTTCATTAGTTACGAGGACATTGCCGACCAAATCTAAGTAATCAGAGACGGCAATCACGTTGATCTCGTAGCCCATTGCGCGCAGCTGCGAAGGCTCATTGGGTAGATAGATGACAGCGGCATCCACGGTTTGACTTACCAGTGCTTCCACTTGGGTAAAGCCGATCGAGGAAAGGGTGTAATCGGAATCGCTTAAGCCGGCATAATTCGCTAAGGCTTCGAAGCCGATATAGTTCGCACCATACAAGCCGGGCAACCCAATCACTTTACCTTTAAGGTCCTGCGGGGTTTGGATGTTTTTCTCCTTGAGCGAGACCACTCCAACGGGGTAATCTTTATACCAAGGGAAAACAGCGACCACAGGCAGCCCTTGCGCACGCGCCATAAGCACCTGCTCGCCCGAAGCCACCATAAACTGCTGGTTGCCCGAGCCCACCAGCGCGATTAAGTCTGCTTCGTTGCCATAGTTAAGCGTTACGTCCAGCTCTTCCTCAGCAAAGTAGCCTTTTTCGATGGCTACATAAAAGGGGGCAAACTGCACATTCGGAATATAGGTCAGGTTGAACGTGATCTCGCGCAGTTGAGCGTTGGCTGTGGGGGTGCTGCCCGCCTGGCAAGCCGAGAGCACTAAAATCGTTAATATTATCAACAGAAAAAGAGATCTTTTCATAAGTTTTGAAGCTCCTAAATTGTCTTGCGCCAGGTTTGCCAAGCAAGCAGCCGGCTCTCAAGCAGCAAGATTAAACCATACAGTGCCGCTGCCAAAGCCATCAGGGTGATGACAGCCACAAAGACCAGTGCGGTATCATATTGCCCGCGCCCCACGTTAATCAGAAAACCCAAGCCGCGGTCTGAACCGACTAATTCTCCCACTATGGCGCCGATCACCGAAAGCGTCGCGCCCACCCTCAAGCCGCCCAAGAAAACCGGCAGGCTGGCGGGGAGTTCCAGGTAGCGCAAGGTTTGTGCCGGCGTTGCCCGCAGCGAGCGCATCAGCTCGCGCAGGTCTTGCGGCACCTCGCGCAAGCCCACCAATGTATTGATCAGCACGGGGAAGAAAACCGTGAGCGAGCAAATCAACACCTTCGAAAAAATTCCCGGTCCAAACCAGATCACGAGCAGCGGCGCAATCGCAACTACAGGCACCGATTGGCTGGCAACCAAGTAAGGTGAGGCGAAATTCTCCAGCCATGGGGATTTGGAAAGGAAATAACCCAAAAGCGCAGCGAGCGAGCTGCCAATTATTAATCCAAGAATTACTTCAAGCAGCGTATACGATAAATGCCGCCAGAGTAAACCATTGCTAAGGGTTACGAGGAATTTTTGCCAGACCATGGCTGGGCTAGGCAGGATGAAAGCCGGCAGCCTGAGCAGCATCCAGAGCAGCTGCCAAAGTGCTACCCCAAAGAGGAGCGCTAAAGCAACCATCACCCAGCGCTGCGAAGTGAGGCGCTGCAGTTGATCTTTCGTGGTAGGCATGCCTTGCTGTTTCATCGTAATTAAGGTTAAAGCATATCATAAATAGAGGCAGTTCCCTTTCGGTTTTTATCATTTTAGGTTTCGATTTTCTATGAGGTATTTGATAACACATCATACCTTTGAGCGGGTTAGACTTTATTTGCAGCTATAATACAAGCATGATTTCTAATCTATCTGCTCCTGAACGCATTTTGGTCATGCCGAACGCAGAACTCCCCAAGGCGATTGCACTCTCAGAGGAAATTAGTCAATACCTAGCGCAAAAGCACATCAATCATCGTATCTATTCCTATCAATATGAGCATTTGATGCCAGCACCGGATCTTTTAGGCTGGGATATCATCTTAACCGTGGGCGGAGATGGCACGCTCTTGCGCGTGGGGCACTTATGCGTGCCACTGGGCTTGCCGCTATTGGGCATTCAAGCTGGTCGGCTGGGCTTCCTTTCAGAGCTAAGTGAAACAACCTGGCAAGAGGGGCTAGAGCAACTGCTCGCAGGTCAATATCATCTGGAGGAGCGCCTAACTTTGGGTGCCGAGCTTGTACGGCAAGGTGAGCCTACCCAAAAATGGGACGTAATTAACGAAGTGGTGGTTTCTCGTGGGCATATTGTCCGCCCGATTGAAATCCGGGTGGATCTTAACGAAGGCTATATGACTTCTTACATTGCGGATGGCTTGATCATCTCCACTGCCACCGGTTCAACGGCGTATGCCTTAGCGGTAGGCGGTCCCATCCTACCGCCTGAGCTACGCAATATGCTCGTCTTACCCATCGCGCCGCATCTTTCGCTCGACCGCGCGGTAGTACTGGCTGAAGGTGCCGAAGTCACCTTACGTGCCCAATGTGACCACGAAGCTGTCTTGAGTGTGGATGGGATGGGACCTGTTGCATTGAAACCTACTGATTTTGTGCACATTGCGGCTAACCCCCACTCCTTACGGATGGTCCGCTTTGGAGAACCAAACTATTTTTACCGCAGGCTTGCTGCGATGATGCAAAACAATCCAATACTGAAACAAAATAACTATGACTGAACTGAACACCAATAAAAACTTAACCTATGAACCAGCGCCAGACGATATCACGCTGCGCTGCAATCGCTGTAATAAACCTATTACCCCAGAGGAAGCAGTGCTCACCCCTACTGGTTACCGCTGCAAGGATTGTGTGCGCGAGCAGCAAAAGATCTACGACACGACCAAAGGGTTGGATGTGGTCATCGGTTTTATAATCTCTGCCCTAATTGCTTATGCCGGCAGCTGGCTGGCGAGGCGTTTAGGCTTCTTGGTTCTGTTGGTAGGCCCTGGTGTGGGCATGCTGATCGCTAACGCGGTCCGCTTAGCGGTGCGCAAGCGCCGCAGCAAAGCGCTAAATCAGGCAGTGCTGTGGGGCAGCATCGTGGGCTGCCTGCCCTTTGTCGTTATCGGCATCCTGCCTCTCATCTCTCTCGGCGGGAACTTGTTTACCTTGCCCGGCTTGCTGCCCTTAGTCTGGCAGGTGCTTTATAGCGCATTGGCGATATCTACCGCATATTATCAGCTTACCGGTATTAAGCTCGGTTGAGGTGCTATGCTCTCTGAATTACGCATCCAAGACTTTGCCATCATCGAAGACCTTCAACTTCAATTCAAGCCTGGGTTGACCGTATTCACTGGCGAAACAGGCGCAGGCAAATCTATCATTTTGGATGCGTTAAGCGCTGTATTAGGTGGGAGAGTAGATGCAAACGATATCCGCCGCGAAAGTGACAAAGCGATTATCGAAGCCACATTTTTATTAGACGCATCCACCCAAAAAGCACTTCAGCCCATCTTGGAGACAGAAGGTCTGTTTGAAGGCGGGCAGCTTACCCTTGCTCGGGAAATCCGCGCAGCCGGGCGGAACGTGGCTCGCGTTAACGGGCGCAGCGTAAACCTAACCCTTCAAGCGGAGGTAGGGGCGTTGCTAGCGGATATTCATGGCCAATCAGAGCATCTCTCGTTGCTGCGCGTGCAGCACCACCTCGAGCTGCTTGACCGCTTTGCGCACCATGACGCTCTGTTGGCTCAATACCGTGTGGGGTACCGCCAGTGGTCTGCGCTGCAAGCAGAGTTGGAGGACTTGCGCAAAACCCAGCAGTTTGCTCGCGAGCGCACAGACATGCTTACTTACCAGATTCAAGAAATTGAATCTGCCCATCTCAAAGCAGGCGAAGAAGAGGAACTGCGCCAGGAGCGTACGCGCTTGGCAAATGCCGAAACACTTTACGAGCTCAGCCAACAAGCTTTAGCTTTGCTCGATGAAGGTGGAACGGACTCTTTACCTGTGACTGACTTGCTTGGTCAAGCTGTACAGAGTTTGGCTGAACTCAGCCGCATCGATCCGCAAATGGCAAGCCTCAACGAGCGTGCGGAATTGGCTCTGAACACACTTGCGGATATTGCTTATGAGCTGCGCAGTTATCTAGAATCCATCGAGTTTAACCCCAAACGGCTTGATCAGATCGAAGACCGGCTTAATACAATCGGTTTTCTTAAGCGCAAATATGGTGGCAGCATAGAAGCCGTAAATGACTATCTGGAGAAATCTAAGGTCGAGTTAACGAAAGTCGAGAATATAGATGAGCAGATAGTACAAGTGGAACAAAAAATAGCTCAGATAAAACAAGAGCTTGCAGATTATGCTGCGCAGCTATCTTGGGAGCGAATCGAGGCTGCTGAAAAGTTGACTGCAGGGATCGAACAGCAATTGGATAAGCTGCAGATGACTAAAGCACATTTTCAGGTGGATATCCGCCAGCAGTCAGATCCAGATGGCTTGATGGTCGACGGCAAAACCTTGGCTTTTGATGCCAACGGCGTGGATAAGGTCGAATTTCTGATCGAGACCAATGTAGGCGAGGGTTTTAAGCCACTGGTTAAGATCGCCTCAGGGGGTGAAACTTCGCGCCTGATGTTAGCACTCAAGAGCGTCTTAGCTGAAGCTGATCAAATCCCAACCTTGATATTTGATGAAATTGACCAAGGCATTGGCGGAAGGGTTGGCTTGACCGTGGGAGAAATGCTTTGGCGCTTGGCGCGCGAGCATCAGGTGATGTGTGTTACGCATTTACCGCAATTAGCTGCATTCGGCGATCAGCACTTGCACGTCTCTAAGCAAGAACACGGCGGACGTACGACCACCCATGTCCAGGAACTCAGGGGAGAAGAGCGCGTGAAGGAATTAGCTGCTATGCTTGGCTCACTAAGTGAAAGCACAAAGCAATCTGCAGAGGAATTGTTACACACAGTTGCAGATTTTACGGGTAAAATTAAATTAGTCGGATAATCTCTCACCTTATGCTTTGATCGTTGTCCGATGAGACAGAATATGCCTAATAGGCTATTTTCACCGAAAGGAAGCCAACATGCCTAAAACCAGTGATATCTTAGCAGTAATTCTAGGAGGTGGTCAGGGCAAACGCCTTTATCCACTGACCGTTGAACGCTCTAAGCCGGCTGTTCCAATCGCTGGGAAATACCGCCTCATCGATATTACCATCAGCAATTGCATCAATTCAAATATTCCCCGCATTGCTGTATTGACGCAATTTAACTCTGTCTCTTTGCATCGGCATATTTCGCAAACTTATATCTTTGATTCCTTCCACCCTGGTTGGGTCCAAATTTGGGCAGCAGAACAAACTATGGAGCACGCTGATTGGTATCAGGGCACCGCTGATGCGGTACGCAAACAGCTCGGCGAAATCCGCTCGACTAACCGTCCTTATGTGCTCATTTTAGCTGGGGACCATCTTTACCGCATGGACTATGCTGAGATGGCAGAATTTCACTGGGCGAATAACGCTGATGTTACTGTCGCGGTACAACCAGTGCCTAAAGAAGAAGCGACTCGATTTGGCTTGCTCAAGCGTGATGAAGATGGACGCATCATTGATTTTGCCGAAAAACCCAAGGATCCTGTCCGCTTGGCTAATATGATTTGCCGCGATGACCCCGAAAAGCCCTATTTGGGCTCAATGGGAATTTACCTTTTTAATACGAATGTGCTGATGGATGTTCTTCGCCCGGATAAAAGCAAAGAGCATTTAGACGATTTTGGCGGTGATATTATTCCCTACCTTATTCAAAATGGTGCCGGCGTATATGGATATAACTTTGATGGCTATTGGCGCGATATTGGAACCATCCGCGCTTTCTACGAAACAAATTTGGCATTGACCGAAGAGAATCCTGGATTTAACTTCTACGACCCAGATAAACCCATTTTTACGCACCCGCGGTTTTTGCCTTGCTCTCAGGTCATTGGCTGTACGCTAAAGAATACCTTGATCGCTGAAGGTTGCTTGGTTTCGGATGCTACTATTGAACACTCAATTATTGGCTTACGCAGCCAAATCGGTGAGGGCTCAATAATCAAAGACTCGATTTTGATGGGCGCGGACTACTATGGCACGTTGCGGAACGGCGCCCCAATCGGTATCGGTAAAAACTGCCAAATCTGCTGCGCCATTATCGATAAAAACGCCAGCATCGGCGATAATGTGGTCATCAAACCCTTCCCAGTCGATCGTGACATTGATCACTCACTCTACGCCGTACGGGATGGCATTGTGGTCATCCCCAAGCACACAACCATCCCCGCTGGCACGGTGATTGCGCCGTAATTTCACGCTCGAAAATCAGGAAAATTACAACTCCGGTCTGCCCGGAGTTTTTTATGCCGGCTTGCCAAAGCGCAAAGTGTACACGGCAATGCCGAAAGCCACTGCCACGTTAAGCGAACCTTTGATGCCTGCCATGGGTAAGCTGAGTGTGGTATCCGCCTGGGCGAGCACCGCGGGGTCTACTCCGGCAGGCTCGCTGCCCACCACAAGCGCAATCGGCGTGTCTGCTTTGGGCAAAGTGTAATAAAAAAGCGAGGTGGATCCAGGAGCAGCTTCCAACGCTAAGATGATCACGTCTTGAGCCTTCAGCTCTTCTACCAAAGCTACAGTACTGGGGGCATGTTCCCAAGGAACTGTTTGCTCAGCACCCAGGGCTGTTTTAGCAATCTGGGCATTATCAGCCGGGTTTGGGGTGATGCCGCACAACCATAGCTTTTGCAAACCAGCACCATCCGCCGTGCGAAATATCCCCCCGACGTTTTGCGCCGAGCGAATATTATCCAAAATAGCCAGCATGGGGAATGTGCGATGTGGTGATGCAGGAGATACTGGGCTTTGCGGAAGCGCTTGAACTGCAGGCTGCAGTTCACCTCCGCAGCGTGGGCAGTAAGTCCCTTCAAACTGTGCTAAATCCAGTGGAAAGCGCAGTTTACAGCTAGGGTTTTGGCACTGCATAAACCAGATGTTGGACGTGGATTGCATCGTAGGCTAATCTTAATCGAAAATTGTTACTATTATCTATTAAAGATTAGAAGATTTAACGAAGGTCGGTTCACAAATGGCGGAAATCATTATGGCGTGAAAGCTTGACCGGAGGCTGTGCAATAAGGTGCGAAGCTATACCCGCGCAGGGTCAGCTCATGCAAGACAAGTTCTAATCCCTGCAGAGTATTTTCACGTTTTTCCCCGCCATCGTGCATTAATATCACCTTGTACGGCGCAATATTTGCGGAAACAGCGTCCAAGATTTCATCAGGGCTGATGCCGCTCCAATCTCGCGTGTCAATGTGCCAAAAAGAGAGGGCATAATCCATCTGAGCCGCATAAGCATACACGTCCTGGTTCACAGCACCGTAAGGCGGGCGCAGGCAAGGGGTCAGCGCGCCTTCAACTTGCGGGTTTGCCGCCAGTGCATCAGCGATAGCTGCGCGCGTATCCACCACTTCCAGGTAAAAATCAGAATAACCTAATTTGGTGAGGTCAAGGTGGTTATAGCCGTGTAGCCCGATGGTATTGCCGCCTTCTGCAACCTGCAAGGTTGTATCCGGGTAGCTGCGGGCGTTACGGCCAATTTCATAGAAAGTAGCTGTGGCGTGATATTGTTGCAGCAAGTCAAGAACTTGTGGCGTCCATTTGGGATCAGGTCCATCATCAAAGGTCAGATAAACGACCAATTCCGGGTTAGGTTGGGCAAACTCCTGCTCTTCAGCCGTGGAATTCGATCCCTGCATCCAGCCGTTAGCCAACTGAATAAACTGCTGCGTGCGGCCAGGATCTTGCGGTTGGCTTGCTGGCGGTGCAGCCTGAGAGGAATTAGCGGCTAACACTGGCTGGGGAATAGCGCAAAACAGGGAGAAAAGCAACACAATAAATATTCTTTTTTTCATCAGAACCTAA
Organism: Candidatus Mesolinea sp.; assembly: GCA_034430095.1. GTDB lineage: Bacteria > Chloroflexota > Anaerolineae > Anaerolineales > Anaerolineaceae > Mesolinea. Next base: position 127,183 of record DAOUFK010000025.1, read on the forward strand.
CCAAAGCTGCAGGTGCAGCTGTAGTACGCAAGCCTTTCATCCATATATTATATACGTTGCAAGCCCAATGCCAGTTCCATATAAAGCAAGGAGCATGCAAAGTTTGTTAATTTGCAGGCTCTTATAGTTAATTATTGTTTAATCTCCCATACGGGCATCCAATTGAACCCAGGTTTGTCCGCCATTTTGGCTGTAAAAAAGTAGGTTGTGATCCAAGCTATCGCTAGAACTATCGTATACCAACAACCAGCCAGCCTGCTCGTCCACAAAATCTAAGCTGAGTGCTGTGTAACCTGCCGGCAGCGAACTGCTCAGGTCTTCCCAAGTCGTTGCGCCGTCCGTACTACGGAAGAGCGCGGTTTCACCCAAAATCCAGCCGTTTTGACCATCGACAAAGTCAAAAACATAGGCCTGGATAGGCGCGCTGGATACTGATTGCCAAGTCTGGCCGCCATCAGTGGTTTTACACACGATGGTTTGCGCGGTACCATCCATTAAGAAGGTCTGCAGCGGTAGGAAACCCTCAGTTTCACTAACGAAAATCGGTGGGAAGCTGTTATACATTGCGTCCGGGTCGGCATCAGCGATATCGCAAGGCTGGTGCGCCCAAGTTGTGCCGCCATCGGTCGTGCGGTAGAGGTACACAAAGTCGTTCACTGGTTCCGAGCCTGTTATCCAACCCTTTAGAGGGTCAAGGAAGGTGAAGCCGGATTTGATCCCGCCGGCTGGCAGCGAGGGGTCCTCACCGCCGGGTGTATGCGTAAAGCGCTGCTCCCAAGTTTGGCCGCCATCGCTGGTGGCATAGACAGCCACCCATTCGGATCCAGCGCCAGCACCCAGCCTGCTGAGCATAAAGCCGGTGTTACTATCCAAGAAAAAGAGCGTGCCGCCTAAGAAAGTAAGTGGGTTTTCCGACCAAGTTGCGCCGGCATCGGTAGTGTGCAAGATAGATGAGGTTTCCGTGGCATAATCTGAAAGACTCAGCCAAGCCGTGCTGCCATCTAAAAAGAAACCATCAACAGAACCAGCTTCTAGTGATCCGCCTGCCGACGGATAGACAGTGAACCAGCTCAAACCGCCATTTGTAGTGTGGTAAAGCGCGCTCTGGTTGCTATTGAAAGCCCAGCCGCTGCCATCGGCAAACATGTGCAATCTATAGATGGGTAAGCCAACGGAAGGTGTCGGTGTTGTAGGAGTGTGAGTTGGCAAAGCAGTAGGCTCGGCTGTGGGCGTTTCGATGGGGTAAGTGACGTCAGTAGGTGAGGGGAGCCCGCTTACAGGATAACTCGTCTCTAACGCGGTAGTAGGTGAGGAAGTTGGTGTTTGAGAGTTACAAGCACCCAAAAGCAATCCAAACACAAGTGCAATCAAGAGGGTTTGATATATTTTCTTCATAGGAACTCCTTATAGCCATTGTACTATGGACGCGAGGCATTGAAAAATAGTTCCAAAAAGTTGGAATGCTTCAATAAACGGAAAATGCCCTTGGCGCGATTCGAACGCGCAACCTACTGCTCCGCAAGCAGTTGCTCTATCCATTAAGCTACAAGGGCTTATGCTTCGTGATGGCATTATTTTATCCCTGATTAGATGCTTGGTCAAGCAAAATCGGCTTACAGGATCCTATAATAATCGATAACCATCATGATTATAACAATTAGAAAGATAAAAAATACCTAAATCCGCTAGATATTAGAATATCTTTTCTAAAATATGGGTACTATTGATGCGTTTTGAGACATACCCAAACGCTAATATAGAAAGTAGGACAATATAGCCATAAGAATACGCAAGATTTACGCTCGACTCGAAACCCAATGGCGCTCTCAACAAATTTAATAAATGGCTAACCGGATTAATCAGCAAAATTCCTCTAAAAATCGGATTCAGTGGCTCCAAACTGTAATAAATTGGTGCTAACAGAATCAGCGCCCAAGTGATGATCTGAAAAAGTCCGTTGGCGATGAAGAGGTTTTTCATCGCCAGACCGAGGTAAACGGAAATCAGTAGCAAAAATACAATTGTGAGGAGCATGCCACAAATTAAGAAAAACCAATTAACGCTTTGAGCCGTAGCTACAACGTATCCCAAAACGATGAGAACGATGGGTAAGGTAATCAGAAAGTAAGAAAGGCACACACTGATGATGATCGAAGGAAAAGGAATCGCATACGTGGAATAAAGCTCTAGAGCCTCTTGTTGCCGGATGTTAGTAATGCGTAACCCTAACATATTGATAAAAGTGCTAATTAATGTGGAAACAATGTAACCCGATAAAAGATAGTTGAGCGACGACCCCTGCAGATTGCCTGAAACCAAAACAATGAAGGCATAAGAAAACGGCAAAACAAAAACGACGATAAACAATTGCAGCCAAAAAATCCGTAAGGATTTGAACTCCATCTCTATTGCAGTGAATATCTTATTCATGGCTGCTCTCCACCAGTTTCATAATTGTTTCATCAAAAGATGGCGCCTCGAAATGGATATAAGTAATGCTGGTCTGATCATTGATTTCCTTGATCAAATCAATACCCAAACTTAGCTCATCTAAGATGAGGTCAAAGATACCATCCCCTAAAGCATACTCAAGCTGCTTTTGTACCAAGAGCTTCTCGGTCTGATCACTATTTGAAGTCGAAAAGCTGATCTTGCAAGGGAGCTTGAGAAGGCTAGCGATGTAACCTGGCGAACCCTCCGTGATCACTTTGCCATTGACCAAAAGATAGACCCGGTCACAAAGCTTTTTGACTTCATTCATGTCATGGCTGGCAATCAGGAGGGATTTATCCGCCCTAGACGCTGAAAGGATATCCCAAATGTGATTTTTATTAATGATGTCGATCATTGAGGTAGGCTCATCCAGCACAAGAATGCTCTCGCTTTGGGCGAGCGCCACACCTAAAAGCTGTAATTTGATCAAGCCGGGCGATAGCTGATAACCATAATATTTTCTGACTTCGCCTAAATTGAGCGTCTCAATAATTTGTGAAAGCTTGTTGGAAAAGGCTTCCCCTTTATAGCCTTTGAATTTTAGAGCAAACCCAATAGTTTCTTCGACAGTCAAAGAAGGGAAGGAAAGCGGATATTGCGGCTCGTAACCCACTTCTTGCTTAATGATCGAGGGGTCTACAATGATGTTTTCCCCAACAAGGTGATGCTGCCTTCCGTGGGCTCCAGAAGCGCCAGAATCTGCCTGAGAAGCGTGGTTTTGCCGGCGCCATTAGGACCAATGATGCCTACAATTTCGCCTTTATGCACCTCAAGATTAATACAATCATTGGCTTTTTTCCCGTTGGGATATATTTTAGTGACGTTTACAACGTCCAGCACTTTATCCATTGACTACTCCTTAGAGTCTGTGCCTCAATAAACGAATATCCCCACCATTCTACACCATATATAAAATACACACACGTTTATTTAGGTATTTTCAAGAGAATAGAACTAGCGCCATTAAGAGACTTGCTAGTGTGATGTTTCACGTGAAACACCATGCACTAAACCAGCATTGTTTCACGTGAAACCTAAGGGACGATAACCTGCCTGCCTTCCGAAGAAATCTCACGCTCATGTACAAGAAAGGCTAAGGCTTGGCCAGTAGCATCATCAATTACCAAATCTAAATGGCTGTTTGGGCTTGCATCGCTCACTTGGATTAGTCGTAAACGCGTTTCCAAACCCGCTTCGGGTGTGATCCAATCGGATAAATGATTAGGGCTCGTTTCGAAAAATTCACGTTGGAATTTATCCTTATCAAGATTAACGGCAATTGGGTAAATCTGCCCTTCCAGCAAGTCTTGGAAGAAATGCGTGCCCAAAGAAGGCTCATCGGGAATACCCACCGAGCCGCCGGTAAGCTCCACCAAGGCTTTGGCATTGTAAATATCGCCATAATCCACATGCACGCCTAAATCTGGATTAGAAGTACCCCAACGGCCTGGACCTACGCAGATGAAGGTTTCGTCAGCCAATGCGGCATTAAGCTTCCCAATAGCGCGCTCCAATTTGTTACGTTCAGCACTATTAGGGATGGAAAAGTAGGCTTCTGGCGGTACGTAAAGCATATAATGCACGTTTTGCACACTCCCACCCGAAACTACGCTCTTACCTGAAAAGATTTGATCCTTTAAGGGGACATTTTGCGGCAGCAAGTAAACGCTCTCTTTAATCGTCCCAAGCGGTCTGCATTGGATTAGGGTGATTTGCACTTGCGGCTTACCTTGGTGTTCTTCCACTTTGGCAGTAAATTCAACGTCCACTGGCGTGTGATATTCACCTTCCAAAGCAGCCAAGAGTTCTCGCATAAAGCCCGGGAAATCAGTATGGCGCAGCAATTCATCAAAAGTGAGGATAAGGCTGTGTGGATCCCTTTCGATGAAATTGGCGTGCATTGTGTGAATATAACCATCGCTATCGATCTGGGCGATGTAGCGTAGTGCGGGCACTTGGAGTCCTAAGACCTCATGTACCGGTAACGTCCGAAAGAGGTTGCTTTTTAGGTCGATGAGGTCAATATATTGCTGTGAGTAATGCCGGATAGACTGCAAAGAGCTGGATGGCGTTAGCGTGGGGTGGCTGAGAGCGACTAAACGCGGGTAGTCGTTGCCCACACGGTCTACGGCGCGCGTGCCTAATCCCCAAACCAATCGCAAGAAGCCTTCTTCCGGTCGGATTTGGGGCGACCAGCGGTATTGGTTGCGGCTATAGCCTACGCCAGCCAACTGGGGAAAATAATATTGCCCAACCTGCTGCCCCTCGACGACTTGGATGAGCAACGCCATGCGCTCGTCATAATCGAGCAAGCCGCGGCTTTTTCGGTAAAGCAAGGCATTGGGGTTGAGTGTGCTGGCGTAAATGCGCGCCATGGCTTGTTGCATTGCGCGTAGGTTATCCTCTGGCTCGCCTTGATTGGGCAAATAGATGCTTTCGTATTTACCTGCAAAAGCAGTGCCAAAGTTATCTTCAAGCAAGCTAGAAGAGCGCACAATCAAAGGTTTCCGCCCCGCCATGCTTAATATCGTCTCCATATGCTGAATTGCACCTGGCGGAAACTCCCCTTGGCTGAAATCTTCTAAAATGCGGGGGTACTCTTTGCGCATTTGCTCTTCGTTCTTATATTTTTGATCACCCCAATGCAATAAATTATTAATGGAAATAAAGGTATAAAAAACATCTGAACCTATGTAAAACGAAGTGGGCGTGCGCAATTTAGCTTGGAGTACCGGACTCGTTTTTTCCTTGAGGATGCGTGCTGCTAAGAGCATGCCGGCAGCTTTTCCGCCGATGCGTCCCCGCCCAAGCTTATGTTTACGGATCTCAGCCAAGTCTGCGAGTGTAAACCATTCCTTGGCAATGTTGATATAGCGCAGCTGGTCACTGATCATGTTGCGAATGAGCACAACCTTGATCTCCTGTAAGCGCGCAGCATAAGGGGCGCGCTGCTCTGGAGGAAGCTTTTCGATCATCATGCCTTGATTAAAGAGCAACTCCGTGGGGGCAGTTTCTGGGTTGAACTCGACGATTCCTTCGGGCACTTGCACACCGCGTTCGTTGAGTGCCTGTTGAATTAGCTTTGAGAGGTAATTGAAATCAAAATATTTGGCGAAGTACGAGTCAGTGAGCGTATCCAATACCAGGGATTTACGGCGTTCCCAGGTTTCGGTATCTTCTTCATTAAATGGATTGAACAAGCCTTCGCGCTCTTGCGATTGGACTGCAGCCTCTACAGCTTCAGAGTAAAGGTCGTCTGACCCGATAATACCGTGGCTATAGAGCTCTTGTCGCATCAGTTCGCGGATGCGCTTAGAAAGAATCGGGTACTGCGAAAGTGCCAAATAAACGCTGTAATAACGGTCGCTGCCGCTTTGTGGAAGGGTCATGGGAATAACCTTATCGTTTGCTCTGCTTTATTCTATCAGTATATACGTGCTAAAGTATCGTATAAATAAGGTGAAGTATAATAGTTCTATAGGAATAATAATAATATATAAGATAATAATTGTAAGAAGTTAATGGACTATATAAATCGGGTTTGCGTAAATTTTATAAATAATTGTTTCCAAAAAGAAAAACATATCCCAAGGAACCTTTTATTCCCTGCGAATAATGATGTTCTCTGCACCAACGTAACGATCCAAGTCTTGCAAAACCTCATCACTGATGTCTGTTGTGTCGTTGGGGAATTCGATCATATAGTTTTCACCTCCCTCAGAGACAGCGAAAGCAAAGTGATGGTTTCCAGGATGTGATACAAGTAACCCGTGCAGCTGCCGGATATGACGCAAGTCGCGTGACTTTTCGCCGCAAGGGTGGATGGTCACGATAAGCTGCGGCTCGTTTTCAACCCCGGGCTCGGGCTGGGAAAGCGAGGGACTATAACTCGGGTCCTCCTCAGGTGAGGGGAGATGCTTATCTGCATCAGCTAAGGTTGCAGTGGCTATGGTTTCAACCTGGCTGTCGAATTGTGTTTTTGGGCTTGGATGAATTGCTTCAACCTCATTGCTTTCCGCTGCAGCCTCGTAAAGATAATCCGTTGGGTCCTCACCCAACTCCCATTCTGGCTCTTCAAAAGGATCTCGAGTTTCATTTTCGGGTATGCTTTCGTCTGGTTCCTCAGCTCCTTCAGGCTGGTGGGCATAGCGGGAAAGTACGTGTATATCCGGCAAATATCGGGAGAGAACTTGTTCGTAATAGCGCCCTTGATTGCGGTTATCAGCCTCAGGCATTTGAACGGAGTCCGTTTCCACACGGGAAACCTCATCCACGAGGATGCTCATTCCGTTCGAACGGTGGTCAACTTTACCCTTGACCACAAGCAACGCGCCCACCTCAATGTCTGATTGATAGCGCTTCCATGCACGAGGGAAAAACGTCAATTCCATTTCTCCAGCGCTGTCTTCGATGGTCACGAAAGCCATCTCTTTTTCGGAACGCGTGATAAGCTGCCGAAAGCGTTTTACTATGCCTCCAACGGTGACAGGTTCTTTATCGGCAAGTTCCTCGAGCTCATAAGAGGCGTGCGAGAGTTTATCGGCAATCAGGCGCATTGCACTCCGCAGTGGATGATCGGTCACATACATGCCCAGCAGCTCTTTTTCCCATTCCAATTGCACGTTTAAATCCACTTTAGATGCTGGGTTGAGCTGAATGCCAGCGCCGCTTTCCTCACTAATCCCAAAGAGCGCTAATTGCCCTAATTCCTTTGCACGGAAATGGCTGGTGCTTACAGCGATCAACTGCTCCATAGCGCTTAGCAATGCCCGGCGTTGACCGAGGCTATCCAAAGCGCCTACCTTAATGAGGCACTCTAATGGGCGTCTGCCCACCTGGCGCAAATCCACCCGGCGCACAAAATCGGTGATATCTATAAAGGGCTTGTCATCCCGGGCGGTGATGATCATCTCGATTGGACCCTGCCCAACGTTTTTGACCGCACCTAAACCAAAACGGATTGCCGCTGTGCCATCCAGCCGGTCCTCAATCACAAAGTCGTAACCGCTGGTGTTCACGTCTGGTGGCAGCACTTCGATGCCCAAGTTACGCGCTTCTGCCACGTAAGAGGAACATTTCTCGGCATTGTTTTTCCACGCGGAAAGCAGCGCGGTCATATATTCAATGGGATAATGGCACTTGAGGTAAGCGGTCTGCACCGCGATGACGCCGTAGTCGGCAGCGTGGCTCTTATTGAAGCCATAATGGGCAAAGCTTTCCCAATCGTTAAAAATGGCTTCGGCTTCTTCCCGGGGGATACCCTGTTTAACTGCGCCTTCAACAAATTTCTTGTGGTGTTTGGCAATCTCCTTCTCTTTTTTCTTGGAGATCGCCGAGCGCAAGTCGTCAGATTCGGAGGGGGTATAGCCAGCCAACTCTACCGCGGCTTGCATAATTTGTTCTTGGTAGACCGCGTGTCCGTAAGTATCTTTGAGGATAGGGACCAGCTTCTCGTGGGGATACCTGACCTCTTTCTTGCCGTGCATGCGCTCGATGTATTCTGGGATGCTTTCCATAGGACCGGGGCGGAAAAGCGCGATCATGGCAATTACATGTGAAATATCTGTGGGTTGCATTTGCGTGATGTAGCGCGTCATCCCCGAGCCTTCCAACTGGAAGGTGCCCATGGTATGCCCCTCGCTAATGTAGCGAAAAACTTCAGGATCATCAATGGGGATGTTCTCCAAGGTCAGGTGGACGCCATGGCGCTGCTCGATCAGCTCACAAGCTCTCGCCATAATTGTGAGCGTAGCCAAACCCAAGAAGTCAACTTTGAGCAAACCAAGGTAATTGACACCGTCCATATCGTATTGGGATACGGATTTGATGGGTAAGTCTTCGCTTTGGCTGGTTGGGCGGTGCAGCGGCAGGTACTCGGTAATTGGCTGGTCGCTGATAATCACGCCGGCAGCATGGGTACCCACATTGCGGATGGAGCCTTCCATACGGCTGGCAGTATCAATCAGTTTTTTCATTTGGGGAGATGAATCGTAAACAGAGCGTAGCTCGGAAGATTTCTCTAAAGTCTCGGCGATGGTTGGGCTTTTGCCTTGCTGCAAGCCGGGGATCATTTTTGCAACACGGTCCACTTCCGGGAGTGGAATGTTCATCACGCGACCAACATCGCGGATGGCTCCACGCGCTGCGATGGTACTGTAGGTGATGATTTGGGCGACTTTATCCGCGCCATATTTCTGATTGCAATATTCCATCATCTCTGCGCGGCGGTCATCTTGGAAGTCCAGGTCAATATCCGGCATGGTAACACGCCCGGGGTTCAAGAAGCGCTCGAAGAGGAGGTTAAAGCGCAGCGGATCGACCGAAGTGATATTGAGTGCATAGGCTACCAATGAGCCTGCCGCTGAGCCTCGGGCGTTATACCAGATGTTCTTCTCTCGCGCGTAACGGCAAAGGTCCCACACAATGAGGAAGTATTCATCGAAGCCCATCTTGTGGATCACACCGAGCTCGTAATCCAAACGTTGCTGCACCGTTGGGGTTTGCACCTGGTTTGGCATACGCGCTTCCAAGCCGCGCAAGCAAAGCTCACGCAGGTAGCTCTTGGGCTGCACATCTTTCGGCAGCTCAAACTTGGGCAAGTGATATTCCTTGCGCCGCAGATCAACTTCACAACGCTCAGCAATCACTAATGTGTTGGTGATGGCTTCTGGTACCTCGGAAAAAAGCTCCTGCATTTCATCGGGGCTGCGCAAGTAGTAAGAGTCATCCGCCATGGTCATTCGGTTTTTATCCGAGAGCAACTTGCCGGTCTGCACAGCCAAGAGGATATCTTGAAGCTCGGCATCTTCCCGCCGAATATAGTGCACATCATTGGTGGCAATTAAGCCTACCGGGAATTTTTGGGCTAACTCAACCATTCCACGGTTGACCATATCCAGCTCTGGGATGTTATGCTGCTGAACTTCTAAATAAAAATGCTCACGCCCAAACACGTCCAAGTACCAACTCAGGGCTTGTTCTGCCCGTTCAGTATCACGGGCTAAAATCGCCCGCGGGATTTCACCCGATAAGCACGCAGAGCTAGCAATCAGCCCTTCGGAATGACTGCTCAAGTAGGCTTTATCGATGCGCGGATGGTAGTAAAAGCCTTCTAATTGGCTCGCAGTGGCAATTTGGAGCAGGTTGTGGTACCCCTGCATGTTTTCAGCGAGTAAAACCAGATGAAAAGGCTTAGCATCCCGGCTGCCGTCGCGATCGGTCATAGAACGGGGTGCTAAATATGTCTCCAAACCTACGATCGGTTTGATGCCGGCTGAGGTTGCCGCTTGGTAGAAGTCAAGCGTTCCAAACATAGTGCCGTGGTCGGTGAGGGCTACCGCCGGCATGCCCAGCTGCTTTACACGTGCCACCAAATCAGCTGGTTTGCCAAAACCATCTAAAATCGAGTACGACGAATGCACATGTAGATGAACGAAAGACATATTCAGCTTACTTCCCTAATGAAATTACAATCCTGCTTCCTAAAGCTTTTGAAAAATGAGTTTATTCCTCTCCAATTTAAGTTTAGTATAGCATAAGCCCATATCAAAAATGCGGCTTTGAGGTTAAAGTATCAGGAATTTTAAGGCTTGGTTTCAGCTTGTTTAGGAAGGCATAAAAGGGTGTTTACGCGTGTAAATCGGGTGCCCTTCGAATTCGGTCAAGTTGTCTGGATCCGTAATTTTGGCAGCATTCCGCATTTTAACCAGGAGTTCCTCAGAGATTTGCCTATTAGCGCGGATAGAATCACCAATAAAACCGATAATGATAAGGATAATCCCGGCAATCGTGAGGGTTCCGCCAATCGAGACAGATTGTAAAAAGCGGCCGGCAGTATTAATCGTAAAATACAGCACTAAAAAGCGGATTAGCAGTGCCAAACCCAGCACGAGGAAGAGCATGCCGATGGACACAAAAGTACGCAAGGGCTGATAAAGCACGTATGAGCGGATAATTACGCCGCTTTGGCGCCAGATGAAATCAAACGAACCTCGGTGCAGCCGCGATTCCCGCTGCTGGGGATTAGTTTGAATAGGGACATGCGCGATTTTCATGCGGCTTTTGCCAGCCTGAACGAGAGTCTCTAAAGTGTAGGAATAAGGGTTATAGACCTGAAGAGGAAGCGCCGCATAGCGCGAGTAGGCTCGAAAACCACTGACCGCATCCGGGACGTCAGTATCAGAAACTTTGCGCGCAATCGCACTACCGAGTTTCTCCAAAAAGCGCTTCCAGGGTGAAAAGTTGCGGTTATGCTGAGGCTGGCGGTCCCCAATTACCAAATCCGCTTCCCCTGCCAAAACGGGTTGGATCAAGTGCTCGATTTCCTTGCCAGGATATTGATGATCGGCATCCGTATTAATAATAATATCTGCGCCTAATGCTAGGGCAAGCTGTATGCCAGAGATAAAAGATTTGGAAAGCCCAAGGTTATTGCGATGCCGAAGTACAAAGTCAGCGCCATGTTCCAGCGCCACTTGTGCAGTGTTATCGGTCGAGCCGTCATCTATGACGATGACCTGGATATTCGCGATACCTTCCAAATGCCGGGGAAGGTCATCCAGCACTTCCGGTAGGGTTTCGGCTTCGTTATAAGCAGGGATTTGGATGATCAGCTTTTTCACTCGGGCGCTTTCTGCTCTTGACTGTTGATCTATTTTAACAGGGTTTTCCGCTTTTGTGGGTAAAAGCAAAGAATTATTGATAAAAACCTTACGCTAAAAATGTGATATATATAGTTTATGCTTAATCTGCAGATTAAATTGCGTTTGATTGCCTGTATTTTATTGCTCGCATCTGCCTTCTTCCCGCCCACGCTTGCGTTCGCCGAGCCGGCTGAGCCTTTGCGCTATGACTTTTCCCAAGTTACCGCTGCAGACCTCATTTCAGCCATGAATGTCTTACGCACATCTTATGGCTTGCAAGCACTGATTGAAGACCCCATCATCGATGCTGTGGCGCAGAGCACTGCTCAAACCATGGCTGATAATTTGCTCTCCTGGCATATTGGAGATGTGCGTGGCAGGCTGACAGCAGCGGGTTATGGCGGCGGCGGGACAGTTTGGGCAACGGAGAACTTCGCTATCGGATATGATGCAAGTATCGATGAAATCATGGTCATGTGGTCAGATGAATCGCACATGCTGCCAGCGGTGAAGCCTTATTACTGTAATATCGGCGCCGGCACTGCCCAGGCTTCCAATGGCTCCACCTATTACGTGCTGCAAGCAGCCTATGTTTCTGGCAAAGAATGCGGAACTTATACATCGCCAGGCGGACCGGTAGAAGGCGGCGGGGGCTTCGGCATCATTGTGCCTGTCACGATTGCGACGCCAGATGCTACCGGCAAGATTGTGCATGTCGTTCAATCTGGACAATCTTTCTGGGCTATTGCGGTCGCATACCAGACAACGATTAAAGAAATTCTACGCTGGAACAACCTACCAGAAGATACAGTACTGCAAGTTGGTCAAGAACTGGTTATCCCTAACCCGAAAGCTGAGGGATATATGACCCCTACGCCCTTTGGTTACTTCACCGCCAGCCCACCGGATGCCGATGGGAAAATTGTGCATACCGTGCAAGCCTACCAAAACTTGTCCATAATTAGTGAAGTATACGGTGTGCCAATCGAGCGCATTCTTGAGCTCAACAGCTTGACGATAGATATGCCCTTACAGATCGGACAAAAGCTATTGATTTATCCCGGCAATGTGACCCCAACGCCCACACCTCGCCCACTGACCCCAATTGAGATGCTCACGCCAGCTGCGGATGGGAACTATTATCACATCGTAAAGGAAGGGCAGAACTTCTCGTGGATTGCGGGTTACTATGGAATTCCCCTGGCAGATTTGCTCGCCTGGAATAACATGACGGATAATTACCTTCTTTGGCCGGGGGAACGCCTGCTGCTCAAGGTCACGCCGCCAGCGACCATCACACCCACACCCACGCCCGTTACCCCAACGCCAACGCCCAGCCCAACATTACCCAACACCCCAACCCCCACCCTGCTGCCCAGCCCAACCAGTACAGCAACGCCTGAAGCCACGCTGCTTGGGGTTGGAACAGGCTTCAACCCACTCTGGCTGATCCCTATGGTCATCATTCTTGGGGGTGGCGGATATATGGCATTGTGCTCAGCTCACAAGAAGCGCTCAACCAATACAGATTTGGGGCAGACGAAAACGGATGATGATTTAGCAAAAGTTGATCAGGAATAAATCCTGTAGTTCCTAACGGGGCAGGAACCAGGTGGAAAACACACCTTCATAACGCGTGATGAATTTAATCGGTCCGCCCACGAAGAACAAAATCAAGGTTATCGCAAGCACCATCAATTGCAGGGTTCGGTTTTTGATTTGGCTATGGGTATACCCAACCAGCCTATACACCAAGCCAATTATCGAAAAAATAGCAGCTTTGCAGAGCGAAGTGCTTAAGACAGGATAAAAGTTCACCGTTTTGAGCTGATAGGATGATAGTCTGCATGCCGATATGTTTCCAAGTATTGGCTTTACATCCCACCTAAACCTAGACTTGTATCCCAGATTGTTTAGTCTCGTTCCACTTCAGAAACTATATGATATGTGCTGATCGCCGCGCACTGCTCTGAAATTCAATCATTATCCCAAGAATATAAATCTTGAAATTTGATCGGTTAGGTTCTTTTTGAGGCAACGATGAACATTATAGTTAGATATTATTTTGAGATATAGCAGCGCTGCAGTTCCCAGCCAAGCTGCCCAGATCTGCCAATTAACAAGATGCGCAGAATCTTTAGCCCCCTGCCAAGTGCCTAAGGTAAGCGCCATAATTGGTCGCGTTGAGCCCGTCTGCTAGTGCGAGCAGTTGCTCTCGGTCGATGTAACCCATCCGGTAGGCAATTTCTTCTACAGAAGAGATCATCATACCTTGCCGCTCTTCAACGGCTTGGATGAAAGTGGCAGCTTGCAGCAAGGACTCGTGCGTGCCGGCGTCCAGCCAAGCCACGCCGCGCCCGAGCACCTTCACTTGCAGCTTGCCTTGTTCCATATAGCGCCGGTTGAGGTCGGTAATCTCCAGCTCGCCGCGTGCCGAAGGCTTGAGCTCTTCGGCATAGTGCACCACATTGGCATCATAAAAATAAATCCCGGGCACCGCCAAATTTGAGCGTGGCTGCTTAGGTTTTTCTTCCAAGCTGAGCGCACGGCTCTCGGCATCTATTTCCACAACGCCGTAGCGCTCCGGGTCACGCACTGGATAGGCAAAAACCACTGCGCCCTCTTTGAGCTCGGCGGCACTACGCAGCACCGTCGGCAGCCCATGCCCAAAAAAGATATTATCGCCCAAGATCAGGCAGGCTGGCGAACCTGCCAAAAAGTCTTTGCCCACCAGAAAGGCATCCGCCAAACCGCGTGGCTCCGGTTGAACAGCGTAAGCGAATTTCAGCCCCCACTGCGTGCCATCCTGCAATAGGCGTTGATAAAGGGCTTGGTCTTCGGGGGTTGTAATCACCAAGATCTCCCGGATTCCGGCTAACATGAGCATCGAGAGGGGATAGTAAATCATAGGTTTATCGTAAACCGGCAAGAGCTGCTTACTGATTGGGATGGTGAGCGGATAAAGCCGAGTGCCTTTGCCGCCAGCTAAGATGATGCCTTTCATGCTCCCTCCTTGCGATTCGCGTAGTTTTTCTGCATCCAGCCATTAAAATCCGATTGTTGGGTAATGGCTGCCACCCACTCTGGATGTTCCAAGTACCAGCGCACCGTAGCAAGCAAGCCTTGCTGTAAATCATGGCGTGGCTGCCAACCGAGTTCGCTGTTTATTTTGCTGATGTCAATATCATAGCGCCGATCGTGGCCAGGGCGGTCGGGCACAAAAGTCATCAGCTGCTCGTGCGGTGTGAAAGGCGAATCGGGCTGCAGTTCATCTAAGATCTGGCAGATGGTGCGCACGATTTCGATATTGGCGGGTTGGT
>DAOUFK010000026.1:0-25895 GCA_034430095.1 Candidatus Mesolinea sp.
ATATTCATTGGGTCTGTTTCGCTCACCGTTCACCTCGGTAACATTTTCTTTTGACCCAACGATTCTATTTCGGTAACATTTTAGATGAACTAACACGAACCCTTGACAGTGAACATTTGTTCTGATATTATTTATGCAATAATTAATCAAACAAACCAGAGAAAGCAGGGTAACATGGCAAGACGCAAAAGCGGATTAAGCCCGCGACACAAAAAAATCCTCACCTTTCTGGAAAGCTATCAACTCGAGAAGGGCTACCCACCTTCCATTCGCGAAATTTGCGATTACACCGAGATAAGCTCCACTTCTGTAGTGAATTATTATCTCAACCAGTTAGCCGAAATGGGTTACATCGAGCGCAGCAGCAACGTTTCGCGCGGCATCAATCTGATCAAGAATGCAAAAGGTATTCGGCTACAAGCGGCTAAATCCGCTGCAGAACGTCTGCTCGAGCCAGTCATTAATATTCCGCTGGTAGGCAACATCGTTGCAGGCGAGCCGATGCCCGTACCCCCTTCAGATTTCAGCTACTATGACCCCGACTCTGGCGTGGAAATTGCCCGCGGTTTGCTGCCCGAAAACGACGGTACTGAGCAGCTCTATGCCCTACGCGTTTTTGGGGACTCGATGATTGACGCCATGGTCAACGATGGCGACATTGTAGTGATGAAAAAGGTAGACCAAGCGCGTAACGGCGAGATGGTCGCGGTGTGGCTTTCTGATCGGGATGAAACCACATTGAAATATTTTTATTTAGAGAATGGCAAAGTACGCCTGCAGCCAGCCAACCCGCTGATGAAGCCCATTATCATCGAAGACCCAAGCATAGTGGAAATTCAGGGCAAGGTTGTGCTGGTCATCCGCCAGTTAGCATAATCCCGCAAGAGAGCTTAAATTAAAAAGCCGTATCCTAAAATACGGCTTTTTTGGGTCCATAGAGAATTTACTCTAAAACTACTTCGGCGCCGGCTTCTTCCAGCTTGGCTTTAGCATCGTTGGCAACTTCCTTGCTCACGCCTTCGAGCACCTTGCCACCAGGGGTTTCAGCTAAGGTCTTGGCTTCAACTAAACCTAAGCTGGTGAGTTGGCGGATGACCTTGATGACATCGATCTTCTTGGGACCGGTGGCTTTGAGCACCACATTGAACTCGGTCTTCTCTTCTTCTTCTTCAGCAGGTGCGGCAGCAGCCGGACCTGCAGCAACAGCTGCAACAGGTGCAGCGGCGGATACGCCCCATTTCTCTTCGAGAAGTTTGACCAGTTCAGAGGCTTCCAACACAGAAAGTTGGCTCAGTTCCTCTACAATTTTTTCTAAATCTGCCATTTTAATTTACTCCTATTTTATTTCTATTTTTTATAATATGTTAGCCTTTCAAAAAGGCATGTTGACAACTATGCAGCCACAGGCTGCTTTTCCGAGTTGGCTCGGATGACGGCTGCTAACCCGCGGGCGGGCTCGGCAATCGTACGGACAAGTTTGCTGGCTGGCGCCAAAATTGTTCCTAACAACATAGCGCGCATAACTGGCAAAGTGGGTAATTCGGCTAAGGCTGTGACGCGTTTTGCATCTAAGAAAGCTTTATCCAAATAGCCGCCCCGGATTGCAAAGGATGCATTTTCCTTAGCAATGTCGGCAACGATCTTCGCCGTTGCCGGCGCATCTTCCGGCGCAAACACGACGGCGTTATTGCCTTCCCAGAAGCTGTCATCGTAACTGTAACCATATTCATCCAACACACGCTTGAATAAACGGTTCTTGACGATATGTAACTCCGCACCAGCTTCACGCAGACGTGCTCGGGCTGCGTTCACCTCAGGCATGCGCATTTTTTCGTATGATAGTACGAAGATTGCATCGCTTTTCGCCAACCTTTCACGGTACCGTTCAACAATTTGTTCTTTTTCTTGTTTTGTAAAAGCCAATGTTGCTTCACCTCCTTTCGGTGAAAATAAAAAATCTCTTTCCGTTTATCCTGCGGAAAGAGATTTAAGTACGCGTCTATTAATGACAGGGTTCTCAACCTCCACCTTGGCAGGATATTAAGCCGTAACGGCACCAGCTTTCTTCAGTGAAGACCACTATTCAATTGTCTGTAGGCAAGTATATCACACCTTGCCAACCCTAAGCTTAAACTTGCTTAGACTCCATATTCAACGCCTCGTTTGGATCCACTTTGAGACCAGGACCCATCGTGGAAGCGATGGTTACTTTACGCACAAAATTTCCCTTCGCCCCCGCTGGACGCGCTTTGCGGATGGCACTCATTAGGGCAGCCAGATTTTCTTCTAAGGCGTCGACAGAGAAGGAAACCTTCCCGATAGGAACGTGGATGTTTGCGGACTTATCAAGGCGAAACTCAACCCGGCCAGCTTTGGCGCTCTTAATCGCTTGGGTGATATCTTCCGGTTGCACCACTGTGCCAGCTTTGGGGTTAGGCATCAGGTTGCGCGGGCCTAAAATACGGCCTAAGCGCCCCACTTTGCCCATCATATCCACAGTACCCACGGCTACATCGAAATCGGTATAGCCCTGAGCGATGCGATTCATCTCCTCGTCAGTTTCGGCGACGAAATCTGCGCCGGCTTCGCGAGCCTCAGCTGCAGCCTGCCCTTGCGCAAAGACCAAGACGCGGATTTGCTTGCCTAATCCGTTCGGTAAAACCACCACATCACGGATCTGCTGATCCGCTTGCCGTGGGTCAAGGTTCGTTCGCAAGTGCACTTCGACCGTTTCATCAAATTTGGCAAAGGCAGCCTCTTTTACAAGTTCCAAGGCTTCTCTTGGGCTGTAAACCTTATTCAGATCCAGCTGTTTTAGTGCGTTTTCATACTTCTTGCCATGTTTGGGCATCATAACTCCTTCGTGGTTTTAACGGGTAGAGCCTACCCTCCCACAACTGATTCAAATTATTTATCGACGATGGTAATCCCCATATTGCGGGCAGTACCTTCAATTTGCTTCATCGCACCTTCAATGTCGATGGCGTTCAAATCTTTCATCTTTATTTCAGCAATCTCGCGCAACTGAGCACGGGTAATGGTGCCCACTTTTTCGCTTCTCGGATTGGCAGAACCCTTCTCAATTCCAGCAGCTTTTTTGAGCAGCACTGAAGCTGGAGGTGATTTCAGTTCGAACTTGAATGAGCCATCTGAAAAGATGGTGATCTCGGCTGGGATAATCTCGCCCATACGGTTGGCTGTGCGCGCGTTATATTCCTTGCAAAACGCCATAATATTGACGCCATGCGGAGCTAACGCAGGACCAATCGGCGGAGCGGGATTCGCCTTCCCTGCTTGAATTTGAAGTTTTACAACTGCTTTAACTTTCTTTGCCACTACACATCTCCTCTGTGGTGCTAACGGGACTATATTTGTCCCTCCCACGAATTTCCGGATTCCTCCGGTTTATGCCTTTTCTACTTGTAAGAAGTCCAATTCCACAGGCGTTTCGCGCCCGAAGAAGTTCACCATCACGCGGATCTTGGAGCGCTCCATATCAACCTCTGCGACCGTGCCACGGAAGTCGTTAAATGGACCGTCGATGATGCGCACACGATCACCCTCATGGTAAGTTACCTTAAAGGTCGGCGACTCGTCCTCAGCGCGGCGCATAATTGCTGCCACTTCCTCAGGACGGAGCGGCGTAGGTTCATCGCCCATGCCCACAAACCCCGTTACGCCTGGAGTGTTGCGCACTACAAACCAAGAATCTTCTTCCAAGATCATCTCGACGAGCACATATCCAGGGAACACATGGCGCTCCACTGTGCGGCGCTTACCATCCCGAACTTCGATTTCATCTTGAGTCGGAATGAAAACGTCGAAGATCTTATCCTTCATATTCATCGTTTCGATGCGCTGTTCTAAGTTTTTACGCACCTTATTTTCGTACCCAGAATAGCAATGAATAACGAACCACTGGCGTTCGCCTTTATGCGCATCGCCTGGAGCCTCTTCATCAGAGGCAGGCACAGAAGCCAGAGAGGAATCTTCCAGCTTTTCTCCTTCGATTTCTACTTTAGGTTCTTCGTTATCCATTAATTCTTCGTTATCCATAGCACTGGCCATTTTCTGGCCCCTTTTCTAAACTATCCAACCAGCAGCCCGATAAGTTGACTGAAGGCAAAGTCCAAAATACCTAAAATTGCAGCCATAATCACCGTAACGATTAAAACAATCTTGGTGAGAGCCCAAGCTTCCTTAGGGGTTGGCCAAGTAACCTTGCGCAACTCGCCCACCGTCTCACGCCAATAGCGCGAAATGCCCTGAAAAATATTGTTCTTCTTTTTACCCTTTGCCATCACAATACTCCTGGTTGATAACTCAACGCCGCGGCTGGCACGGCGTTAAGTTCTTTTCTCAACAGGTCAGGTAGGACTTGAACCCACAACCCCCGCTTTTGGAGAGCGGTGCTCTGCCAATTGAGCTACTGACCTAGGCAACCTTTGCCAGCCTTGGGCTGACGAAGGTTATTTCACCTCGCGGTGCAAACGATGCTGACGGCATCGCGGGCAATATTTCATCAATTCCAAACGACCAGGATCATTGCGCCGATTCTTTTCAGTCGTGTAATTGCGTTCCTTACACTCGGTGCAAGCCAAATAAATCACTGGTCTAATATCTTTCTTTTTCGATGCCATTTTTCATCCACATGGCTGCTTCATTTCCGGAGCAGCCATGTTTCCTCCGTTCTCAAATTTATTCAATAATTTTCGTGATCCTGCCTGCACCAACGGTCAAGCCGCCTTCGCGGATAGCAAAATCAGAACCTTGTTCCAGAGCTACTGGGGTAATCAGCTTGACTTTCAGTCCGTTCACGTTATCGCCAGGCAAAACCATTTCAACACCTTCAGGCAGAGTCACATCGCCCGTTACATCCATCGTGCGGATGTAGAACTGTGGGCGATAACCGGTGAAGAACGCGCTATGGCGGCCGCCTTCTTCGCGCTTGAGGATGTACACGCTGGCTTCAAAGGTCGTGTGGGGCGTAATGCTGCCCGGTTTTGCCACAACCATACCGCGTTCCACCTGGTCGCGATCAATACCGCGCAGGAGCAAACCAACGTTATCTCCAGCCATACCATAATCCAAGGTCTTGTGGAACATTTCTACGCCAGTAACAACCGATTTCAGAATGTCATCGCGCAAACCGACGATATCCACAGGGTCGTTGACTTTGATTTGACCGCGTTCGATACGGCCAGTTACCACAGTACCCCGACCCTTGATGGTGAACACATCTTCAATCGGCATCATAAAGGGCTTATCCAGCTCGCGAACAGGCTCTGGGAAGTAGTTATCAATCGTATCAAGCAACTCGATAATCGGTTTGTATTCCGGGGCGTTGATATCCATCGAAGTGCTTTCCAAGGCTAACTTTGCTGACCCGCGAATAATGGGGGTTTCATCGCCTGGGAAACCGTTTTTGGTCAAAAGTTCACGGATTTCCATTTCGACCAGCTCAAGCAGCTCGGGGTCATCCATCATATCAACCTTATTGAGGAAGACAACGATGGAAGGAACCTCAACCTGGCGTGCCAATAGGACGTGTTCATAAGTCTGGGGCATGGGACCATCAGGTGCAGAAACCACGAGGATAGCACCATCAACTTGGGCAGCACCGGTGATCATGTTCTTGATATAGTCACGGTGACCGGGCATATCGACATGTGCATAGTGACGTTTCGGTGTTGAGTATTCCACATGGGAAATGTTGATGGTAATGCCACGCGCTTTCTCTTCTGGGGCATTATCAATACTCTCAAATGCACGAAAATCGCCAAAGCCGCGTAGAGCAGAAACTTTAGTAATCGCTGCAGTTAGGGTGGTCTTTCCATGGTCGATGTGGCCCATGGTACCCACATTCATATGGGGTTTTGACCGATCAAATTTTTGTTTAGCCATACTTATCTCCTTAACTCCTTAACATAATTACATTTTTACAATTTATTTCGGCAAAAAGCCCTCAATGGGATTCGAACCCATGACCTCGTTCTTACCAAGAACGCGCTCTACCGACTGAGCTATGAGGGCAGCCGCAAACGGGATCTTTTTAAGATCCAGATGGACGGTGAAGGATTCGAACCTCCGAAGGCCTCTGCCAACTGATTTACAGTCAGTCCCCGTTGTCCACTTGGGTAACCGTCCATGTTTCCTTGGGCGCTAGCTCTTTACCCGCTGGAGATTGAGGTTGACCATGTCAATCCCAATCGCTAACGGCTAACCTGAGCCGACGATGGGAATCGAACCCATAACCTACCGCTTACAAGGCGGTTGCTCTGCCATTGAGCTACGCCGGCGCCCTTGTTATTAAATTATTAAATATCGGCTCCTCTGTATCTAAAAAAGTATATCAAAAGCCGAACCAATCTGCAAGCCTGATTTTATTTTCCAGACTATACAGCAAGCCGTGAGTCTATCAGACCAAGCCTTATTCGTCAAGCAAAATTTATGGAGAGTTACTGTTTCAAGAGTTCATAGACTTTGGTGTTCTCCCTCGCTTGGTATCCTACGGGCAGGCTTCGCAGTCAGGAGACCGGTGAGAACAAATTTGTTGTTCTTCCAGGGTACCCTACGGGTAGGCTGCGCACTCTCCTGACCATGGAAGGCCTTTGACCTTTAGGTCTCAGGTTTCAAGCACTTTTAGTAGACTAATGAGGAGAGAGATTAGTGGAGACCTGCGGTCAAGTTCGCTCGCTGGTCCTTACAGGAGGCTCTGCACTGAGGACACCAGCGAGAACAGAATAAGGGAGACCGGCAAGAACTAGATTCGTCAATATGGCGTGGTGCGGATCAAGCCTGCCTGAACCTTTTGCAGCGTCTCTGCAAACAGACGCTGCTTGCCTTCTGTGAGGATCTCCGCATTGATCTGAGAAAGCGTCAGGCTAGCGTTCACCACCTCCACCGGCTCACCTGCCAGCAGCCGCCCAACTATGTCAGTCACCGCGATAGACTGATCCGCACCCAGCACGGCAATCCAGGCAGCGCTCCCATCCAAGCCTGCCTGCCCAGCTGTGCCCACCAGCTTTACACCTGAGGAGGTGAGGTAATTCACCAGCTCTGGCGAGCTAACCTCCGGCTGGATATAGACGCCCTGCACTGTATTAGCGAGCAGAGCATCGGCGGCGGCTTGCCAATCCGCCTGGCTGGCTGGATCCGTAATTTGTGCCGTGATGGGGTAGTACAAAACTGGCCCAAAGCGCGAGTTACACAGCCCGCAAAAATAGCGCGCCCCAACGATAAACGAACCTTCGGTCGCAGTGCCAGCTTGGGTCCCAGCCTGTGAGATTACCCCAACGCGATAATCTGGAATTGTCAAAGCTAAGAGATACCCCGCCAAAAAGGCACGATCTTCAACCGAGACCCCCGTGCTATTCACGGGATGCACATTTGCGCTAGCTGCTGTCTCTGGCAAGCCCAAACCCAAGAATTGCACCGTAGGCACATCCGCTGCCAGCGCACTCACAGCCTCAACGGGGGCTAAGGACACCACGACGCGCGTGCCACCTGCCAAGTCCTGACTGCTCAGATCTTGGCGCTGTTCAAAGCTCGTGCTAACCGTGCTGGCATAGCTGCTCAGCTGCTCGGAGAGCGATTGCGCGAGGGCTGCGTCGCTGCCTGCTGGCGCCCATAAGATGATAGCAGCCGCGCCTCCAACTGTTGGAAGCGGAGTTTGGGTAGATGCAAGTGTACTTTCAATGGTTATAGCAGGTAAAGCAAAGGTGTGTGTAGCTGTGGGCTCTGGAGTGAGCGAGGCTGTCCCTCCGCCACAGCCAGCCAAAAACACCAGCATTAAGAGAGCTGAAACGATCAACTTGCTGGAAGACTTTATTTTCATGGGCTCCATTTTACCGCAACCCATTATGATGCAGAAAATCTTAAGGCTATACTGTATGCTTCCAGGATACCGATCAGCATCCCCCTAAAAAATCGGGTTTCGAAAGAGGCTTTATAATCGATATAAAGAAGCTGGTTGTGTTCACCAGGTCGAAAAGGAGATTGAGATGCCAACGAACTTTTCCACCAGCCAAACAATGCCGGATAAGTTTTATCAGCAACCGAAGAAACAGAGAAAAAATCTGCGCCAGCTCATAAAAAACGCCAGCCCCGAAGAAGTCGACGCTTTCCTGCAGGATGATATCCTACCCAAGGCTGCCTATCAGCCAAAACATCTTTTAATATTGTTGCTTGATGCGGCTGTTTTTGCATTAGCAATTCTATTCGATTCAACACCTCTGCTGTTGTTCGTTGTGCTCAGCTCACCTTTTGCTGCCCAAGTGCTCAACATCAGCTTGAGTGCAGTGGTACCCTCCTTTAAACTATTCTGGCGGGGTTTGCTTGGCACCCTTGTTACTGCACTCTTTTATTTTGGCTCTGGGTTAAAGGCAGCAAAAATGGCACGCAATCAAGGGTCTTCCTTAGGCATCCCATTAAGATATTTAGGAGAACAAGACATTTTGGGTGCCGTTATCCTGGCTGTAGGCGTGGTTTTGTTCGCCTGGCATTGCCTCAGCCAAAAAGAGCTGCCACGCTTGAGCTCTGCACTCATAACCGGTCTGGTTTTCCTCCGCTTTGGATTCGTCGGCTGGGTGGCTAGAGGCAGCTTGGAGCTGGCTTGGGAAGCTTTCTTGATCTATTGCTTACCCTACCTCGCCTTGACTTTGCTAATTAGTTCGTTGACCTTTTGGGTGGCAGGGCTTCCGCCTCGGCATACAAAGGGCTGGCTGATCTTTTTCTTGGTTGTAGCACTGTTTGCTGGGAGTATCGTCGGATTTATTGCTTACGGTCCATATTTATCCCGTAACATAAGCTATAGGCAATATGGCCCGGCATATTCTTCAGAAATGACCGCGACCGAGCCGGTACCAACGCTCAAACCAAGCCAGACGCGAGCTGTAGCCTCTCCTACAGCTGCCGTCAAACCAAGCAACACCCCAACGCTCATGCCAACCGCCACTCCAACCCCTACGCCAGTTCTAGCGCTGGTGAATTCCGAGTTGGGAGTGCGCATGCGCGCTGAAGCTGATCCCAATGCAGAGGTTTTAGCTTACCTCAACAACCTTACTGAGATTGAGCTTTTAGGGGAAGAAAAAATCATCGGAAATACGCTGTGGCAAAAAGTACGCGCTCCAGATGGCAAAATTGGCTGGATTGTGGGTCAATACTTGATAACAGCTACACCTGCCCCATAACTGCTATTCGATAATCACGACGATATTGGCGCGTGGTACGCGAATTACCTGCCCATCCTCGCGCTGTACTACCACCGCTTCCATCACCAGTCCACTAGCAAACATTTCTGGCTGCTCTGGCAGCTCGATGATTGTTCCCACGCTGCCGGCATAAGGTTTGCCCAGCAAGCGTACACGCCTGCCTATTTTCAACAGCTCTTCCGCGGGGAAGAGCTCTTCAGTAAATTGCGCCCTGCCTGGCAAGATCAATTCTGGATGCGTGCCTTCTAATGGATCTGGAGAAGCTGCGTTCAGCGCGACTGTTTGCCCTTGCATCTGCTTCAGCATCTGTGAACTTATCGGGTCAATTGGCAGTTCTCCAAACCCAACCAATACCATTGTGGGAATATCAGCCCGTTCTAGTTCTGGGAGGACCTGTGGCAAGATAGAGCCAAAGACCATGCCGGCAGGCTGTTGTGCCATATACCGGTTGAGCTGTGCCCGGCTTGCACAATGATCCACCACAACTATCTTACCTGCAATGCCATCTTCTTTCTCGGAGCCCACTTCCTCACCCCAGCGTGTAAGGAAGCCTGATACATTCAACCCGTTGCCCCATACGCCTTGCAGGAGGGCACCTTGCGTCGCAACGACGGCTCCTTGTTCAGCAATAATTTCCACGACGGTGCCTGGAAATGCCGCCAGCACCTGTACCACCTTCTCACCCAATGCCAGCGTGATCTTGCCATCGCGGATTGCAACGACCATACCATCCTCAGGAGCACGAAATATGCGCGCAATAATCCCGGATTTTTGTGCGATGATGTCGCCGGCTTTAACCGGTTCACCCACCAGGCGTTCGATATAGCGATCAATATGCCGAGGATTAATTTTGAAATTATTGACCACGTCGAATACTTGAAAACGTGCTGCCATACGAACCTCGGCGATCGGATCGCCGGCTGCAACCTCTTGTCCGATGCGTACTAAAACCGTGCCGCTGAGGGGCAAAGTGAAGGATCGATAAATTTGTTGATTGCAGCCAATCTGTAAGGTTTGCATGCTCATGCTAACCGCCTAATTCCCAGAGCCAATTGTAGATCGTCTGGCTGCGCTGCTCGGCATCCTGTGGCAGTTCCAAAGGTCTGCCCCGCGCATCTATCACCGCGCCAACTTTAGAGCCTGGGACGGTGACCCAACCCCCCAAGCCCACATAACCCATGCCAACATCTGTAAACTCACTGGGGGAAAGATAAATGCGTGTGCGCTGATCTTGAGGGGTCTCGATGCGTTTAAGCGTGCCATTGTGCACCTCTAATATTTCCCGCCCCGCCTCTTCGCGATCTACCTCGAGGGTAAGCAAGCTTGTGCTAGCGTGTTGCATGCTCTCAGCGGTGATCACTGTGCCGAGGTTAACAAAAGCACCCGCATCGATCATTTGAACCGCAAGCAGCGGTTCAAGCTCAGCTAACGCGCCCAAAGCAGCCATTAATTGCCGCTCATCGAGGGTAAAGGTGGTAATGCCATGCGGGCGCAAGCCATCCAACGCTATCAGTAGGGATTGCTGTGCAGCTGGCACTCGGATCAGGCTTTCCCCAGAAAGCAGGATCGGCTCATAAGAGGCAAATAATCCCTGCTCTGGGTGGTAGGCAAAATTCGGGAATATTTCCTGAGTGTGCTGTAACGCAGCTTGCAAACGCACGCGCGTCCAAGCATGCTCGATGGCTAAATCTTCTAAGGTATCTGGTAAAAATGCAGGATGCAAGCGCTTGTTAAGCATATAGATGCTGGCGGTTTCCACATCAATGGGCAGCGAGGACCAGCGGCAAGTCTCTTCTCCCGTCCGGCTTGAGATCTCGGGTCGGTTGATGCTGCCGATAAATTCATCGCCATGGGCAGCTAACACCGTAGTAGAGCTGCTGCCCACATCCAACGCCAAAGTGCCTTTACCATTTGAGTGGATGCGATCAATCAGACGCACAATGCGGCTCATAGCAAAAGCAGTCGGCAGCACGGTGGCGTTGCATTCCTGTTCAAGCTCCTCCAAACCCCTAAGCTGCTGCCGGCGCAAAGCAGCAAAAGCTTCCAGCATCGCTTGCCAAGCAGCCGAAAGTGTTTCAACCTCTAAGCGCGGGTGAATATTGCCCGCCAAGTGGAAATCTGGACCAGCTTCCAGCTCTGCACGCGCCTCTTCCGCCAAGTCGCTATTGCCTGCATAGACAACCTGCGGGCGGATGACGCGGGGCAAGCTCTGATAGACGATGCGCATATTCTCCAAAGCTGCCCGCACCGGCTGGTAGCTACCCCCATCTGTCCCTCCAGCGATCACAAAGAGATCAGGATCGCTCTGGATGAGTTTTTCGAGCTGAGCCGTAGGATTGAGCTCATCTTGCAGGTCCAGCTCCAAAACTACATCCGTGTAAAAAAGGTCGACCAAGCGGCGCAAACTTGCCAAGGATAGGTCAGCCGAAACCCCAATCAAGGCTGTTCGCAGCGGATAGCCCGCCGAAACGGTGATGCCAGTACCGGCAACACCTTGCAAGCCTTGGATCAAGCGTTGATCTGTATCGAGCAACTGGATTCCGCTGGTTTGTTGCAGCTGCAGAAGCGCGTGCCGCACGCCGGCG
The DNA here is from genome assembly GCA_034430095.1 of Candidatus Mesolinea sp. Classification (GTDB taxonomy): domain Bacteria; phylum Chloroflexota; class Anaerolineae; order Anaerolineales; family Anaerolineaceae; genus Mesolinea. Next base: position 11,798 of record DAOUFK010000026.1, read on the forward strand.
CGCACATCTTGCCCAGCAGAAACAGTGGTCTGAGCCGTGGCACTGCCAGCGAGTTGGTAATATCCCTCGCGTTGTTGAAATAACCAAGCACGCGTGCGCTGAGAGCCAATATCAATGCTGAGATAAGTTTTCTGCTCCATGTGCATCCTCAGCCTGTTATTAAACTCAGAATAAAGTCTTTAAGTGTGCCCAGTTGGGCAATCAGTGCTGTAAGTGCGGTTGTGTAAAAGCCCACGAATAACATCCCAAAGGTAATGCCAATAAAAACTTGACCAATGCTGGAAAGCCCTTCTACTAGCCCGCTGCGTGCCTCAGCATCGCCTTTTAGATGAGTGCGATGATGAAAAGTGAAAAGCACAGTTACTACACCTAACAGAATGAACACAGCTTCGAGGATCTGCCCCCAAGCTGGTTGCCCGCTGGTTTGAACTAAGCTTGGGCTAAAGCGGTTGACAATGCTCAGCAGCTGAGGCGCTAACGTTCCCCGGCTCACACCGGCGATCGTCATAGCTGCCATCACTCCCACCAGGAATGCTAATGGCATTTTTCCAGCGCTGACTGTACGCGGGAAGAGCATCAGCACAAGCAGCAAACAGAGCAAGAGCGGTACCACCATGAGAAGGGAAAACTGTCCATTATTAGCTTGGATGGGTGCAATTAGTAAGGGTAAGATCACTTTAGTGATCAGCACCGCCGCAATATACCCACTCGAAACACCCACAAGCAAATAAAGGGCAGCCCGGAAGAAAAAGTTATCGCCTAACAGATAGCTAAAGACCATCAGCGTAAGTGCAAAGCCGATCAACCCTATGATGACGTCAAGCACGTTCATGCCTTCTCATCCCTTCGGCGCTCGGTTGCATCTGCTTCTCCCTTCGTGACCATGGACAGGATTAGGATAACCATCAATATGATCAATCCTACTTGCAGAGCGCGTTCATGCGGTAAGTGCATGGGCTGCTGACCAATTAATTGAGCCATTAAAGCCCCCTCTTGCGTGCCAGCAGCGTAGCCAGAAACCTGACCTGAGTCATAGTATGGTAGGAGCATGGCGGCATCTTGGTTGGCTACAAGCGCGAGAAATCTCCCTTTACCCAACCAAGGGGCAGCCTGCTCCATCCAGACCTGAAACTGACTGCCTGAATCTTCGAGCAATAAAATCGCACGATAGTCATTCAATGCGCTTAAACCTGAGGGCAGAAGCGGCATAGATTGGTCTTGATCAACCGCCAGCGCGAATACGCCTAAATTCCCTCCAGGCAGATAGACTGCCTCAGGAATGGGGGCGATCCCAGCAGTAGATACCAGCTCCTGAGCTAACCACAGCCCGCTCGGTTGGGTCACTAGCAACTGCCAGGCTACCCCGCGCTCAGCGATGAACTGCAGTATTGGCGCTGCCATAGATTCCAGCTCACGGCTGGTGGCAGGTTGGTAATCTAGGACAACCAGCACTCTATCCCCGGCACCAAGCGCTTGCATAGCTTCTTGCAGCGCAATGACATGGGCAGGCGCAGCGCCTTCCTTAAGTGGTGGCGATGGAATAAAAAGCAGCGTTCCGATCAAGGCAGCGAGCATTATTAACCCAATTACCAAACGGTACCAGCTTTTATGCGGGCTTTTAGGCTTGTGTGCCGGTGGGATCGCCTTGCCTTCCTCTGCGATGAGGTTGCGCAAAACTTCTGCACGTTCTTTTTGGCTGCGCAACAAGAGCAAATCTTGCGCAACGCTTTGTTCTTCTGCGGTCTCAGATTCTTCGGGGGGCACGCTCACCTCAGGTTGCATGCCCAATTCTGCGACAATCGGCTCCAAAATCTCAGCAGCCTCCTGCTCCGGACTGGGCGCTGTGGTCTGAGCCTCCGCTTCTGCTTCGGCTTGTTCCTTTGGCTGTTCTGCGCTAAGGTCTTGCTGCGGCTCGGTTGGAACGGTCTCTTCTGGTTGGGCTGCTTCTGCCTCTGACGTTGGAGCTGTTGCCTCTTCCACAGGCTGCGTTTCTTCGCGTGAGGCTTCTTCTGATTCACCTGCTCTTGGCGCAGCAACGCCCTCCGAAGGGCTGCCCTCTTCGTGGGGCTCGCTCTCTATCGGTTGGGTTTCTTCACCTTCAACTTCAGGATGCAATTCACGGATTTTCTGCAGCCACTCCGGCACACCCTCAGCAGTCTCGCCTTCTTCGGATGTCTTGCGGGCGCTTTGGAGAATTTCCCTCTGTTTACTTTCGCGTAAACGCTCGATCCAAGAAGTAAATTCCTTATCAATCTCAGCGTGCTTCTCCCCAGAGCGCACCTGGTCCATCATACCAGCCCGGCTGGCTAAATCCCCTGTAGCATCCGCTTCTTGGGCAGCGCGAGTACGAATGCGCGCTAACCATTCTGGTACTTGCGGTTCTTCTTTTTGGGGTAGTTGTTCTTCCCCTTCTTTCTGTATTGGGCTCTCTGCTTGTTCTTCGGGGATTGGTATTGATTCTGTTGGTTCGGCTGCTTTGCGCTCTTCATCGCGTAAGGACTTCAAGATTTCAGTGAGATCACTGCCTTCCTTACTTGGCATCGGCGGAGTGCTCTCTATTCCATCGATCTTATAAAGTTCCTCCAACTCCTCACCGCAATGGACACAATGAGTAACCTGAGGAAAGTTTTCTTTTCCGCAATGTGGGCAAACGATCATATCAGCGGTCATCTACTCACCATAGGGTCTTTCCAAGCCTAGCACAATGCGCAAACCGAGGAGCAATGCGCCTAAGCCCATACCAATCAGCAAGCCGCGCATGCCTACTAGTGGTAAGGCTTCTAAATAGCCAATTACAATATCTAATTGCGGAATCCGAAGCGCTTGCAGCCAGCCTAACCCAAGCACAAGGAATACCAAAGCACTGATGCCAAAGGAAACCGTGAGCGCTGACCAACCGCGCTGGTGAAAGAGGCGCAAAGCCGCTGCCGCCATCACCAAAGCTGCCAATCCCAGTAAGCTGGCTTCGGCGGGCTGTTGAATTGCAGCGATCCAACGCAAGTAGCTTGGGTTCTCCATGCCGGCGGTCATCCCGCCAACAAAACTAGCCAAAAAAGCACCTACGAGGATTAAGCTGTAAATAAACCCATGCCTAACCTTAATAATCTTACGGGTATGCGCCAACAGCAAGGTTGCCAGCGCCACCAAGGCTGCTGCAGAGGCAATAATCACCGCCCAGTTGAGCACAACCTCCAGCCAGCCTGCTAACTGCGGCTGCCAGATAAGCGCAGCCAAGATGAGCAGCCCGCTCAGCCCTGCGATGAGAATGGGGATTGCCTTCTTCATTGCCAGACCCCCAACAAGCGCAGTACTGCTCCCAGGATTAGCCCCACAGTGATCACAATGCGCAGCAGGTCTTGTGCCCGCAGGGCTGCAGCTGCAGAGGGATTAACCTCTAAGCTCGCGCCGCTATCAAAAAAATCCTCACCAAAGCTGAGCTGAGCTGAGCTAGCCAGAAGCACCGCCTGCGCGGATAGGTCTGAGGTCAGTGCAATCACAGGGTTTCCTTTACGTTCTACTAAATCAGCAGCCAACACACTTTCCGGTCGGTGGGGACCGTAAAGTATCACGCCAGCATTAGCGCGTGAAGCTGCTTGGGGTAGCAAGCCTGCCAAGTAAGCATAAGGGGAAAGCCCCGCCAGCAAGGCGTAATCAGGTTTGAAAAGTTCTGGCGTAACTGCCCCTTGATAGGTGCCGCGCACGACGCTTTGGCTGAGGCAAGCTAAGGTTCCACCCCCACTGGCGGCACGCACAGGTTGATCGGTAAAAATGGAGCGCCGAGTCAGCGCCGCGAGCACAGGCAGGCTCGCCATTGATGTAGTGCTGTCGGCAACATCCAAACCTAAGCCAATTGTCAAGCGTTTGCCTTGTTCGGCAGCTGCCTGGCTTAATCTTTCAGTACCACGCACCGCTGAGGTTTGGCGCAGCCCGGAGTAAGGGTGCTTGTGGTGCACCAGAAGGCTCATGCCCACCGCCGCGAGTGCCAGCACGCATAAGCCAATCGCTAGCAAGTCATTGAGGCTCAACGCTGGCATGAAATTATGCCTCTGGGCTTTCTGAAGATTTTGTGTGCAAGATTCCTCCAGCAGTTGGCGCAAATAAAGGAGGCGGGCTGAACACAGCCAACAGAGACCCGGGCTGTTCAGCCAATCGTTGAACTAACAGGACGTAACGTCTCAGTTCAACTTTCATGCACTAAGTATAGCATAATAGACCTTTTCTTCGCCGCAAAATAATCGCCTTAGCGTTATTAAGCGAAAAGTACGCAAAAGGCTTTTGATGCCTTCTGTGTACTCATCTCAACAGGGTACTGTTGGTTAGGATTTCAGAGATTGACTCTTTAGAGGTGAACCGCATGCCCTTCAGCTGCTTCTGCAGCTTCCATAAGGACCTCACTAAGCGTTGGGTGTGCGTGAATATTCTGGGCGATGGCTTCCACCGTCAGCCCGTTAGCTTGGGCTAAAGTTAGCTCTGGCAGCAGTTCGGAGACGTCTGGTCCAACCAAAGATGCACCCAACAATTGGTTGTTGTGCTCATTTACGACTAATTTAATGTAACCGGCAGGTTCGCCATAGCCCAAGGCTTTACCGTTCGCCATAAAGGGGAATTTACCCGTACGCACTTTATAACCAGCTTCCTGAGCCTGCTTTTCAGTATATCCAAAAGAAGCTACCTGGGGCTGCGTATACGTTGCGCGTGGGATCATGCGGTAATCTAACTTGCGTGCAGGCAGCCCGGCGATCACCTCCGCACAAATAATGCCCATGGTTGAGGCAGTGTGCGCCAGGAGCAGCTTGCCAGTTACATCCCCGATCGCCCAAATGCCAGGAATATTGGTAGCCATGCTGCCATCAATCTGCACAAAACCGCGCTGGTCAACCGCTACACCCACTTTTTCCAGTCCGATATTACTTGAATTGGGTTTGAACCCAACAGCTACGAGCACGGCGTCAGCGGTGATTTTTTCCTCACCCTTTTCTCCAGCAATCTGCACTTCCACGCCGTTTTCGGTCTTTTGCACAGATTGCACTTTGGTGCCAGCGTGGATCTTCACGCCGCGTTTCCTGAAAGCTTTGCTAAGCTCGGCTGCTGCTTCATCGTCTTCCGCCGGCAAGATATGCGGTAGCATCTCGACGATATGTACCTCCACGCCATAAGCGCTCCAGACGGTCGCAAACTCTACGCCCACTGCACCAGCGCCAATAATCACCGCCGACTTTGGCAGCTGCTGCAGCAGGATGGCATCCTCATAATCCAAAATCTTTTCGCCATCTGGTTCCATACCTGGGATTATCGTGGGGTGTGCGCCGGTAGCTAAAACTATGTTCCGTGTGGAGATTATTTGTGTCCCTCCATCAGCCGCCCTGACCTGCACTTCCCCGGGGTTGGCAACCTCGCCATGCCCCTCAATAACAGCGATATTGTTCTTTTTCATGAGAAAACTCACACCCTTCGTCAGGCGCTCAGAGACCTGCCGGCTGCGTTTGTAGGCTGCGTTATAGTCAAAGGTCACATTCTCAGCATGAATGCCAAACTCCGCTGCTTGTGTGCGCATCAAGTAAACTAACTCAGCATTCCGCAGAAGTGCTTTCGAGGGAATGCAGCCAATATTGAGGCAGACCCCGCCTAAGGCTTTTCGTTCCACGATAGCAACCTTCAAGCCCAGCTGTGCCGCCCGTATTGCGCTGACGTAGCCGCCAGGTCCGCTGCCAATCACCACAACGTCAAAGTTATCCATAAATTGCTCCTTATTTTCATCTACGTTAGGCTTAAGTAAATCACAATTCCTGTGAATATCAAATTTAATCCTTATTCTACGGTAATTTTATCAAATCACACCTATGCGCATCACAAGCAGAGATTTGCTTGCAGCCCCTTGTAAGAAATGTTAAACTAAAAGGAAAGGAGATGCCCTTTTTTCTAGGAGCAAACTGATTGTGTCCATAGATTTGGAAGCCTTCCTGACCAAAACAATCCAAAATAGCCCAGCAGTCGCTGCCGTACTGCTCAGGGATGGGCAGCTTTTTAGCAGCAGTCGCCCGGGGGTTACTTTTGACCCAACGGAATACCTGCAAATGGTTCAGGTTGGCACAGACAGCCAGTTCTCTATCCCAGAGTTTCACCTCCTGCCTTTTGAACAAACGGATCGGGAGCCAGTTTTGGTCCTGACACAAAAAGTGGACACTGATACTTTTTGCCTGCTGGTCTTTCCCCTCAAAACCAGCCTGAGCATTGCCGAGCAAGCCGGCCGGCAGCTTATGCAGCAACTCAATATCATCGAAAGCCCTCTGCTAGGCATACCAGATATTTCCGGGCTGCGGCTGCGCCAAGCCGTGACTGCAGGTAGCGGCTCCTGGCAGGATGAGCTTTTCCAGCTTGAGGCAGGCAGCAATGCGGTGGAGCACTTGCCCGCAGACCCAGCAGCTGACTCTGCAAAAAAAGCTTTCTGGTATCAAGTTTTTTGATTATCTGAGAAGCCGATCGAATGCATCTATAAATCGAGGTTACCATGCCTAAAATACTCTATCTTATTGATGGTCATGCCTTAGCTTACCGCGCTTACTTTGCGCTGACTTCCGGTGGTACCGCCCGTTGGGCAACCAGCCATGGCGAGCCTACCGCCGGGATCTATGGCTTTGCCAACACACTGCTGCACATTCTTGAACAGGAACAGCCAGACTACTTGGCTGTGTCCTTTGATACCGGCAGAACATTTCGGCACGACCTCTATCCTGAATATAAAGCTACGCGCGCGAAGATGCCTGAGGACTTACGCGGACAAATCGAGCGCATCCGTGAGATGATTGATGCTTTCAATATCCCGCGTATTGAGGTGGAAAACTACGAAGCGGATGATGTCATCGGCAGCTTAGCAAAGTGGGCTGCAGAAAAAGAAGGTTTAGGCGTCAAAATCATTACAGGGGACCGTGACTTGCTGCAACTGGTGACCAATCGCATCGTTGTCTCGCTGCCAAACAGCCGCACTAACACCACTGAAGACTATTTTCCGGAAGACGTAAAAAGAAAATTAGGTGTTTACCCCGAACAAGTGGTTGACTATAAAGCTCTGGTGGGCGACCCTTCCGACAATATCCCGGGCGTCAAAGGTATTGGCGAGAAAACTGCGATCAAATTACTGGAGCAATACTCAAACTTAGATGAAATCTATGCTCACTTAGATGAAATTGGCGGGCGCACGGCAGAATTGCTTCGCGCAGGTAAAGATTCCGCATATCTTAGCCGAGACCTTGCGCGCATTCGTACCGATCTAGACGTCAAACTGGACCTTGCTCAAGCAGAGATCTCGCGCTTTAACCCCGAAGCTGTCGAAGACCTCTTCCATAAATTGGAATTCCGCACGCTCACTCAGCGCTTGCATACCATCGAAAAAAAGCTGCAGCCTAGCCTTTCCAACGCCAAGCAAGAAGTGCTCTTTGCTGAAAAGCAATCTGATGATGACCAAATGGGCAAGGAAGAATTCAAGACAATTACAGTGGATAGTAAGGAAAAACTGCAAGCTTGCCTGGATACACTCTCTGTTTGCAAACGTATCGCATTCGATACGGAAACAACCAACATCATCCCTACACAAGCTGATTTAGTCGGCATCTCCTTAGCCGGTGACCCTCAGGTAGGTTATTACTTGCCGGTTGGGCATAAAACTGGCAAGCAGCTGCCTTTAGAGACCGTGCGGGAAGCGCTCAAGCTCCTCCTTGAAAACGCAGAAATTGGCAAAGTGGGGCACAACAGCAAATACGACTTGATTTGCTTGCACGGTGCCGGTTTTGATCTACACCCCATCACATTTGATACGATGATCGCCGAATGGCTGATCAACCCCGATTCGCGCAGCTTGGGGCTCAAAACCTTGGCTTGGCAACGCTTAGGTGTGGAAATGACGCACATCGAAGAGCTGATTGGCAAAGGGAAAAAGCAAATCAACATGGCAGAAGTAAAGATTGAAAAAGCTGCTCCTTATGCAGCAGGCGACGCTGTGATGACGCTGCGCTTAGTGGAACCTTTAGAAAAGGAATTAGAAGACAGGAACGCCAGCCAATTGAACGCCAATGTGGAAGTCAAACTAATCCCAGTATTGGCTATGATGGAAGAAAAAGGCATTTTACTGGATAAGGACTTTTTCGAGGCGTTCTCCAAGGAGCTGCAACAACAGTTGGAGCGCCTCGAAGACCAAATATACGACCATGTGGGTGAGCGCTTCAACATCAATTCTCCTCAGCAGCTTTCTGACGTGCTCTTCAAACGTTTGGGCTTAGAACCACCCGACCGCTCCCGCCGCACCAGCAGCGGCAAGCTTTCCACAGCGGCAGGTGTGCTGGAAGCTATGCGCGGGCAGCATCCCATCGTTGGCGAGATCTTGGATTACCGCGAGCTAACGAAGTTGAAATCCACATACGTGGACGCCCTTCCGCAGCAAATTAACCCGAAGACAGGGCGCGTGCATACTTCCTTTAACCAGACAGGCACGGTAACGGGTCGGATTGCCTCCCAAGACCCGAATTTGCAAAACATCCCCACCCGCACAGAGTTGGGAAACCGCGTGCGCCAGGGCTTCATCGCGGCGCCAGGGCACAAACTACTCTCGGTGGACTATTCTCAGATTGAGCTGCGCATTGTTGCACATATCTCACAAGATGAAGCCATGATCGAAGCATTCCGCAAGGGGCAGGATGTTCATGCTGCCACCGCCGCCGCGATTTACCGCGTTCCCTTAGACCAAGTCGATAAAAGGCAACGCCGGCACGCTAAAGCGATCAACTTTGGTCTAATTTATGGCATGACCCCTTACGGTCTTACCCTTTCTACAGACCTCACATTAGCAGAAGCCGAGAACTTCGTCAAGACATACTTCGAAACCTTTCCTAAGGTGCGCCAATGGCTCGACCAGACCAAACAATTAGCCGCCAAGCAAGGTTACGTAGAAACGCTTTTAGGCCGCCGGCGGTACTTTCCCAACTTACAGAAAGGCACCAATAACGCGCTGCGCCAGCGTGAAGAGCGTGAAGCGATTAACGCGCCTATTCAAGGCACGGCTGCGGATATCATTAAGTTAGCTATGATCCAACTTCCGCCAGCATTTAAGCAAGCCAACCTGCATGGAGATATGCTTTTGCAGATCCACGATGAACTGATTTTCGAGGTGCCTAAAGATGAGCTGGAGAAAACCGTCCGGGTTGCCAGAGATGTGATGGAGCACACCATGCAGTTAGATGTGCCGTTGGTCACCGAAGCGCGGATTGGCGATAACTGGGGCGAGTTGGAGCCGCTTAGCGATACCCTCTTTGAGGTTCTGGAGAATACAACAGAGTAGAGGCTTTAGCCAAAGATTTGCTCGCTCAGCTGTAAAACCTGCCGGCGGAGGCGCTCATCTCGGTCCATCATGTTGGCGACTTTATCGCAGGCATAAATCACCGTGGTGTGATCGCGCCCGCCTAACTCCTCGCCGATCTTTGGTAATGATATACCTGCCTGCTCGCGCAGGAGATACATAGCAATTTGACGTGGCAGGGCAATATCTTTGGAGCGGTCTTTGCTGAGCATTCTCTCGGGGGTCACGCCAAAAAACCGCGAGACAGCTGCAATGACATCCTCGGGGGCAACATCTGGATGCTGTGGGAAGAAGTCGGCTAAAGCATTATTTGCCATCTGCAGAGTGAGCTTTTCTCCGGTTAGTTCAGCATAAGCCAGAACGCGGTTCCATGCGCCTTCCAATTCACGGATATTGCTTTGGATCTCGCGGGCAATCATTTCGATCACGTCTGCAGGCACATCGCGGTGAACTTTTTCGGCTTTGGTGCGTAAAATGGCTAAACGGGTTTCGTAATCTGGCGGCTGGATATCTACCGTCAATCCCCACTCGAAGCGTGAACGCAGCCGTTCTTCTAAGGTGCTCATCGATTTGGGGGCGCGGTCGGAGGTCATCACAATTTGCTTATCCTGCCCATGCAAGGTATTAAAGGTATGGAAAAACTCTTCTTGGGTGGAATCTTTTCCAGAGATGAACTGAATGTCATCGATGAGCAGTACATCCACCTGACGGTATTTTTCTCGGAAAGCTGCTGTCGTCTTGGTGCGGATAGCATTGACCAAGTCGTTAGTGAACTCTTCTGAAGAAACATACAGCACCTGCAGCCCACGCGGTAAAACCGCATTGCCAATAGCGTGCAAGATGTGCGTCTTACCCAGCCCAACGCCACCATAGAGGAACAGCGGATTGTAAGCCCGCGCTGGCTGCTCTGCGACTGCCAAGCTGGCAGCGTGAGCCAAACGGTTATTTGGACCCACAACGAAATTATCAAAGCGGTATTTAGCGGCGAGATGCGTCTCGAAGCTGTTTGTCTCAACAGGCTGGGAGATTTTCTGAGTAATGACTTGCTCCTCTTCCTGCTGGGCAGAGGGGGCAGCCCATACTTTGAAGCAAACTTCAACGGGTCTAGCCATCATGCCACTAAGTTTATTGATCAGTGTAGACTTCAGGCGGCTTTCCAGCCAATCACAGGCATAAGCATTGGCAGTTCCTAATGTAAAGGTGGCAGTTTGTGGATCGTAAGCGATCAGCTGTGTGTTTTTCACCCAAGTATCATAAGCTGCACGCGAAAGTTCCATCTGCAATTGTCCGAGGGTAGCCTGCCATGCCTGTTGAGCGTTCATTATGCCTTCTCCTTAATTCCCCGCGCCTATAAGGGGGAGAGTTGTCCTAAAAAAATAAACACTTAATAGAGCGTATCGAAGGTAAATTAATTTATCGCGTTCGATCCGCTGGTGAAATGCGATCGAATGTCTAGATTGAAATCGGTGCGTAGATTCTAACACCTACTCAACTCAGAAACAATAAAAACTGCTGGGCTGTTGCTTAAAATTTGTGGTTTCTTTAAGATTCAAAAACCTTAAAAAGCTAAACTTTTGTTAATCCTATTAATTTATTCTTAAGATTACTTTATTCTCAGCCTAATTAGCAGAATGAATACCCGTTATACCCCCTATATATAGGTGTATCCATTCGATTTTTAACAGTGACAGCCGTTATCTGTGGATTAATAAAAAAGGAGCTGAGGAACCAAGCCTAGCCCCATTTCTAGATAGTAAACCCCAATTAGGAATCAAGATTAGGTGAGGAAATAACCTATGCGCTGAGTGATTTTTATTCCTCGAGCATCATACGCGCAGCCCGGCGCCCAATTTCCACCGCAAAATTCGTGCCTCGGTCCCAGGGGTACACCTGGCTCATGCTGGCAAAATAAACCCCTGGCACAGGGGTCTTGATAGCAGGGATATTCTTGGAATGATTCACCAGCGGAATGGGCTGGGCATAAGGGGTCTTACTGACCCACACCTTCTTGACCCAGTCTGGACTGAATTGTGGGTTGATTTTGGTGAGGTGCGGCAGGAATTCAGCTAACAGCTGCTCATCGCTCTTTTGGAAGTTGGGGTGATCTACCTCGAGGTAATCTCCAATATAAAGGATGTGATCCCCGCCAAAGTATTCCGGTTTAAGGAAGTTAGTGTGCTCCACCAATGAAAGAAACGGAAAACCGACTTGCTTGGGGATATTGTACCAATAGTAGCCTTCTGGGGAGAGCGCATGTGAGAGCGAAAGAGTCATCACTACCGCGCCCATATTCTTGAGGTTGAGCAGCCCGCTCAGGTAGTCCTTGGGTAAATCCGGGGTCAGCTTAGCCATCATCCCTGGGGAAAGCGTCACCAATACTTGGTCATACAGTTGTGGTGCTTGGTCCTTGAGCTGTACCTGCAATTTGCCATCCTCCTGGTGGGTGATGCTTTGTACCGGCGTCTGGTAATGAATTTCTACCCCACGGCGTTGCAGCTCAGCGGCGAATTTATCGGCAAAAGCCTGGAAGCCACCGATAAACGTGCCCAGGCGCGTGCTGCGTGAGTGCAACCGTGCCCACATCCACGCCATGTTGACCTCTTTGGCATAGCGCTCGCCAAACTTGCCCACCATCATTGGCTCCCACATCGCTTCATAGACTTTATCGCCGGCTTTGGCGCGCATCCAAGCTTCCGTGGTGGTTTTTTCTAGCTCACGCCAGTTATTCGTCAGGCGCAAGTAAAGCCCCACAAATCCAAAACGGATTTTATTGATGCCCCAGCCTAAGCCAGGGTACATTATCGCCGCTGGAATGGAATCAAAGGGGTAAAACTTGCCCTTGTAATACATTACGCTAATCGGCTTGGGGAAGAGCACCTGGTCCGACCAGCCCAATTCATCGATCAAGCCGAGCATGTATTTATCAGACGTGAACCAGTGGTGGTAATAACGCTCTACAGACCAATCCCAATGGGGCTCTTTGAAGCCTGCAGCTAAGCCTCCAGGGTGATCCGAGGCTTCGTAGATGACCACATTTTTACCAGCGTTGCTCAGGTCATAAGCCGCGCTCATCCCGCCAATCCCAGCGCCAATTATCGCGATGCGTTTGCTCGTTTCCATTACCCTAATTCCATTCTCCAGTTTGAATTGTTGCTAATCAAAAAGCCACAATATTCTTGTCGATTATGGCAGCAACGCTCCGACCAAGGCGACGTTTGCAATAACAATGAAGATTACCGCCACCATGGACACAACATACATAATCCCGAAAAACCTGACCCAACGGTGAATACTTTTGACATTCTGATTAATCTCTGCGATTTCTTGATAATTTTGGTCTGACATAGTTACTCCTTTATAGGTGTCTACCTTCTTAATTAAATTTGCGGCTCATGCGAAGCATCCGCATACTCGGTTTGTAATTTACTTACATCAGTGGTGAGTGAGAAGCCCTCACGCACAAAAAGGATTGCACCCAGCACTGTGATCGGCACCCACAGCGCCACCCGCAGTAACAAGGTGTAACCCAAAGCTAACTCTGAGCCAACCCCAAAGACTTGCAGCATGGCTTTGCCAGCTGCATCGAAGGTTCCCAAACCTCCCGGCGCCGCCGGAATCAGCAGTACCAGGTTGACCACGCCATTGATCAGCATCAGGCTCATAAAGCTGAGCTGGATGCCCATGGCTTGCATCACGCCCCAATAGAGCCCCGTTTCGCAAGTCCAGATGGCGATGGAAAAGAGCAGCACCTTGAGCGTCTCACCAGCTGAGCGCAGGCTGGAAAGCCCTTCGATAAAGCGGGTGAGAAAGTCGGAGATACCTTTGCGCAAGCGCACGATGACGAGGTGGTTGATGACCCAATCTAAGGCTTTTTGGGTTGGCTTAGGGAAGAGCACGAGAGCCAAAAAGAGCGCAAACAGAGCCAAGAATATCACCGCCCCCCATGTGGCTACAGCACGGATAGCGCCGATGTAACTTTGCGCGGAGGGCAGCGCGGTCAGCTGCGAAAGGTTCAGCAGCACCAAGCCCATGATCACCAGCGCATCGAACAAACGCTCCACCACAATCGTGGCGAGGCTCGCCGAAATCGAGAGCTGGTCTTTTTGCTTGAGCAGTACTGCCCGCAGCAGTTCGCCGGCACGCGCGGGATAAACATTGTTGCCCATATAGCCGATTGCAACCACCTGAAACAGACGCGGGATCGGTAGCTTTTTCAAGGGGTTGAGCAAGATCTGCCAGCGGAAAGCGCGCAGCCACACCCCGATGAAGTAGAACACCAACCCCAAAAGTACCCAGCTCCATTGCGCGTGGGTCAGGTAAGACCATACTTGGGAGAAATCTACCTTGCGGAAGGCTAAATAGAGGAAGACCGCACTAATCGCAAATCCTAACCAGATATGCCATTTTTTCAATTTCATAGAGGTAATTTTACCATTGTAGCTTAGCCCTCGTTTTTTTACTTAAACAATCTGTCAAGGCTAAATAGAAAAGTCCTCACGCGGGCAATTTAGAAATGTCCTAATGCGTGGATAAAGTCCTCAATATGGTTTTTTTTCATAACTAACCATCTTATTTCTTCTTGTCTAAATGATTCACGGTAACCCTAACCCTGACCCTTCCCCAGCGGCAAGCTGTTTTTTGTGCCTCGGCCGAGCCGCTGGGACACGTTTTGTCAAGGGGGTAATTTAGAAAATAGGCGTATGGGCAGAACAGTTCCGAAAGTGGTTATTCGGACTGGGCGAGCAAGCTGTT
>DAOUFK010000027.1:0-11523 GCA_034430095.1 Candidatus Mesolinea sp.
GGTTATCCCCGCCGATGCAGTAGGTCTCCCCAACCTTGCCTTGCGTAGCCACTTTCCACAGCGCTTCGCAGTGATCGTCCACATATAGCCAGTCGCGGATTTGCATGCCATCACCATAAATGGGTAGGGGTTTCCCGTTGGTGGCGTTTAAAATCATTAGCGGGATGAGCTTTTCGGGGAATTGGCGCGGTCCATAGTTATTGGAGCAGTTGCTAATGCTGATGGGCAAGCCATAGGTGGTATAGTAAGCGCGCACAAAGTGATCACTCGCAGCCTTAGAAGCTGCATAAGGCGAGCGTGGTTGGTAAGCGGTTTCCTCCCTGAAGGGCGGGTCGGCTTTACTCAGCGTGCCAAAGACCTCATCAGTGGAGACATGATGAAAACGTACTGCGTCACGTGGCACAGTTTTATCAACCAGCCAGGCTTTGCGCGCAGCTTCCAGCAGCGTAAAGGTGCCAATGACGTTGGTTTGCACAAAGGCACCCGGGTCGAGGATCGAGCGGTCTACGTGCGTTTCTGCGGCAAAGTGCACCACAGTATCAATCCCGTATTCCGCGAAGATGCGGTCGACCATTTCCTGGTCAGTGATATCCCCGTGGATAAATACATGCCGGCTCGGGTCAGGTAGGTCTTTGAGGTTCTCCAAGCTGCCAGCATAGGTGAGCACATCTAAGTTGATGATCTGCACATCCGGCTCGCTGCGCAGCAGGTAATGCACAAAATTTGAGCCGATAAAACCAGCCCCGCCTGTAACCAATATATGCCGCATAATTATTCCTCCTCTTGCTTTGGCTGCCAGCCAACGGGATAAGTTTCTGCTTCAGCCAATGTTGGGTTGCGTTGGTCTTTATCCGAAAGCAGCGGCGTACCGCCTTCCGCAAGCGGCCAAGCAATGCCGATGGCGGGGTCATCCCAACGGATGCCGCGCTCCCACTCCGGAGCGTAATAAGCACTGGCTTTATAGAATACTTCTGCCCAAGGGCTGAGCACATAGAACCCGTGCGCAAAACCTGCTGGCACCCAGAGTTGATGTTTGTTTTCGGCAGAGAGCCGTGCCCCGACCCATTTGCCAAAGGTAGGCGAGCCCTGGCGGATATCGACGGCGACGTCAAAGATCTCTCCTGCCACGGCGCGCACTAATTTACCCTGGGCTTGGTGCAGCTGGTAGTGCAGCCCACGCAGGGTGCCCTGCCTTGAACCCGAATGATTCTCTTGCACGAAGTTAATCGGACCGCAGGCAGACTCAAAAACATCCTGCCGATACGTCTCTAAGAAAAAGCCGCGCTCATCCCCGAAAATGCGGGGAATAATCAGCACAACATCCGGGATAGCGGTAGGGATAAATTTCATCTTATTGGTTGCTCCTGCGATAAGCTTCGATAACTTCAGCTGGATCGCCAATCATCTGCACTTGCCCGTGATCCAGCCAGAGCACACGGTTACACATATCCTGAATCTTTGCCAAGCCATGCGAAACAATTAAAACCGTGCTGCCTTGTTCTTGATAACTTTGCATACGCTCATTACACTTCCGTTGAAAGGCTTCATCCCCGACGCTGAGGATTTCATCCACAATAAGAATCTCTGGTACATGCGCTGTCGCCACAGCAAAACCTAAGCGCGCGTACATACCTGAGGAATAGGTGCGCAATGGAGCGTCAATAAACTCACGCAGCTCTGAAAATTCAACGATCTCTTCAAACACGGCGTCCATCTCATCCTGGTCATAACCAAGCAATGCCCCATTCAGATAAACATTTTCCCGCCCGGTAAGCTCGGGGTGAAAGCCGGCGCCCAATTCCAGTAGGGGTGCGATGGTGCCATAAAGCAGCACGCGTCCTTTGGTGGGGCGTAAGACGCGTGAGATTACTTTTAGCATGGTGCTTTTTCCGGCGCCGTTATTACCAATGATGCCGAAGACCTCTCCACGGTTAATCGTCACGCTGACGTCTTTGAGCGCTAAAAACTTGTTGAACTGAACCTTACGTTGCAGCGTACGGATAGCATATTCTTTGAAAGTTCCGATGCGTTCTTTAGGAACACGGTACGCAACCGAGACATCCTGCAGCGTGATGACGGGATCGCTGTTCAGCTTGGTTTTTTGGCTCAGCAATGGTTTAGACTCGATAAGCATATTCATCCGATCTCGAGGTGAAAAATAGCCAACCCACAATCAGCATACCCACTGACCAAGCTAACGCTGGCCAAAGGTCCTGCAAACTTGGGATTACCCCTTCATAAACGGGCATACGGAACATTTTGAGCATCCAATACATCGGGTTGATGCGGTAGATGGTTAGGAACTGCGCCGGTATGATTTCTTCGGGGTAAATAACCGGTGTGAGGTACATCCATGCCATCAGCAGGATCTGATACATTTCAGCCACATCTGGGAAGAATATCGCCAAAGCTGAAAGCAGCAACCCAAACCCCAGCGCAAAAGCGGTGAGCAGTAAGATTGAAATGGGAAGAAAGAGAAATGTTAAGTGTATGGTTGTCTGTGTGATTACCATGACCAGGAGTAACGGGATTATCGAGAGCAGCAGGTTCACCAGCGCTGTGCCAATGGCGGAGACGCCGAAGATGGTGCGCGGCAGGTAAATGCGCTGCATCAGGCTGCCGCCCCACACCAAGCCGCTCATGGCAGCGTTGGTGCCTTGGGCAAAGAAGTTCCAGGCTATTAAGCCGCTCAGAATGTAAACCGGATAAGACTGCACCGATTTAAACAGGTTGGAAAAGACAAAGGTCATGATGAGCATCGTGCCAAGGGGGTTGAGCATGGTCCAAGCCACACCCAATGCCGAGCGCTTGTAGCGTGCCACGATATCCCGCCGCACGAGCTGCTTGAGCAAATAGCGGTAATGTTTGAGCTCCTGAATCTCGGTCAGCGCCGGCGATGCGTTTGCTGCAGAGTCATACACAGGTTTGGTGATTGTATTCAATCTGTTTCCTTGTTGGCTTCAAATTTCCTAAATTATAATATTATCATAGCAGGAAATAAGTGCCAATGAAGCCCATAGAATGCCCAACACCAGGTATACCATGACCTCACCTTTTTTTTCCATCATCGTGCTCTATTGGAATAGTGCAAAGTATCTTGCCGAAAACCTAAGCGCATTAACAGAGCAGACCTGGCAGGATTTCGAAGTCATCTTGCTCAATAATGGCTCGCAACATCCGCCTGACCAAAAAGTCCTGGCGCAGTTTCCTGAATTGCAGCTCAGACTGATCACCTTAGAGAAGAACTTAGGCTTTGCCGCTGGAAATAATATGGCAGCACGTTCAGCCCAGGGGGAATATTTAGTCTTGCTCAATGCGGATGCTTTCCCGCAGCCGGATTGGCTTGCGCAAGTCTATGCTGGCATTCAGCGGCACCCGAATGCCTTTTTCGCCTCACGCTTGCTCATGGCGGATGACCCGCATCGGCTGGATGGGGAATGGAATGTCGTGCATGCTACCGGCTTGGTGTGGCGCCGCGCGCATGGGCGTAAGCTTTCGGCTGCTTGGCAGCAGGAGCGGCAGGTGCTGAGCGCTTGTGCGGCAGCTGGTGTTTACCCGCGCGAGGCTTTTACTGCTGCCGGCGGGTTTGATGAGGACTTCTTTGCCTATATGGAAGACGTGGACCTCGACTTCCGCCTGCAGTTGCTAGGCTACCCGTGTTGGTACCTACCGCAAGCTGTGGTACGGCATGCCGGCTCGGGCAGTACAGCACCACGCAGCGACCTCGTTACCTTCTATGGGCATCGCAACTTGGTCTGGACTTTTGTCAAAGATATGCCGGGCTGGCTCTTTTGGGTAATGCTTCTGCCGCACTTGCTGGTGAACCTGCTTTACTTGGTCGTGGCGCTGTTCTTGCCCATGCGCAAAGCAATGTTTAAAGCCAAATGGGAAGCACTCATTGGGCTGCCCACCGCTTGGAAGAAGCGCCGAGCCGTGCAGCGCCAGCGCAAAGTCTCGGTTGGCTATATCGCCGGATTGTTAGAGTGGAACCCGCTTGCACCGCTGATAAAACTGACCTACCGCTAAATTTCTGATTGGAAAAGTTCGTTAGGTTAAAATAGGAAAGCAATGTAAATTTCGTCGAAGATTATTGAGGTCTCATGAACCAACCCGAAACACACTATACCGTTATCACTTCCTCCGGCGGGTTTGAAGAGATGCCCACACTTCAGGAAGCGCTAGCGCGCACCACCGCCCAAAATGGTTACGTCTGGGCGGATTACATGGACCCGACTGCCGAACTCCTGGCAGAGCTCATGCCTGCATTCGGCATTCATCCCCTCTCGATAGAAGACTGCCTCAATGGCAATCAGCTGCCCAAGCTGGATCTCTTCCCCAGTTATTCCTTCCTCATCTTCAACACCTTCGAAGAAACCCCTGAAGAGCTGCTCTCACATGAGTTGGATTTGTTCATAGGCGATAATTTTGTGGTTACCGCAGGTTTCCGCAGGGAAGATAACCAAGCTTTACTAACTGGCTTGCGAGAGCTCTTGGAGCGCCAGCGGGAGGTCGTGAGGCAGGGTCCTTCTTATTTGCTGCATCAAGTGCTGGATAAGACCGTCGATGACAAGTTAGGGGTGATCGAAAATATTGAGGAAGCGCTGGAAGCCAACGAAGACGCCATCTTAGCAGAGCCGCTGGAATTTGACTACAGCTCACTCATGCAGTCCCGCCGGGCTTTGCAGGTGATCCGCCGCTCGCTCTTTCATGAACGCGAAGTGGTGAATAAACTCATCCGCAGAGACAGCCCTTTCATTACCGAGAAAGCTCTGGTCTACTTCCGGGATATCTACGATCATCTCTCCAAATACTATGAAGTAGCCGAGACTGCGCGGGAACAAGTGACAGATTTGATGGAAATCCACCTGTCCTTGATCAATAATTCCATGGCGGAAACAGCCAACCGCACGAATGCTATCATGCGCCGGCTGACGCTGATTACCACGATTTTTATGCCGCTCACCTTGATAGCTGGAATTGGTGGCATGTCTGAATTTACCATGATGGTCGGGCAGAAAAACTGGAAGATTGCTTATGTCATTCTATTGGTAGTGATGGCAGTGATTGCGTTGATCAATTATCGTCTGTTATTGTGTATGGAACGAGACGCAAACGAGGACGTCAAAAAGCTTCAAATTAAGAAGTAAACTCCCCCCTAAGGATAAAGTTTTATTCCTCTAAGGAGTTGTACTGGGGTTTTTCCTCAGCTTTACGCGCCTGCACTGCCGCTTCTAGATCCATTGGGGTGTTAATCAACTTCAGGAGTTTATCCCATGTTTGCGCGTCTTCGATCTTTGCCCACTCTTTGAGGAAATCAGCATACTCAGTTTCGCGTTGGGCAATACGGGATTGGCGGAAAGCTTCCAAGCCAGGCAGCAACCGGCGCAGCGGCCGTGGATTGCCAAAATAACCAAGGATGCGTGTTTTTTCTTCTTCTATAAACTGGGGAATCATCACAATCCACACATCCAAGTCGTGGATAGCCCCAAGCTGATCCTGGAGCTTACGTGCCGTCGTAATATAAGGTTTGAGCTGCCCGCCATAGAGCTCCTCGAAGGTTTCCATGGCATAACGCAAGCGCTTGGCACTAATGCGCATGGCATGCAGCTCCAGCACGTTTTGCGGGTCGGTGATATAAGGAACATGGGCGAGCAGCTCATCGATACGCACCTGGATACCCTGAAACGCCAACTGATATAAAGCTGGCGTGTAAAGATAAACGTTCTTGGATTGCTCCAGCAGCGGCGTCGCCCAGGCTTCCAGCCGCTCAATGAGTTGATCCGCTAGCATTCTATCCATGGCTGCATCGACGTGCTGCTGAACTTCTGCTCGGCGTTGGGTAAGGCGAAGCTTTAGCCGTTTAATGCCAGGCTGGAATACGGGATCTGCAAACTCTCCTAAGGCTGCCTCGATCACTTCTAACTGGACGTCTAAATCGCGCGCCTCACCTAAAGCGCGGGTAATTTTGCGTACATCTTTTTGGATTTTTTTGTAATCTTGCTTGGGAAAACAATCTGAAAAGAGCGTAAGCGCGGTGCGCATCCGCCGGGTTGCCACGCGCATTCTGTGAATGCACTCGATATCTTCGGCTGCGCGCACACCTTCCACTTCCGCAGCCATCGCTGCTAAATGCCGTTGGATAATTTTTGCCCCATAGATGCAGGTTGCTTCCACATTGGCGCTCATATTACTTATTCCTCCATCTCAGCTGGCTTATTAGGCTTGAAGCTAAATAACTTTATTTCGGCATTTTACTTTTTGGCAGTTGGTTGTGCAGCAGCTCAAGGATGGAGGTCTTTATTTCCTCGAAAATTGGCTCTACGGCTTGATCTGCATCCACTGGTACAAAATTGTAAATTTCAGAAAGCTCGTCAAACTGCTTGGAGAGTAAAGTCTGATAGGCGATAAAGCTGTCATAAAGGTTATCCGCTAAGTGCAGGTCCATGCCTGCTTCCCAGTAGTTGAGACCGCGCCCATGGATCAGACGCTGCACGAGGGTGGATACACTGGCTTTCATATACAGGATCAAATCTGGTTTGAGCGCGATGCCGTACAGTTTGCGCGACCATTCTTTATCTACCCCGCGGTTGGCATCGCGTGCAATGACGGAATAAAAATAGCGATCCGAAAGCACAATAAAGCCAGCTTGTAGTGCAGGGATGATCTGGTTTTCTAACCGGTCAGCGAAATCAGCTAAATAAAAGAGGCTAAGCGTTAGCGGACCAAGGGTATGACCGCTTTTGGCTTCCTCGATACCTTTGGCTGTGAGGGTGGACCGCGTTAAGCCGGTATCCGAAACGGCATAGCCTTCCGCTTCCAGCCAACGCCGCAGCATTTTGATTTGCGTGGATCGCCCTACGCCATCGTTGCCTTCCAAGACAATCAACTTTCCGGTGAGAGGTCCAATTTCCCGATAAGGGAAACCTGCCCCATAAAAAACTGGTTGTTTCATGCCTCACCTCCCGTGTTTCTTGCTTTTGCTTTGCCTTTACCATGCTCTTTTGGGGGCATGTTGGGGTTGGGTAAGCCTTCCCATCCGCGCAAAACCCGCTTGACGATATTGCGTACCTGTTTTTGTTGTTCTTTCACTAATTGTGTGCCGTCCATGAGCGTGAGTCCAAATTCATCCACCATCTTGTCATATTCATTCAGAATACGCCCCTGGAAAAGTTTGAAGCTCTCGTTAATATTTTCCGAGAGGTTCAGGTCCATGCCAGCTTCGTAATACTTAAGCTTAGCCCTGGCAGCGGTAATGCGCTCAACGGCTATATCTAATGGCACACGGAAGTAAAAAGCTACGTCTGGCTTGATAGCGAAGGAGTACATATTGCGTACCCATTCTGGGTCTACTCCGCGAGCTACGTCGCGGGCAAAGGCGGTATAAACGTAACGGTCTGCTAAGACAATTGCTCCGGCTTTGAGCAGGGGGTAGATACTATTTTCCCAGCGGTCTGCAAAATCAGTGCAGTGCAGGATACTAAAAGTGGTGGGGGTGAAGGATTTGCTTTTCTTGGCGGTTTTGGTGGTTGTCTTGACTAAGGGAGAGCTGTTCCACTCGCTGAAAAAGACTGAATACCCTTGCGATTGCAGCCACTTGTAGAGCAGGTCTATTTGTGTTGACTTACCAGAGCCGTCAATGCCTTCGACGACAATCAATTTGCCTTTGGTTGTATTTTCTTTTAACACAATTACCTCACTTATCGACAGTGCATTCATGTGTGCAAGGTGAGCATAAAAAAAGGATTTTTCTCTTTAAAATGTCACTTTGAGGTTATTATAAAGGAATCGCCATCAAATTGCGACTCATATTTGAGAGCAACGGAATGATGTCCCAAAGCAGCAAAATAGAAATGTCCTAATAATAAGGAGTTATGAAATCGTCGTTCGATTATGCCAAGTTTATTTACTCAAGAACGATAAAATCATGACGAATAGCATAATAGAGCCTTTCCCCTCTTACTCCCCTTCCCTTCTGGGTGTGTTGGGATGAATCGACTAAACCTCAACCCTCTTCTAATTCGTCGTCGGTAGAGTCCATCTCGACGAGCTCACCTGTGGCGATGAAGAGAATGCGTTCGCAAATGTTGGTCACGCGATCCGCAGTTCGCTCGAGGTTGTGGATTACCCAGAAAACTTGATTCGACAGGTCAATCACTTCCGGGTTAGCGATCATATTTTGCACAATTTTGCGGTAGACAAGATTATAAAGCTCATCCACCTGGTCATCTTCTTCGGGCAGGCTCCGGGCAACGCTGACATCTTCAGCGATGAATGCTCCCAAGGCGCGATGCAGCATCGAGACAGCCATATCTGCCATCATGGTAATCTCTCGGATTGGGATGGGGATTTCGTCATTGGCAACTTGCATTGCCACTTTGGCAATTCCCTTGGCATAGTCGCCAATTCGTTCCAACTCGGTGATAACTTCCAGATCAGCAGCCAATAAGCGCAGGTCGTGTGCCATGGGAGATTGGGTTGCGAAGAGGATCAAGATGCGGTTTTCGATGGCGAAACGTTTATCGTTGATGTAGCGGTCATCGCGGATGACTGTCTCCGCAGCCTGAACGTCACGAGTTTTGAGCGCTTCTACGGCATTGAGAATCGCCTGCTCTACTAAACTGCCTAAGAGCAGGATTTCATCTTGAATTTGGCGTATTTCGCGGTCAAGTGCCAGACGGGGCATGTTAATTCCTTTGAATTGGTCAGATAATATCACTACCGTGCTTAATCGTCCAGAGGCTGAATCCGCGGGTTTTGATC
Source organism: Candidatus Mesolinea sp. (assembly GCA_034430095.1). Classification (GTDB taxonomy): domain Bacteria; phylum Chloroflexota; class Anaerolineae; order Anaerolineales; family Anaerolineaceae; genus Mesolinea. Next base: position 8,761 of record DAOUFK010000027.1, read on the forward strand.
ACTGTGAAAAAGCAAAAAGAGTAGTGAAAATCCGATCCGCTTTATATGACTATATCACATTCGAATTAAATCACTGATTCACCTTGGTTAAGCCTATGTGAAGCGGCGTAAAGATCTGTTTAAGCGCAATCATTTTGATGCGATTGGGATAGTGAAAAAGAAACTACTGCCGTTCCCCTCCTCACTTTCAGCCCAGATTTTTCCGCCGTGTGCTTCCACCATGTGTTTGGAGATAGACAAGCCCAACCCTGTGCCTCCGCCTGTGCGGGCACGGTCAGCTTTATAGAAGCGCTCAAAGATGCGTGTTAAGTCTTTTTGAGCTATGCCTACACCATTATCACGCACCATAAATACAACACTGTTTTCGTGTGTCCAGGCACTCACCTGGATATGCCCGCCTGGCGGGGTGAATTTGATGGCATTGTGTAGCAGGTTGATCACCACCTGGGAAATGCGATCTGGATCGGCAAATACAGCCGGCAGATCGGGTGGGCAATCTAAGCTCAAGCTGAGGCCTACACGCTCCGCTTGGAGAGACATGCGTTCGCAAGGTTTGGCAAGGAGCTGGAGAGGCGTAACGCGTTGAAATTCAAAATTGGTACGCCCACTCTCGATGCGCGAAAGCTCCAAGAGTTCATTCACCAGCAGCGTCAGGTTATCCACTTCGGTATCCATGCGTACCACAAAGCGCCGCGCCGCTGGAGGGTCTTCCAAGGCGCCATCCAGTAGGGTTTCACTGATTGCTTTCAGGCTAGCCATCGGGGTGCGCAGCTCATGAGAGATGTTGGAGATAAAGTCCTTACGTACAGTTTCTAGGTGATGTACCTGCGTGAGGTCTTGGAAAAGCAGCATCGACCTGCCCGGCAGTTCCTTTTTTAGCGGGATGCCCACCACCTGCAGGAATTTATGCTCAGCACCCATTTCCAACGTGATTGTTACAGGCTCGCCATCGCGTGTTTTTGACCACAAATCGATCAACGCATGGTGGCGCATGACCTCCACGACGGAACGCCCTAAAGCTTTTTGCTGCTTGATTTTGAACAGTCGCTCTGCAGCTGCATTGAGGAGTTGTACATGCCCTTCGAAATCGGCAATCAAGACGCCATCCGTCATTTGGCTTAGCACGGTAGAGAGCATCGTTTGTTCTTTTGAAAGGGCGGAAATCTGCTCTTCAATTTGGTCTGCAGTCTCTTCTAAGGCTTGGCTGAGCTCTTGCATTTCGGGTACCTTTTCCAGGCGGCTGGGCACCTCAACGCCTTCATAGCGACCTTCACCTAACTGGCGTGTGGCACGGGTGAGCTGCTTGAGCGCCGCGGCAATCCTTTCGGCATAACGCCAGCGCGAAATGATAAAAATGGCAATGATCAGCAGCCCAGCAAGTACGATGGAAAGATAAACCCAAGTTAGGTCCACGGGCATTCCGCTCTCGGCTGAGGCTTGATAAGCTTGCTGGACTTGATAGGGGATAAAAAATAAAAGAAAAGCTAAACTGAGGAGCAGAGCAAGCACATACGGCAGGTCAGCTTTCCAATCGAAGCGGAACTTCATCGTGCTCTATCCTTCAAAGCGATAGCCAGCACCTCTTACAGTTATGATACGCTGTGGGCTTTCTGGGTTCTGTTCGATTTTTTCGCGCAGCCAACGGATGTGCACATCCACTGTACGCGAATCGCCCACAAAATCCCAGCCCCAGACGTGCTCGAGGATCACTTCTCGGGTCAGCACCTGGCCCTTATGCTGCCCCATATACAGCAGCAATTCGTATTCTTTGGGTTTAAGCTGCAAAACATCATTTCCCAGCCGCACTTCGCGGCGCGTCATATCAATCACCAGGTCATTGAAGGTGAGCAGTTTAGGTTGTGCGCTTTCTTGCGCGCTGGATTCCACTTCCTCGCGGATAAGGCGCACACGGCGCAATAAAGCTTTGATGCGCGCATTCAACTCGCGCATGCTGAAAGGTTTAACCAAGTAGTCATCCGCGCCTACTTCCAAGCCAACCACGCGGTCAATTTCATCATCCCGAGCGGTGAGCATCAACACCGGAATGTTTGCCTCTTGGCGCAAGATGCGGCAGACTTCAAAGCCATCCAATCCGGGGAGCATCACATCTAAAATCACTAAATCCGGCTTTGAGCTGCGTGCTAACTCCAAAGCCTGATTGCCATCTCCGGCGACCTCAACGGTGTAACCTTCTTTGCTAAGGTTGTAAGCTAAAGTTTCTTGCAAGGAGATTTCATCGTCAACCACTAAGATTTTTTCCGCCACGCATCCTCCAATCCAAAAGGCAAAAAGAACAGACCACTAATCTAAAATATTTATGCTTTATCCTATTTGTTAACAATTGTAACCTACAATAAATTCGCTGCGCAGCTTTTTGTACAACGGTTCTGGGTCTTGTTGCCAAGGCTAAATAGAAATGTCCTAATAAGTGGATAAAGTCCTCAGAATGAGCTTTTTCTCATAACTAACCATCTTATTTCTTATTGTCTATGATGATTCACGGTAACCCTAACCCTGACCCTTCCCCAGCGTCAAGCGGCTCTTTTTTGTTTCGGTCAAACCGCTGGGGAAGGGAAATTGGTTTGATAGAGGGCGCAGCCCTCTATCAAGCTTTAACTCCCCGTCCCAGCGATAATTAATGAGGATAATATTATAAATATTGGTCCGCTGGGACACGTTTTGTCAAGGGGGTAATTTAGAAAATAGGCGTATGGGCAGAACAGTTCCGAAAGTGGTTATTCGGACTGGGCGAGCAAGCTGTTT
>DAOUFK010000028.1:0-22084 GCA_034430095.1 Candidatus Mesolinea sp.
ATAAATATTAGTCCGCTGGGAAGGGGAGTAAGAGGGGAAAGGCTCTATTTCGCTGTTCGTCATGATTTTATCGTTCCTTTGAAAAAACTCGGAATAATGAGCGACGATTCCATAGCTCCGAATCTTGATCAAGACATTTATATTTCTACATTAGGACATTATTCTGTTGCTCTTACGGGTTTTTAATGGCGCCTTTCATTTTTGTATCAGCCGCATTGATCAATTAGGGCAAAGACGCGTAGTAAAGCTCATTCCCAAATGCTAAGAAGACTAAGCGGTTAGTAGAAACATTAAACGCTGTAGCCACCTTTTTGGGCAGGCTGCCGCTTTCAACATCCGCGCGCAAAATGCGATTGAGGTTAAGGCGCAGGCTAAATTGATACAGCTCAGCTTTATCTGCTTCCAGGTAGTAAAGAGAGGGGTCCGGTGGCGGGGAATAAGCTAACTGAGAAAAGTGCAAGCTGCCAAAATTGAGCTGAGAAGCCGCACTTGTGCGCCCATCGATGTACGGGTAGGGGTCATCACATCTGACCAAACCCGTCACGTTAGAAGCTAAGCAGTGCATGGTGTGTCCGTCTTCAAATAATACAAATAGCTCGTCGCCGCTTCCCGCCGCTGCCACTGCGGTAGAAAGATCTACGGTCATATCCTCAAAGTAAGAATCCGGCGGTTCAGTGTAGTTCATGCTTGTTCCGCGGTAAATCCACAGTGCATTTTTAGCTGGGTCGAGGACAAAAAGCCGACCAGCATCGTAAAACGCGCTCTGCACCTTTCCCCAGCCAGAATCCGGCGGGAGCAGACTGATAGCTACAGGGTCTTTCTTGGGTTGGCAAAACAAGCCGTTGCCTTCTGCATCCAGAGCAAATAATGGCGCCTTGGCGGGATTATTGATTGGTACAGACATAACCTCGGCTAATTTGCCAACCTGAATGCCATCCACAACGCCTGGAGCACATTTAAATTCCAAATCTAAGTTATAGATCGAGCCTGATGGCGACATGTGCAGCACGGCGCCAGAAGCCTGATCGAGCAAGTACAGCTCGTCTCCAACGCTTACCAGGCGGCTTATTTGTAAACTGGGCAGCTGAGAAGCCGCATAAGCAGCTGTGTAATGCAAGCGCACAGCCCCATCCAAGCGGTCCAGCGCGTTCTGTGCTTGCACGCGCAAAGCGCGCAGCTCATTGGTTTGGCGGTAATCCTCTGCTTGGTCAAGCCAATTCATTACCTGGTTCCAACCTTCCCGCTGCTGGGTGCTGTCGCTCATCATGGCTGCGTTTTCTGCGGCAGCTTGTGCTTGCGCCATCAGGTATTGGTATTGATTCTCTTTGCCCTGGGTAATGTAGATGATCGAGGCAATTGCGACTACCAGCAGTGGTATGACGATCGCTAAGAGCAGCTTAGTGCCTGAGGAAAGGCTCTCGCGCTTCGGCTCCACGCCTTCTCGTGGAGTCTTTTTCCCACCAAATAATTTACCCAGGCTGTAGCCTGCTTGGTTCATTTTGGCGGCACCTTCGGCTAACTTGGTGTAAGCTGCTTGCTCGCGCACTTTTCGTGCAGCTCTGTTTTCCTTACGCTTACGTGGTGAGCTTTCTGGGATCTGCTCGCTGTAAGTCAAGCCCTGTGGCATGGAAACTGGCTCTTCTGCTGAATATTCCCCAGGCGCTGTCAGTGGAATCTCTGCTGTTACTTCTGGTTCCTCGCGCAAAGGGGTTGACTCTGCAGATTCTGGAATCTCTGGTGGCTCTACGGGTTCTTCTGCTTGGGGCTCGGCTTCAGGAACTTCCACCGATGCTGCTTGCGAAGAGACTTCCACATCACTTTCCGCAAATTCCTGCGGCGCTGATTCAGCTGCCTTGGCTTGTTCCTCGGTAAGCGACTCATCAAGCCGGGAGGTTAATTCCAGACGGCGCAGCACACCCACTCCAGGCTTAGCTTCCACCAAGGCAAGCGCTGCTGGCGGGTTTTCTTCAGCTATAATGCGCTCCTGGATAGCCCTAACATCCGTTCCAAGGCTAGCAAGCGCGCCTTCCTGCCAGGCAGCTAGAGACTCCGTAGAAAAGAGTATCAGAGCATGTTCTCCGATGGCTTCTTGAAAAAAGCGCAGCTGTGGTATTTGTGTAAGCCCCATGCCGCGCAGGTCGAGATCCGGATCAAAAAAAAGCCGCGAGTTGCCATCTTGCAGCAAAAGCACTTGACTAAGCCCCGACTGAGCCACAAAAAGGGTATCATGATGAATCACAGCAAGCGAAAGTGCGGCAGAATGGGGTTCAGCTTCCTCGGGTAGCTTAAGATTGGCTTCGCTGAGGCTGCTATTGAGCGCGTTGATCACGGCACGCATGGCTGCGGTGACCGATCCAGAGGTTTTATAAAATATACTCGTGACACGTTCTAACCAAGATTGAAGCGTTTCTGGAGTTATCAGTGCGCCGCTTTTTGGGGTGATCAGGAGCATCACACTATCATCTTCCCGCCCTCGAGCACAGCGCTTCGCCGAGGCTGCAGCGTGAAAGCCAGGGATGAGTTCGCCATTGAGAAGATAAAGGTCTAAATCATGCTTCATAAATGCGCCTCGAGTAAAAATAACAGTGATCTTGCCAGAAATTTCTCATGGGATTTTTCCCTGTGGGTATTATACAATACATAACGATACTAAAAAGGTATAATCTTGCCCGATGGATTTTTCATTGATACAAGACACAACAGGCTGGGACGCCCTTGCCTCTGAATGGAATGAACTCTACGACAAAAGCCACGCGAAAGTTCCCTTTCTACGCTGGGGCTATCTGCGTAGCTGGTGGCAAACGCTCGGCGGCGGCGAGTGGAAGCCCGAGCAAACCCAGTTAGCCATTATTACTGCCCGCGAGGCAGGTCAGTTAGTTGGGCTTGCTCCACTTTTTCTCTCCTCCAAAGAGGGTTTTGAGCCGGCGCTGCGCTTCTTGGGCTCAGTCGAGGTCTCTGATTATTTGGATTTCATAACTTTACCCGAACGTCTGGAAGCATTCCTCGTCGGGCTGCTCGATTTCATTGCTGATAGTGAAGTTCTGTTGGTGAAAACAATGGATCTTTATAACCTAATGGAAAGCTCACCTACCCAAAGTGCGCTACCTACTGCGTGCGCTCAAGTAGGCTGGTCTTTTAGCACAGAGCGCTTGATGCCCGCACCCTATATTCCTCTGGCAGAGAGCTTCGAAACGTATTTAGGCACGTTGGACAAAAAGCAGCGCCACGAGATCCGCCGTAAACTACGCAATGCCGAAGCCCGCCACCAAACTGGCTGGTACACTGTGAATGAAAAGGACGCCTTAACTGCAGAGATGGATGCCTTCATCGCTATGATGCACAATGACCATCGTAAAGTCGAATTTCTGCAGAACCCTGCCATGTTGCAATACCTGCACGATTTTGCCAAAGCTGCCTTCGAAGACGAGTTACTGCGGCTCTCCTTTTTAACTTTCGATAACCACAAAGCGGCTGCTTTTCTCAGCCTTGTGACCCAACAAAAATTATGGGTATACAATTCCGCATGGGAGCCAACTTTCGCTTCTTCTTCCCCCGGTTGGGTACTTTTAGCTAAGGAAATTGAATGGGCTATAGCTCAAGGCATCCGCGAGGTGGATATGATGCGTGGAGATGAAGATTACAAGTACAAGTTTGGCGCCAAAGACCGCTATATTATGCACACACGCTGTGCCCCACAGACGAGGAATTAGCCTCCTTAAAACAAACCTCTTATACTCGCCGGTCTCCGAGTAGAAAGTCTCCCGCAGGGTAAAGCCAATTTGTCATTGTTTACTCCGATGGGTGAGCCCGTTTGGGGCGAACCTCAAAAGGGCGAGGCAATTTTCTGCCTCGGCAAAAAAGATTGCTTCGTCGGGCAAAGAGCGCCCTTTTCGCAATGACAGTGATCGGTCAGTAGCTGAAAACCTCGTCATGTAAATCTTTCCAATCTATGTTCTCATCGGTCTCCCGAGTAGGAAGTCTCCCGGAGGGTACCATGCCAGAACAGAATATACTTTTATCGAAAAAATTAATACACTTCCTATAATTTCTAATTGAAAATTAACCATCCGCATGGTATCATTATTGCGTGGAAATTAGCACTCTCAGCTCGAGAGTGCTAATTAGAAACGGAACTATGGAAGAATTAACTGAACGCCAAAAAATACTACTCTCGTTGATCGTGCATGAGCACACGCAAACAGCTAAGCCAGTGGGCTCTGCCACGCTGGTTAGGCAATATAGCCTGCCGATCAGCTCTGCCACCATTCGCAACGAGATGACGGCGATGGAAGAGATGGGCTACTTGCGCCAACCGCATACTTCCGCTGGACGCGTTCCAACGGAAAAAGGGTACCGTTTTTTTGTGAGTAACCTTTTGCAGCAGCCGATGCTACCGGTTGCCACGCGTAATACCATCACACACCAGTTTTATCAAGCGCAGCAACAATTAGACGAATGGTTGCGCTTAGCTGCTTCTGTGCTGGCTAACCACGCCCAAGCCGCCTCGATTGTTACCGCTCCGCATAGCAAGAAGGTGGCTTTCAAACACTTGGAACTCATCTCCACACGTGCCTCGCAGGTGCTGATGGTGTTAGTTTTAGTGGGTGGAGAAATTCGTCAGCAGATTTTCTCATTAGATGAGATCATCTCTCAGGAAAAGCTTTCCAGCTTAGCCGCTGAGCTTAATGCCCATTGCCAAAATTGCACCTTGCCCCAGCTCGAAAAGCTAGATTTTGACTTGGATGATGTTGGGAACACCGTTCTTGAAGTGATTAAAGACCAGATGCGGCTTTCCGAGCGCCTCGTTATCGGAGAGGTTTATATGGACGGTTTGACCAATGTTTTAGCTGAGCCTGAATTTGCGGATACAGAGCAGGCACTCTCGGCACTTTCGATATTTGAGGAACGCAACAAGTTGGATGATTTGCTTTCGCGTAGCTTCCTTGGCGATGAAATTGGCGGCGTTCAAGTGCTGATCGGCGGTGAAGGCACCTGGGAGGAATTACGCCAATGCTCGCTTATCCTCAGCCACTATGGGATTCAAGACCAGCTCACCGGTACGCTTGGCATCCTCGGACCGATGAGAATGCCCTACGGACAAGCAATCTCAACAGTGCGCTTTGTAGCGAATTTGCTTTCAGACTTGGTCGCAGAGAACTTGATTGAATAATATGAAAAATTTGTAATCATGAGTGAGGTAATAGAAATATGGACGAACCAAAAAAACACGAAGAAGAAAAAATAACCCAAGCAGATAAAGCCTTCGAAGAAAATATTAGCAGCTCGGAGAACGAATTAGAGATGCTAAAGACTGAAAATGAGCAGCTCAGAATGCAGTCGGCAGAATACTTGGACAGTTTACAACGCGAACGCGCCAGCTTCGCTAATTACAGGCGCCGGGTGGACCAGGAAAACCTGCAGATCTACGACATTGCCTTTGGTGACTTGGTCAAAATTTTCTTGCCAGTGGTCGACGACTTAGAGCGAGCCCTCAAGCAAAAACCAGAAATACCTGAGGTTGACCCATGGTATCAGGGTATTGAGTTGACCTTGCAGAAACTGTACAAAACACTGGAAAGCAAAGGTGTGCAGAAGTTAGATGTTAACCCGGGGGATCAGTTTGACCCATCTATTCACGAAGCTGTCTCCCACGAAGATCATCCAGACTTTAGCGATGGACAAGTGGTGGAAGTGCTGCAAAACGGTTATAAACTTAAAGATCGCATTATTCGACCGGCACTTGTCCGCGTCGCAAAATAGGAGCAATACATGTCTAAGATTATTGGGATCGATTTAGGAACAACCAACTCCGTTGCTGCTGTTATGATCGGCGGCGAACCTGTTGTTATCCCCTCAGCCGAAGGTGAACGCCTAGTCCCTTCGGTGGTTGCAGTTAATAAAAACGGCGAGCGCTTAGTTGGGCGCGTGGCGCGCAACCAAGCCATTGTGAACCCGGAAAATACGATTTTTTCCATCAAGCGCTTTATGGGGCGCAAGTACGATGACCCTGAAGTCCAACGTGCCCGCTCAAAGGTTCCCTACCGTATTACCAAAGCCCCCAATGGAGACGTGCGCGTGGTCATGGGCGAGCAGGAATACACCCCGCCTGAGATCTCCGCTATGATCTTAGCCAAGATCAAGCGTGACGCTGAAGCTTACTTAGGCGAACCGGTGACACAGGCTGTGATTACTGTGCCAGCTTATTTCAATGATGCCCAACGTAACGCCACAAAAGACGCTGGTAAGATTGCGGGTTTGGAAGTGCTACGAATCATCAACGAACCTACGGCATCTTCCTTAGCCTATGGCTTAGACAAACGTAAAAACGAAATCATTGCCGTGTATGACTTAGGCGGTGGCACTTTTGATATTTCCATCTTGGAAGTAGGCGATGGTCTTTTCCAAGTTAAATCCACGAGTGGTGATACTTTCTTGGGCGGAGATGACTTCGATCAACGCATCATTGATTATTTGGCAGATGAGTTTAAGCGCGAGAATGGCATCGACATACGCCAAGACCGCCAAGCTCTGCAGCGTCTTAAAGAGGCAGCTGAACGAGCTAAAATTGAGCTTTCCTCAACCATGCAAGCTGAGATCAACTTACCCTATATTACCGCGGACGCATCTGGACCCAAACACCTTGTGACGACCTTGACGCGCGCAAAAGTCGAACAACTGACTGAGGACTTGGTGGAGAAAACCATGAAGCCTGTTGCCCAAGCTTTAGCAGATGCCAACCTGAAAAGCAGCGAAATCAACGAGGTAGTTATGGTTGGCGGCATGACGCGCATGCCTATTGTGCAGGAAGCGGTGCGTAAGCAGTTCGGTAAAGAGCCGCATAAAGGCGTAAATCCTGATGAGGTCGTGGCAGTGGGGGCTGCTATCCAAGCAGGCGTGCTTGGTGGTGAGGTGAAGGACATCTTATTGCTGGATGTGACCCCGCTGACGCTCTCCATCGAAACTTTAGGCGGGATTGCCACCCCGTTGATTAAGCGCAATACTACCATCCCGACCCGGGAGAGCCAGGTGTTTTCCACCGCTTCGGATAATCAAACCCAGGTGGAAATCCACGTGCTGCAGGGCGAGCGCCCTATGGCAGCCGATAACAAATCTCTGGGCAAGTTCACTTTGGACGGTATTCCACCTGCTCCACGCGGCGTGCCCCAAATTGAAGTCACTTTTGATATCAATGCCAATGGCATCCTCGAGGTAACCGCCAAGGATAAAGCCACCGGCAGATCCCAAAACATTACGATTACGGCTTCTTCTGGGCTTAGCGAGGAAGAAGTAGAGGAAATGCGGCGCCAGGCTGAAGCCCACGCTGAGGAAGATCAACGCCGACGTGACTTGATTGAAGCGCGCAACACGGCTGATAATGCCGTTTACAGTGCAGAGAAAACTCTGCGGGATCTGGGTGATAAAGTCCCAGAGGATGTGAAAGCCAATGTTGAATCAGCCATCGCGCGGGTACAATCCGTCCACGATCATGACGATCCAGCTGAGATCAACCGCGAAGTGGAAGCGCTCATGCAGGCACTTCAAGCCGTTGGTCAGGTGGCTTATTCACAGCCACAAGACCCGCAGCCCGAACAAAACCCCGGCAGCGATCAGACCTCGCCTGATGATGACGTTGTGGATGGCGACTTTCAACAGGATTAAGGATAAAAAGGAGTTCAACATCAACTTGGAGTTAACCAAGGATGTTGAACTCTTTGTTAGATTTTAGGAATTATGGCAACAAAACGAGATTATTATGAAGTCCTGGGGATCCCAAAATCCGCTAACCAGGATGAAATTAAAAATGCTTTTCGCACCCTTGCACGGAAATATCATCCGGACGTCAATAAAGAACCGGATGCCGAAGAGAGGTTCAAGGAAATCAATGAAGCGTATGGCGTGCTCAGCGACCCTGAAAAACGGGCTGCTTATGACCGCTACGGTCCGGAGGGGGTCAACTTTCAGGGTATGCCAGATTTTACCAGTATGGACCTCTCCGATATACTCGAGGGCTTATTTGGTTTTGGCGGTTTTGGAGGTATGGGAGGCTACAGCCGGCGAACGCGGAATGCGCCCCGACGTGGCGCCGACCTAAGCTCCAAAATTCGGATTAGTTTTGAAGAAGCCGCCTTTGGCGCTGAAAAAGAAATTGATATTACCCGGGATGAAAAATGCCCCACCTGTGGCGGCAGCGGCGCTGAACCGGGTACACGACCAGTTACCTGCCCCACTTGCAAGGGTAGCGGTGAAGTACGCCGCGTACAACAAACCTTCTTAGGTTCAATGGTGCAGGTACAAACATGCCCCACTTGCAACGGTCGCGGAGAAGTAATCGAGCACCCTTGCCATACTTGTCGCGGAAGCGGGTTAGTCCGCCGCACGAGCAAGCGTAAAGTCAGCATCCCAGCCGGTGTGGATAATGGCAACCAGATCCGTATTATGGGCGAAGGACAGCCCGGCGTTAATGGCGGACCAAGCGGTAATTTTTACCTTGAGTTGGAAGTGGAACCGCATCCATACTTTCGGCGGAGCGGTAATGACGTCTTGTTAGACGTCGATATCAACGTTGCCCAGGCAGCCCTCGGTGACGAGATCACCGTTCCGACTTTAGATGGCGAGGAAAAATTACGCATTCCTCCGGGCACTCAACCCGGGAAAGTGTTCAAACTACGCAACAAAGGCATTCCCGTGTTGAATCGCAACAGCCGCGGTGACCAATTGGTCACCGTTAATGTGCAAATCCCTACCCAGCTGACCGAGGAGCAAAAAGCTTTGTTGGAAAATCTAGGGAAGACCATGGGAACCGAAATCAAGATCCAAGAACGCAGCTTCTTGGATAAACTCAAGGATATGCTCGGTGGCTGAAGCCATGCACGCCTGGCTGGAAGTCTCACTCACCTGCAATGGTGAGTTAGCCGAAGCAGCTGCGGAAGTTTTTTCCCGCTTTGCACCTGATGGCGTGGTGATCGAGGCTGTTACCCGATATGACCCAGAGCAGCACGAGCAGGTGCCCACGGGCGATGTGCGCGTTGCAGCCTATCTGCCCCAAGATGAAGCTTTAGAGCGCACGCGCTTGCAGCTCGAAGAGGCTTATTGGCATCTGCAGCAAATTGAGAGTTTTCCAGAACTTCAATTCAAGTCTGTTGAAAATCAGGATTGGATGGCAGTATGGAAGCAGCATTATCAGCCGCTCAAGATCGGCAAAAAATGGCTGGTACTGCCTGCCTGGATAAACTCAGATCCATCCGAAACCCGCACGATTGTGCGCATTGATCCGGCTATGGCTTTCGGGACAGGCACACACCCAACCACCCAGCTTTGTTTGCTGGCTATTGAGGACCATCTTGCACCCCATCAAGCTGTCATCGACTTGGGGTGTGGATCGGGCATTCTAGCCATTGCAGCGCTCAAAGCAGGTGCCTCATTTGCTTTGGCGCTGGATACAGACCCCCTGGCGGTGCAAGCTACCCAGCGGAATGCCCAACTGAATGACGTCCAATCCAACCTTCAAGTTGCCCAAGGCTCTCTGGTGGATATCCTTGCTGGAAACTTTGCCTTAGAACAGGCACCGCTTGTTCTTGCGAACATCTTAGCGCCTGTACTTGTGAGCCTTTTCCAGCAGGGATTAGCCCAACTGCTTCAACCAGGCGGAAGATTAGTCCTCTCTGGGATATTGGAAAGCCAAGCCGATGAGGTTCTTTCTGCAGGGCGAGAAGCCGGCTTAGGGCTGATCCAGCGTTACCAAGCGGAGGACTGGATCGAACTCGTGTTGGGATAAGCTCAACAGCATGTACATGAGACCCCGTAAGCCTATCAATCTGAGGAAAGATAGGCTTTTTTATTCTGTTTTCTAAGCAAATAGAGTCTCTATTTCACCCTTCAGGTATAATATAGGTAGAGGATAGAAAGGAGGTAGCAATGGCTATTATCACTATTTCCCGCGAGCTGGGTAGTGGCGGTGGCTTGATTACCCAAATGATCGTCAACACGCTCAACTACCGTCAGGCAGATAAAGAGCTCATCGGAAAAATCATGCTCAAATATGGAGTGCTCACCTTCCATGAGGTTTATGACTCGGTGCATACCCTTTGGTCGCGCTTAGATAGCCGCGATAAACAAGTCGTCAACTTGCTTAACGAAACCATCAAAGCGTTTGCCAAACGGGATAACACGCTAATCATCGGTCGCGGTGGCTTTGTGGTACTCAAGGACTATCAAAATGTGCTCAATGTATTACTGCGCGCGCCCTTCGAATATCGCGTGCGCAATGCCATGCAAACTGAGCAGATCAATGACATCCTCGAAGCTGAAAAAGCTGTGCGGCAAAGCGATGAAGTGCGGCAGAGTTTCCTGCAAACTTTTTATAATGTTGACCCCAATGATGCGCGAGGTTTTAACTTGGTGATCGATACCAGCCGCGTTCCGCTCAACATGGCGGGCCGCTGGATCATGGAAGGAGCTAAGGCGATTGACGCCCGCAGCATCAAACCAGAGTTAAGCTCGCTTCAAGCTGAGGTTGACCCTGTCTTGCTCAAGACGATTGAAGAAGTGCTGGCAGAAACGAAGAGATAAAACCACTGCCACTATTTGATAGGGTTGATTAGTAGTGGACGATCCAATACATCATCGCGCCAAAAGAGACCCCCAAAAGGATACTGAGCAGCGTTCCAAGGATAAAATATTCTGCGTTAGCGCGATTTTCAAGCTGCTTGAAGCGCGCTAATGTTTTTAAGGTGGCGAGCAAGGTCAAACTGGTATAAATAGCCATCACCATAAAAATGCCAATCAGAGTGCGTTCCACCCAGCCAATATATAAACCGGTCTGTGGTTCTTTTCTGCCCAAAGGAGCCGGCGTGATCGTCTCCGATGGCTGAGGCATTTGCGTAGCAGCGTTGCTCAGGTTTTCTTCGAATGGACGCAGCTGAAGCGTCTTCATAATGACTTTGATCAGCTGACCACTCACCCAAATCAGGCAAATCACAAGAATCGCTCCCAGTAAGATCTTGCTGCCCAGACTGATAGGCAACGCTTTCTGACCAAAGGCTACCAGATAAGCCGATAACGCCTGCGGAATGATAACCAAACGAAACATCCATAAAACCAAGTAGATGATGACATAATGCGCGAGCTGATCCAGGATAAACTTCCAGAATTCATTCAGCTTCCATTGGAATTTTGAACGGTCGATCAGATAGTGGCAGATGAAAACACACGAGGCAGCCAGCAGAGTTTCAACCCATAGTTCGCCATAAACAGCTAGGAGCAATAGCGTAGTACCGTATTGAATTAGGCTATGCCAGAATATGCCCTTATTCCAAAACTTCCCCTTCTTGTGGCTACTTTCTTTAAGATTGATCAAGCTATCCGGCTGAAAGAGAAAATCCGCCAGCAAATGTGCCAATAGAAAAATCGCGTAGATTTTCATGTCTTTTCCCTCTCGCTCAAGCTTTGCAGTAGCGCCATCAAACTTTCTTCTGCCTCTCGGACAAAATGGAAATTTGCCCGCGCCAGCAGCTTGCTGAAATTGGCAGTGGCATTCGCCACCGGCACGCGCTTTTCATCGGTGCCGCTCACTTGCCAATAAAGTTGTGCATTAGTCCAATCCGGATGTTCCTCAAACAGTTGTATAGCCAGATTCTGTTGCACCGTGCGGCTTTCCACCTTCTGCATCACAAAATACAAATACGTTTCGAGCGCTAAGTTTACAGCACTGTCTTCGCTCCCGTGTAAGTTATAGCGGAAATCCCTTTTAGAAATTATCTTGAGCACCTCTGAAAGCGGTTCGCGTTTGAGTTCATCAAGGGCATCAGAAGCCCGCCAGATAGCCGACCCATTGATCCTTTCCGAATCCGTCGAGATCGCGTCCTCAATCCCTCCCACACCAAAGCCGACATAAAACCCGAGCTGGTGCGCATGTGCTTGTCGATGCAGCCACCGAAAAGCCTGATATCCAGACTGAATACTGCCAAAGACCGCAAAAAGCTCATCCCCCGCCCTTGGAGTAAATGGGATCAGGCTGTCCGTTTGCATGCGCGCGTTGAGCGCTTGAGCAATCTCCGGCAGCAATGCTGCTTTCCTTGTCCCCCGTGAACCAATCACATCTGCACGTAAACAAACGTAGGCATTCACATTCATCACATTCTTCCTGGCAAGGCTTTACAAAAGTATTACCCTTGCTCGAAAAATAATACCTGATATTTCGGTATTTTGTCAAGACTACTGATTTATCAGGTATTATTCAGTCAATACCGGTTCTTCGGGCAAGCTCATGAGAATGCCGGTCTACCCGCCATTTTTCTCCACTGCTAATCCTTAGGCTCCTCTTCATCCTCCCCGCTTCCTAAGGCTTTCCCTTTCTGCTGGTCCGCGCCCAAGCGCGGAGGCTGCCCGCCACGCAGGTGCACTTGGTCAAACCACTCGGGCTTGATGGCAAGCTCATTCCCGCTCAGCAATCCAAAGATGCCTTCTTGTGGGTCGGGTACAGCCGGCTTGTAAGGGGCTATCAGGCTCTCATCTGGCTCCTGGTAATCATCCGGCTCGGCATAAGCCGAAATGTAGCCCTCAAAGTTGCGCAGGACGACCTTATCACTTGAGGCGGAAAGCACATAATTGGGCATCACCGGGATCTTCCCGCCGCCACCCGGCGCATCAATCACATAGGTTGGCACGCACAAGCCAGAGGTATGCCCGCGCAAAGCTTCCATAATCTCCAAGCCCTTAGCCACCGTGGTGCGGAAGTGCCCGGCACCTTCAACCAAGTCGCACTGATAAATGTAGTAGGGGCGCACGCGGATGCGCACTAAGTCTTGCACCAGCTTTCGCATCAGGTACGGGTCGTCATTGACGTCAGCTAGCAGCACAGATTGATTGCCTAACGGGATACCCGCGCGGGTCAGCTTATCGCAAGCCTCTGCTAGTTCAGCGGTAATTTCATTGGGATGGTTCACGTGAATGTTGAGCCATAACGGATGAAAGCGCTGCAGCAAATCACAAAGGGCATCATCGACGCGCTGGGGCATAAACACCGGCACGCGTGAGCCGATGCGGATGATCTCCACATGCGGGATTTCCCGCAAAGCTGCCAGCACACGCTCTAGCATCTTGGGCGCCATCGTGAGTGGGTCGCCGCCAGAAATGAGCACATCGCGGATCTGCGGCGTGCGGCGGATATATTCAAGCTGGGCATCAAAATCGCGGCTGGAAATAGCTTGGTGCGGATCGCCAACCAAGCGCGAGCGCGTGCAGTAGCGGCAGTAACTGGCGCACTGGTTTGTCACCAGCATCAGCACGCGGTCCGGGTAGCGGTGCACCAGCCCTGGTACTGGTGAGTGCTTATCCTCCGCCAACGAGTCTTCCATCATACCCGTGAAGGGTAGGATTTCTTTTTCGGTGGGGATAACCTGCCGGCGGATCGGATCCAGCGGGTTCGTGGGGTCGATCAGCGAGGCGAAATAAGGTGTGATTTCTACGCGGAAGAGCCCGGGCGTGCTAAGGGCTTTGCGCTCGCTCTCGGTGAGGGGGAAGAGCTGCTCAAAATCTGCGACGGTATTGAGGCGGTGGCTGAGCTGCCAATGCCAATCGTTCCATTGCTCATTAGGAATATCCTGAAAAACTGGCGCGCGCTTGGATGGGAATGGGTTGTTGGGCATATCCTCTCCTAATTTTGTGTGTAGTGATGCAATTGTAACTTAAAAGGGGACGGTTCGGATCGCGCCGGTCTCCTGAGTGCGAAGCCTACCCGTAGGGTACCGAGCGCGGAATATCTCTGATCGCGCCGGTCTCCAGACCGAGCGCGAAAGATGACCGTTAGGTCTCCAAATGTCCGCAAATTAACCTGGAGTAAACCCCCAGTCCTTAGATCGCGCCGGTCTCTAGAGTGCGTAGCCTACCCATAGGGTACCGAGCGCGCAAGACGACCGTTAGGTCTCCAAATGTCCGCAAATCAACCCGGGGTAAACCCCCAGTCATCGGATCGCGCCGGTCTCCTGAGTACGAAGCCTACCCACAGGGTACCGAGCGCGGGATATATCGGTTTACATCGGCCTACTGAGTGCGGAGCCTACCTGTAGGGTACCAAGCGCTAGATATCTTGGATTGCGCCGGTCTCCCGACCGCGCGCGTAAGACGACCGTTAGGTCTTGGATTGCGTCGGTCTCCTGAGTGCGTAGCCTACCCGTAGGGTACCGAGCGCGCAAGACGACCGTTAGGTCTCCTGACAAAAACACCATATAATTAACATATGGATCGCTTTAAAATTGTAGACGGAGTTTATGTCTATTTTGTCACCTTCACCATCATCGATTGGCTGCCAATTTTTATCAATCCAGAACCTACCCAAATCCTTATGGATAGCATGCGGTATTGCGTCAGGGAAAAGGGGCTGCGCATCAACGCATACGTGATCATGCCAAACCACCTGCATATGATTGTGTTTGACAGGATGTTTGATAACACCCGATTGCAGCAGGCATTGGCAGACTTACGAAAATATACTGGCAGAAGATTAGCGGATTATGTTGACGACAATCTTCCAGAAACGCTGGCTAAGGTGATCCACAGAAATGGCCTAGCCGACCGCGACCGGCAGATTTGGCAGCCCAGCTGGCATGCAGAGGGTTTGCTCAGTGAGCATTGCTGGAAAGAGAAGTTGGACTACATCCATCAGAATCCGGTCAGGAAGGGTTATGTGCGGCTGCCAGAACATTGGCGATATTCCTCCGCGGGATATTGGTTGAAGCAGGAAGTTGGGGATGTTCCAGTTGTACCTATCCAATCGGAAGAAAATGAGGAAGAGTGCCACGGATACTGGTGAGCCGGGAGACCCAACGGTCAGTTTTCGCGCTCGGTCTATAAACCGGCGCGATCCGAACCGGGAGACCTTACGGTCAACCTCCGCGCGCGGTCGGGAGACCGGCGTGATCCAATATATATACTAAGTTATTTTCCTTATGCTATAATACCCACTAGCTGCCAAATCTGGCGCAAGCCGGTTTGGCACGATTTAATAAAGGAAATACCTAAAGCATGTTCAAAAAAATTAGCAACATTTTCGCGGGAGACTCGCAAAAACGCCGGCTCGATAAGCTGGTCACCGTGGTCGATCAAATCAACGCGCTTGAGCCAACCTTCGAGGCGCTCTCCAATGACGCCCTACGCGCCAAGACGGACGAATTCCGCTGGCGCCTCAGCCAAGGCGAAACACTCGATGACCTGCTACCCGAGGCTTTCGCTGCCGTGCGCGAAGCCAGCAAACGCACGCTCGGCTTGCGCCACTACGACGTGCAGCTCATCTGCGGCATCAACCTGCACCAGGGCAACATCTCCGAGCTGCGCACAGGCGAAGGCAAAACCTTAGCCGCCACACTGCCGCTCTACCTTAATGCGCTGGAGGGTAAAGGCGCGCACCTTGTAACGGTCAACGACTACCTCGCCCGGCGTGACGCCCGCTGGATGGGACCCATCTACGATCTGCTAGGTTTACGCGTGGGCGTGCTGCAAATGTCCACCAGCGCTGATGGCAACCAGGTGGCTTACATCTACGATCCAAACGAGCACTCCCTGCGTGAGGAGACCAACTTGCTGCGCCCAGTACGCCGCGCGGAGGCTTACCTCGCTGATATCACTTACGGCACCAACTCCGAGTTTGGTTTTGACTATCTGCGCGATAACATCACCATGAGTTGGGAAAGCCGTGTGCAGCGCGGTCATCACTATGCCATTGTCGATGAGGTAGATAACATCCTCATCGATGAAGCCCGCACGCCGCTGATTATCTCCGGTCCTTCGCATGAGGACGCAGAGTATTACATCCGCATGGCGCAGATTGCCAAGGCGCTCAACCCTGAGGATTACGAGGTAGATGAAAAAGACCGCACCGTCAGTCTGACGGAAATTGGCGTGGCGCATGTTGAGGAGATGCTGGGCATGCCGCTCTCGGATCCAGAGCGCCCAGAGGATATCACCCCGGAGCAAGCCCACCTTTTAGGCTTTCTAGAGCAGAGCTTACGCGCGCAGTTTCTCTTCCATCGCAATAAAGATTACATTGTGCAAAACGGACAGGTGATCATCGTGGATGAGTTCACTGGTCGCATGATGCCCGGCAGGCGCTGGTCCGATGGCTTACATCAAGCCATTGAAGCCAAAGAAGGCGTTAAGGTGCAAGCTGAGAACGTTACCCAAGCCACCATCACTATCCAAAATTACTTCCGCATGTACAAGAAGTTAGCTGGCATGACCGGTACCGCCATGACCGAGCAGGAGGAGTTCTACCGCATCTATGGCTTGGACGTGCTCGCCATCCCGACTAACCTAGAATACCGCGCCATGCGCCCCAATTCAGACTTGGTAGAGCTGGAGGCGAAGGACGAGGATGGCTATAAATACAGCTATTACGCTTATACCTCCGACCCGCAGAAGAAGCCGGTTTACTTCAAGCGCAAAGATTTCCCGGATGTGGTTTACCGCACAACCGAGGGCAAGCTGCGCGCGATTGTGCAAGAAATCATCCACTATCACGTCATCGGCAGGCCGCAGCTGATAGGCAGTGCCTCCGTGGAAAGCTCTGAGCGTCTTTCGGAGCGCCTCTCCGCCGAGCAGGTGCGCCGACTGTTGCAAACCCTGCTTATCCGCGAAGCTTGGAAGATCGAGAATGACCCAAAGGGCGAAAACTTTACCGCTCCGCCGGAGTTGGAGATGCTCAATCAGCCGCTCAATGCGCTGCGTATGCCCGAACTCCGCAGACTGGCAAGCAATTACGGCATCACCACGCTCGACCTAAGCGACGAAAGCAACCGCCCGCTATTGCTACGCGCGCTCAAGTTGGAAGATAAAGATTGGCTGCGTCTGCAGACGATATTCGACGCTGGCATTCCCCATCAGGTTTTGAATGCGCGCAAGCACACCGAAGAATCCTTGATTATTGCTGGCGCTGGCGCTTACGGCGCTGTAACCATTGCGACCAACATGGCAGGACGCGGTGTGGATATCAAACTTGGCGGCGAGATCCCCGAGAGCCTGCTCGCGGAAGTCAATCAGGTTTTAGCCAACGTTGTTGGGGTGGACCCCTATAACATGACCATGGAACAGCGCTTAGCTGCTTTGCAAAATCTAGACTCTAAGCTGGATGAGGAGCAGCAAGCTGTGGTTACTGAATTTATCGAGCATATGAACAATATGCAGAAAGTGCGTGAGCTTGGCGGCTTGCACGTGATCGGCTCTGAACGGCACGAAGCCCGCCGCATCGATAACCAGCTGCGCGGTCGGGCTGCCCGCCAGGGTGACCCAGGCTCCTCACGGTTCTACCTCTCCTTAGAAGATGACCTGATGCGCTTGTTCGGCGGTGACCAAGTGCAAGGGCTGCTCAACCGCTTCAAATTTGATGAAAACATGCCCATCGAAGCAAATTTGATCGGCAGGCTTGTGGAGCAATCGCAAACCCGTGTGGAAGGCGCCAACTTTGATGTGCGCAAACACTTGCTGGAGTATGACGACGTGCTCAACGACCAACGCCAGCGCATCTACGCCCAGCGCGATGCAATCTTCAAAAAGCCAGATTTACGCGAAGATGTAACCGAAATGCTGCACGCAGAGCTTGGCACGCGCGTGCAGAATGCCATGGAAGACCCGGAAGGTCCTTGGAAGCTATTAGCTTACTTAGAGGAAATTCAGCCTGCAATTGATACACCTTGGGCGAGCTACCCCTCTTTTCCCTTCCGCTTAGCGCTCGATCAACTCGGTACCCCTGCGGATGAGGAAGAACTGGCAGCAACATTGCTCAAGTTAGCTGAAGATGCTCTCTCGGCTGAGGATGCGCACATGCTGGAGAGCGTACATGCTTTACTCGATAAAACTGAACAAAGCTTCAAAGCGCAATTGGCTGAGCACAATGACAGCTTAGATGCTTATCTGGATAGCTTTGACCCGCAAGATCAGCATGATTTGCAGAATGAACTCTCATCTATCCTAGGGATGCCTGTGCGGCTGTCTGCTTCTCAACAGCGAGCACTGCTTGAGGACCCGTGGGGGCAAAAGCCTTGGCTGCAAGATGCCTTGCGCACAAACCTTACCACGCTGTACGTACGCCGCTTGCTGCTGACGCTCGAGCGCCGCTTCAATGATTCTTGGCCGCTGAAACCAGCAGATTTGGCAAGCCAACCTTGGAAAGAAATCCGCACCCAAATCTTAGCGCAGATCCAAAGCACGATGGAGCGCCGCAAGCAGCGTCTGCTTGGCTCCGAGGGTGAGATCGCGCGTGATTTAGAAGCTAACCAAGAGCATTTGACTGCTGCGCTCACCGATGAAAACGAGCGCTTGCGCCTCTTACAGCTTACCACCCAGGGCATGCGCATCACCTTTGACCCTAAGTCCCACCGTAAGCAGCTAACCCCTGCACTGCGCCTGACTTACGTTTACACGATGGCGCAGAAGCTCGAGGCGCTGCCTGCCCAGCAGGTAACCGAGCAGGTCTTAGCGCACTTAGAAGAAGCTCAGGCAGTTTTCCAGACCATTTTTGGGCATGCCGAGTGGGAACACTTGCGCAACCAAGAGGTTACGCTTAACAAATTAGCCGTAAATTCTAAAGATATCTTGGCAGAAGCGGTTGGCAAGGAGCGCTTCGCCCAACTTGAAAGTTTGCCATTAGATGAAATCCCCGCTAAAGACCAAGCGCCGCTAGTCCAAGCGCTGGGCAAGCTTGCCCAAAACCGTATCTACCGCCAGCTGCTGTTAGCGACCATCACCCAAAGCTGGGTGGAATACCTCACCCGCATGGAAGCCTTGCGCGTTTCCATCAGCATGGAATCCTATGCGCAACGCGATCCATTGGTGCAGTATAAGTCCCAAGCCAGCACGATGTTCACCGAGTTGCTCTCTGAGGTGCGTCAGACGGTCATCAGCAAAATGTACCGCTACCGCCCTTCACTGCCGCCAGAATACACCACCAGCTTGCGCAGCGCAGCCAGCGCTCAACCAGAGCCAGCCTTCGTTGGAGCAGGTGGAGCTCGCGTGAATGACCCGCCCGATAAGTCAAAGAAAAAACGCAAACGCCATTAGGAGATAACCATTAATGGAGATTTTAGTCACAAATGATGATGGTGTTCAGGCGCCTAGCTTGCTTGCTCTGGTGCAAGCCCTGCGCAAATTAGACGCAAACATCACCGTGCTCGCGCCAGAGCGTAATTGGTCTGCCTCCGGGCATGTCAAAACCATGCACCGTCCGCTGCGCCTCTCGCCCACAGTGCTGGCAGATGGCAGCTCAGCGTGGCAATCTGACGGCGCACCTTCTGATTGCGTCGCCTTAGCTATGATGGGAGCACTAGAGCAAGATTTTGACTTGCTTGTCTCCGGCATCAATCCTAACGCGAATATTGGCTTGGATGTAACCTACTCCGGCACGGTCACCGCTGCTATGGAAGCCTCGATTTGGGGTAAGCCCGGGATTGCCGTCTCGCTGGATGCTCCTGAGAACCACCACGGGCGTTTGGATTTCCGCTCAGCTGCCGAGACGGCAGCACAGCTCACGTGGCAGCTTGCCGAAGGCGCTAATGGTACCCATCCCGCACCGATCTACAACATCAATATTCCTTATCGCCCAGAAGGAGATTACGCCGGCGTGATGATCACGCGCCAAGGGGTACGCATTTACCGGGATGTACTCGAGAAGCGCATTGACCCGCGCGGCAAGCCTTACTATTGGATCGCCGGCGAGCCACCTTCGGGTATCAAGGAGGACGGCACTGACTTTGGCGCACTGGCTGAGGGCTATATCTCTATCACCCCGTTGAAGATGGACATGACCGACTTTGCGCTGCTTGAGAAGATGAGGGGAGAACAAGCGCTCCATCTTTAATCATCTTTGCTCTCTTTGCTCTCGCCGGTCTCCGAGTGCGCAGCCTACTCGTAGGGTACCACGCAAGAACAGAATTCTTATCGTTCTCGCCGGTCTCTGAGTGCGCAGCCTACCCGTAGGGTACCGTGCGAGTGGGTTTGACCGTAGGTCTCCATGTTCTCGCCGGTCTCCGAGTATGCAGCCTGCCCGTAGGGTACCATGGAAGAACACTCTGTTTGTTCTCGCCAGTTTATTTGTTCTCGCTGGCCTCACATGCATTTTGAAGAGCTCTTGGTTGAGATGCGAAGAGCTCTCCATAATCAAATTTTGAACAGCTTACGTCACGGACGCTGATAGCACACATTTGTGTTTGGATTCCACTCGCAGCCGTAATTCCCATGCTCCATACAATCTTCATAAGTTGTGTAATCGCTGCAATTGATCCCAGGTGTAGGTGTGGGGATGAAGGGCGTGGCAGTGGGCGGATAGGGCGTGGCTGTCGGATAGATGATTGGCTTCAACGTCGCGGTGGGCATCGGAGTCGGTGTCACCATCGGGACGCTCACGACCGGCAGGCTGAAGAGATCGCCGGTGTATTGCACGGTACGGCGAGGCACCCAACAGCGCAAGCTCAGCTCCTCCATAGTAAGGTTTTCGTAGAGCGGCTTACCTGGCGGGTCAGGGTCAACAAGCTCATTAGGGTTGATTTGAAACCAAGCAGCACCATCCGCAATCCACACCACATCATCATCAATCCAGACAACATCATCATCGATGGCAAATATGCGAAAATACTGGCCTGCATCCAGCAATCGTACGCTCTGATATTCCATCCCGGGTCCGGCGTAGCAATTGGTCTGCGCGCCCGTCCCAAGCAAAGGCAGGTCGAAGATCGGGATCTTGCCCATATCACCGCGGGTCTCTCCAGCGCCGCTAGGCACCCAACAGCGCAGGCTCAGCTCTTCGACTGAAAGATTTAATGACTTAGGAAGGACCTTGCCTGGCGGGTTAGGGTCAACAAGCTCATTAGGGTTGACTTGATACCAAGCTCCATCTGCAGCCACATGGGCGATGCGGAAAGCCTGATTGGCTTCCAAGACCCGCGCCACACCAAAGTTCATCCCCGGGCCAAAATAACAAGGAGTTTGCGTGAGCATCCTTACCACAGCAGTTTCATCCGGGATTCTGATTACAGGCACCATCAAAAGATCGCCGGTATATTGCACCCCGGCTCGAGGCACCCAACAGCGCAAGCTCAGCTCTTCTTCGGTCAGGGTCAAGCCTTCAATGAGCGGTTTGTCAGGAGGGTTTGGGTCAACAAGCTCATTGGGGTTGATTTGAAACCAAGCGGCGCCACCAACAGTCCACACGACGTCATCATCAATCCAAACGACGTCATCATCAATAGCATAGATTTTGAAATACTGATCGACGTCAAGCGATCGGACTTCTGCGAAGCTTGTGCCAGGGCCGGCGTAACAGGTCGTTCCCGTGCCAGTCCAGATAATGGGTTTCGGGGCGATGGGGACCTTAGCGAGCTCTCCGTTGGTCTGCCCTGCAGCGTTTGGCACCCAGCAGCGCAGGCTCAGTTCCTCCATAGTAAGGTTTTCGTTGAGTGGCTTCTCTGGCGGGTCAGGGTCCGCCAACTCATTAGGGTTCACCTGATACCAAGCCCCAGCCGTGTCTATGCTGATAATGCGGAAGGTTTGATTGGGTTCTAATACGCGTACGATAGTGAAATCCGCCCCCGGCCCGAGATAACACTCGTTTTCCTTGAGGACTGTAAACGTAACGGTTTCTTCAATGGTTGCTTCAGGTGTTTCTTGCTCCTTAACGGATTCTTGCGGGAGATTACAAGCAGAAAGAAAGACCAGGCAAGCCACGAGAACAGCTGATATGAGCCGATGCTTTTTCATCATGACCACCTTTCTTGAGTTTTTTGGATTGGACAAGCTGCAACCGAATTGGGCAGCTATAAAATGAAAATACGATCATTTAATTCGATGATCGGACGGTTATACATTAATAATATAACACTTTTATTTTTAATATTCAAGTTTTTTATCAGTTTTCGCCGGTCTCCGAGTGCGCAGCCTACCCGTAGGTTGCCAGCCATGAACTAGGAAGTGTGTACGCTTCTTTTTCTAAGTAAAACTTAGTGAAAATAACCTGTCAAGTCAAAAGATAATGTTACCGAAAAGTGAATGTTGGTTCAATTGATAATGTTACCGAAGCTCAGCAGCTTCCTCCTTCATAATTAGG